>CAYYID010000012.1:0-106900 GCA_964471915.1 uncultured Solibacteraceae bacterium | reverse complement strand
GACCGGCAACCCGTCATTCTCGGCTCAACGGCGTTCTCGGCGTCGATCGCGCAGACCCTGCCGCTCACCCTCACTCCGGGATCGTCGGTGACGTTCGAGGTCCGCTACCGGCCGAACACCGCCGCGCCGGCGAGCGCGCAGTTGAACCTGAGTTTCGTGGAGACGATTCCCGCGACCGTACCAGGAAATCCCCCGGTGTCGACCGCCGGAGCGGTGTTGCTGGGACTGGTAGGCACCGCGCCGTCGTTCACGTTGAGCTACCTGCTGCAGACGGACCAGAACGTGATTCCGCTGGCCACGGGCGCGCCGTTGCTCTTCACTCCGACGCCGGTGAACACCGTTGCCCAGGCGGCGCTCTCGATCACCAACACGGGCAGCGGGCAGGGCAACGTCACCGGCATTTCGCTGGTTTCGGGCACCGCGTTCCGCCTGGCGCGCCTGCCATTGTTTCCGCAGACCGTTCTGCCGGCCCAGACGCTGCAGGTGCTGGTGCTGTATCAGCCCACGGGCGTGGCTAATGACGTGGGCCAGATCCGCATCACCTTCGACACCGGCGCCCCCGTGGTCATCGAGCTCCAAGGCAGCGGCATGGCGCCGAACTTGACGTACCAGTTGATCGACTCGGATCCGCCGGGGAACGTGACGCCGGGTGGCACGATCGAACTTCCGTCCGTGAGCCTGGGACAGTCGAGCACGGTGCTGGTGCGCGTGGCGAACACGGGCAACCAGGCGGGGACGATTGGTTCGATCGCGGTGGCGGGCGCGTCGTTCGCCGCGGCCAACGTGCCGGTGCTCCCGCAGACCCTCGCGCCGAACGCGAGCCTTACGTTCGCGGTGAACTTCACTCCCGCGCGGCCCGGAACCGCGACCGGCAGCCTGTTCGTCAACTCGGACCGCTTTCCGCTTACCGGCGTTGGCCTGGGGCCGGAACTGACGTTCTCGTATCCGGCGGCCGGCTCCGTGGTGACGATCAACGCCGCCAATCCGTCGGTGGTGTTCCCTCCGGTGCGGCTCACCGACAGCGTCCGCTTGCGGTTGACGGTCCGCAACACCGGCACCCAGACCGCGGTGCTTTCGAACATCGGCCCGGGGACGGCCGGCGGGCCCTTCTTTGTCACGGGGATCCCCCCGCTGCCCGCGAGCCTCGCGCCGAACGCGGAGTTCGCCCTGGACCTCGCGTTCACGCCCGTGGCGCTGGGTTTCGCGACCGGAAGCCTGCGGCTGGATAACACGTTGATCCCGCTGGTCGGGTCGGCCACCGAGGCCCCGCCGCTGCCGGCCTACACAATCAACCTGCCCACGAGTCCGGTGGCGCCGGGGCAGATCCCGGTCTCGCTGACGCTCGCGTCCCCGTACCCCACAGCACTGACCGGGACGCTTACGGTGGCCTACACCGGAGACCTGCCGCTCGACCCCGCGCTGCAGTTCGCGGTCGGCGGTCTGACGGCGCGCTTCACGATCCCGGCGAATACCACCCGCGCGGTCTTCGGCGTCACCGGCAACGAAACGCGGCTCCAAACCGGAACCGTGGCGGGCACGCTGACGTTCACTCCCGCATTCGCTACCCAGTCAGGCGGTGTGGATCTTACCCCGGCGACGCCGGCCACGCGGCAGTTGACCATCGCACCAGCGCGGCCTACGCTCCAAAACATCCTGTTGACGGGGCAGACGGCGACGAGCTTCACCATTACTGTCGCCGGGTTTGCCACCACGCGGACCCTCACCGCGCTCAACGTTGAGTTCACACCGGCCCCCGGAGCGCAGCTTTCGACCACCCGGTTTACGGTGAATCTCCAGGGCGCGGCGCAGGCCTATTTCCAAAGCGCAGCTTCGCAGCCGTTCGGCGGCCAGTTCACCGTCTCGGTGCCTTTCACCTTCCAAGGCACGGGACCCGGGGGACGTCCGGTGGTGAACAGCGTGGCGTCGGTGTCGGTCACCGCCAGCAACGAGCAGGGAGCTTCGAACGCGCTGCAGGTAACGGTCCCCTAGCGAACCGTCCGCGCGGGATCCCGCCATGATGCTGCGAGTGCAACCCGGGGACGAAGGCAGGGCTCCGGCGCGCAGCCTCTCGTTTGCGCTGTCCCTCGCCGCGCACGGGGCGGTGATCGTGGCACTGGCCTTGCTACCGCCGTTTCCGTCCGCCTCTCGCACGCCGGTACTGGATGAGCTGGTGCGACCCTACGTCCGCCAGGTGTTGATCTACGACGCCCGCACTCTGCCGCGCCTGGCGCAGCCAGAGAAACAAATTGGCGATTCGCCAAAGCCGATGGGCGAGGTCGCTGCGCAGCGCGTGGTGATCGCCAATTCCCCTATGCCGAAGTCCGAGAACCAGTTTGTGTGGCAGCCGGCGCCGAAGCTGGAGGCTCCGCGGGATGTGGAGACGCCGGACGTGGTCGCCCGTCTGGCCCGGATCGCTCCCCCAGTGCCGCCTCCGCCGGAGCCGCCCAAACCCGATCCGCCCAAAGCGGAGCAGCCCAAGCCGGAGGAGCCCAAAGCCGAAAAGCGTCCGCCCAAGCTCTTCGAGCCGCCCAAGCCGAGAGTACCCGACCCAAAACTCGTGGTGGAAACCGCCCTGGCGGAGCCACCGCCGCCCGGCGCGGGCGCACCCAAAGTCGACTTCCGGGGTGTCGCGCCGTCGAGCGCTGCCATTCCCGCACCGCCCTCTCCGGGGAACGCCACTGCCGACCTGGCCGTGGTTAGCACGCGCCCCGGCACCGGCACCGAAACTCCCGCCGGAGAGCGTTCGGGCCGGTTCTCCCGGGCTCCGGCCGTCGGGGAACCCTCGTCGGGGCGCGGCGACCCGCGCGCTCCCGTGGTGCCGAACCTGGCGTCGTCCGGCGCTCCCGGCGCGGTTTCGCCGGCGCCGCCGAAGGCAGTGGTCCCGAAGGAATCGCCGACCGGGCGTCCGGTGCTCTACCAGGAGCGGATCCGTTCGGTCAGCGTGGCGACGCTGTCCGTGCCGCTGCGTCCGGCAGCCCGCACGGTGCCCCGGTCTGTGGAAGCACGGTTCCGGGGCCGTACGGTCTATGCCGTAGTGATCCCCTTCGAAAACTTCCCTGCCTACAACGGCGACTGGATCCTGTGGTTTGCCGAGAAAGACCCCGTGGCGGAGGAGAGCCCGGTAGTCCGTGCTCCCGTGCCACTTCGCAAGATCGAGACCGCGGGGCCGGTGCCCGCCTTGCGCCCGGAACGGGCGCAAGTCGCGGCGATCCTCACTCGTGAGGGACGGCTTCGGGAAATCGCAGTGCTTACGCTGGCTGTCGCCGCCCGATCGAGCGAGATCATCAAGGACCTGGAAGCCTGGGAATTCCGCCCCGTGACCCGGAACGGCGCTCCAGTGGACGCCGAGGTCATCTTCGAGATTCAGTTCAACCTGCCCGTCCCCTCCGTCAGCCCATCCCAACAATAGGGTATCTCCCTACGTAGTACTGAGAGTATATAAACTCTCAGTACCATGTAAGGTTTTGCTATAGTACTTCTATAGTAAGAGTCCCAGGAGATCCCTTCCCTACCGATGTCGATGAGTTTCGTTGAAGCCATGAAAAACCACTACCTGCGCGGATGGCGTCGATTGTCCTGGACGCCGGCATTGTTGTTGGCCGTGGGCGCCGCCCAGGGGCAAGTCACCTTGAGCCTGGGAACGGGCGCTGCGGCGCCGGGCTCCGCGACCACGCTGAGTCTGACCCTGAACTCGACCGCGACGAATGGTCCCGCCGGTTTGCAATGGACGCTCGGCTTCACAGCGAGCGAAGTGTCGGGATTGGTGGTAACGAGCGGTCCGTCGGCTACTGCGGCCGCGAAGACGCTGTCGTGCGTACCGGCGGCGGGAATCGTGCGCTGCATTCTGTACGGCTTGACCAGCGCTGTGATCCCCAATGGCGTAGTGGCGAGCGTCCAGGTGACGCTCGCGAATACGGTCCCGGCAGGCGGGCAGGTGGCGGTGCAGGTCACGGGAGTCCAGGGGACGACAGCCGGGGGTGCTCCGATGACGACTTCGGGCACGCCGGGAACTGTGGCCGTGCCGGCGCCGGACACGCAGCCGCCGACGGCGCCCGGGGTGTTGACGGCGCTGGCGGTGAGCGGGGGGCAGATCAATCTGAGCTGGGGGGCGGCGACGGATAACACGGGAGTCACGAGTTACCGGATCGAGCGGTGCGCGGGTTTGGGGTGCACGGGTTTCGCGCAGGTGGCGACGGCGGCGGGGACGAGCTATCCGGATTTGGGCCTGACACCGAATACGCGCTACGAGTACCGGGTGCGGGCGCAGGACGCGGCGGGAAATCTGGGGTTCTATTCGAGCTCGGCCGGGGCAACGACGCTGGCGACGATTTCGGGGTTGGTGGCGGCGTACGGATTTGAAGAAGGCACGGGCACGACGACGGCGGACCGGTCGGGCAACGGGCTGACGGGGACGCTGCAGTCGGCGGCGTGGACGACGCAAGGGCGGTTCGGGAATGCGCTGTCGTTCAACGGGACGAGCAGCGCGGTGAGCGTCGGGGATGCGGCGCCGCTGGATTTGACGACCGGGATGACGCTGATGGCGTGGGTGTATCCGACGGCGAACGGCGCCTATCGCACGGTGGTGCTGAAGGAAGACGCGCCGGATCTCGCGTATGCGATCTACTCAAGTTCGTCGCCCGGCCCTCCGGGCGGGTACTTCCGGGGAGGGACGGTGGAGCGCAACGCGTCGTCGTCGAGCGTGCTGGCTTTGAACACGTGGAGTCACCTGGCAACGACGTATGACGGAGCGAACCTGCGGTTCTACATCAACGGCGTCCAGGCCGGGGTAACGGCGACTACTGGCGCGATCAACGTCAGTACGGGACCGTTCAAGATCGGCGGGAACTCGATCTGGAGCGAGTGGTTCGCGGGACGGATCGACGAGGTGCGGGTGTACAACCGGGCGCTTTCCCTAGCGGAAGTCGTTTCCGATATGAACGCTGCCGTGGGGAGCGGCAGCACGCCGCCGCCTGCTCCCGATACGCAGGCTCCGTCAGCGCCCGGGACCCCGACGGTTAGCGCAGCGAGCGCAACGCAGATCAACGTCTCCTGGAGCGCCGCGACGGACAATGTCGCTGTCACCGGCTATCGCGTAGAGCGCTGCCAGGGAGCCGGCTGCGCGACATTCACGCAGGTTTCCACGCCCACGGGACTCACCTTCGCGGACTCCGGGCTCACCGCCGCCACCGATTATTCTTACCGCGTGCGGGCGATCGACGCCGCGGGCAACCTCGGACCCTACTCACAGGCCGCTTCGGCAAGGACCCTGAACGCTCCGGACACGCAGGCTCCTTCGGCGCCCGGCGCGCCGGCGGCCACTGCGACAAGCTCCACGCAGATCACCGTGTCCTGGCCTGCCGCCACGGATAACTTTGGCGTTACCGGCTACCGCCTGGAACGCTGCCAAGGTGCCGGCTGCGCCAACTTCGCGCAGATCGCGACACCCGCCGGATTGACCTACACGGATTCCGGGCTCACCGCCGCCACCGACTATTCTTACCGGGTGCGGGCGGTCGACGCCGCGGGTAACCTCGGGCCGTACTCGCCCGCCGCGACGGCGAGGACGCAGAACGCCCCAGATACGCAAGCGCCGACGGCGCCGGCGCAACCCTCCGTAACGGTGATCAGTGAAAGCCAGATCAATCTGACGTGGACCGCCGCCACAGATAACGTCGGCGTCACCGGCTACCGGCTGGAACGCTGCCAGGGCGCGGGATGCACCACGTTCGCGCAGATTGCAACACCCGCCGGGCTGACGTACGCGGATTCCGGCCTGACGGCGGCAACCGACTACTCCTACCGCATCCGCGCGGTTGACGCCGCGGGCAACCTCGGACCTTACTCGCCCGCCGCGACGGCGAAGACGCTCACCGCCATCTCCCTGGCCGCTGCCTACGGGTTCGAAGAAGGCACGGGGACCACCACGGTAGATTCGTCCGGCAACCAGAACCTGGCGACGCTGCAGGGCGCGGTCTGGTCCACGCAGGGCCGGTTCGGCAGGGCGCTCTCGTTCAACGGGACCAGCCAGTTCGTTACCGTTCCGGATGCGCCGGTGCTCGATCTGAGCAACGGGATGACGCTGATGGCCTGGGTGTACCCCACCGCGGCGGCGGGCGCCCGCAACGTTCTGCTCAAAGAGGACGCCGGCGACCTGGCGTACGGGCTGTACGCGAACACCGATCTGGAAACGCCGGGCGCCTACTATCGCACGGGCACGGTTACGCGCCAGGTGAACGGCAGCGCCACGTTGCCCCTGAACGTGTGGTCTCACGTGGCCGTGACCTACAGCGGCTCCTCCCTCGTGTTGTACCTGAACGGAAACGCGGTGAGCACCGCGCCGTTCGTAGGGACGATCAATGCCACGGCCGGGCCGCTGAAGATCGGTGGCAATGCGGTCTGGGGCGAGTGGTTCCAGGGCCGGATCGACGAGGTGCGGGTTTATCGCAGGGCGCTGACCGCGGCGGAGGTCACCACCGACATGAACACGGCGATTGCGGCGCCAACCGTCGATCAGGAGCCGCCGACCGCTCCGGGCTCGATCAGCGCCTCGGCGATCAGCGACCGGCAGATTAACGTCACGTGGGCCACCGCCACGGACAACGTCGGCGTCACCGGCTACCGGCTGGAGCGCTGCCAGGGCGCGGCCTGCACAAGCTTCACGCAGATCGCCACGCCGTCGCTGACCAACTACGCGGACGCCGGACTGGCGGCGGGCTCCCCGTACTCGTATCGCGTTCGGGCGGTGGATGCCGCGGGCAATCTCGGTGCGTACTCCCCGGTGGCCGCGGCGACGACGCTGCCGGGCACGGCGATGCCGGCGGTTTCCGGCCTCACTTGTTCGCCGGCCACGCTGACCGGCGCTGCCAGCAGTTCCTGCACGGTCACGATTTCACCGGCCGCCGGCAGCGGCGGGTTCTCCGTGGCGTTGACGTCCGACAACCCGAACCTGAGGGTGCCTGCTTCCGTGCTGATCGCAGCGGGAGCAACGGCCGGCTCGTTTACCGCCACCGCGTCAGCGGTGGGAACGGCGCAGATCGCCAATCTCGGTGCTGCCGGCGGCGGCGTGTCCCGCACCTTCGCGGTGAGCCTGACCGCCCCCGGCTGGAGCATTTCCGGAACCTTAGGGGCGTCCGGCGCCGGCGCGGCCGTTAACTTGACGGGAGCCCTGACCGGAACGGTGGTGGCGGACGGAACCGGGAGCTACAGCTTCGGTAGTCTGGGCGCCGGCACGTACACCGTGACCCCCGTGAAGTCCGGCGTGACCTTCACCCCCGCCAACCGGACCGTGACTCTGTCCACGGGTAGCGCAATCGGTGTCAACTTCGGCGCGGAAACACCCGCCGGCAGTTTGATCACGGTGGACGCGCGAGCGTGGCGCGACCAGCGCACAGCCAGTTCGACGATCGTTTCGCCGGTGTTCTCGACAACCTCGGGCGGGCAGTTGCTGCTGGCGCTCATGACCATCGGGACGACCCGCAACGGTGATCCGCGGACGCGGAGGATGTCCGGCGGTGGCCTGGAGTGGAGCAGGATCAGCCGCGCGAGCGGCGCCGACGGATCGGTCGAGATCTGGCGCGCGTTTGCCACCCAAACCTTGACCAATGCCGCCGTCACGGCTTCCCTGTCGGCGAGCGCGGTCTCCTCAATGACGGTACTGAGCTTCGCCGGAGTCGATCCCACGACGCCCATCGGCGTGGTGCGGTCCAAGAGCGCAAGCCGGGGCGCGGCTTCGGACACGCTGCTCACGACGCGCGGCGGGTCACTGATTGTGGCGGTGGGCAACGACCCCGCCTCCGCGACATCCCGCACGTTGATCGCCGGGCAGAACCTCGTGCACGAGGCCTTGATCGGAACCCACACCTTCTGGTCCCAGGCCGCCGCCGGCCCGGCCACCGCGGGCGCTTCCGTCACGGTCGGCGTTACGGCGCCCAGCAGCACGCCCTACAACTTCAGCTTGTGCGAATTGCTGCCGGCGGCCAGCGCCCCGCCCCAGTCCGCCGAAGAATTTCCCGTATCCACCGGAGCGGATGTTGCCGAAGCGCGCCCAGCCGGCCGTCCCCGCGACGGCGCCGCCCGGCTGGCGAGCGCCGTCACCGGAGTCTCCGGTGAGGCGTGCAGCCCCGGGAGCATCGCGACGCTGCTGGGAGCCGGACTGAGCGATTCCATCGCGCGCGCCGCTGGATATCCCCTGCCCCTCGAACTCGGGGGCCGGGCGGTGCGGGTGAACGGCGAACGCGCGCCGCTGCTGCTGGTGGCGCCGGAGCAGATCAACTTCCAGTGTCCGGATCTGCCGGCCGGCACGCCGCTGCGGATCGAAACCAGCGGGACGCCCCATCCGGCTGTGGTCGAGTCGGTCATGAAAGCCCTGTCGCCGGAGTTGTTCCAGACTGCGGATGGACACGGCGTAATTGCCATCGCCAGCGGCGGCCTGGCTGGCCGCGAAGCCCCCTCTCGCCAAGCGCGGCCCGGTGAAAAGCTCGTGCTCTACGCCACCGGGTTGGGCGATTGGGCCAGCACCGCGACCCGGGCGACGCTCCGGGTGGTGGTGGACGGCTGGGAGATCGAGCCCGATGCGACGCTCCTCGCGCCGGGTGGAGCGGGGTTGTACCAGATCCGCTTCCAGTTGCCCGAAGGGGCGCCCCTGGGGGCCGATGTACCCGTGTATCTCAAGCTGACCTTCGAGGACGGTGGCCGCACCCGGATCATGCTCAGCAACTCCGTGCGCCTGGCCGTGGAAGCCGAGCAGGAGTAGATCCGGTACGTTCCGGTACCCAGGCGGAGGCGGGACGGACGCCAGGTCGATGCTAGGATGAGAGCGGCATGCAAGCCGCCGCTCCTCTCCGGCACTCCCCCGCCCTGTCCGTTGTCCTTCTCGGGCTCGCGATGGTGGCGGGCCTGCCGGCCGCACGGGTGACCCTGGGCAACGGCGCGGGCACCGCAGGCAGCAGCGTGCTCGTCGCAGTGACGCTCGACCCCGAGGGCACGCGGGTCGGCGGACTTCAGTTCGATGTGGAGTACGATGCGGCGCGGCTGGACGTCATCCTACTGCTCGGCGATCCTCTGCGGGCAGCGGCCAAGAGCGTCTTCACCGGCGTTTCCGGCGTCAACCGACGGCGCTATGTGTTGGCCGGCCTCAACCGGAACGAGATCGGCGGCGGCGCCGTGCTCCAGTTGCTGGTGCGGATCCGCCGCGGCGTGCCGCCGGGCTCCTACCCGCTATTCTTCCACGGCCTGATCGCTACCGACCCGTTCGGGCGGCCGGTGACGGCGCGAGCCACGGACGGCAGCGTGACCGTCGCCGGCGAGCCGGGGACCGGACCCCGGCTGCTGGCACAAGGAGTGCTCCACGCCGCCAGCCTGAGAAGCGGGGCAGTGTCACCGGGAGGGATCTTGACGTTGTTCGGGTCCGAAATCGGGCCGTCGCAGGCGCAGACTCCGGGGCCGGCTCCAGCGGCTACCGAGCTCGGCGGCGTCAGCGTTCGCTTCGACGGGCTCGCCGCGCCGTTGCTATACGCCGACGCCGGACAGATTAACGCCATTGTTCCGTTTGGGATAGCCGGAAGACCGAGAGTAACACTGGAAGTGTTCCACCAGTCGGTTCGCGTCGCGGCGCTGGAGTTGGATACCGCCGCAGCGGCTCCGGCGATCTTCACCCAGGACGGCAGCGGCGGTGGACCGGGCGCGATTCTGAACCAGGATGGCAGTCTGAACGAATGGTCCCGCCCGGCAGCCGCGGGGTCCATCGCGGTGCTGTTCGGATCGGGATTCGGGGAGACCTCGCCGGGCCTGCGCGATGGGGAGGTGGTTGGGGGTGTCCTCCCTGCCCTGCGGTTGCCGGTGGCGGTTACGGTCGACGGTCTTCCGGCCGAGATCCTGTATGCGGGCCCGGCGCCGCAACTGGTGGCCGGGGTGTTTCAACTGAACTTCCGGGTACCGCTGGGAGTGAAGCCCGGGCAGGCGGCGGTGACGGTGACGACCGGCGGTCACTCGAGTCCGCCAGGCGTCAGCGTTTCGGTGCGGTGAATCTCAGGCTTGGGCTGCGGAGGCCCAGGAGGGAATCAGTCCATCGACGATTACATGGTACTCGTTGAGGCGGCAGCCGACGGCGAAGCCCTCGTCGGTAACCAGCAGACGGATCACCTCGGCATCCCCCTCCAGATAGCACGGGTCTTCGCGCTCATCTTCCTCCGCGGGGAGCACAATGAGACAACGGAGCTGGTCGCCCGGGGAGAACGGCTCCTGGGTGTTGCAGTAGAAGCCGCTATTGCTGATATTGGTGGTGGAGGTCCGGATGGGGGTGGAACCGGGCATCTTCAAGAGAACGACGGGCAGTTCCAGTTCGTAGCGTTCCTGTCGGCGGCGTTCGGTAGTCACCTGGTAGTCACTCCTTAGCATTGCTGCCTAAAACTGAGGGTACTAGACCGAAAGTTTGGATCTCTCCTGTTGACCGACTCAGTCGTTGCAACAGGTTGTACCGTCACGGCAACGAGTTGCACTCGGAAGGCCAATCGATTTGCGGACTCCCGGCTGGGATCGCGGGGCATGAAGAACGCGCCCTCCTGGACCTTAGTACTAAAACTAGGGTACCATAAAGCTAAAGAGGCACACAGTGGGTTCCGATATTACGATTGGAGACGTAGTAGCGTCAGCCTGCTGGAACTGCGGAGGAAAAAAGATGCGGAGACGAGAACAGAATCGCCGGGTTGGCCGGAAGTGGCTGGCTCTCGCGGCGCTGGTTGCGATGCCATCCGCGATGGAGGCGCAGGCGCTGAACGCGTGCGACCTGAACAGCGACGGGGCCGTGAATAACACGGACGTCCAACTGGCTGTGAACATGAGCCTCGGAACGGCGACGTGCACGGCGAACATCATCGGATCGAGTGTCTGCAACGTCGTGGTGGTGCAGCGGGTGGTGAACGCGATCGGCGGCACCTGCGTCACCGGGACGGCGCGCTCGGTGGACCTGACGTGGACGGCGAGCACTTCGGCGGGCGTGACCGGCTACCGGGTATACCGGGCGACGACGTCCGGCGGGCCGTACACGGAAGTGACGACGGCGCCGGTGACGGGAACGGCGTTCACGGACCAGATCGTGCAGGGCGGGTTGACGTATTACTACGTGGTTCGCGCGGTGGATTCGAGCGGCAACCAGAGCACGAACTCGAATCAGGCGACCGCGGCGATTCCGGTGACCTAAGCCACCAGGCGGTCGCGGAGGCGCCAGGCAATGCAGACGACGCCAAGCACGGCAAGGACGGTCGTGACCACGGCGGAGGGCTCCGGGGTCGCAATCACAAGCTGCGGCGCAACCTGAACGGCGGCGGCGGGCCCGAGGCTCTCCGCCGAAAGGCCGGATCCGCTGACCAACAGCGTGCTGATTGCCAGTACCCAGGTGTTCTTCTTCACTCCGCTGCCTCCTTGATTCGGTTCGGGATGTTCTTGATATTTTGCAGCGGGCGGCAAGAAGCCGTCAACGCCGGAACGAACGAAAAAGTACCAGAACTGCGGCTGCGTCGCGCTAAAAAGCGAAACGGCGGCTGCCGGGACTCCCGGTAGCCGCCGTTGTTCGCGGAAGCGAGTGAAGACGATCTCAGGCGAGCATGCGCTGGCGCCGGCGCCAGGTGAACGCCGCGATCCCGGCTCCAGTCAGGAGCAGCATGAAGATCGCCGAGGTTTCCGGGGTACGCACGATGAACTGCTGGGGGCCGGCGACACCCTGGACGTAGCCACTTGGAGTGTAGACCACGAAGTTGTTGAACTGCCCCGCAGTCCAAGTCTGACCTTGGGCCGCAGTAATCAACGCGTCGACCGCACTCACCAAGTTACTCGGTACCGGGACCGGGCCAGGGAGCGTTGGCGCATCCGTCATTTTCCAAATCGCCCACTGGAGAGCCTTTTGGAGATCGGTGTTCGGAGCCGCGTCGAAGAGCTGATTGGCCAACCATGCGATCTGGTACCACGTCCCGGGGGATCCGTCCGGGTCGCTTACCGGCTTCGTCGCAGCGGTGAAGGAAGTGAACGAAGTCGGGCTGTAAGTATACGTCGTGCCCAGGTACGTCGTGTTGAAGTACGACACGCAGATGACTTCGATCCCGGGCGTACCGTTGATCGTCGCAACGTAGGGGCCGATAATGCCAGTCGGGGCGCTGGTCAGCATCAGGCTATCCGCCTGAAGCGTGGCTGCGCAGAACAGAGCTAGCACTAACGCCAGCACCTTGGCTTGTCCCAGGTATCTCATTAGGGCCATCTCCTCCGTCCGATCTCAAACGTCAAGTAGACCAATCCGCCGACGGTTTCCCGCCTGTGGGAACTAGTTTGTCGGATTCCGCAGATCGAGTCAATGTCTTTTTGATTCAACAAAGTACCGCTGGTACTACGACCGTCGGGGGGCGGCGATCCCACTGGCGGGCCATTGACACCCCCGGCGTCGGACGGACTATAGTGGGGCTGTGCCAAAAGGCGTTTCTTTTCATCGAGTCGTGGTGGTGATGCTCGCGGTGGCGCTGGCGGGGTGCACTGGCAGCCCAGAGGCGCGGAAGGCGCAGTACCTGAAGTCCGCCGGGGAGTACGCGCGGCAGGGCAAGCACGCGGAGGCGCTGATCGAGTACCGCAACGCGCTGCAAGTGGACTCGGGGTCGGCGGACGCGCATTACGGACTCGGGATGGCCTACGTCGCGCTTGGAAAGCCAGAGCAGGCCTTCCAGTCGCTCACCGCGGCGCTTGAGATCCAGCCCGCTCGTCCGGACGCCCAGTTACAGATGGCGAAGTTATACATCCAGAAGCGGGGGCTGGTTCAGGCCGGCGAGTTGTTGGAGCGGGTGCTGAAGGCGGAGCCGAACAACGCTGAGGCGCATGCCGCCATGGGGATGAAGCACGCCTTCAGTAAAGATGTGGAAGGCGCGGAGCGCGAACTGAATCAAGCGATCCGGCTGGCGCCGCAAAACACGACATACTCAGAGGTTCTGGGAGCGCTGCTGATGGCGGCCGGCAAAAAAGACCGTGCGGAGCAGGCGTTCCGGGGGGCGGTGGAGCGGAACCCGAAGTCGGTGGCGGCGAAGGTGGATCTGGGGCGGTTCCTGCTGTCGCAGAGGCGTTTCCCGGAGGCAGAGGCGGAGGCCCTGGCTGGGACGGCGCTCGATGCGAAGGCCCTGGAGCCGCGGTTCCTGCTCGGCGAACTCTACGCGGCCACGGGACGGCGGCCGGAGGCCGAAGCGGTGGCGCGGGAGATGAAACGGGCGGCACCGGACGATCCGCGGGCCTACCGGGCGCTCGCCCAGCACTACCGGGCGAGCGGCGAGATCGATAAGGCGATGCAGGAATTGCGGGAGCTCGCCGCGGCGAAGCCCAAAGACGAAGCAGTGCGGGCGGATCTGGCGGGGATGCTGTTCGAGCGGAACCGCAAGGAAGAGGCGGAGAAGGTGGCCGGGGAGACGCTCGCGATCAATCCGGCGAACCCCGCCGCGCTGTATCTCCGCGGACGGCTGGACCTGGAGCGGGGCGAAAACGAGCGGGCGCGCGGGGCACTGGAGAAGGCGGCTGGGGCTGCGCCGCGGGTAGCAGTGTACCGATTCTTCCTGGGCGTGGCGCAGAAGGCCACCGGGATGTTCCAGCAGGCGAAGGATTCGTTCGCCCTGGCCCTGGAATTGGACCCGGGTCTGAACGAGGCCAAGACCGAAATGGCGAAACTGGCCGCACTTTCCGGCGATACGGAGGGCGCGGCGCGCCTGAGCCAGAAGGCGTTGGAGCAGCAGCCGGACTCCCCGGGCGCCCTGCTGACGAGCGCGCAGTCGCTGCTCGGCAAGGGCGATCTGCCCGGGGCGGAGGCGCAGTTGCGGAAGGTGCTCGAAAAGGAGCCGGCTTCGGTGCCGGCGTGGACGCTGCTGGTGAACGTCGCGGGCCGGCGCGGGACGTCCGCCGGATTGCAGCCGCGGCTGCTCCAATTGACGAAAGAGCAGCCGCAGAACGCGGGGCTGCACTTCGTGCTGGCGGTGAACCACTACCAGTTGAAGGCGCCGCAGATGGCGGAAGCGGCGGTGGACCAGGCGCTGCGGTTGGATGGCCGGATCGCGGAGGCGCACGCGCTGCGCGGGCGGTTGCTGCTGGAGCGCAATGCCGGCGAGGAGGGGAAGAAGGCCTTGCGCGCCGCGATCGCCGCCGGCGGCCGGAACTCCTACTACTACTTGATGCTCGAGGCGCAGTACGAGGCCGAGGGAAACTGGGCGGAAGCCAAGAAGGTGTGCGAACAAGCGCGGGAGGTGGATCCGGCGTCGCCGGTGGTGGCAAACCAGCTCGCGTACTTGTACCTGGAGCACGGGGGCGATGCCACCGCGGCGCTAACCCTGGCGCGCGAAGCCCGGAAGAAGATGCCGGACTCCCCGGAGGTCGCCGATACGTTGGGGTGGGCGTACCACAAGACCGGAGCACCGGAGGCCGCGATCCGGGAGTTCGAGGCGTGCCTGAAGCTCCGGCCGGGCAGCGCGAGCTGCCAATACCACTTGGGGATGGTCTACCTGGCGGCGGGCAAGAAGGAACCGGCGCGGCAGAACCTGGAGGCGGCGTTGCGGACTCCTGGGTTCCGGTACAGCGAGGCGGCGCGGGAGGCGCTGCGGCAGATCAGCCGGTAGCGGCTCCCGCGGGAGTTGGGGGCGGCGCGGGAGTGTCGCCGCGCTGGAGGAGCAAAACCAGCGGAGCAAGCGCGGCGAGTCCGATCGCGAAGAACACGGCGCCGCCCCGGTGGTGGAGATCTCCGCTCAGGTAGTCCCGCGATACATAAGTCCCGAGCCAAGCGAGTGTGGAAATCCGCAGGGCGTTCTTCAGGACGGCGATCACCAGCGCGAAGCCCACGAAGAGGATCTGCCGGGCGGGCGAGCGGAGGAAGAGGCGCCCCAACACGAGCGCGGCGAGCAGCAGGGCGTTGCTCGAGCGAATGCCGCTGCACTCGCGGGCGATCTCGATGGTGACGCCGGGCAGAGTGAAGTGAAGGCCCTCACGGAAGACCGGCAAGGCGGCCCAGCGCAACAGGACGTGGGTCGCATCGGCGGAGGCCAGCTGGAGAAAGGTCTCGAAGGAACCCACCCAGCTTTCGGGGAGCGGGACGGTGGCGAAGAGCAAGAGGCACTCGAAACCGGCGGTCCGCAGGGCGCGCCAACCCCAGAGGGTCGCGAAGACTGAGATCCAACCCAGCACCAGCGCGACGGTCGCCAGGGTGAGGCGGTGCGCCGCGAGCGGTGAAGGTCCTGAGGCGGGAAGCCAACTGAGGACATAGGCGGTGGCGGCGAGTACGAAGAACGTCGCGCCGGCAGCGGGAGAAGTCTCTGGCGGCGGAATCCGCCGGCGGCGGAGAAAGAGCAGCCCGGCGACGGCCAGGGGTACGAAGAGGACGTGCGTGTATCGCTCGTCGCGCGTCGCCAGGCGAAACAAGCCGGCCAGACTGGGACCGAGCAAGGTGGCCGACAGCAGGGCGGCGGCGGACAGGGCGATCAGGAGACGCCGACGGGCGGGCAGGTTCTCCCCGGATTGAAATGGGGAAGTCACAACGGGACCTTTGCGGTATGCGGCGGCAGCACGGTGAGGTTGTTCCGAGGTGTTACTCCGGGTCGTCCGCTGAGGACGATCCGGCAATCGAAGGGCCTACGACAATGGTCCCGACCGACTCAACGTGCACGGCGAGGACGGGGCCACCCGGACCGGAGCCACCGCTGACCAGAAATTCGAGGAGGCCGTGCTCCTCGCTGGGCAGGATCTGAGCAATCCAGCCGCCGGGATAGCTGGCAGGCGCCAGTTTCCGGAGATCGAGCGGAGCGTCGTTGAAGTTCCAAAGCCGCAGGATGGGCTGCGAGGAATCGAGAGAGGGCATGCAGGACCCTTTGCAGTGGGGACGGCCGAGAATCAGCCGAAGTGGGGAAAGAGCAGATCTCCAGAGGCCCGGAAGAGCGGGTTGGGCAGAGCGGCGAGCAATTTCCGGGCGAAGCGGGCGCTGGGAGCCTCGCGGGACGAACTGAGCGAAGCCAGGTGAGACGGGCGGGCGGAGAACCGGGAGTAGGTGAGGGTGCGCAGTTCGGCTCCCCATCGGTTCTTGAAGGTGATGAGACCGAAGGCGCCGGGATCGGAGCGCCCCAGATCGAATTGGCGGAGACCCAGTTCGTGAGACTCGCGAATGGCCTGCCAGAGGAGGAACGGCGTGCCGCCGGAGGCGTGAAAGCGCTCGTCCGAGCAGCCTTGTTTGAAGATCAGGGTGTCGCGGTGGCGGAGGGTGAGAATCGCGGCCACGGGCTGGCGGCCGAGGCGGGCGAGGCGGATCCGGAACGCGTCGCCGAAACCATCGCGGAGAGCGCGGAACCAGCGCTCCGGATGAGGCGGCAGGCGGTGCCGCCGGCGGGTGATCAGGAGCAGGGAGTAGAAATCCCGGAGGAGTTCCTCTCCGGATCCGGAGAAGTAGCGGAGCCCGTCGCGCTCGGCGCGGCGGATCTTGCGGTGGATGGAATTGCGATGCAGATTGGCGCGAAGCGCGGGCAGATCGGGGGTCAAGTCCAACATGTGCCACTTGTAGATGGAATCCGCCCGGTCGGCGCTCCGCCCGTCCGGCAGAGGCTGGTCCGTCCGGAGTTCGGCGTGGCGGGTCCAATGTTCTTGGAGGAGCGCAGGCATGGCGTCTAGCAACTCTGCGGCGAGGTCGCGGGCGCCGTTATCGAGTATGGCGCAGTGGTCGGCGTAGGGCAGGCTGACGAGGCGGTGACCGGTGAGCGGGCTGCGGACCAGGCAGAAGACGGCACCAGTATCGAGTGCCGCTCCCTCCGGGGATGTCGTAAAAGCGAGCGGCTCGTAGCCGCAGGTGGATTGCAGCGCCTCCAACCAGGCCGGGGCGTGGAACGCGGAGGCGGACGGGTGGCGGCGGACCAAGTCCTCCCAGCGGGGATCCACGAGGGGATTCAGGCTGCGGAGGATTCGGTCTCCTTTGCCGGAGTCCCGAAACCGGCCGGGTGCGGAAGACCGTGAGCCTTCCGGCTGTGGAGTAGCCAGACGATCAAGAAAGCACCGACGAGATCGATGAGCCAGTCGCTGAAGGACGCTCCGCGGCCCACCACGAATAGCTGGTGGATCTCATCGGTAGCGGCATAGATGGCGGCTAGCAGGACGCTGGCGACGCCGACCCGCCGCCGCGCAAGGGGTTGCGCGGGGGACTGCCACCGGTGGTGGGCGGTCAGGGCTTGATACAACAGGGCCGCGAAGACTCCGTATTGGACAAGATGAGCCGACTTACGGGTAGCCAGATGCAGGAGCCAGAGCCCATCGCGCGAAATAGCGAGGCCGAATTCCGCGAGCAGCGATGTCAACCAGGACCGCGTGCGGGAACTGCTCAGCGTCCCAGTGGACGCCCAGAAAATCTGGGCGGCCCACCCCGCCGAACATAGCCACCACAGTAGTGCAGTCGTCCTGGAGCTCATCCCGGCGGGTGCTGCGAATCGCCGTAATACCTGCCGTACTTGGCGTAGAGCTGGTTCAGGCTCGTGGCGGCGTTGAGGACCACGCCCACCACCCGATTCGGACCGAGCTGCTCGTACGCGTCCTCGAGAGCATCCTTGGGGGTTTCGCCGGCGCGCGTGACGAGGAGCACGCCGTCGGTCATGCGGGAGAGAGCCAGGGCGTCCGTCAGCGCGACTACCGGAGGGCTGTCGATGAGAATCCAGTCGAAGTGGGGGCGCAGGCGCTCGAGCATGAGCGGAAAGTCCGCGGATTGGATGAGTTCCGTGGGCGTGTGGTGGGGGCGGCCGGCCTGGAGCAGATAAAACTTCAACGGCTCGAGCAAGCGGATGGCGGCGAGCGGGTCCAGACCGCCTTCGACGCACTCGGAAACTCCGGGGCGCGAACCCAGTCCCAGCGCCTCGGCGAGGGCGGGCCGGTGAAGGTCACCCTCGATGAGCAGCACCTTGCGGCGGCCGGACTCGGCCAGCACGCAGGCGAGGTTCAGAGCCACCGTGGACTTGCCGTCCTGCGGATGGGGGCTGGTGATCAGGATCGACTTCAGCTTACCGGCGTTCCAGAAGCCGCGCAGGTGCATCCGCAAGTAGCGCATCCGGTCGGCGGCGGGCCCGCGCGGTTCGGAGACCACGATCAGGTGGCGGTCCGGAGTGACGTCGACCTGGTCCGCCGGAACATCGGCGAGCGAGGTGACGGCGCGTTGGTCGGGCCGAGGCTCGCCGAGGGCGGTACCCGTGGTCGCGGGGCCGGGGGTGCCGCCAGGGCCTGGCAAGCCGAGCCCCTCACGGCTGAATATGGACTTCAATCTCGACAAACGTCACACCGATTCACAGTCACACCGAGGATAGCATTCACCACCGGAAACCCGCCTCTCCTAAGGGTTCCGGTAAACATAGAACTCAGCCACAGCCACTACGGCAATCATCGCCGAGCCGGCCGCCCACTCGAGAACGCGCAATTTCCGCCGCCACCTGATCTCGGCCCGGGTCTGCATGAGAGGCAAGCAGACGACCAGGGGCACGTGCAATTGCCGCTTGATTTCGTTTTCGGTCCGGAACGAGTTCTTTAGCAGATCCAGCAGGTAAGCCAGGATCAAACCGATCGCGAGGCCGGCTCCGGCGGCACCAAGACTCAACTGGAGGCGTTTGGGACTGACCGGGGCGATGGGCAGATCCGGGGGTTCGACCAGCCGGTACTGAGCGCCATGCCGCTGCTCCTCCATGCTAATGGTCTGCTGGTAGCGGAGCTGCTTGGCGAGCAGGTCATTGTAGTCCTTCTGGTAACTGTCGAGGTCCCGCATCAGGGCCGACATCTGTTGCTCCCGTAGCGGGATCAGGTTGATCTTGCCTTGTACCTGGCTGATCTGGGCCCGGGCGCGCTGTTCGTCGCGGACCGCGGCTTCGAGTTCCTCGCCGATGGCCTGCACCTGGCGGCGGGTCTGGGCGAGCCAGGGATCCTCAGGGCCGGCCGGGGAGGCGGCGAAGCTCGGGGGAGCCGACTCGGCGACGAGGGCCTTCAAGAGGACGCGGGCCTGTTCGATATCCCGGTCCTTGCGGACAATATCAGGATGCTTCGCGGTGTATTTGGCCAGCAGAGCGTTCTTTTCCGACTCGGCGCGGGCGATGAAGCCAGAAAGCGACGATTCGAGCTCGACCCTCTGCTGGCGGACCCGCGAAGCCCGCGCGGCATGGGTCTGCAGTTCGATTCGCGCTTCGGTCAGCGCGCTGATGTTGCTCGATTGTTGCTCCGGCAGTTCCCCGAGATTGCGCAGTTTGAAGTCGCGGACCTTGGCCTCCTGCTGGGCGAGGCGCAGTTTGGCCGCCTCCATCTGTTGGGTCAGGAACTTGCCCGTGGTGGCGGTCTGGTCGTCCTGAGTCCGCAGGTTCTCCTCGATGAACAGGTTCGCGAGGCGGGATACGACGTCCTGGGCCAGCGGGGCGCTACCGGCGGTGAAGCCCAGTTGGAAAGCCGTGATGTCGGTACGGGAAGAAGACTTGACCGGTTCGAGCTTGATCCCCTTGCGCATCCGCTCGGCCAGGGCGTCCGGCGGGAGCTGCGCACGCAGATCGGGGTAGAGCCCGGTAGCGTCGATGACTTGGATCAAGCGGCGGCGGGAAAGCACTTCACGGGCGATCGCGTTCAATTCGTCCTCGGCATTCGCCACCACGAACGACTCCGCGAAGCGCTGCGGGATGCGTTCGCGCTGCAGCATCAGGGTGGCCTGCGACTGATAGCGGTTGGGGAGCTTCAGGATGATGCCGATGGCAGCCAAGGTGACGACGAACGCGGTCGCCGCGATCAGCCAGCGACGCCGGAACAACAGTCCGCCGGCCCACTCAAAAAGGTCGCCGAGACTGCCGCCCTCGTCTTCTTCGTCGCCGCGAACGGGTTTGGAGTCCAAGTCTTCACGCATGCAAATTCGAGCCTCTCACCAGTCGACCAGCATGGACAGACGCGAGCCCTGGCTATCGAACCAATCGTCCTCCCGGCGCCGCTGCGATAGGGTGCGGCCACGCCGTCGCGTGCCGGGCCGGTGTGACTTCAGTATATCGTCGGGACGAGAACCCAAGGGACTTTGCGGCGCACCGCTTCCGGGGTCTGCGATTACGTGCCGGACTCGCACACGACGGCTGCGGAGTGCAGGTACCGGGCCATCCGGCGCTTCGCCTCGATCATGCGGTAGACCTTAGCGGCCAAAGCACTCTCCACGCCACTCCGGCGGGCCAGTTCCTCGGCCGTCCAGCCGCTATTGACACCAAACAGGCAGAGGTCCATGGTCGGGAGCGGCACGGTGAAGTAGAACTCTTCTTGCGATTGTTCGAGCGGATAGGTGTCGGTGGAAGGAGGCCGGAGGAGGATCTCTTCCGGGACGCCCGCGTAGGCGGCCAACTGGTACACCTGCGACTTGTAAAGATGCGCGATGGGCTTGAAGTCGGCAGAGCCGTCACCATTCTTGACGAAGAAACCTTGATCGTACTCCAGGCGGTTCGGGGTACCCGCCACGCAGTAGTGACGCCGGTCCGCCCAGTAGTATTCCAAATTCTTGCGGGTCCGCTGCTTGAAGTTCGTGGCGGCCACGATTGCGAGGTAGGCTTCGTAGGTGAGCCGGACCTTGACTTCCCTGCCCTCGGGCGATTGGACGACGATCGAAAAGAGGGCGTACGCAGCGCCCGGCTCCGGCAGAACGACCTTGCAGCGGTAGCCGTCGCCGTACTCGGGAACGACCTCGCGGACCGCGGTATCGCGGCGGTGGTAGCAGCCGATGGCCTCGAGGGCCGGTGTAATGTCCTCCAGTACGGTGGGCATGCCCAGGGAGGAGGCCAGCAAGCCGGCGAGCCGGGCCGAATCCGGCGAAGACTCGCGTTCCGGAAGCAGCAGCCCCAACACCCGGTCCGGGCCGAGGGCGCGGCAACACAGCGCGGCCACCAGGCTGCTGTCGATGCCGCCGGAGATCGCGACGATCGCGCCCTTGCGCCGGAACTGGTGAAAGACCACGTCGCGAATCGCGGCTTCGATTCGCGCCGCGGTTGCGGCGGGGTCAATCTGGAGCAGTTCAGGAACGTTCACCGGGTAGTCTCCGCGGCGCTGGAGGCCAGCAGACGCCGGCTGATCTTGCCGGTGCCGGTGGTGGGCAGTGCCTCGACGAACGAGATTCGTTTGGGGACCATGAAGTTCTCGAGGTGGGCGGCGCAATGACGGAGGATGTCAGTCTCCGTCAGACCCGCGTGATCGCGGAGGCGGACGAAGGCGTGGATCGCCTGGCCGAGCAGTGGATCCGGAACACCGGCCACCGCGGCCTCGACCACCCCGGAAAGGGCACAGAGGACATCCTCGACTTCTTTGGGACTCACCTTCTCGCCACGGGTCTTGATGATGTCGTCCTTGCGTGCCACGAAGTAGAGGTAGCCTTCGGCGTCGGTGCGAAAGAGGTCGCCCGTGTAAAGCACCGATTCTCCGGGCCAACGGCCGGGGCGCAAGGCGCGCGCCGACTCTTCCGGCTGCTCCCAATACCCGGCCATGACGTGGGAACCGCGAACCACGAGTTCGCCAGTGCTGCCCAAGGGCAAGCGCCGGCCCTCCTCATCCACGAGGTAGACTTCCTCGTTCGGCATGCCGCGGCCGACCGAGTCCGGCCGGATGTCGAGCTGGTCCGGCGGCAGAAAGGATACCCGTTTGCACTCGGTCAGACCGTACATCGAGAAGAATCGCGCGCCGGGAAACGCGGCACGGAGCCGGCGGATGTGGTCGGTGGGCAGCGCGGCGGCTGCGTTGGTGATGTACCGGAGGTCCGGAAAGGAGTGCGCCGCAAGATCCAATTGAAGAAGCGTGGCGGCGATCGTCGGCACCAGCGGAAATCCCGTAACGCGCTCCCGGCTCATGGTCTGGAGAACAGCGTGCGGGTAGGCGAACGATTTTTCCAGCACGACGGTGGCTCCGGTCTGGAAGCCGGTCAGCACCTGGTAGAGTCCGTAGCTGAAAGATAGAGGGAGGACGTTCAGGATCACGTCCGCGGCCGAGTTATCGAGGTAGGCGATGGTGGAAGTTGCGGCGGCAACCATACTGCGATGCGTCAGCATGACGCCTTTCGGCCGGCCGGTGGTACCCGAGGTGTAGATCAACGCCGCAAGGTCCACATCGATGTTGCGCTTCGGCGGGGGCGCCGGCGACTGGGGACCTTCGAGTGCGCCCGCCAGGGGGACGACACGGAGAGCCGGGGGCCACGATCCGGGAGTGACTGGATCGGCGTTCCAAACGCAGCGGAGGTGGGGACAGGTTCCGGCAAGGGACGCCGAGTCCAAGCGGCCGGCGGGGGCGATCAGGCCCGCGGCGCGGCAATCGTTCAAGATGAAGCTCAGTTTCTCGCCCTTGGTAGCCGGATGGAGCAACACGAAGATGCCGCCGGCCTTGAGGATAGCGAAGAGCGAAATCACGGCTTCCGTAGAATTCTCCAGGCACACGGCAACACGGTCCCATCGCTCGATACCCTGAGCCAGAAGGTCGTTCGCCAACCGATTGGCCTGTTGCTCGAGCTCGCGGTACGTGAAACGCCGGCCTCCGCACACGACGGCCGTCTTGTCCGGGTGAACCGCCGCGCTCTGTTCCAGGAACTGCTCCACCTGCATTTACTTCGCTCCGACCGACCCTAAAGTGCGCTCGACAAACCGGGCGACGTTGCCGATCGAATCGAGGTTCTCAGGGACGAGATCTGAGTCCTGGACCTTGATGCCGAAACGCATCTCCAGGAAGCTCACCAGTTCCAGAACACCGGTGGAGTCGACGATACCTTGATCGAGCAGCGAGTCCTCGTCGCCCAGGGGGGTGTCCTGGCCGAACAGGAAGTTCGAGGCTACGAAGCTCCGGATTTCCTCACGATATTGCATGCTGCGCACGCCTCTCTGTCGAAAGATCCTAATCCTTCACGCCTTGGCGGCGGGGCCAAGAAACCGGTCGAGGAGGAGTTCCGTCGACAGGATGCCCACAAGCGCCATGTTGTCGCGCACGCTGGTGGGCTTGCCGGACTGAAACTTGTTCACGAGGCTGCAGACGCGGCCGGGGTCGAAGATCCCGTGACGCCGGATCCGGTCGGGCAGCAGCGCGGCGGGCGGTTCGGACGTCCCGCGGAAGAAGCTCGCGCCGTCAGGAGCGCGGTAGGGCTGTTTGGCTCGAGCGATGACGCTGAGGGGCACGAGGTTTTTTCCTGCCTGCTTGAGAAGGTGTTTCTCGCGGAGCACGCGCATTTTGGCGCGCAGCGGCAGCCGGGCAGCGAAGCTCATCACCCGGTGGTCAAGAAACGGATGGCGGTGCTCGACGGCGTGCGCCATGCCCATCCGGTCACCTTGAGCCGAGAGAATGTAGCCGGGAAGCAGCAGCGTGGCCTCCAGAAACTCGGCCCGGCTGAAAGGCGAAAGCGCCGCGAAGGAGTCCGGCAGGTGCTGCGCCAGGCTGTCGAGGGTCTGCTGCTCGTGGACGGCGGACTGAACGTCGGCCGAAAAGAACGATTTCAAGCCAGCGGTGAGCTCCCAGCGGGGCAGGTGCGAGAAGTAGGGGCTGGCGAGGCTCTCCGCTGATACGTGGAAGAAGCGGCTCAGGTATTGGGGCGACTGGCGCTGGAACTGATCCATGTAAGGGTACAGGCGCTTGAGCAGCCGGGAGCGGAATGGGGAGCCGGACCGGCCGCCCCAGAAACCCCGGATCTTGGTTTCCTTGAAAACGTCATAGCCGCCGAACATCTCGTCGGCGCCCTCGCCGGTCAGCACCACTTTGAAGCCCTGCTGCCGCACCTGCCGCGACAGCAGGAACATCGGTGCGGGAGCGGTGCGGAGCAGCGGTTGTTCGGCATGCCAAACGACATCCGAGAACGATTGGGCGATGGCCTCACTCGAACAAGTCAGCCCGGTGTGGGCGGTTCCAAGAAAGGCCGCAGCTTCTTGCTGATAGGGCGTTTCATCGAGTTGCGGATCGTCGAAGCCGATTGAAAACGACCGGAGCCGCTCGCCGGCGGTGCGGCCGGCCAGGGCGGTGATGAGGGTCGAGTCGAGTCCGCCGCTGAGGTAGGTTCCCACCGGAACGTCGGATCGAAGGCGGATCCGGGTGGCGTCCTGGAGCAGTTCGAAGCACCGCTCGACCAGTTGCGGCTCCGAGTTCTCGGATGGCGGCTCGGGGTCCAACTCGAGCCGCCAATGCCGAGAGACTCGGATCTCGCCATCGCGCGCGACGAGGGAGTGACCGGGAGGCAGTTCGAGCACCTGGCGAAAGGCAGTGCGGGGCGGTACCGCGGTCCAGAACGTGAAGAACTGATGGAGGGCCTGGAGATCGAGCGCGGCGTCCACTCCCGGGCAGGCGAGTAGGGCCTTGATCTCGGAGGCGAAAAACAGATGGTGCGGCGTTTGCGTGTAGAACAGCGGACGCACGCCGATGCGGTCGCGGGAAAGGAAGAGCTTTCGTTGCGGCCGGTCCCAGATAGCGAAGGCCCACTGGCCGTTGAGTCTTTCTACGCAGCGTTCGCCGTCGCGGCGGTAGAGGTGCAGAATGACCTCGGTATCGGACGCCGTGGCGAAGCGGCAGCCTTGCGCCAGCAGTTCTTCGCGAAGCTCGACGTAGTTGAAGATCTCACCGTTGAAGGTGATCCAGAGCGATCCGTCAGGGGTCGACATGGGTTGCGCTCCGCCAGCAATGTCGATGATGCTGAGCCGGACGTGACCGAGGGCGATCCCGGACTCCTGGTGGATGCCCGAGCCGTCGGGACCCCGGTGGCGGATTCGGTCCATCATCTTCTCGATCACCGCGCGCTCGACGCGGTCGGCACCAAGACTGAGCGAGCCACAAATCCCGCACATTTTCAGTTGACCCGGCGCCGGAGTTCGGGCGGGAGCAGGCGGATCGCATGCGAAGCCGCCCCGCGAAGCGCATTCGGGGTGTAGCGGCGCACGAACTCGTCGAACCGGCCGCGGTGGCGGTAACGGATCCGCGAGTTGAGAATGGAGAGCTGGGCACTGGTAAGGCGCCATCCGGCCGCACCGCAGTTGTCGAGGATGTGCTCTTCGGTGTTGCCTTTCGGAATCACGACCACCCGGTCCTGGCAGAGGCACCAGTTGAGAGCGACCTGGGCGACGGAGCGTCCGGTTGCGTGGGCGACCTCGGTGAGTGCGCCACTTGGGTCGCAATCGCGGATCCGGTCGAGACCACGCGCGAGCGGGCAATAAGCAATCACGGTGATGTGATGGGCCTGACAGTAGGGAAGCAGGTCCTTCTCGATGGTCCGGTCGATGATGCTGTAGCGGACCTGGTTGGAGACGACCGGATAACGCCCGAGCGCCGCCTGCGCGGCCATGAGCTGCGCGACCGAAAAGTTGCTGACGCCAGCGAAGCGGACCTTGCCTGCGGTGATCAGCCTGGCGACTGCGTCCATGGTTTCGGTGATCGGAATCCCGGGGTTGGGCTCATGGAGTTGCAGCAGGTCGATCTGATCGACGCCGAGTCGGGCGAGGCTGGCGTCCACGGAACGGCGCAGGTCGGCCGCGCGGAAGTTCTGAGGTGAGACCTTGGTGGCCACGAAGACGCTTTCACGGATACCGCGGATGGCTTGCCGGACATCGCCTTCGGTCCCATACGATTCGGCAGTATCGAGAAACAGTGCGCCAGCTTCGAGGCCTTTCCGCAGGGGATCGGGGCCGGCGTGGTAGTTCCAAGTACCGATGCCGACTTCGGGCAGCGCAACGCCGGTTTGACCGAGTTCCTTGGTGCCCATGCGGGTCTATGCCGAGGCGGAAGCGGAGGCGGCGGGCGAGGCGGTGCCCGCACCGCGGCGCAGCGTGCGTACGCCATAACGCTTCAGGAAAAGGTCGACCTCGTCAGCGAGGTCGTTGCGCAGCACGGACCGCTCCTTGCGGGCAATGTCGATCCAGGCAGTGCCGGCAGACTCAAGGGCGCGGCGAATCTGAGGAGGGATCTCAGCCAGGCTCAGCAGAACGTCGCAGGACGGAGCAGTTTGAGCCGGTGCTGCCGTCGGCGCTGCCTCCAGGGTCCGGAGGGTCCAGGATTTTGGCGCACCGCGCCACCAACTGCGGCTCTGAGCTTGGAAGCGGTAGAGGTCCCCCTGGCGGTCGCTGGGAAACCCCGAGGCCCCGAAAAAGTCGACCATCTCAGCGACGATGTGGCGGAAGATCTCGGTTTTCTCATCGGCAGAGACCGGTTTGGGGAAATCCGGCGCCTTAGCGATCACGCGTGCGGGGAAGCCGACAGCAAGGCAGCGCGGAGGAACCGTGCCATGGACGACGGAGCGGGCACCGATCACCGCGCCGTCGCCGATGGTGGTCCTCGGGAGTACGAACACGCCCCAGGCCAGGGACACGCTACTGCCGATTTCGATGGGCGCGAAGTCGACCGGATAGCCCTCGAACTTGCTCAGCCACGAAGAGTGTCCGAAGATCAGCGAGTTCCCGCCAATGCCCGAATCGTCGCCGACGACGATAGAGCGGGCGGGGTTGAGAAACGACATCTGCATGATCTGGCAGTTCTTTCCGAGCACGAAGCGGGAGTCTGGAAACTGGAGTCCACCCACGAAGACCTGTTCGTTGATCTTGGTGCCTTCGCCGATCTCGATGTAAGGTGTATCGAGGAACGTAGTGGAGCCAATCTGGACGTGAGCGCCCAGCCGGATCTGGCGGCCGCGCAGTACCGTCAGGAACCCGATGGAGGTGTGATCGCCGATTTCAGCGGACTCCGCGCAGATCACTGAGCCCAAGCCGATCGTGACGCCGGAACCGATCCGATAGCCACGGAGGAGACGATACAACCAGACCTTGAGAAAGCTAGGCCAAAGCCCGAATAGTAGTACGTCGCGGATTGGAATGCGCGGCTTTTCAATCAACATCGTTGAGGCCGAACCCCCTACACGGGGAGGTTGGCGCCTCCGTCGACCACCAGGGTCTGCCCGATGACGCCTCGGGCAGCATCGGAGCACAGGAACTGAGCCGCAAGAGCGACCTCTTCGGCGGTGACCAGCCGCCCGGCCGGGGTGCGGCGTGTGAGCTCCGCCAACCGGGCCTCCGCGTCCGGCAAGGACTTCCAGGCGTCGGTGGCGACGGCGCCGGGCGCCAGAATGTTTACGCGCACACCCTTGGGAGCAAGTTCTACAGCGAGGTGCCGGGCCAGCGCCTCCAGAGCGCCTTTGGACGCCCCTACGGCTGAATACGCCGGCACGGTACGCAGCGCCCCCTGAGAGCTGATGGCGACGATGCTGGAAGGGGAGGCGAGGCGCGGCAACACGCGTTGCACCAGCTCAAAGAAGGCTCGCACGTTCAGCGCAAAGGTCCAGTCGTAGTGACGGAGGGTAAGTTCGGCGAACGGACGGTGGACTCCCGTGGCGGCGCAGTGGACCAATCCGTGCAAAGGGGTGGACCCGAGGGCCGTGTCGATGCGGTCAAGCCCCGGCGCAGTGGTTAAGTCGACCCGGCAGAGGGTGACCGGCAAGCTCTCCCGATCGGCCAGGGTCTGGAGTTCGGCGGCTGCCGCTTCACCGCGTACGTAAACCGCCGTCACGCTGGCGCCGGAACGGGCGAACTGCAGAGTAATCGCCCGGCCGATGCCGCGGGTACCGCCAGTAACCAGCACGTGGCGGCCTTCGAGGGAATAGAGCCCGGACACCTTAACTCAACTTTCCGTTGCGGCGGAGGACGTCCAGGATGTCGCCGACTTCCTTGAGGCTCTGAAGTTCGTCGTCTGAGAGGATCACGCCGAAGTCCGAATCCAGGCTGGCCATGAGGGTTAGGACCCCCAGCGAATCCCAGTCGAGGATCTCCGCGCGATGGGTTTCCGGAGTGAGCTTTTCGGGCGGTTCGGCGAACACGCCCGCGATCCAGCGTAAGGCTTCTTCCTGAGTCATCTGTATTCCACAGGCCGCGCAGCCCAGCTATGCTGCCGCGGCGTTTTCGAGTTCCACGCTCCCGAGGACAGCGGCGGAGTCGAGATCGACCAGGGCAGATCCCCAGGAAAGGCCAACGCCGTAGCCGAGCAGGAGCAAACGGAGGGAGCGGTCCGGCGGCCGTACCAGGCCGCCGAGGGTGAGGGTGAGCGGCACGGAGGGTCCCCCGGTGTTGCCAAACTCCTGGAGGATCACCGGCGCCTTGGCCGCCGGAATGGCTGCTTTCGTCATCAGGTGCTTGATGATGTAGTGATTCGACTGGTGGAAGATGAAGTAGTCAACGTCCGTCGTAGTGGTTCCGGCGGCGGCAAGGGTGTCCGCGATAAGCGCGGGAACACGCTTGATCGTGAAATTGAACACGGCGGCTCCGTCCATCGCGACACAATGCTTGCGCGGCTCCGCGCTGGAGCGGTTGCGGAAGCCTCCCGCCTCGATCATCATGGCTCCAGCTCCGCTGCCGTCGGAGTGCAACGCGTAGTGCCAGGGTGCGGCGTTCTCCGAGCGTTCCAGCGCGGTGGCGGACCCCGCGTCGCCGAAAAGCAGCGAAACGGAGCGGTCGGAATCGTCGGCAAAACGGCTGGGCGTTTCGCCGTGGAGGACGAGCACCCGCTGCATCCCGGTTTGAATCATCATGGCTCCGAGCCAGAGTCCGTATGGATAACCGGAGCACCCGAGCCCCACATCGAACGTTGCGCAGCGGTCGGACAGGCCGAGCCGTTGCTGCACCACGCAGGAGGTGGAGGGCAGGAAGTAGTCCGGGCTCTGAGTGACCATGATGAGGGCGTCCACTGAGGCAGGGGGCCAGCCGAGGCGATCGAGTAGGCCGCGGGCCGCCTCGGCGCAGAGATCGCTGCTGCACACGGCGTTGCCGGCAATCCGGCGCTCGCGAATCCCCGCCATGCCGGTGACCTTGAGCACCTCCTCTCGGGGGAACCCGGTGGCGTCCGTCAGGTTGTTGAAGCGCCGGCTAGGTACGCAACCGAAGACGCCGGCGATGCGGACCTGCGATGTGGTGACAAGCGCCATAAGATCGACAGTTTGCGGTTAGCCGCCTGTGGAGAGCTCGTACCGGATCGTGTCCTGCTCGCCAAGGCAAGCCCAGGCGAGCGTAGCGCGCTCGCTTCCGGGACCGGTGATGCGCCAGCCGTCGCCGTCTGGCTCCAGGGTCATCTGACTGCGCTGCCGCCACCAGTCGTTCACTTCGCCGGGAAGTGCAATCCAGGTCTCGCGCCGGTCGCGGAGATCCGCGAGGTGGCGCAGGAGATCGGCGTAGACTCGCCGGGGTCGTTCGGTGAGGATGTAGTCCGGGTGGACGATGACGCTGATGAGGCCGTGGCGCGCGCGGATGAGATCGATCTGCTGACGCCAAAGGTCGGTGGAATACTGGCCGAGAATGTGGAACAGGGAGTAATCCTGGGTGACGGTTACCGGAAGCTCAAGCATTTCGCCGATGAAGTACGGGAACACGGTACAGCAGCCGCCGCGCTGCGGGTCGAGGTGGGCGACATTCGGAATCGACATGTCGTAGGCGAACTCGAGGGCGTCATACCAGTCCGGATTGCGATACAACACCGCGGCGCGGAACCCGGCGGCGCCGTATTCGCGGCCGTATTGATTGATCTTGGCCGCGCGACGCAGGAACTCGGCGCGGTCCCTGTACAATAAGCCGTCGTGATTGAGATCTTGGACATTGACCTCGTGTCCCCGCGCGCGGATCTTCTCAAGCAAGTTTGCGGAGACAGCATAGCGTTCCTCGGGGACGATTTGAAAAGAACTCTTGACGCAGACGGATTCGTTTAGATCCATCAGGCCACAGCAGAAGTCCCGGCCGGCCGCCGTCTCGACGTCATGCGTGACAATGGTGCAACTGGGCGCCCCGTTCGGCCAGAACCAGACAATCGGTACCCGCGTGACGCCGGCCGCC
The DNA here is from genome assembly GCA_964471915.1 of uncultured Solibacteraceae bacterium. Classification (GTDB taxonomy): domain Bacteria; phylum Acidobacteriota; class Terriglobia; order Bryobacterales; family Bryobacteraceae; genus JAIEPW01. The sequence goes on along the minus strand of CAYYID010000012.1, from coordinate 77,075 downwards.
TTGAGGCTGAGGGCGAGCAGAGTCTCATGGAGGTTTTCGGCGGAGAAGTCGACTGGCCACCGGGGAAACGGAATGTTCTCCCAACCGCGAAAATAGCGGCGCTGGAGATGCTTGCGGATTCGTAGCCCGAGTACGGGGCGCAACCGGTAATATAGCCCATGGATCCCGCCGTCTGGCGGGCCGGGTTTCCCGGTCGCTCTCCAGTACCGTTCTTCGCGCACGTTCTTGAGAGCTTCGGCGGGATCGAACGGCAGAAGAAGGCGGCCGACCCCGCGCTGCACGCGCGGCCGGACGTCGCGAGGGCGCTCGGCCGAAGGACGCTCGTTCGTGCCGTCCGCATACCGTCCGAACAAGAGGTTGCCGGTGCCGAACTCGAAGTAGCCGGGCTGGGTGGAGGTAGCTGCGAGAACATCGAAACCGGCAGGCGGCGGCGGGCAGCAGAAATGGGAGCGCAGTACGGCCGTAATGACACTGGAATACAAAGCTGATACCTTAATAGATATTGGGGGAAAGTGGCGATTAGCTCACAAAGCCCCGCGCACGGTAGCTGCGAGGGCAGGAATCAGGACAACATCAGCGCCGGGCCGATCAACTGCCGCGTGCTGCGGCCACGGTCCCGGCGAAGCCCGGCGCAAAGAAAGTTCGCTTAATTGAAACGCCGGTACACTGGTTTGACGGAGCGTCCTGCGAGGTACTTCTCCACTCCTTCGTCGAGAGCCTTTCGGTAGACACAAAGGGCTTCGGAGACCGACTCTGCCGTCCGCGCAATATCAACGTCGGTGTGGGAAAAGCTCACGACAAAAGACGGTCCGAGCACTCCCCGGCGGATCAGCTCCTGCATAAAGAGAGTACGAAAGGCCGGGGAGCGATTCCCTTGCCGATCGCAGGTGCTGAAGATCAGGTTGCACGGACGGCCCAGTACTTCGAAAAAGGACTGCAGTCCGTGTTCGGCGATGGATCGGTTCACCAGTTCCGCCAGTGCCTGCCCCTGTCGCCAGAGCAAAGCGACGACATCGTGTTCACGGTAGCAGCGGATCGTCTCCAGAGCGGCAGCAAGGGCGTGAGTCTCAGCTCCGTGAGTGGTGGAGAGCAAGAAGACGCGAGGCCGGCCGTGATCCAGCCCGCCGAGGCGCATGATCTCGCGCTTGCCGGCCAGGGCCGCGACAGCAAAGCCATTGCCCATCGCTTTGCCGAACGTAGAGAGGTGCGGCGTGACCCCATGGAACTTCTGGGCGCCACCGAGGTGCCAGCGGAAACCTGTGATCATTTCGTCGAAAACGAGGACCGCTCCATGCTTCTCACAAAGCGTCTTGACGTCGTTCAGGAATCCCGGCCGGGGAGGAACAACCGTTTCCGCTTCCATCATGACGCAGGCGATCCGGCCCGGGCAGCGGTCAAACAGCGCCTGCAGACTGGGCAGATCGTTGTACCGGAACTTCAGGGTCATCGCTGCGGACGACACCGGAATACCGGCATCCAACTCCGTGGTGCCGATGAACCAATCGTCGACGGAGAAGAAAGGGTGATCGCCGCAGATGGCTACAAGGTCGCGGCCAGTGTAGGCGCGGGCGAGTTTGACCGCAGCGGTAGTGACGTCTGAGCCATTCTTGGCGAACTTGATCATTTCCGCGCCATCAACGATCTCCAGCATCGCCTCGGCGAGCTCCACTTCGATTGGGACCGGCCGGGTGAAATTGCTGCCGCACTTCATTTGACGGTAGGCAGCCTCGACGACAGGCGCGAATGCATGCCCGAGCGTCACCGCACGCAAGCCCATTCCGTATTCAATGAACTCGTTGCCATCCGTATCCCAGACGTGACATCCTGATCCGCGCACAATGAATGGCGGTGCACACTCCGGGTACTGGTCGTCGCCCTTGGCGTAGGTATGGCAGCCGCCGGGGATCAGTTGGTGCGCCCTGACTTGAAGAGCGCGCGCCTTCGTCCGCCCTCCGGCCGCCGCACCGGGTGCTTGCGCGGCACTAACCCCGTTTCCGTGATCCATGATTCTCTTGACTCCTCTAGAAGGCCTGAAGAACCGTTTTCCGCGTATGAAACGCCTCGGCGTAGCCACCGGGCGCGTTCGCCTCCATTCCGCGAAGCCGCATCAGGCCAAGAAAAGTGCGCCGATCGAACCAAGGTTTGCTTCCCTGCGACGGAAAGGCCTCGATCAGATAGTTGACTTTTTCTTCACACACTGCCTCGTCCAAAGGGATGTAAACGTTCGGCCTGCCCATATCGCCGTCATACTTCGGAATCTCGTATTCCAGAATTAAGTGATTCCTGAACGTGTTCCAAGTCAGTTCCGAGATCAGCCGGTGATCCTGATGGGCGTCTCCTTGCCAATGCGTCAGCACGAGGTGCGGTTCAACGCGCCCTTTCAGGTCTTCGAAGAACCCCTTCACCTCCCCACTACTGTACGGCAAAAAACCGTCGCGGAACGCATTGATTGAACGCTCGGCGACGCTGTCTCCCGCAAAGAGGTTTGCCCCTGTGATTGCCTCGGTGTGGCGGATCCCTGAGCCGCTGAACACGACCCAATGAAAGGACGGCTTGGGAAGCCGACGCCGGAGCGTCAAGATCAAGCCGCCACAACCGATTTCGATGTCATCAGGGTGCGCGCCGAGGCACAGAACACGGAGAGGATGACTCTCCGGGTGCATGAAACCGATCTTCAACATGCGGCTTTCCTCGTCGCTGGTTTCCAACTGACCTGACCCCCATCCTCCGTCCAAACCGGAATACGATTTGAGACACAGGAAAGGGGAAGTGCGATGAGCAGGTGACGTGGCCCCATTCTCCGCCCAGCCCACTCTACAACTTCGCAGAGCCCCTTCGCCGTCATCTTAGCTCCGCTGCGCAAGGGCGAGGCCGAGTCAAGGCCGCCGCAGGCGCCCGCAGGGCTTGGCCTTGAGGCGGCCGCGCCGTTGCGCCATCCGACGCTGGAGACGGCGAAGGGGCGATCCCCCGCGCGAACTCCTCCGGCGTCTTGTACCCCAGCTGCGAATGCGGGCGGCGCGTGTTGTAATGCTCGCGCCAGGCTCCGATCTTGCGCCGCGCGTCCCACAGGTTCCAGAACCAGTTCGGGTTCAAACATTCGTCCCGCAGCTTTCCGTGAAAACTCTCCACGTGTCCGTTCTGGGTCGGCCGTCCCGGCTGAATGTGGATCGTCGCGATCTTCTTTTCGGCGAACCACGCCCGGTAATGGCGGCTGGTCAGTTCGGGGCCGTTGTCGCTGCGCACTCCCTGCGGGGAGCCGCGCCACGCCATCACCGCCTCCAGCATGCGCGTCACGCGGCGGCTGGGAAAGCTCGTGTCGGTCTCCAGCGCCAAACATTCCCGCGTGTAGGTGTCGATCACGCTCAACACGCGTAAGCGTCTCCCGCCGTCCGTCACGTCGCTGGCGAAGTCCAAGGCCCACTCCTGATTGGCTCCCGTGAGCACCGGACGCGGCGCCACGCTCCGCGTCCGCCGCCGCCGGCGGATCCGCCGCACCTGCAAGCCCGCGGCCCGGTACACCCGGCGCACCCGCTTCGCGTTCACCACCATCCCCTCCCGCCGCAACAGCACCCCCAACCGCCGGTAGCCGTACCGCGGCTGCTCGTGCGCCAACGTGACCAGCTTCTGCCGCAGGTCGCCATCGTCCTTGCGGCTCGCGTAGCGATAAGTCGAGCGCGGAATCTGGATCAGCTCGCAGGCATGCCGCTGGCTGAAGCCGAACTGCTCCTTCACCCGCTGCACTTCCGCCTTGCGCCCTACGAGCCCAAGTGGTTTTTCGGATCACCGACTCCAGCGCGTCTTTGTCCAGACTCAAGTTCGCCACCAGCTTCTTCAGCCGCGCGTTCTCCTCCCGCAACGCCTTCATCTCCTGCGCCTCGCTCACCGTCAGGCCGCCGTACTTCTGCTTCCACGCGTAGATCGTGTGCTTGCTGACCCCATAGCTCCGCCCCACTCCTTCCGCGCTCCGCCCCGCCTCCACCTGCTGCAGCGCCTCGATGATCATCTGCGCCTCGCCGTGCTTGCTCTTGCTCATTCCCGTCTTCCTTTCGTCTCAAATCGTACTTCGATCCGGACGGAAAACGGGGCTAAGGTCACCGGCAAGGACACCCCCGTGACTCTGCAGACCCGCTCTAACGGCGACTGCACATCACGACTCGGCGCGTTTGCGGATCTCCGCTCGTCGGCTCCAACGTCCGCAGCATATCTCCTGCCGTGACCCGCAACTCGCGACCGAGACTACTGCACCGGCAGGGCTTCACCCAGGCCAAGAATCCAATCGTCACTCGTCAAAGTCCGGAATGAGCGCTTCGCGCCCCTCGCGATCGTGCCGGCAGATGCCACCCGGCCACTGCGCGGATCGAACCACCAAGCGGCGATCGTGGTGCCGGTGAGCGTCCGGCTGTCCACCGTCACGGTGCGGATGGTAGGTAGATTCAAGAACCGCTGGCGCGGCAAGTAGACTAACGCAAGCGTACCTTCCGGATTTCGCGCACAGGAAACGAAATCCTGGCCACGGGGGTTGCCCTGTCCTTCCCACACTACGCTGAAATCCGGCACCAGAGTGTGCCATTTGACAGCCGAGAAGAAGTTCCGGAAGTTCCTCATCGACTCTGCGCCTTCGCTGTTGAGCGCCGCCTGCCAGCCTTTGTCAAAGAGCCAAACTGGCCGGTTGCCCATCACGTGACCGACCGCTCCGTTCAGAACAGCCCCGTACGATTGCCGTCGGATCCAATCTGGCTTGGCACCATGCTCACCCTCATAGTGCGACTCGATCAACAGAGTCGGCAGCGGCGGAGTCCGATAATAATCGCGTAACACCATGGCGTGCACTAAGTTGTAGGTGTAGGTCAGATTGAAATCCACCCAGGAGCCACTCGCAAAAGCGTCCCGGGTCGACACCTCCGGTGCGAGGTGTGCGGTCCTGAGGTGGCGATTGTCCTCGGCTGTGAAGATCTCGGCCATCGCCTGCACATGCGCCAGCGCCTGGTCCGGTTCGCGATCGCCTACAAGAACCCAGACCAAGTTATCGAGGCTACGGTATCGGTCGACTACGTAACGGGCGTATCCTTTGCACTTTTCGACCCCGTTAGCGAGCACCTCGTCGAACCAGCCCTCGTCAGTGCCTGCATAGCCGAGGTAGCACGGAACCAGCAGAACCAAGAAACCTTTCTCCGCAGCCTTGCGAAGTACCCAGTCTGCGTGTTCGAAATACTGCGGATTTGTCTGTGAGAAATCAGATGAAGCCAGAAATGGGTGCTGTCCGTAACGATTTCGCGGACCATTGAACTTATGCTCGATCAAATTGACAAGGATCGTGTTGAAACCGCGCCGCCTCCGGTCATCGAGATAGAGTTCCGCTTCGGCTTTCGTCAGCCCCGAGATCAACGACCAGGCTGCGTCGCCAACCACTAGGAACGGCCTTCCGTTCGCATCTTCGAGATGCCGCCCGCTTCTGCTCACCCGCAGCGGATACGCTGCTTCGGCGCGAGCGGAGGGTTTCAACGGGCGCCACTCAATGCGCTGAGCTCTGCAGCCGGCCAGCCAGACCACCAGCAGCGCTAGACTGAGGCAACATCGTCCGCGTTTCATAATGTTTCGAAGCCTAAGGAGCCTTTGCCTGGGCGACCAGCAGGATCGTTTGGCCGAAGCCAGCAATCTCCTTAAGGCGCTTCGTCCACGTTTTGCCCAGGACGCGATCAGCGATTGCTGTCAATTTCCGGGAGTTGACCGCTCGCAGGACGCCTCGGTTGCCTTCCGGCTCAACCGTGACGCAGTGGCGGACCACAAACTCCCGCGTCACCATCCGCTTGAGCTCCCCAACGGTAACCCAGCGGCGCAGCTGCCCCATGGCCGGCGGTTGTACCCAGGTCATTCGCGTATACGCAAAGCGGTTCTGAGTGGTGAGTATGAGGTGCCCGGCGGGCTTCAAGACGCGTGCCACCTCCAGAAGAAACTTAGCCTGATCAATGTGAGAGAACGTCTCAAGGCTGACGACCAAATCGAGCGACCGTTCAGGGAATGCGGCGTGAATGAAATCTCCACTTTGAAAGGAAGCACGAGGAACGCGGCGACGGGCTTCGGCGACCGCCTCGTCGGCTAGGTCGATGCCAGTGACCCGGCCGAAAGCGGTAAGGTGCTCGCTGAACCAACCGTTCGCACAGCCCACCTCAAGAACGGCGGCGTGCTCGGGCAAGCGCAGAGCTTGGATGGCGGCGAGCACACGGCGCGCCGTCCGGATGGCATCCGGGCGCGGAGGAGCCGCGCTGAGGTTCTGCGAAATCCACTTGTTCCAGAACTCGCGCTGAGAGTCACTGTCCCACGTAGTTTGAGAATCGAGCCGGTGCATAAACGAAGCCGCAAGCGTGCGAACCAGGGCTGGAAGACCCGAAGTGCTGTCCGGAAAGCCGGTCACCTGATCACAGGCGCAGGGCGCCCGTTAGCCCTTCCACACGCACCACGGCGCGGCGCCGGAAGCGTCCAATTCATCGAGCACTTGTTTGTCCTTGAACGTATCCATACATTGCCAGAAGCCGGCATAGCGCCGCGACCACACCCGCCCTTCCGCGATCATTCGGGTAAAAGGCTCATAGATCAGCTCCTCTCCGGGGCGGAGGTAGCGAAACACCTCTTTGCGAAGCACGAAAAAGCCGCCGTTGACCCAGACATCAGAGTCTCTCATGCTTCGGATCGCTCCGACCACGCCTTCGTGCGAGAAGTGAACGGTGTCGAGACTGCTCGACCGCGGCTGAACGGCAAGAAACGACGCATAACTGTCGCGACGTGCGAATTCGTCGACCAGATCGGGAAGGTGAAAATCCGTGAGGCCGTCACTGTAGTTCGCAAGAAATATCTCCTCGCCGGCGACATAACGTTCGACGAGACGCAGTCGATCTCCTGTAGTTGAGCGCAAGCCCGTATCGACGAATGTAATGGTCCAATCGTCGATGTCGCGTTGCATAAACTCGAGCGTTTTACCGCCCTGCGAGAAAACAAAATCATTAGAAACCGATTCTTCATATTCTAAGAAATAGTTTTTTATAGCATTCGCTTTGTAACCGAGGCACAGAATAAAGTCTTTATGACCAAAGTGCGCGTAGTATTTCATCACATGCCACAAGACAGGCCGAGATCCAACAGTCACCATGGGTTTGGGAATGTCCTCGGAGTATCCGCGCAGACGCATGCCGGCGCCGCCACAAAACAAAACCACCTTCATGGTGCCTCCAGGTTTCCGTTGCTTCAGTGAATCGTCAGAGTCGGCACTGGGAACACGAGGCGTCCTCCCCAAGCCCTTACGTACTCAAGCTGGGCCAAGAGTTCTTCCTTGAGGTTCCACGGCAACACCAGGACATAGTCCGGCTTGGTCAGCCGGATGCGCTCTGGCGTGAAGATCGGAATGTGCGTGCCGGGAAGGTAGCGGTGCTGTTTGTAGGGATTACGATCCACGGTGTACTGGATCAGGTCCTTGCCGATACCGCAGTAATGCAGCAAGGTAGCACTCTTGCCGGGCGCGCCGTAGCCCGCCACTGTCTTCCCGCTTCTTGCGGCCGTAAGGAGAAACTCCAGCAGGGCGAGTTTGGTCTCCCGCGCCTTTGGGGCGAAGCTCTGATAGCCGGCGAGGTCAAGCAGTCCGGCCTCGACTTCCGCTCGCAGGACCCTTCGGACCGCACTGCCGAGTTCCCAGGCGTGGGCTCTCAGACCCGCATAGAGACGGAGCGATCCGCCATGGGTGGGAAGCTCCTCGACGTCGAAGAGAAAGAGGCCGTGTTTAGCGAGTATCTTCGCCGCCGTGTGGAGGGAGAAATACGAAAAGTGCTCGTGATAAATGGTGTCGAACTCGTTGTGCTCGATGAGGCGGAGCAGGTGGGGGAACTCGAGCGTGAGCACACCGCCGGGTTTGAGGAGGATTGCGAGGCCCGCGACGAAGTCGTTGAGATCCGGCACCTGCGCCAGGACGTTGTTACCCAGCACGAGATCTGCCTGACGACCTTCGTCCGCCAGTTGCTTAGCGAGGCGCTTTCCGAAGAACTCGACCAGAGTGGGTACGCCTTTCTCTACAGCGACCCGGGCTACGTTGATCGCCGGTTCGATGCCAATCACCGGGATCCCTTGAGCTACAAAGTACTGCAGCAGGTATCCGTCGTTGCTGGCTATCTCCACAACAGAGCTCTCCGAGGTCAACTGGAACCGTTCTGTCATCTGATGGCAATACCGGCGACAGTGCGCGAGCCAGGAGTCAGAAAAAGAAGAAAAGTAAGCGTACTCGCGAAAGATACGCTCCGGTGATTCGTACTCTGGCAATTGAACCAAAAAGCACTGTGCGCATACGTACACATGTAAAGGGTAGTACATTTCGCCGCGGGGCAAATCTGTGGCGGCGGGAAAGCTCTCGCAGAGTGGAGACATGCCGAGGTCGATAAAGGTGTGTTCCAGAGGAGCAGCGCAGAATCGACAAGCACCGGCGTGAAGGTTCGGAGCGCCCGAAGTGGTTTGCGACGTAACATCCATTGAATACTACCTCCCTTGACTCTGTGTTTCGATCTACCGGGCCCATGGGAGAGCAAGCTCCATCGCACGCCGAACATAGCGGCGGAGCGTAGCATGGCAGACGTCCGGGATGCTCTTGTCTTGGTGGAAGGCGCGGTACCATGCGACGGTCTCCCGCAATGCTTCCTCGATTCCGTACACCGGACGCCACTCGAGCTGGGCAGCGGCTTTGTCCCAGTTCAGACGGAGTTCCTGCGCTTCGTGAGGTCCGGAGGAGGCCGTTGTAGAGGCCTCGATGCGGCTGCTACCGGTACCCCACAGCTCCAACAGACGCTGGACAAGCTGAAGGGTTGTGAGGCTATTGCTCTCCGGCCACGGTCCAAAGTTCCATTCCTGTGCGTTCTTCCCGCCCTCTCGCAAGAGGCTGGCGGCCAAACACAGGTACCCGCTCAGAGGTTCCAGGACGAAGAGCCAGGGCCGGGTACTGGAAGGACGCCTCAGGCGGACTGGCTCGCCACGAAGCAGTGCGCGCATGGTGTCGGCGACAAGCCCATGGGCGGTGAAATCACCACCTCCGATCACGTTTCCAGCACGGGCCGAGGCGATCGCTGTTGCTCCGTTAGCAGAAAAGAAAGACCGCCGGTACGAACTGACGGCCAGCTCCGCCATCGCTTTGCTGGAGCTGTAGGGATCATGTCCGCCCAGCGAGTCATTCTCACGATAACCCCAGACCCACTCTCTATTCTCATACACCTTATCAGTTGCACAGATCATCACCGCCCGGACAACATTAGCGCGGCGAATGGCTTCAAGCACGTTAACGGTGCCCTCGACATTCGTAGTATACGTCGTTCGGGGGTCCTCGTACGAATTCAGAACGGTGGTCTGTGCAGCGAAGTGAATGACGAGTTGGGGGCGGTGTAACCGGATTGTATCCTCGACCGCCTGGAAATTCCGTATATCTCCCCGAACGTCGATGATGCCGTTAGCGAGCCCGCACAATTCATAGTTGGACGGACGGGTTGGGGGCTCCGGGAGACTCAATCCTACGACGTTGGCATTCATCTCGCGAAGCCACAGCGTCATCCAGGATCCCTTGAACCCGGTGTGGCCGGTCAGCAGAACCGTCGTACCATCGAATTGGCCACTGAACAGGTGTCTCATGCAACGGTGCAGTCCGCACCTGATACGGCAGCAAGCAGGCCCTTATCGAGAAGAGTCTCGGCGGCCTTACTGACCTCGGAAAAAGGCAATCCCGAACGTTCGGCGATGTCCAGAAGGGAAGCCGTGCCGTCCGAAAGATTTAGCACCCACAGGGCTGCGAGGATCTCGCGGCACGGGACCGTCCCTCCCGTCGACCGGTAGAGATTCCGCTTGCCTAAGTTCGGTTCTCCATAGGGCTCAAGATTCCGGTAGATCAGGTTGCGCTCCAGCACGTCCACGATTCCGGCGCATACGAGAAGGGACTCGGCAAGTGCTGAGGGTTGCAGGAAATCCAGGTTGTCGGCCGACGTATGATATTCCGGAAAAGTACCCCACACGCTGCGCATGAGGCAACCAACGGGCAGGTCAAATCCCGGTGAACAATACTGCCGCTCGTCATATCCATATGGTGAGAATTCGAGGATCTCCGCGGACCTTGTTTGGTGACTGAGCACGTGAGCGGCTGCGCTGTCCACTAAGGCGTTCCCACGGCGGCTCTTCTTGTAGTGAAAGGGGCCGCCGTCACCAACGCACGTCAGTACTAGGCCATGGCGGATCCGATGCACCGTATCCCGATGTAACGCCAACCATGTAATTGCGCCGATCGTTCCCGGAGCGAATATGAAGCGGTAGGTATAGCGGTGCGGCATGCGGCGCAACCGCTCGGCCAGACCGATCGCCACTGCGATCCCCGAAAGGTTGTCGTTGGCCAGAGAGGGATGGCAGACGTGACAGGAGATTAAGACCTCCTCTGGGGTTGACCCTGGCAACAGGCACTCCCCAAGAGTCAGGTTGCCCTCCCGAAGCGAGGTGTCAATACAAACCTCGTATGTGTCGTCCGGCAGGGACTCCAGTTGCCGGTGCGTCAGACAGAATCCCCAGTCTTCGTGGTAGTACGAGGTGCGGTACGGAATCCAATCTGGCTTTTCGGGCAGGCTGAACAGGTGGGCCTTCAACTCTTCTAGGCTCACCGCGGCCCGGACCGGGGTGCTGTAACTGACCACGTGCAGATTGTGCTGCCCAAAATCCACCACTAACCGCCCCGAGGAATCACGAATGTACGCATCACGGATATTCCACTCCTTTGGGACCGTCCAATCGAGCACCGGTGTTCCCGAGGGGACTTCGACGACCTGAAGAGGGATACGGTCCTGAATGCGGGCAAGCGTCTGTCGCAGGCCGTCGCCCGTGATACTGCGGCAAATCGGATATAGCGACGCCGCACAATCGTGAAGCGCTTGCCCCAGTTCCGCTTCCGGGCTGCGCTTGAGTTCGTCGACCAAACTAGTCATGACAGGACGAAATCCGGATAGCTACCGTCACGTTCGGAAATCACGGCGACTTCAATGGGCCAGACGATTCGGAACGCCGGATCGTTCCAGCGGACGCCGCGCGCCGATTCCGGGTGATGGAACTCGGACATCTGGTAGAAGACCTCTGTGTTGTCCTCCAGCGTCAAGAACCCGTGGGCACAGCCTTCCGGGATATAAAGGGCGCGGCGGTTCTCGGCCGTCAATTCCGAGGCCGTCCAGCGGCCGAAAGTCTCCGAATCCGGGCGAAGATCGAGTGCGACGTCGTACAGCGCACCCCGCGTGCATCGGACAAGCTTGGCTTCGGCGTGCGGCGCAATCTGATAATGGAGTCCCCTGAGCGTGCCGCGACGAAAGCTGAACGAAAGACTACATTGGGCGACCTCTGGATTGAGCCCGTGCCCGCGAAACTCCTCGAGGCACCAACTCCGCCCAAGAAATCCGCGCTCGTCGGCGTGTCTCTCTACTTCCACTTCCAACACACCGCTTATGACTGTGCTTCGGAGGATCATCCGCAGTACCTTCCCGGCGCTCTGCGCCCGGAACGACTCTGGTGGAACAGCCGATGGTATTGGTCGTCCAGTTGCTGTCGGAACTCCCCAAGCTTCTCTTCGACGCGTGGCTTCCAGCTCGGCCAAGCATCCATGATCCTGAACAACTGTCTCTCCAATTCGGTTACGTTCAGCTCATCGACGTTCTGGCTTGCATCTGGGAGGCCGAAAGTAGTCATCAAGACTTCGTTCTTGTCGTGGTAGGCAACCGAGATTGTAGGCTTGGTTAGCATCAAAGCGACTATCAGATTGTGAAAACGCGCAGCCACCACCGCATCGACGCTCTGAATCTGATCAATCACGTCTTGCACCGTGCCAAACGTCGCCTCCGATAGCCTTCGATCATCGGGGAAGACGTTTCGCTGCGCCAGCATCTGCTTCAGATCGGTCACGACGCGCCCATCATACCGGGCGTCGCCGCCCAGAATCTTAACTTGGCATCCCTTATTCAACAGGCGACTGATGAAGTCTGCAATTCTTGCGAGGTAAAGGACATACTCCTCTCGCGTCCGACGATTTGCTTTTCTTTGCCCGAAATAGTCCATGATGCCGATGCCGACCACCAGCCCGCCGCGGGGCTCGAGACCCGCTGCGCATTGACGTGGTGGAAGTGGCAAACTGAACGCCAGATCGGGACACACGTGGTGGCTCGTCGTCGATAACCCGATCGACGCCATATACTCTTCGGAGAAACGATCTCGGTAGCTGACGTAATCGGCCAGACGAAGAGTAGCCTTGACCACCCAGCGAGCCCACCTCGTATGAATGGGTCCCGCTCCAATGCTGACAAACGCCAGGCGGCAGCGCCGCAAACGGGCGGCGATACACCAGGTGAGCACATCGAACAGCCACCCACGCGATAAGCCTACGTTCTCCTCGAAAATGCCCGTGCCGGCCACGGCCACTATTTCGGTATTCCGCAAACGGGAATAAGCCCAGCGAAACGCACGGAGCCGGGTCAGCAACGGCTGTATCAAGCCGGCGACCAGTCCGCGCGCCCCGCGAGGCGCACCGTGTTCGGCGCCGACTGACATGAGAATTGCCGGAATTTGATGCCGGACGAGCACATCCTGAGGCTCCGGGCAGATGCAAAATGGTTCCGCGTCGGGCAGGTGGGTGCGCAAGTTGACGAGGAACGCTTCGAGAGTGCACTCGTTGCCCATGTTGAGCTGTCCGAACATCCCAAAAACAGCGATACGGCGCGGCTCACTCAAATCTCTTGTCGCTCTCATGCGCGGCCCCCCTCAAACGCCGTCGGAACTCGGAATGAGGTCGGCTGAGGGGCAGCCGCGCAGGTCAGAAACTCGGTGTTGGGAATCAAGGCGTCTCCGGGGCGGCGGCAGCCGCGAGTTCCTGAAGGCGGCGTTCCCGGTCGATCATTGCGTCGGTCTGCGGCATGCCAAGGAGTTGCAGAATAGTCTTCCACCGGTATATCCAGTCGTGCTTACGCAGGGACTCCGTGGCGTTCCGATGGCTGATTCCCTCGCAGCGGGCAACATCGCGGAGCAGGTTTGTGAGCACTCGCTCGCAGTCCGAGCCGTCCGGCCGAAGTTCGATAACGGCGTCATGCCAGTCGAACAGGCGATCGAAACTCTCGCAGGCGGGACGCTGGCCGAGCAGCACCGCTCCCGCTGCTGAACCTTCGAAGTAACGGTTAGCCAACTCGACTTGGCCGCCCCTGTGGCTCGTCCGGTCCACAAGCGCCGGCGCGACCATGAAGCAACGGCTCCGTTTCGCAACGGCTGCGATCATCGACCGGTGCAAGCGATGGTCAGGGACTTTCAGGTCTCCGCCGAGAGAGGTGTCGAAAAGATAGGAGAGCGTCCCGGCCTCGGCTAGCCGCCCCAGTTCGTCATGCACGGGTTTCTGTCGGCGCCCGATACTGTACACGTCTATGCTCCGCGGAAACCGCCTCAGGTGCGATGAAAACCGAAGGCAGTCAACCCCGGGCGGAACGAAGGAGCAGGGCCTCTCAATGATATCAGCCGCACTGCGGACACTCCCTTCCAACGTCACGACGACGAGATCGAACTGTCTCAGCTTCTTCAAGTGCTTGCGAAGACGATGGATCTCGTGACTCCAGAGCTCTTCTACAATACAGACACTTCTGCGGCAGCGCTCGGACCAAGCGCGGACCGCATTCAGATAATGCAGCTCAGCGAGATGCTTGTGCTGACAGAAATACACGAATAGATCGTACTCTCGGGTGATAGATGGTGCTGTAAGGCCCGGATTCGCGGAAAGGGACACGCCGGTAAAATCATGCCAGGACATCGCCCTCAACAAACGTTCGCGAATCGAAAACGCCGGAGTGGGCCGCAGCGTGAGGAGGTCTACGTCTGCGACCCCGGCCAGCACGTCCTGAGCCTCGTAGCCAGCTCCCCGATACGCTTCTTTGGCAAAAGCTCGAAAGGTCGGTACAAGAACTCTCATCTGCTGTGAAGTGCTTCGCTGTCCCGTCGGAGTGAGGACAGTGGTGGCGGCGGAGATTGGTCCAAGACACTCACCCCTGACGAAAGAAGCCAAGTTGCCGAAGCGAGGAAGGCCATGAAAATCCTCGCTCGCTTCGAAGCGAGTTCGGCTTAGCTCTAAGATTAGTATTTAAGAGCTACCACAGAACGCTTCCCGAGGGCAACGGCAACGGCGTTGATGAGACCGAAGAGATCCGCTTTCCCGCCGGGGACAGCCAAGAAAGTAGCAACGAATATGATCGGGGCGACAACGACGCCCGCCGCAAGATCCGATGACGTAGTCTGGAAGAACCGTCCAGCCTTAAGCAGAATCAACACTGCTACCATCACGACACCGGCCGCGGAAGGCCTTGCGATCGAGAAGAAGAAGTCACGAACGCGTACCGGCGTTTGGCGGAAACTCCAGAAGAGCTTCGGAATTAACATCAGCCACAATGCCCAGATGTGCGCCGAGGCCACGCCCTCCAGGCCGAAAGGCAATCCGGCGATAAAGAAGAGGAGGAGCGTGGCCGCCGAAGGCAGTCCAAGCCAGAAAAACCGGCGTGACAGGCCCCGGCTCACCATCACCGCACCCGCGGTCTCTGCGGCTGGCCGCAAGCACGCCGCAAGCGCGAGGATTCTGAACACGGGCGAGGCATCATGCCACTGCCGCCCGAGCGCGACGGCGACGATTTCCTCACTATAAACGGCCATAAAGAGACCGGCTGGAATCGTGGCGAAGGCCACCGCTTTCAAGATGCTGCGGTAATAACGCTGATATCGTTGCGAGTCGTCTTGGAGACGGCTGAGCGCTGACTCCGCCACCACGCGGATCGGATAGGAAACCTGGCTCATCGGAGTCAGCGCCAACTGAAAGCCCTGGCGGTACAGCCCGAGCGAATGGGGTCCGAATACCTTTCCGATGAGCACCTGATCGAAGCTCTGACTAAGCAAGTGGAGGATGTTCACCGCGGTGATGTCCATGCCGAAGCGGAGCATGCGCCTCACCCCGGTGCCGCGCGACGGCGGTCCGGGAAGCCAAGGGAAACAGACCCAGGCACCGAGCGAGAGGACGACGCTGCGGATGATCTCTCGAGCCACCAGCGCCCAGTATCCGAATCCCTTGATCGCAAGGAGAACCGCAAGCGCAACACTGATCGCGCTCGCAGCAAGTTGTATGAGGGCGATCTCCCGGTATTTCATCGCGCGGCGAAGAAGCGCGAAATGCTGGTTCGCCGCGCCGCTCCATAAGAAAGTGGATGCCAGGGCCAGAGTGATCGTGGTAAGGCGCGGGTCGGCGTAGAATCGGGTCAGCGGATAGGCAAGGACCGAGATAACCAGCAGGATCACCCCGCCCACCGCTGCATTCACCCAGAACAGCGTGCTGGACTGGTTGTGGTCCAGAGTGGGGCTTTGGATGGTGGCGCTCATGAGCCCGAGATCCTTGAAGCGTTCCCCAATCGCGGTGATGGCCGTAACCATGCTGATCAGGCCGAAGTGTTCGGGCAAGAGCAAACGCGCTAGAACGATGATCGACACCAGGCGTAGGACAAAGTCCACGGCTTCGCCGAACAGCGCATAGACGCCGCTGCGGACGGAACTGGCTTTGAAGCTCACCTCCGCGGGCAGTTCCAGAAGTTTGGCGAATCGTTCGTTAGAGCTTGTCACGAGAGAACGTGCCACGGTGCCTTTTGGAGCTTTCCGGTAGACTCCTGAACAACGCACGCCCAGACGCCGACTACCTACGGCGTGAGACTGACTCCGGACCAACTGCTCGATGGGTGCCAACTGGACGGAATCTTCCCGATTTCCCACGCTACGTCGCCGTGACGTGGCCCCATTCTCCGCCCAGCCCACTCTACAACTTCGCAGAGCCCCTTCGCCGTCATCTTAGCTCCGCTGCGCAAGGGCGAGGCCGAGTCAAGGCCGCCGCAGGCGCCCGCAGGGCTTGGCCTTGAGGCGGCCGCGCCGTTGCGCCATCCGACGCTGGAGACGGCGAAGGGGCGATCCCCCGCGCGAACTCCTCCGGCGTCTTGTACCCCAGCTGCGAATGCGGGCGGCGCGTGTTGTAATGCTCGCGCCAGGCTCCGATCTTGCGCCGCGCGTCCCACAGGTTCCAGAACCAGTTCGGGTTCAAACATTCGTCCCGCAGCTTTCCGTGAAAACTCTCCACGTGTCCGTTCTGGGTCGGCCGTCCCGGCTGAATGTGGATCGTCGCGATCTTCTTTTCGGCGAACCACGCCCGGTAATGGCGGCTGGTCAGTTCGGGGCCGTTGTCGCTGCGCACTCCCTGCGGGGAGCCGCGCCACGCCATCACCGCCTCCAGCATGCGCGTCACGCGGCGGCTGGGAAAGCTCGTGTCGGTCTCCAGCGCCAAACATTCCCGCGTGTAGGTGTCGATCACGCTCAACACGCGTAAGCGTCTCCCGCCGTCCGTCACGTCGCTGGCGAAGTCCAAGGCCCACTCCTGATTGGCTCCCGTGAGCACCGGACGCGGCGCCACGCTCCGCGTCCGCCGCCGCCGGCGGATCCGCCGCACCTGCAAGCCCGCGGCCCGGTACACCCGGCGCACCCGCTTCGCGTTCACCACCATCCCCTCCCGCCGCAACAGCACCCCCAACCGCCGGTAGCCGTACCGCGGCTGCTCGTGCGCCAACGTGACCAGCTTCTGCCGCAGGTCGCCATCGTCCTTGCGGCTCGCGTAGCGATAAGTCGAGCGCGGAATCTGGATCAGCTCGCAGGCATGCCGCTGGCTGAAGCCGAACTGCTCCTTCACCCGCTGCACTTCCGCCTTGCGCCCTACGAGCCCAAGTGGTTTTTCGGATCACCGACTCCAGCGCGTCTTTGTCCAGACTCAAGTTCGCCACCAGCTTCTTCAGCCGCGCGTTCTCCTCCCGCAACGCCTTCATCTCCTGCGCCTCGCTCACCGTCAGGCCGCCGTACTTCTGCTTCCACGCGTAGATCGTGTGCTTGCTGACCCCATAGCTCCGCCCCACTCCTTCCGCGCTCCGCCCCGCCTCCACCTGCTGCAGCGCCTCGATGATCATCTGCGCCTCGCCGTGCTTGCTCTTGCTCATTCCCGTCTTCCTTTCGTCTCAAATCGTACTTCGATCCGGACGGAAAACGGGGCTCACCTCCCCGGCAAGATGAGCAGTTCTTGGGTCGCCGGCGCTGGAAGTCGTGGTACATACGGAGACGTTATCCTTGATCATGTCATCCCACCGTGAGTCAATGACCGTGGGGATCCAACGACGACCACAATAGACCCTAAGATCGATACCACAAAGGTGCTTGTTGCGCCGCAAGATACGCCCGGGCATGAGTTGCCCGCAGACCTTCATGTCTGGCATCGAACGTCGAGCTTGCGGTATCAGGCGGTAAACTTCCGCGAAAGGCTGGATAACGCGTCGGGCGCAAACAGGGTTCGCTCGACGAAGTAGCACAGCAGGTGTTCAACGGCCAGATGGACCTCTTGGATGTACTGGGTGTTCGTGCTTGGCACCGCGATGATGATGTCGGCGGCTTCTGCCATGCGGCCGCCGGCGCCCGTGAGCGCGATGGTCTTCATCCCGGCCTCCCTCGCGGCTGCCAGGGCATACAGGACGTTTCGGGAGTTGCCGCTGGTGCTGATGCCGAGCAAGATGTCCCCGGGACGGCCAAAGGCCTGCACCTGCCGGGCAAACGCGCCTTCGTAACCGTAATCATTCGCAAACGCCGTCAGGAACGAGGTGTCAGTCGTGAGGGCAAGTACCGGTAGCCCGGGACGCTCGATTTCGCGGGTCATCTTGCTGACGAGTTCCGCGGCCATGTGCTGGCAGTCGGCGGCGCTGCCTCCGTTACCGCACAAGAGGACCTTTCCTCCCGCGCCGAGACAGTCCGCCAGCAGGCTGGCGGCTCGATGGATCGCCTCGGCGCACGCATCCACGGTCCGGACTCGAAGGTCTGCGCCTGCCATCATGTGCGCACGAATGGCGGACAAAGCGGGTTCGCGTTCGAGGGTCATGAAGTCTTTTCTCCTGAGGCAGCGATGCGACTGGCGATGATTTGCGCGGCCTCACGCAGATCACCGACCACGAAATCCGGGGTCAAGTCCCTTTCCTCAAGAGCTTCGACGACATAAGCGTTCTGTACTAAGAAAGTCGTAGCCCCAATCCGGCCGCCGAGGCGCACGTCGCAGGCGTTGTCGCCAATCAGAAACGAGTCGGCGAGGTCGAAGTCCAGTTCCCGCGCGGCCTGGAGCGCGAGGCCGGGCTCCGGCTTCCGGCATCCGCAGCGGTCTTCCGGCACGTGCGGACAGCTATAGAATCCTTCGAACCGCACACCTGCCCGGCCCAACTCCAGGCGGATTTTCGTGTGGATGCGCTCGACATCCTCGGCCGCAAAGTAACCGCGGGCTATGCCGGACTGGTTCGTCAGCACCACCAGTCCGAGCCCCAGACCAGACATCTCGCGCAGGCCGTCAACGACGCCTGGAACCAGTTCCACCTGATCGACGCTGCTCAGGTACGGACGGTAGACGATCAGAGTGCCATCTCGGTCGAGCAACACAAAGCGGCGTCGCATGAGAGGTTTAGGGAACCCGATCGTGTTGCTTCGAGTCAATGCGCCCGGAATTCCGTCTGCGCGCGGAGGTACTCGTCCGGGACGCCGATGTCCCATAGCTGACCGTCGCTGGGGTAGCCAACGAGGCCCCGTCCGATCAACGATGGGAACACGTCTCTTTCGAGCGACGTTACCCGGCCGACGGGGATGGACTCGATCACTGAACGCTCCAGCAGATAAATGCCCGCGTTGACCCAGCCTGGCTCGCCGGCGGTGTTTTTCTCGGCGAACTTCTCGACCTCGCCAGTTGCATTCAGTTCGACGCGGCCGAAGCGCGAGGTGTCCTCCTTCCGCGCCAGGACCATGCTGGCGGCGGCGCGCCGCTGGCGGTGTGCGGCGACGAAGCTAACCAGATCAACAGCGCAATGTGAGTCGCCGTTCAGCACCAGAGCCGCGCCTGCGTCTAGAAACGGCAGCGCCAACCGGACCGCCCCGGCCGTGCCCAGGGGCGACGGTTCCCGAGAATACTCGAGGTGCAACAGGCCGTGCTTCTCTCTCAGGCATTCCTCAACCTGGCCGGCAAGATGGCCTGTGCATAGGATCGCCCGGCGAACGCCCGCAGCCGCCAGCTGATCCAATACGTAGGCGATGAACGGGCGAGCGCCTACCGGAGCGACGGTTTTCTGGCGGTCCGGAACCACAGACTGGAGGCGCGTGCCGAGACCGCCCGCCAGAACCAGCGCCGGAAAGCCCGAGATGCTCGTCTCTTTCAGGTCGACTTGCCTCACTTCAGTTGCGTCACCGGCGTCTCATTTTTCTGAACGCGGAGCCACTGCTCAAAGAGCACGATGCTGAACAGCAGTTTGTGATGGTCGTCCCGCCCGCTCTGGTGCTCCGCCAGCAGTGCTTGCACCGGCGCCGGAGACAGGTAACGGTACATGAGCGACTCTTCGTCGCGAATACACTCCTGCAGGCGGTTGCCCACCGCGTCCCGAAACCACCCGTCCACTACATTGACCGCGAATCCCCGTTTCTTCCGCCGCAGGATCTCCTCCGGCAGCAAACCACCGCACACTCTGCGGTGCAGCCACTTGCGTTCCGTCCCGCGGACCTTGAACTTCGCAGGCAGCCGCTCGACGTACTCGACCACTTCCCGGTCGAGGTACGGCACCCGCACTTCGAGGCTGTGCGCCATGGACAGCTTGTCCGCGTACATCAGCAGTTCGTCGGGTAAGGTGGACCGCACCTCGAGAAACTGGAATCCGCCCAGTTCGTCGGTCTCCGCGGATAGGGCCGGGAAATCACGCCAGCAATCGAGAATCGCGTCGCCGGCTCCGGCGGGCAAGATCCCATCATGAAATAGCGCATCGACCTTGTCGCCCGGCTCGAGGGAAAGGACGCTCTGGTAAAGCGGCAGCCGCTCCCGTGTCGCGAGCGCGTACACACCGCGCTTGAGGGTCTCGTTGCGTGGCAGCGCGCGAACCGCCGCGGCTGCGACCGAGCGGCTCCAGTGCGGCAGCCTCGACCAAAGGGAAGCATAGCGGACGCCGAAATGACGCCGGTAGCCACCAAACAGCTCATCCGGCCCCTGGCCCATCAGCGCGACTTTGACGTCCTCGCGCGCGCGCCGGCACACGAAGTACATCGGCACGACGGAAGAAGACGCGATCGGCTCCTCGAGGCAGGACACGATGTGTGGCAGCGCGTTTTCGAAGGTCTCCCGTTTCAGCAGCACGGGGGAATGGCGCGCGGAGAACGCGCCGGCCGTGCGCTCGGCATCGGCGAGTTCGTCGTCAGCGAAGCTGCTGCCGTAGCCGACCGTGAAGGTGGGCCAGGACTCTCCGTGCTGATTCATCAGCGCGAGTAGCAGTCCGGAGTCCATTCCACCGCTGAGCAGAAGCCCAACCGGAACGTCGCTGAGAAGGTGACGTTTCATGGCCCGGCGGTAGATGTCGGCCAGTTCCGCCGCCGCGTCGGCATCATTCTTGGGCGGCACGAACGGACGCGGCGAGTACTTGTACCAACGCTCGACTCGAAGGCCGCGTGCGTCACAGCTCAGCATCGTGCCCGGTGCGAGCTTCTTCACGCCTTGGTGGATCGTGAAGGGCGAGGGCGTGTACCGGTACCGAAGAAAGAGATTCAGTGCCACGGGATCGATGTCGCCGAGATCGCCCGCACCAGCCGCCACGGCCCGGATCTCCGAGCCGAACCAGAGGCTTCCCTGCTCCTCGCGATAGTAGATTCCTTTGATGCCGAAGGGATCCCGTGCAACCGTTAGGCGCCGCCGGAACACGTCCCAGATGGCGAGGCCGAACATCCCGTTCAGCCGGTTCAGGACGTCTTGTCCCCACTGCTTATAACCATGGACGATCACCTCGGTGTCGGAGGTGGTACGAAAAGCGTGTCCGCAGCCTTCCAGTTCTTGCCGCAGCTCCGGATAGTTGTAGATCTCCCCGTTGAAGACCACCCAAACCGTGCCCGCCGCGTCGGACATTGGCTGATGGCCGCCGGCGAGGTCGATAATCGACAATCGCCGGAATCCCAAGCCTAACGAGCCGTCGAGGAAGTAACCTTCGTCGTCCGGGCCGCGATGCGCGATTGCGTCCCCCATGCGCTGCACGGTGGAGCGCATCACGGGAGCGCCCGAACCAAAGTGATATTCACCGCAGATGCCGCACATGTTCAGCTTCTTCCAAGCGGTTCGAGGCTGAGGAATCGCCCATCGCAGGACTGCGACTCCTGCAGCAGAAGTAACGCCAGACTGCGGAACATCTGCGATTGCGCCCACCGGTGCATGGGGACATCGTCCCACCCGAACAGCAATTGTCGGCTACGGAACGATCCGTCCTGCTTGATCCATCCCTCGAGCGCGGAAACCTTGGACAGGATGGTCTGAAGCGCAGGATGTCGCGTGCGCAGCAAGAGGCACAGGTTGATACATTCGGCGTAGTCGTACAACTCGCGCTTGTAGACGGTCAAGCGCGGCCGCCGGGAGAAGGGCCGTGGCATGCCTTCTGCGTCAAACAGGTTCCGGCAGTAATAGTCAACGCCCCGGTCCAGAGCGGTCGCGCAATCCTCACGACCCGTCAGGAGGTCGATCTTCGCCAGAGCCTTCATCACGAAGCAGGTGTGGAAGTGGTCGACGAAGTCCCGCGTGCCGTCGGTCGCGTAAAACCAAGAACCGTCTTCGTTCTGACTCTCCAGCACGAAGTTGCGGTTCCGTTCCGCGGCAGCGGCGTACCTGGGTTCTCCCAAGTCGAACGCCGCAGCGGTCAGCAGGAACGCCCGGTAGGCGCTGGCATTGATCACCCCGGCCGGGTCGTTCGGGTCCGGAGAGTAAGCGCAGGACGCCGCGGTGGGAGAGGTCGCATGGTCGCGGTAGTCGTAGTAGGCGTGCTCGGCAACGGATCGCATGCGCTCCAGCCACTTGCTGTCGCGGTCGATCTGATACACCCCGCGAAATGCTTCGTAAACGTACGGCAGCGTGGTAATGAGCGGCGTGCCGGCGCGAATCGTGCCGAGGCGTGTCTCCCAATCGAACGGGTACCCCCAGGCCAGGTGCTCGAATTCAGGTGAGCGGGTACTCTCCAGCACCTGCAGGAAGTGGATCGCGCGTTCGTGGAATTCGCCACTCTGCCACGCCCGGGCGAGATAAGCGAAGCCCATCGCGTAGTGGGCGTCGGCGATTGGGAAACGCTGCGGCTTCCAGAAGAACCGCCGCATCGAGGGTGCGAAGGCCTCGCAAGCGATCAGCGGTGCCACCGCTAGGGTTCCGACCAGCGGTTTCCTGTAGTACAAGGCCTTGAAGGCTCTTGTCCGTGGGCTCGCAAAGAAAGTCTGGTGGTCACGCGAGGTCTCGCCATACCGGGCGAGCCACCGGACGAAATCCCGCAGGATGTCAGCCAGCTGCGCGGTGGGGAGGTACTTTGCGTCCGTGGCCACGGGTGCCTGTTGCATGACTACTCTTCCCGCGAGAGCGAGAAGTTGTCCACCCGCCGGAGGCGGAAGACACTGCTCAGAATCGTCCGCAGCTTCTGCATCTGCTCTTTGCGATGGAACCGCATCAGTTCGTCGGACACCGGTCGCGGCAGCCGCCGGATCCAAGCCCACAGGTAACCGGCGAACAGCGCCGCGCCCTCGACCAGGTAAGGCGGCTTCAGCGTCCTATACGCACATCGGAAGACCTGCCAGATCGGCGAGCCACCGAGATAGTAATCCTTTTCCCCGTAGGAGAACGCTGCCGCCACCCTACCGCGCTCCGCAGTCCCCATCCGACGGTAGTGGAAGAACGACTTTTCAAGAAAGGACCGCGTCCGCCAGCCGAGCATCCGCGCCGTGGTCACCGCCATCCAGTCTACTCCGCCCGCTCGGTGCGGAACGTAACCACCAACTTGTTCGAGGCACTCCTTGCGGAAAACCTGGCATGCGCCAGCCACGTGATGGCGCCCTTCGAAACTTTCGGTCGCGGAGTTGTAGCCCTCCTCCCGAAACACCGTTCCGGCGACGCCGAGCCGCGGGTCTTCCTGGAAACGCCGGAGCAGGAACTCGAAGTGATCCGGATCGAACGAGATATCCGCGTCGAGGTTTCCGATGATTTCGTATTCCAAATCCTGGACCGACTCCCACCCGAAGCCAAACGCGTTCGCCTTCCCGGCGAAGCTCCTCTCCCGCTCCTTAGGGAGGCGCACCATCTGGATGAACGGGTATAGTTTGGCATACCGTTCAATGATCTCCGGCGTTGCGTCGGTGGAGCCGTTCTCGACGATGACCCAGCGGGTCGGAGGCACCGTTTGTTCGATCACCGACTGCAATGTCTTCTCTATGTACTGCGCCTCGTTCCTCGCCGGTGAGATCAGGACGTAGCGTGGAAACTGGCGGTCACTATTCATGGGTTCCTCTGTTTCGCATCGCCGCTCTTTGACCAGTCCTTACTCCACCAGCCGACACTCAGCTTGCCGCAAGCGATGGAGACCGGGAGTCGTCCAACTGCAAGCGCTCCCGCCACCACGCGAGCATCTCAACCAGGGTCTGTTCGATTTCGATCTCCGGCGTCCAGCCGGTCAGACCATGGAACTTCGTCGAATCGCCCGCGATCACCGGCTCATCGTTCGCCCTTTGCAGTTCAGGGTCAGGCAGCACCGTGAAGGGGACCCGGCACCGCCGCCGCACCGCCTCCACCAACTCCGCGACGGAATAGATTGCGTCTCCCCCGATGTTATACACGTCGCCTGGAGTTCCTCGCTCCGCCGCCAGGAGTAATCCGCGCACCAAGTCGCGGACGTCCTGAAGTGCGCGCCGGGTCGTTAGGTTGCCCATCGGGAGCTGGGGCGGGCGCAATCCGAGCTCGATCTCAGCCGCTCTCCGCGTCAGATCGGAGCAGACGTCGCCGACCTTACTCGGGCCGGTAGTATTGAATATCCGGATCCGAATCGCCGGGATTCCGTAGTTCACAAAGTACTGATAGGCAAGCAGGTCCTGCGCCACCTTGCTGACACCGTAGGGATGTAGGGGCCGAAGCAGGTGATCTTCCTTCACCGGCAGGTCAGCCGCGGAAACGGGGCCATACTCCGCGCTGGAGCACGCCACCACCACCACGGGCCGGAGCCCGAGGTGTCGCAGACTCTCGAACAGATGGACGGTGCCGCCGGCGTTCACTTCGACCGTTTCCCACGCCTTCGCCATCGAAACCACGGGGTAGCTCTGCGCCGCCAGGTGATAGATCCGGCCCGGGCGGAAATCCGCGATCACGCGGTGGAAACGCTCTACGGAGCGGACGTCGCACAACTCGAACTCCGTTCCTGCGACCGGGCGACCCGGCGGCCGGATGTCAAGCCCCAGCACCAGATCCCCGGCCGTCCGGCACTGCTCCGCAAGTACGCCGCCAATGAAGCCGGAAGATCCGGTAATCAGTACGTTCATTTCTGGCTCTCTCTCCCCGCGTGCGCTTATCCGCAGCTTTCGTAAGTCCGTGAGCGCTCGTTGGTGAGGTGCGGATCGTACGCCTGCTCCGGTTCGTAAACCACTACCTCGTTACCGCGGGTCGAGAACCGGAACGGAATGCAGACCAGATTACGCAGCCGGGCCCACAACGCCGCCCGGCGTTACCGGGGAACGAAAAAGAACATGAACCTGACGCCTGCCCCGAGTAGCTTTCCGCCCAGCGCCCCGGCTTCGCGGCACCCGTGGTGACTTTCTGTCTTCACGTGCTCTTAGCGGGAGTTCAGCGGAGACTCGGCCCGCCGGCGAACGGGCGGCTCACGGAGTGCCCCGGTGGTCGGACTTGGGTTTTCCACGACTCAAAACCACCACGAAAGGACACCGACCGTGAGCACCAGATGGCCGAGGAACTGCAGAACGCACGGCTGGCTTGTAAGCGAGCCGGCATCAGCCGCACCGACTACTACGAGATCAGACCACGCGTTTTCCGGTCTACAACTACGTCCACATCAGCTAAGAGTTGCTGCCTCAGGAAAAGTCGCCTGAGCGATTCGCTACCGAAGCACGCCAGAGCCGCCGTTCGCCGGCGGGCCGAGGATCCGCGCAACTCCCGCTAAGAACACTTCACAACGGCGATTTCAACCAGCCCACATGATACCGAAGCGAGCGGGAGACTGCGTCAGGAAACGCTCTAACCATCGTCCCAAGAGAAGGCTTCATATGGAGAACCTGCTCATAGAGTTGCTGATGAACAAACGTTTGCGGTTGCGGGAAGCCCTTCGTTAGTAGAATGTGATTCGGCTCTGCAAACATGACTATATCCTGTTGATAGAACCATTCAACGGAATCGTTACCCCAAATCGTTGGGCGAATCGCATCGACTGCCTCGTAACCGCGGGCTCGAAACAGTTCCACCCAGTAAGTTAGATACTGAGAGTTAATGTGATGAGTCCCCGTCGGCCCCGGAATCGCTGCGGAAAATAGTACGCAGGGAGCCATGGAGGACAAATCAGCGACAAGACCGGGAGCCCTGATGCTGGGCAGGTGCTCGGCAACTTCGAGACAGACCGCGAGGTCAAACGTCCGGTCGAACGTCACTGGTTGAGTCAGGTCGCGAGCTAAGAACCGTTCGGGCGAAATTCGCAGTTGCGAGCGTTGGACGTAATCCCCATCCACGCCAAGGACATCGGGAACACCATTAGCCAGGAACTCAGCCGCCCACGGACCAACCCCACAACCTACATCGACGACGCTCCTGACCGGCAACAGAGAGAGCACCAGGGGGACGACGACCGACGCGGAACGAGCTGATCCATCAGCTTGTACATCGAAGAACTGTCTTGAATAGACGGGTCCTATTTCGCCTGTCTTGTTCATGAAAAGCACCGCCTCACCTCCGCACGATTGTGTACGTGTTCGGACTTCCGTCGCTCAACCTCTTCCGGCGAGTTGGATTTCATCGTCTAGGGCAGCACCTCTACGGCTCGTAGCACGATTATCTGGAAGGAGGCACCAAGCGACACACCGCGTCTTGTTTATCCATCAGGCCGAGACCGGATAGACCGCCGACCGCTCTACGGCCAAGGCTTTATCGTAGGCAGCTTGCGGCTCATAGACGACCACCTGGCTTCCTTTTTGAGAAAACGAGAAAGGAACGCAGAGCAGGTTGTTCAGCTTCTGACGCAACGCCTCTCTGCGCTCTGGCGGCACGTAAAAGAGGACGAATCCGCCCCCTCCGGCGCCCAGAAGCTTGCCTCCCAGCGCTCCGGCATCGATTCCTGCCTGATAGACCTCGTCGATTGTTGGATTCGTAATCCTGCCCGTAAGGGTCCTTTTGATCTGCCAGCTCTCATTCAGGAGCCTGCCGAAGTCGTCCAGCGAGCGTGCCGGGTTGGTGAGGATGGCTTCCGCCTCGTTAACCAAATGAAACATGGACTTCAGTTCCTTTTCCTTATGCGGCGTAAGCCTGATCTGCTCTTGCGCAACGTCGGACGCGTATCTAGAAAAGCCTGTGAAGAACAGCGCCAGATGTTGCTCGAGCGCCTTGAAGCGGCTCTCAGGCACCAGGATACGCGTGACGTCAATGACTCCATCCTGCAAGAAGTTAATACGATTGAAACCACCATAAGCTGCCATGACCTGATCCTGAGACCCTACCGCCTCTCCGATCAACTCCTGCTCCACGTGGATCGCCTCCGAGGCGAGCGCGTGTTTGTCACGCATCGTATCCTTCATGGCGTGGAGCGCCAACAGCAGTCCTACGGTGAAAGCGGAGCTGGTGCCCAAGCCGGTTCTCGCCGGAAGATCGGCAACGTGATGGATCTCGACGCCCTCTTCCATTCGCATGAACTGGAGGCAAGAGCGCACTGACGGATGAACGATCTTGTCGTTAGTCGGAACGTTCTCGACCTGGGAATACGAGATGCGACTGTGGTACTCGAAGAAGGGCGGCAAGCGGCGGCATGTGATGTAGCAGCACTTGTCAATCGTGGTTGCGAGCACTGCACCGCCGTGCTCGCGATACCAGACAGGATAGTCCGTACCGCCGCCGAAGAATGACACTCGCAGTGGTGTTTTCGTGATTACCATACCGCATTGTTCCTTCTGGGTTGATTCCGTGACTCACTAGGTTGTGTGGCTATGGCATCAGGCGGGAAGCCTTCGGGTCAACCATCAGCTGCCGCAGGGCCACCAATTCATTCCGCACCGGTGCGGCCAGCAAGGCAATCGCATAGCTGGCCAAGAAACTTATCCCAACCACCGCAGCTCTGGCGATTACGCCGCTTGCCGAGCTGAAATGCAGAGTTACTTCCGCCGCAATGACGCTAAACAGTCCGACCGCCGTCGGACAAACGATGGCTCGGTTAAACATACGTAGTTTCAAGCAAGTGTTTCTGAAAGAGACTTTTAGAATCCAAGGGAATACCGCGAGCAGAACGAGTGAAGCAGCCAGCCCGACACCTTGGATGCCAAACGGTAGGCCGAGTGCTAGGCCGGCAATTGTCACCGGAGCTAGTCCAAGAAACAACACGAGAAGACGGACGGCATCGCCACGGCTAACGAGCAGCCACATGATCGACTCCAGGAGGAGCTGGCTAACAGCCGAAATCGCAAGAAGTCGGAAGACTGGAACTGATTCGATCCATCGCGGTCCGAGCATGATCAGAACTACAGGCTCGGCTGCGACAAACAGAAAACCCAATACCGGCGTGATCAGCCAGACCATCAGATTGATTGCCCGCAGGTAATAGCGAGCGAATAAAGCCGGGTCGTGCTGAGTTCTGCTGAACGCAGGAATGGCCACGCTGCGGGCCGGTCCACCCAGTTGCCGCACTGGAAGCATCAGCAGGTTGTAAGCGCGTGAGTACAGTCCCAACGGGCCGGCTCCCCACTGCCAGCCGATCAAAACGCTATCCGCACTGCGAGTGATGTTGCAGACCAAATAAGATGCCGCGATCTTACCGCCGAAGCTGACTAGTGATCGCAGAGAGGAATCGCGTTGCGGCAGTCCTGGCAACCAGCCAGCCATCATCCAGGAAAGTGTCATCTGCACAAGGCTGAGGGTCAACGGCAGGGCGACCAAAGCCCAGTAGCCCGCGCCACGCCAAGCCATCACAATCGCGATTGGGACAGCAATGATGAAGCAGGTTACATCCCGAAGCGCGATTGCCTGGAAGAGCATGGCCCGTCGCATGATCGCATCGTGCTGGACCCGTAACCCACCGATCAGGAAGGTCAAAGACAGAGCCAGCGCAATACTCAGAAGGCGGGGTTCGTGGTAGAAATGGGCGAGCGCGGGCGCCAGAGCTGCCGTAATCAGGGTCAGTGTCAACCCAATAGCAACATTGATCCAGAATAAGGCACTAACCTGCTTGTGGCTGATCTCCTGGGATTGAATCGTCGCCTCAGAGAGGCCGAGATCGGAGAACGCTTGGCCTAGGCTTGTTATGGCGGTCACCATTGCCACCAGTCCGAAGTCCGACGGTGTTAGTAGCCGTGCCAGAACCACGGTGGAGCCAGTCTGCAGGACAAGCTGGCAAGCCTGCGAGGTCAAGGTAATCAGGCCACCTCGAACCGAGCGCCTCCCTAGGTCAGCCTGCAAATGCTCGGTGCTAAAAGCATCCTTCGACCGACTCGGGACGTCCAGATCGTCTGAACGGGCATCGGCCTCGACAGGATCGTCGCAGCTATAGTTTTGAGGTGGGCTCACAATCGCTACCCGAAGTGTCGAGAGAAGTTCTCAAGGTCGCGTCACCACGAACACCGTCGTTAACGGGAACCGCGTTCGCGGTCCAGCCAAGTAACCCGGCGTATACGGCGGTGGTCAGACGAGCTACCAACTCCCAAGAGTTCCGCTCGGCCGCGAACGCTTCGATGTTCCTGCGGCGTCTTGCTAGGCCCGCATATAAGTCGCTCGCGAAATAGCGCTCGATCGCACCTGCGAGGTCGATCGGGTCCTCCGGGCGGAAAATGAAGCCGGTCTCACCTTCCACGATGTCCTCTTTCAGAGATCCGACGTCGGCGGCGATTACAGGCAAACCGAAACTATACGCAAGAAATAGAACGCCACTCTGATAGACCTGGCGGTACGGCAACACTAGAACGTCGGCTGCTTTAAAGAATGCCTCGACGTCCTCGTCGGGAATAAAGGTGGAGTGAACCTGAACAGCGCCGC
Organism: uncultured Solibacteraceae bacterium; assembly: GCA_964471915.1. Classification (GTDB taxonomy): domain Bacteria; phylum Acidobacteriota; class Terriglobia; order Bryobacterales; family Bryobacteraceae; genus JAIEPW01. The sequence goes on along the minus strand of CAYYID010000012.1, from coordinate 47,920 downwards.
TACGCTGATGGTCGGCGATAGATTCAACGATCCCGGCCCAGTACTGCTCACACTTGTGGGGCCGGCCAGCAATGATGAGCTTGTAGTTCCCGCCCGCCGCGAACAGTCGATCGCACGCAATTACTAAATACTCGAGCCCCTTGTAGGGGAGGATGTTACCGAAGAACAGGATCGTTCGTTCCTCGGAAGAAATCCCGAGCCGCCGCCTGGCACCTGTCGGCGTCAGCTCTGTTCGCGGGACGGCGTTATTGATGCCGAACGGGATGACACTCACGCGGCGGGGCGCCACAGCATATCCGTCCTGCAACTCGCGCCTCATGCTTTCGGTATGTACGAAAATGTGGTGCGCCAACCGGTATTGCGCTCTGAGAGTCGCCCGGTTCCAAGCACTGTCGCTTGAGTCGCGGATTCCGGCATTTACGTTGTGAGCGGTTATGACAACTCGCTTCCCGAGGGCCCGGTAGAACAACATTAGAATCACGCGATCAAGAAAGTCAAATTTGTTATTCCACAGGATATGAAAAATCTTCGGTTTAGCCGTAATAGCGTAACTGATTAGTCGGAGATAGTAAGCGGACAGGCGCGCCAGTTTTCTGATGACGTGCACATTCGGGTTCTGATCTCCTCTGAGGTTTAGGTACTTAACTTGTTGGTCGTTGCGAAACTCCGGGCGGTCGAGTTCGTCATTACCGATCAGATCGAGGTGGAGACCTTGCCCGATCAGCGCTGTGGCGAGGCCGAAGGCGTAAGGTTGGTCCGCTCCGCCCGTAAGCAAGGAGATCGAGATTGTTCGTGGCATCCCCTCCGCCATGGATCTGGTCCTAACTTGCACTAATGCGTGAAAGCTGCAACTACATTCGGACGGTCAGACGCTTACGCGACTGTGACGGTAGCGATGACGGTTGATGACGCGTGAGCGGAATCGAAGAGAAATATCTGCTTGGCGGTTGACCACTACTAGCGCACGATCGGATTATATGGCCGTGAGCGTTCACTGATGGGCAATCCTTACGACTGCCTGCTCTCGTGCCGGGGAGACGGCGAAGTGAGGCTAAACATTGCCTTATCGTACGTTCTGACACAGAAAGCACGGAACTCGGGCAGATTACGCTGTGCCCACTTGGCAGCCTTCAATCCGAACACTGGCGTTATCCAGGCGTACTTTCGCCGCAGCGGCGGCGGCCTCAAGGCACCGTTCATCGCCGCTGCCGAGGCCTGAAGATTAGCGACCAGACGCGGATGGTCGGGATGAAAGAACTCGTACCAAAGCTGCATATGCGCAATACAGGCCTTGTTCACCCGCTCGCTCTGCTCAAGCGAGCGCAGGTACTTCATGTGCAATTCGATCGATCGGTAGAGAGACTCTATTTTTGTTTCGGAAGTCCCGATATAGCTGATCCGCGTCGAAGCCGCACTCGCCCGGTAGTAAATTCCCGTCCCGGGTACAAAGCGGGTTCCAACGGATTGCACCAGAACACGGGTAAAGTACTCTCCGTCTTGATCGTAGGCGAGGGTTTCATCCCAGGGTCCGGCCGCCTCGCTGAGTTCCCTGCTCACTAGCCATGTCGCGTTCTGCATGTGGAGCCCCTCGCTCATCTTGCGCAATAGCCATTCCACCGGCGAGAGGTCTTGCCAGACCGAGTTACGGACAAACCTGGCCCCTGCAGTTCGATGATAAAACGGAGCCCACGGGGACGACAGAAGAAGCCGAGGACCGTCACCAGGGCGCACGGCCGCCAATTGGCGCGCGATCTTGTCGGGAGCCAGAAGGTCATCGGCGTCGAGCCACTGGATGTAGTCTCCGCGGCAGTTCTTATAGGCAAGGTTCTGAGCCGAGGACAGGCCACCATTGGCCTTACTATACATAACGACTCCCCGGCCGGCGAAACTGCGAACAACATCCGGGGTGCGGTCAGTCGAGCCGTCGTTGACAACAATGATCTCCTTATTAGGCCAGGTTTGGGCGAGGGCCGACTCCAGAGTGTAAGCAATCGTGTTCTGGGCGTTGTAAGCCGGGACGAGGATCGAGACCAATGGTTTCATGTCAAGTAAGTCTTGTACTGGGCAGGAGATTCGCTCATGCTAAATACGCTGGATACCCTGGGACGCTGATCCGCGGTGACTCCTCGGGCGGAGGGGCGCTCGAAGCCACGCGTGAGCAGAAAGGCCGGGAACGTTTCCTCCGGCGCTCATCCAACCGCCTCACGCCCTCTCGGAGGCGTCCGGGCTGACGGTTCGCTCCCTTGCGGCGTCGGTCCACAAATAGGCGGAACAGAGCCGCGATCAACTGGCTCGGGACGGCACTGATTCTTCAAATTCATTGCGGGCCATCACCGGCTCCCACCCGGCGTGGGCGCCGTTCAACGCACAGCGGTCTGGACGTTGGTCGGCGGCTGTATGGGGCCTGAACCGCCCCGCAGCGGATGTGGATAAGTGTACTTGGCGTACCCCGGCTTCGGGCCGACATCTACATAGACTTCCCGGTTCAACTGGATGTAGGTCGGCGAAGACGTGACCCAGGTCGAGCCTCCCGTGTTGTTCCAGAAGTAAATCGGGTCAATGACGCTCGTGGTGCCGTTGTGGCCCCAGCCTACTTGCCGGGCCTGCGGATAGCCCGTCTGGTTTTCAACGATCGAGTCCATCAGGACCGGAGTGCTGTATCCCTGGTTCTGGTAGCTGATCGTGTTGTCCGCGAAGACTCCGTGGCCGGCCCGCGCCCAGAAGTACCTGCCAGCGACATCTCGGTTGTTCGTCGTCGTCCGGATCGTGTTGTTGTAGTACTCCCAATGACGCCCGCCAAAGGGCGACGTAAAGCCGTGGGTCAAGCCAGATACGCCGTCGAGAGTCGAGTAGCGGATTACCAGGCGCGCGTTGTTGTCGAGGTCCGGGGCCTGGCCGATATTGTTGATCGTAGAATCTTCGATGTAGGCGTTGACCGTTCCGCTCGTGTCGAGCGATCCCAGGGTGGAAGCAGTCGCCCACGCACGAGGCGACTCCACGAAGACACTGGCCCCCTGTGGGCAGCATTGTCCGCCGGCGCCACCACCCACGCCATCAATCCGAGCGTTCCACATCACCCCGCCTTGGCTGATCCAGGCGATAGCCGCAACGTCGGGATTGTTCCCAAATCGATTCTTGACCTCGAAGGTGCAATCGTCGATCAGTGGGACCTTGGAACCGCTACCCTGCAACCGAAGGTGGTTATTGGTAGCCGAACCCTCCAAGAACTTGATGCCCGAGATTCGCACCGAGAACGAATTTCCCGAACTGAGCCTGAACAATGGAACGGAAGCATTATTGGTGATGTTGACGTTTCTCGTCAGCGACCCCCCGGGGGTCGGCGTATAGTTTGCGGCCCGAATCCAGATCTGCTTGGTGGTCGTAATCCCCGTGCTCCACGCGCAACTCCCATTCGGGATCTGGACGGTGTCCCCATCGGCTGCCGCGTTCACAGCGCTCTGGACGTCAGTCACCGAGCAGGAAACTGCGGACACAGTCGCTGCACCCGCCGTCCAACCGGCCGCGATCAGTAGGAAGAAAAGGCTCTTTTGCATGCTTTTTGCGGTCCCCGCCGGATCTGCTCTGAATCTCTGCCCCTTGGCCCCTTATCAGAGTTAACGGCCAAGAACCGACTTCGCTAGCTCAAGGGATTCTCTTAGTAGGACTCTTATGAGTACCGATACCGTCGGCAGAATTGTACCATGAAGGTCGTAGGGCGGGAAGCCCTTCGTAGGCGCCTCGGAGCCCGTTCCAGCGAATAAGCAAAGGATCCAGGAAGCTCCGCGCTCCATGGAGGAAGCGCACCTTGCTTCCTTCCACATTGTTCCAACGGACTGGAACCTCAAGAACCTCGTAGCCCAACTTGTCGGCGATGTATAGCACCTCGACGTCGAAACCGAACCCCTCGAGCCGTTGGCGTCCGAAGATTTCACGGGCTGCCGCTGCCTCGAAGAGCTTGAACCCGCACTGCGTGTCCCGGAACCGCAGCCCCGTCTGCAAACGCATCACCACGTTGAAAATCCGGCCTGCCAGATCCCGTCCAATCGGCTGCCTCACCCCGATCAACGACCGATCCAGCGCCCGCGACCCGATCACACACGGCACACCCTTTTCCTGAGCGACTCCAAGGAGCTTCTCCACCTCCTCGATCGGCGCGGAAAGATCCGCATCCGAGAAGAGAATCCACTTCCCTTGCGCCGCTAGCATTCCGCGGCGAACCGAGTAGCCTTTTCCGCGGTTCGTCTCATTGCGGAGGAGGCGTACGCCAGCTTCCACGGCCTTCTCCGCAGTCAGGTCCGCCGAGCCGTCGTCCACCACCAAAATCTCGAAGGAGTCAAACCCCGCCTCCGCCAGGAAAGACGAAACCCGACCCAAGGTGCGGGGCAGGCGCCGCGCCTCGTTATAGGCTGGAATTACGACGGAGATCGAGTCCCGGAGTTTACCGAGCATGGCTCCCGCTTGGCATACCGATCCAGGCGCTGACTGCTCCGGCATACCTGCCAGGCACCGCGAACACGCGTTTGGCGTCCGGCACGGTTTGATCCCCGAAGGTGAGGATCAACGACGGGGCGTCCTCGTCAGGTCGCGATCCCCCGCAGCCGAGCGACTTCTTCCAGAACAATCGCACATCGCCGATCCACGCCGGAGGTCGGTGCCGCCGGTCCAACGCGCTCTCCACCGAAGAGACGGGGCTGCCCGCTTCGTCCGCGAAATAGATCTCGGCTCCGCATTGCTTTGTCCGGCTTAGACGATCCAGCGCCTCTTCCATCTGATAGGTCCGTTCCCGCTCTGCCAGCAGCGGTGTCGATAGCGGGGTCAGCCACGGCACAGTAGTTCCGCCGCGGAGTGCCACCAGCGTTACCCCAGCCAGACATACCGTCAGCAGAGGCGCAGCAGCCGGGATGCGCGCGAGCCTTTGCTCCGTTGCGGACCACCCCCAAGCCGTGACGTAGGTCGCCAGCGCGATCGCAAACAAGCCGTAGATCGGCGTTCCAATGCCGCTCCCCACAGGCAACAGCGTTGCCGCGCCCATCAGAAAGAAGAGCCGCCAGCAGCGCTCGTAACCCAGCCTGCAGAGTACTGTTGCCAGCCACACCAGCAGGATCGGGACATCAAAGCGCAAGCACAGGGCCGCTCCTCCAGCAGCGATGGCGAGCGCGGCGGCGCGGACGGCCGGCGTCAGCTTCATGCTCCAGATCGAGGCGCCAGCCAGCATCAGCGCCACCGCCATGGCGACGGGGTTCACCTCGTTGGTCCGGTAGCTTACGAGAAACCCCACCCACCGGGGCGGAACGGTTTCCCCGGCTGGCCTGGCGAAGAGCACCACGGCCAGGAGTAGCGCCAGCAAGCAGCCTGCCAGGATCGCCAGGGCCCTCCAATGTCCCGCTCTGTTACGATTGCGAAACGTATCCAGGTAATAGCCGAAGTAGAATCCACCAAAGAGTCCGGTTGCGAACGGGTGCCAAAGAGTCAGAATGATGGCTGCTAAGCCGGCCGTGGTTTCTCCCTGCTCCCAGCGGGGGTGATCCTGCCAGCGCACCAGCGCGCCCAAGGTCAGAATCACCGGCGCGTAGAACAGCCCGTAGATGTGGAAGAGGTGCACGTAGCCGGAGAAGAACACCGCGCCGGTCACGAGGCTGAATGCCGCAAGCACGCGGCGTTCCGGCGCCCCCCGGTACAGATGCCACCACCCTCCAACGAAACAACCGTAGATCAGGCACTGAGCGATCGCCTGCCGGACCGGACTGGTGGGAAAAACCGCGGGATCGAGAGCGAGGAAAGCCAGCCAGGTGGTCAGCTGGGCAAGGGGCCGGTAGGTGCTTGAGATTACGGACAGGGCATCGGCCACGCCCTGGGTCTTGACCATCGCGAGCCACCAGTACGTTTCACGATGGCTCGCAAAGGGAACCGCCAGGAAGAACCAGAATGAAAAGCCCAGGATCGCGATGAGGAAAAACGCCAACTCTGCCGCCGACGACGCAGCACTTCGGTCTCTGGACTTCACTTTCGGCGCAGTTAACTGACTTCGCAAGCTCGTTCCCTCAAATTGGTTTCGCCGCTTCGCGTTTAGGTGGTCGCCGTGCAAGTCGTGGAACGCCGGGACTGCTCGATGCCCTGCGGGCGGTGGGTAGGTGGCACGCATACGCACGGGCAGTTTGGCCTGTGCCAAGCCCGCGCCGCCCATCGGACGAACCTCTAGGGGACCCCACTCGTCGAAGCGCCGGCGGCGGCCCGGCGCGGGCGTTCGGGGTAGAGCTGCTGGATTAGGTCTTTTGCGGTCGAAGTCCGGATCCGACGACGTTTCCAAGTCCGGTTGCTTCGCGGCGGAGCGGGCGCCGGATCCACTCATCGGTTATGGGCGGCAGAAGGCGCCGAGCGCGACTGTGTTCACCGAGTTTCGGAACTGACCAGTTGGAAACCGACAAGCCTCTGTCCTGTGGGTTAGACATTGCCACCTCGACCAACTCGCGCCGTTGCTCGGCCCCCGGAGGATGAGCGAACGACCCGTCGGGTTGGACACCTGCTCGAAGGTGCCGAATCCGCTCTCGTTGAAGCGATGAACCCAATCGTAGACGACGGTGAAGTGGCAACCCACAGGTCGGCGTCTCCGCTAGGGAGTGCCCGTTGCAAACCTGCTCTACGATCCGGTATCGCTGATGCACCCGAGCGGAGAGGGATAGATCGCGAATCTCTGCCTTCAGAATCTGGCGTTCCCGCGGCGCCAGCGGCCGCAAATGCGAGATCCTTCGCCATGCTCGCCTCCCTGCCAGCATGGCAAGCCCTAGGCGCATTAGAAGTTGGATGTCCACTAGGAGGCACTCTGGTGACCCGCCGGATAGGCGGCGACCGGTCGCATTTCCGAAGGCCTTCGCCTGGTTGATGCCGCCACCTTACGCATTGGCACGACGATCGCTCCAAGAAGGAAAGCGACGAACATCAACTGGATCTTAAGGGCCGACTCAGTGAGGTTGTACATCAGCAGAACCGCCCACAGGGCGATGCCAAACGACCCTAACCGATCTCCTTGAGCCACCCTCCCCCAGAGGGACTGGTATCCGCCCAGGAGGAACAGGCCCAGAACGAAGAGGCCTAGGAACCCGAGGTTCAGGTATACTTCGATGTACCCGTTGTGGGCCTCGTTTACGCCCCCTGCGAGATTCCACACGGCGATCAGCCGCTGCCCCAGCCAGAAACCCTCGTAGCCCGCGCCGAACCAAGGGTTGGTTCCTTGGCTCAGAACTACCTCCCAGATGTGAGTCCGGCCGGTCAGCGTGGGATCCCTGCCGACCGATCCCGCCACCCATGCCTGCAAGCTGAAGCCGAAGCCGTACTCCAGGATAGGCGGCAGGCCAATGAGCGCCGGCAAACCGATCTTCACAGCGGTCCAGGACGCGCGAGTGCTCAGCGCCGCGACAGTCAGGCAACCCAGAAACAGGCACAGGCGGGAGGTCATGCTTTCGCAGAGCAGCAACAAGTGGATCGCCAACCCGAAGAGGCCGGCGTTGATCAGAATGACCGTCTTGGCCTGCTTCCCTTTCCGCTGTCCCAAATGCTGGGTCGTGTCCCAGAAGCAAAATAGCCCGCTAGTCAGACAAAGCACTCCCAGCATGTTCTTGCTTAGGGTCGCGCCAGCGAACTCTGCCGCCCCGGTCCATTCGGAAAAGTGGATGCCCAGTTCCGGGAAATACTTCACCAGCATCACCGAAAGCGGCAACGTGAGATAGGCCACGCGGCGGAACACTGCGCACACAGCTTCCCGGGGATCCTCGTCCGTCAGGGCCACGAGCACGACGAGGTAAACTCCGAGATCCCGAATCCATCGCTTGAAGGAAACAAATGGAAAATCGGACCACACACAACTCACCAGCCCCAATGCCAGAAACACCGCCAGCACGCGGTTCCGCTGGAGCAAGGCATTCCACCGGATCGCGCGCCGGCTCAGGGTTGCGACGGCGAGGGTCAGCAGCGCCAAATAGACCAGACGGTCCAGGCTGTCCCCTTCTTCCACCGATGTCGCCGGGCTCGCCCCGACCCCGCCTAGCCATTGCGATGGTAGGCGCGTCGCCACAATGAAAATCCAAATCGTCGGTAGCCACAACGCCTTCGAAAGGCGACCCTGCTGTAGCGGATCGCGGAACAACAGGAACGCGGTGACACAAAGCCAGATTGTCAGCACCAGCAGAGGAGGCATTGCTCGGTTCTTCCCCGCTGCGTGGGATCGCAGCGGGATCAGGCGACGGAAGTGGAGTCTTGTGGAGCGGGGCGGTGGCTTATGATCGAGCGGTACGCTAGCTCGAGGCTGAGCAGCGCGTGGATTGCATTCGTATGGTTTCTCGACCCCGACGTATGCTCCGCCACCAGCCGGCGGACTCCGTCGCGGCGAAGATAGGGCCGCGTCAATGCTTGTGGGTCCAACAGGATCTCTCGCACATACGGAGCGAGCGAGTTGCGGTACCACGTCCGGAAATGCGTGAACTTGTGTCGCCCGAGCACCAGCCTCTCCATCGCCTTCATTGGCACGAATCGTTGCCACTGCGCCAGCCACTGCGGCATACCCATGTCGAGAGCGTACTCACACTTGAACGTGAACTGTTGCACCCCCTGCCGGATTGCTCCGTACAGGTCGCCGTCGCTCGATTGCACGCCGCGGTCCGAAGGTATCCTGGCCAGCCCAGCGTCTGCTTCCGCTATCATGCGGATCCGCGGATCCGCTAACTTGGTCCGCGGACTGCGAAACGCAATCCGCACGAACTCGTTGCTGAGAAACGGCGCCCGGATCGTGAGCTGCGTTTGCTCCAGAGCCTCAACTCCGAAATGACTCCAGGCCGTCTGCCGGAAGGCGCCAAACGAAAGAGGATGACATTGGAGCACTCCGCGATAGCGCGACTCCGCCTCGAGAAGCTCTTCCTCGAACCCCCGTTCGAGCACGCTTCCGGTCCATCGGGTCGGCCGAAATGTGATCGCTCCTGTGAGTAGCTCGCTTCCCCACGTGCCTACCAGCTTGGCCGGTGCGATCACACGCGCTCGCTCGCTGACGAACAGATCATGCGCGTTCGCCACTCCTGCGGCCCCGTCGGTCAAGTAAACCGTGCGGGCGGCGTAATGCGGGAACTCTTTCAGAAACCCCGCGTGCAGCTCCAGCACTTGATGCGGCTGGCCGCAGGCCGCCGCTACCCGGCGCGCAATCTTGACGTCTTGGCTGTCCCGCAAGGAGCCGCCGAATGTGTAGCACGGCAGCTTCCCCGGGGCCAACCTCTGATGGGCCATGATGACTCGCGTGTCGAGCCCGCCCGTTAGGGCGATGCCGACCCGCTCCTCGTCGCCGAGATAGGCAGGCAACCCCCGTAGGAAAGCTTCGCGAGCTTCCCGGTAGTAGGTTTCCGCGTCGAGCTGCTCCTGATCCTCCCAGTCCCCCGGTTCGAAGAATCTGTCCCGGAAACGCAGGCGGCCACCCTCGAACTGCCAGCGGGACGCCGCCGGCAGCACGTGGATCCCTTCGAACAGTGACCGGTCTTCGATAACGCAGCCGAAGGAAACCCACTCCGCCAGGCTGGCCGTTGCGAAAGACCGGGTGCCTGGCCGCACTGCCAGAATCGCCTTAGCTTCGCCTGCGAAGTAGAACCCGTCTGGGGATTCGTGGTAATAGAGCCGCCGCAATCCGTAGCGATCCGTGAAGAGCCGCGCCGATCCGCGCCGCCGGTCTACCAGCAGTCCCTGAAAAATCCCATTCACCCGCGCCGGAAATGTGGGGTCCTCTTCCGCCAGATGAACCAGATACCCAGGCCCGGCCCTCGCGACTTCGTGTCCTCGCCTTCGTAACCCCGCGATCGGACTCTCGGTCGGATAGTCCTCTCCAGAAAAGAGCAGCGTTAGATCGCCAGTCTCGTTCGACACGGGCATGTTCGCCGAGAACGAACCGTCCCGGGCTACCCAACCAGCGTAGATTCCCATCTCCGGCGCGCACCACCTGCCCACCACGTAAAACGACTCGTGGCGCATCGATTCCAGCATGCGCTCCAGCTCGCCCAGTGCGGCTTCCTTCGGCTGGCGGGTGATGATTCCGGCGAGTCCCGGCATGGCACTACCGCCGCGCGAACTCCGCTTCGGTGGGCGTGACCTCCTGTGGCGCGCGCAGTTGCGCGAAGATCGTATCCATCACCCGGGCCGTCAGCAGGATCTCCCGGTAGGGAATCGGGGGCGGTGCGTCCTTCTCCACAGCGTCGTAAAACGCCCGGATCAGCGCCCGCATCCCGTGTCCCATGTGAAAATCGCTCTTCCCGAAGAGCTTCGCGTTCCGCCACAGATTTCCGGCGTACTGCCGCGAAAAGTCCCACGACGGGACGAACTTCTCCAGGTAGCTCTTGCGCCGCGTTCCCCACAGCCGGATCACCGTCTGCTGCTCTTCGTCCACCATGATCCCGTTCTTGGGCCCGTAGACCCGCAAGTGATGCAGCGTCGGCCTCATCTGTGACGAGAACGTAAAATATGCCGTTGTCTTGTCCTGCCGCAGAATTACCCGCAGTTCGTCGATCAGTTCCCGCTCTCCCAGGCTCTCGAGCACCGCGCTGGTGAATCCGTGCGCGATCACCGTGGGGTCATCGCCCGGCAGCAATTCGGCAATCTTGCTGATCCCGTGGCTAATGGTGTTGTGCAGCAGTCCGCCGGGTAAGGTTCGCACCCAGTGACCAGCATCTTCTAGCAGAGCCTTGGCGTACGCCGGATCGCTCAAGTCGTAGCAGTAGTAGCTCTCGATGTGCACGGGAGTGCCGCCCAGGTACCCCGAACGCACCAGGTCCCGCATTCGGCGCGTAGCGTGGCTGTATTGGGCGTTGTGACCTACCGTCAGTTTCCGCCCCGTTTCTTCGGCCAACTTCAGGAGCGCCGCCGTCTCCGGGGCGCGCACGGTGAACGGCTTCTCGACATAGGCGTGACACCCGCTCTGCAGGCATAGGCTGGCCAGCGCGAAGTGCGACTCCGGCGGCGTCGCAATGTGCACCACGTCCGGACGCGCTTTCGCGATCATCTCCGCTGTGTCCGTGAACTGCTGCGGCACTTGGAATCGCTCCCGCAACTGCCCGGCCATGAGCTCGTCCCGGTCGCACACCGCCACCAGTTCGCAGTCCGGTAGGGCGGTGATGTGTTCCGCGTGCTGATCGGCGATCTTCCCGCAGCCGGCGATCGCGACCTTAATCATGCGCGCGACTCTTTCTGGACCGATGCGAAGTAGCGCCGCGCCGCCTCCGCGAACGGGATCGACGGCCGCCAGCCCACCACCTCTGCCAGCTTCCGGTTGCTGTACCGATTCCCCTTCCAGTACGTCTCGCAGCGGCGCCGGTTGAACGCCGGCGGCAGCTGACCCTTCGATCGCTTCGCGTACGACTCCCACATCCAACACAGCCCGTAGAACACCCGGTACGGTACCGAAATGCTGGGCAGCGACTTGGCGTTCCTCCGGAACATGCGCAGGAATTGGCGGCTGGTTGGGAGATCGTCGTCCACGATGATGAACGCTTCGCCAGCGGCACGCGGATGCAGGCCCGCCTGTACGATCGCTTCCGCGCAGTTATCGACGTACGTCAACGGAATCTGGTTGCCGCCCCCGAGGTGCAGAAACGGCCCGAACGTATCGATACCGACTCGCGCCGTGATCTGCGTGGCTCCCGGTCCGTATACTGCGCCCGGCCGGAGGATTACGAGTTCGAACCGTTCCCGCTTCGCGTAATCGAGCACGAACCGGTCCTGCTTCAGCTTGGCGAACATGTACGGCTCAGATCGTTCCAGCGGATCCGGATCGATCTCGCATTCTTCGTCTAGCAGACTGCCCCTCCGAAGCTTGTGGTTCGAATACACCGACAGTGAACTGACGTTGATGAAACGGCGCAACCGGCCCTGCTGAATCAGCGCGTCCAACAGGTTCCGTGTCGTCACCACCGAATTCAGGAAGCACCCAGCGTAGGTCTTTTCCATGCCGGCGGCCAGGTGGATCACCAATTCCACGTCCTTCGCCACCCGCGCGCAATCCTCGCGCGACAACAGGTTTCCGTGCACGATCTCCACCGCGCCCCCAGGCGCTTCCGCCGCGTATTGCCGCAGCCGCTTCTGGTTTCCTGAGGACCGCGATAGGCATCGCACGTTCTGGAACCCCGCCCTGACCATCTGGTCCACCACTCGCGATCCGATGAAGCCGTTCGCGCCCGTAACCAAAATCAGCGCGCCCCTGTCCACACAGCTGACGATCTCCTTCGAAGTCGTATCCATGCTCCCGCTTCGCTCCTGCTATTCCGTCGCTGCTCCGCCGGCGGCGGTCCGTGGACCCCTCAGATACCACGCCGCACGCAGAGCCCGGTACCTTGCCAGCAGCGGCTCCGGGATGTGTTCCACCCAACGGTGGTGCAGGCCGAACCGCAGCGCCAGTTTCCCAAGCGTCGTCAAGGGTACGTAGTAGCGCGGCAGCTCCATCGGACGGAACCCCATTGTTTCTTTGAAGGTGCTCAGCCCGTCCGCGTCCTTCTTGCCGTAACGGAATTGCTCGTAGACCAGGTAGGAAAGCCCTCGCGCCTCGCACGACTTCACCGCTTGCGCCATCAGTGCGTTGCTTGGAGCCCGGTCGCGATATTGGAGCAGAGAAAGGTTGTGAATCACGCACGCGTATCGCGACGAATCGTCGATCACCAGCTTCACGAACCCCACCAGGCGCCCTTGGTCGAAGATACCCAGGTACACGCTCCGCTCGCGGAACGTACCCGCGTATCTTCTTGCACCCTCGAAGTCCATGCCGTAGTGCGGAAACCGCCGGCCTTGCCGGATCGGCGTTTCATTGTGGATAGCGACGATCCCCTTAAGCAGCTGGTCGTCGAATGGAACTTCGCGCACGCTGAGTCCTTTCTTCTCGGCCTGCCGTGCCCGGTTGCGCCCGATAGACTTGAGCTGATGGTTCCACCAGTGCTCGTATGTCGAGATTGGCATTACCGCCAAGTTATCTAGCTCCATTGGGTATGCGTAGCGGGGAGTGACGTCCGGCGGTTTCTGGAGAAAAGTGAATAGATCGATGCGTTCTTCACTGGCTCGCAATGCCGCGAGCGTTTCCTCGACGTCGTCCGGAAACATATACTTGTCGCCGTCGAGGTGTCCGATGCGGACCAAGCGCCCTTCCACCCGAACCTCCTTCCCGAAGACCTCTATCCTGCGCATCGACGGTTTTCTCGACTCGCTTCCAGGAACGGAGTCCCGTTTGCCTCACCTCGGGCGCGCCTCGTTTCAAGGCGTTGCGACGTCACTGGCTCTGTCCCTCGCCGCCATCGAAACCACTCGACGGCCTCTCCCGCGCTAGTAATCCAGGCGTCCCGCCGCTCCAGTTCCGTCACCAGATCCCGATAGAAGCCGCCCCATTGCCGCTCCGGCGAGATGCTCCGGTCATGCCAATTCAGGGTAATGCATCCGCCGAACCGCTCCGCGTAATCAAGGATCCTCGTCACCCGTTCCCAAGCTTCCATTCGCGATAGGTTCAGGTGGCTCGAATAGAACAACGCCGTGTCCATCACGATCAGCGGTAGCTCCAACAGATGCTCGCAACCCAGCGGACGGAACACCTGCCCCGTTCCCGCACGGAAACCAACCGTGCCGTTGTAGCCGACCGAGGAATCATACTCGAATCCGGCTCGGTCCAGCAGTTCTGGGGAGCCTTGGTCGGAATACAGCCAATGCATCCGGACCCCCGCCGGGCGCGGCACTGCCGCGGCCGCCACGCCCTCGCGTTCCCGCTCCGCAGCCTGCCGGCTGCACCAAGCATCAAGGCCGTGGAGTCCGATCTCAGAGCCCTGCTCTCGTAACTCGCGCAACTGCGCCGCGATATCTGCAGCGGCGTAGGCCGCCGCTCGGAGCGCGGGTGCTGGCTCCGAACCCTTGCTCCCGGGCTGGCCGGCAAACGGAATCACGAAAAACGTTGAAGAATGCCCCTTATCCCACTCCGGATAACGGGTGAAATCGAGCCAGAAGTCTCGCGCCAGCCCCAGTTGCACCAACGGGAGTCGCAGCACCGCACTCCAGTTACGAAGTAGCTCCCCAAGGCTGTTCCGGCCTCGCCACACGTCGCGAGCCGAGCCGAACAACGCCCGCGCCACAAATCCCCCCACGGTGTGATCGATTCCGTGACGCCGCAAGGACGGATGATCCACGTCATGGGTGAGTACCGCAGTGAATCGGTATCCGTCTGGAACTGGCGGGATCTCCTCGCATCCGGCACCGCTTTGCTTCATCCATCGCCGCAGCAGGTCGATGTGCAGCTCGAGGGTTGGGATTTCTGCGAACTGCTCAGGTTGGCCGTGAGTCAACAAGGTCCGGACTTCATCGAGAAGGTCGTAGCCGAGCCGGACCTCTGTGGTTGCGCCCTTGCGAGACGCGTATCCCAGAGCCCCTGCCTCGCTGTGCGGCAGTCCCGCCTCCGGAACCGCACCGTCGAAGGTCGCGCAACCGCCGTAGAGCGGCAAACGGTCAGCTGTCTCAACCAGCCGGCCGCCGGCCTTGGGAGGCAGTTCGACGACGATCCGGCCCGCGTCCGTCTGGATCCCATGGCTGCCGTACCGGACGACGAGTTCGGCGACCGGATCCACGTTGGACCCCGTGGCATCGATCACGGTCCGATAGGTTCGCGAGGATTGGTACATCTCCCAGGGAGTCTTGAACAGTTCGAAGAACTCCTTCACTACCACGGCGTCCGCCGGATCTGCAATCACGCCGATCATCGCTTACCGACCTAGCAGCCGCCCTGCGAGGTCCAGCAGCGTCGCCCGCTCCCGGGACCAGGTGTGCTCCCTCAGCACTCGCTGCCCGCTCTCCGCAGTCCGCGCCGCTCGCTCCGGGTTCCGGTACGCGTACTCCATCCGCCCGGCCAGATCCGCGGCGTCGCTCGGTTCGAAGTAGATCAATCCGTCCGGCGGGAAGTAGTCTACGATTCCCTGCGTCCGCGGTGCGATCACCGGTTTGCCGGCCGCCAGGTACTCGAAAAGCCGCGTCGGCGTGTTGATGTCGGTGAAAGCGTTCCTCTGGTTCGGAATCACACCCACGTCACAAGCCTCGATCTCCCCCGCTAACTCCTCCAGTCGCCGGGGACCCAGGTGCTTGACGCCCTCCTCTAGACCGTCCCGAAGTGCGTCCGCCAGCACCCGCTGGAGGTACGGCGTCGCGCGCCCAAAGACCCGCAACTCCGCCTCCGGGATCCTGGTTCGCAACAGCGCGAGCGCCGCGACCGCCAAGTCGAGCCCGTTCCGCTCCACGAGGGAACCGTGGTACATCATCACGAACTTCCCCTCTGCCCGCTCTGTGCTCCGCGCGTCCTTCGCCGGTACATATGGAAAGAGCTTCTCGTCCGGGGAGTTCATGACTACCGTGATCTTCGCCGCCGGACAACTTCGTAGGCTGAAGATCCGCCGACATGCTTCGTTTACGGTCACCACCGCGTCCGCGAAGGACAAGCTCAGTTTTTCGAGGACCCGGAGGATTCGCACGCTCATGCTGTCAGGCGCTACCCCGAAAATCGTTTGCATTAGCTCCGGCATCGGATCGTGCTGGTCGAGAATCACCTTGGCCCCGAACAGTTTCGGAACCAGCGCGCTGAATACCAGCACGTCCGGCATGTTGTGCACGTGCACCAAGTGGTACCGGCCACGCCATAGCCGCCCGGCCATCACGACGCTTGCCAGGAGCAGGAACGAAGAGTAGTTGAAAGCGTAGCGCAGTTTGCCGCCTCGCCTGTGCTCCAGCGGTATCCGGTAGACGGTGAGTCCGCCCGCACGCTCCTTCCGGCGCTGCTCGCCGTCAGCGAGGCAAATCAGATCGACCGTCATGCCCTCCGCCAGCAAGGCTTCTGCCGCACGGCGCGGCCGCGGATCGCCCGGATAGCCGGAGAAGGTGACCATCGCGGCCCGCCGGCCGAGAAAACGCCCGCGCGCCGCTTGGGGGGCGGCACTGGGTTCGGTTCCGGAGGCGGACGACATCACGGGGGAGGCGGACATCTGGAAACTGGGTCTTACTTAACGGAAGCGGCTCCGACCGTCCGGTCGGCTTCGCGTTCAAGCTTCCTGCGGTTGGAGTGCTGGATCATGTCGAGAAGTTCAGAGTTCGTGAACCTCTTCAGAATCTCGATGTTCGGCATCACGCAGTGCCCGCCGATCACACCCGGGAAGAACTTGACCCGCGGCAGATAGCCGATCTCGTCGTAGATCGACACTACTTCGTCGTAGCTAGCGCCGGTCTGGTCGCAATAGCGCTCCACTTCCTGCGCCCACGCGATCAACACCCCGAAGTACGTCGTCTCGGTCAGCTTGGCCAGTTCCGAAGCCTCGGGGAAAGACAGCACCTTCGTCTTCATGCCCGCCGCCTGGAAATGCTCTTCCGCCGCCCGCCCCGCTGCCGGATCCAGCGCTCCGATGAACTTGGTGTAATACCGCATTTCCTCGAGCATGCGGGCGTGCTTGCCCCGCACCGGACTGTTAACGACGGCCACGCCGCTGCGGTCGGCCACCGCCCGGGTGGTCCCGACGGCCACGGTGCTGTTGATCACCGTCAACGCCGGCCGGAAGCGCGCGATGTACCGCGCGGTCTCGCCGATGAAGTCCGGGATTTCAAAGGGATAGCAGACGTGCATCACGTCCACCCGGTCGGGCACGTCTACGGGCGCAACGTCCATGCCCGTGGTCTCGTGCTGCTCCCGCAGTAATTCGTAGAGCGGCCGGCCTACTTCCCCGAGCCCGATAACAAGCGTCTTCTGTCCCGTCACGATATCCGCGCCTCCCCTGCCGGCGTCACGCCCTTTGCAGCGCGAACTCAAGCACGCGCTCCACCACCCGTTCCTGGTCCCCTGCGGCGAGACCCGGGAACATCGGCAGCGATACGATCTCGGGCGCCACCCGCTCCGTCACCGGCAGACTGCCCTTCGCATAGCCCAGGTGTGCGTACGCCAGTTGCTCATGCAGCGGGATCGGATAGTGAATTCCCGTCCCGATGCCATGCGCTCCCAGGTGCTTCTGTAACTGCTCCCGCTCGCTCACCCGCACCACGTACAGGTGGTACACGTGCTTCGCCCACGGGGCTTCCACGGGACGCTGCACCGGACCCTTCGCCCGGTCCAGCAGCTCGTCGTACCGCTTCGCCGCCGCCCGCCGCTGCTCCGTCCATTCCGGCAAGTGCGGCAGTTTCACGCCGAGGATTCCGGCCTGAATCGCGTCCAGCCGGCCGTTGTACCCTTCCACCTCGTGAATGTACTTCTGGCTCTGGCCGTGGTCACGCAGCACCCGGACCTTGCGGGCAACCTCCGCGTCGTCCGTCGTCACCGCGCCCGCTTCCCCGCAGGCCCCGAGGTTCTTGCCCGGATAGAAGCTGAACGCCGCCGCCTTGCCCATCGACCCGCAGCGCCGCCAACGGTTCTCCCGCTTCGAGAAGTACTCCGCGCCGTGCGCCTGGCAGGCATCCTCGATCACCATCAGGTTGTAGCGGCCCGCGATCTCGAGAATCGCGTCCATGTCCGCCGGCTGGCCGTACAGGTGCACCGGCACGACTGCGCTCACGTGCGCCCCAGTCCTCTTTTCGCGCAGTTCGCCCGCGGCCGGATGGAACTCGCACTCCGTGTCGATGTACTTTTGCAACTGCGCCGGATCCAGGTTGAACGTGGCCTCGTCGATGTCGACGAACACGGGCGTCGCCCCCACCTGGGAGATCGCTTCCCCGGTCGCAATGAACGTGTGCGCCACGGTCACCACTACGTCTCCCGGCCGGATCCCGCACGCCAGGAACGCCAGGCGCAACGCCGTGGTCCCGTCGGCCACGCCCACCGCATGCCCCGTCTCGCAGTAGCGCGCGAAATTTTCCTCGAACTTCTGTACCATCGGACCGCCGATGAACCCGGCGTTTCCGATCGCGCTCTCGCACACTTGCATCAGCTCCGCTTTCAGCAGTTGGTGCGGAGTCACTAGATCCAGAAAAGGAATCGGCTTGTTGTCGCTCATGATTTTCGCTTCACCTGCTTGTCCCGTACGGCACCCCGCGCCTTCACCCGCGGCTCGGCGTTGCGAGCACCCGTTTCACCCGCGCCGGATTCCCTGCCACCACGGCATGTGCCGGCACATCTTTGGTCACTACGCTCCCCGCCCCGACGATGGCGTTCTCGCCGATCGTCACCCGCGCCAGGATCGTCGCGCCGGAGCCGATCGAAGCGCCCTGCTTCACCAGCGTCCGCTCCACTCGCCAGTCGGCCTCCGTCTGCAATCCCCCGCCTTCGTTCGTCGCCCGGGGGTACAGATCGTTGATGAACATCACGCCGTGACCGACGAATACGTTGTCCTCGATCGTCACGCCCTCGCACACGAACGTGTGGCTCGAGATCTTGCAGCGCTTGCCGATCTTGGCGTTCTTCTGGATCTCCACGAAGGTACCGATCTTCGTCTCATCCCCGATCTCGCAACCGTAGAGGTTCACGAAATCGTAGACCTTCACGCCCTGGCCCAGCTTCACATCCGCCGTGATGTTGCGCTTGTCGCTCACGCGTAAACCGCCTCTCCTTTGCGCTTCAGCGACTCCTGCGCCTTCTCCATGATCCGGACCACCCGCAGCCCCGCCAGTCCGTCATTCACCGGACGCTCGCCGCTCTGGACGCACTTCACGAAGTATTCCAGTTCGACCTTCAACGCCTCGGTCGGCTCCACCTTGGGGCACCACATATCGCCCGACCGGTAGCTCACCAGCAGATCGTAGACCCCTTGCCGGTTCTTGATCTCGACACCCTTGTCGTAGACCCGGATCTTCTCATCGGCCACCGAGTCGTTCCAGACCAGCATCTTCTTCTCGCCGCCGATCAGCGTCATGCGGATCTTCACCGGCGAAAGCCAGTTCACGTTGATGTGCGCGATGACGTTGTCGGGGTAATACACGGTCATGAACGCCATATCGGCGTGCCCGTTCAGATGCGATGCACCCGTCGCCACCACGCCCTGCGGCTCCCCGCCGAACAAGTGATCGACAATGGCCAGATCGTGCGGCGCCAGATCCCAGATCACGTCGACGTCGTGCTGGAACAAGCCGAGGTTCACCCGCATCGAGTCGTAGTAGTAGAGCTTGCCCATCGTGCCGTCGTCGATCAATTGCCGGATCTTCCGCACCGCCCCCGTGAACAGGAACGTGTGGTCCACCATGATGGTGAGGCCGCGCGTCTCGGCGATGTCGATGAGTTCCTCGGCTTGCGCGGAAGTCGCCGTGAACGGCTTCTCGATGAAGACATGCTTGCCGTTCAGCAGGGCCTGCTTGGCCAGCTCGAAGTGCGTCCACACCGGCGTCACCACAGCCACCGCGTCGATGTCCGGCGACTCGAGAATGTCCGCGGAATCGACGGTAACTGTCGCCCCCGGATATAGCTGCTTCGCGCGCGCCAGGTTCGCATCCAGCCGGTCGCAAATGGCCGTCACCTTAGCGCCCGCTACCGCCTGCAGGTTCCGCACGATATTGGGACCCCAATATCCGTACCCAATTACTCCGAATCGAATCATGAGTTCCTCCGGTTCCTCTCCGTCAATGCGCGCCTCGTCCCAGCAACACCGCGCGTGGTGTTTGCAGCAGGATCCGCAGATCCGCCCAAATCGAGTGCTTCTTCGCGTAGCGCAAGTCCAGCCGCACCATCTCGGCAAATGCCACCCGGCTTCGCCCGGCCACCTGCCAAAGACCGGTGATCCCGGGTTTCACGGCCAGCCTGCGCCAATGCCACAGCTCGTACTTCTCCGCTTCGTAGGCGACCGGCGGCCGCGGCCCCACCAGCGACATGTCGCCTCGTAGAACGTTCCAGAACTGCGGCAACTCGTCCAGGCTGCTCCGCCGCAGGAGTCTCCCGATCGGAGTCACCCGCGGGTCGTTCGTCAACTTGTAAACGGCTTTCTCGCCGCCCCCGCCCCCCGCAATAAGCTCCGTCACGAACTTCCGGTGGATCTCCGGATCGTTCCCAGCCTCCATGGAGCGAAACTTGAGGAACGTGAAACGCCGGCCGTTCTGACCCAAACGCTCCTGGCGAAAAATCACGGGCCCCGGCGAGGTCAGCTTGATCGCTACCGCCACGGCGGCGAAAACCGGCGCCAAGACCACCAGAGCCGACGCGCTGCCGCCGATATCGATCAGCCGCTTCACCGCCGCGGCCTTCTTCGGCGGCGCAGTACACAACAGGTGAGACTCCTGCTCCTTCAGACCCGGGCCGCCGCCCCCTTCATACCAGTCCTGCGGAAACAGATACAGGAAGAGCTCGAGATCCGGGACCTCGCCTTCCTCCCTCAGAACCGCCGCGATCTTGCGCTCCAGCACCGCAAGTGCCTGCTGCGCCGCTGCTGGCGGGACCTCCGTGAAGATCACACCGGCCACCACGTCCTGCTTGTACCAGCCCTTGACGTCCGTTTCCCGGGTCGTGTCCCACAGCCTCCGCAGGAGACCGTCTGGCCACTCAACCTTGGATTCCGATTTCTCCTGCACCCCGGCGTGCCGCAACAGCATCAACACGAACGGACGCCCGGATCGCTCCGAGCGCCGCTCTTCGATGCGCAGGACCTTGAGAAACGCCGGCTCTTCCAGAAAGACCTCGTCCGGTTCGCTTCGGACCGGTCGGTTCGGGGACGGCTTTCCGGATCCCACTCGTTTCGAGATCGACATCGTGTCTTAAGCTTTGCTGGAAACCAGTGGGTCGGGAGAGCAGGACCACCAAGTTTGGCGCCGGCCGAGGGAACCTGAGAATTCCGGTTTACGACGCCCGAAATCGCCCTTTAAGGCTGCCAGACATGCTACCGCCCTTTTACTCCCACGAACCTGAGCGCAGGATTCGGATGGTGTGTGCTTGTCCTAGTGCAATCCTGGGGCCACCCGAAACGGCTCGGCCTTCCACCTTCTTTTTCAACGGTTTCGCAACCCGGTCGCTGGGGTGGATTACCCAAAGAATGGGAATCCCTCCTACTCTTGAGAGAAGGCGGAGAAAATGTCTAAGCTGTTGCGTTTCAGCCCCTATCGCTTACCGGCCAAGCCGGCGCACCCCGGTAAAGCCGCAGGAGAAGCGCTCCCAGGTACTGCAACGCACAGTGCGGGCGGGTCAAAAAGCGGGTTTCTCAGATGCCCGTTCCGTCGCTGACTGTGCGAACGTCAAACGCGGACAAAATGTCCCGCCGGGCCTGGACACAAAGTCTCCGCGGCAGGTCGAGTCCAGCTTCAAGGGTGGTGCCCAGGCGCAGGGCCCGGGCGCGGCTACGCAAGACGCTCAGGGAGCGCCGAGTATCGCCCGCAGGATCATCGGGGACATCTCCCCACGGGTCACCGCGGATCCCTCGCAGTACTGGGTTGCGCTGCAGCCGTTCCGGAAACCCATGTCTCGCATCTTCTGCACAAAGCGGAAGAACGGGTGCGTGGCCGGAACGTCCGTGAAGTACGGCGTTGTAGTGTAGGTGAAAGTGGTGAGGTTGTTCGCCCGCATCCACGCGGCGATCATGAATACCGCCATCTGACCGTGCGTGATGGAGGCGTCCGGGCAGAACAGCGGGGGGTTGAGCGAGCAACCGGCCGTGATGTTCAGGTCGCGGATCCGTTGCACGAACGGGAAGAATCCGCTGGCGGATGGAACATCGTTGAAATATGGGGTTGTCGTATAGGTGAGCGACGTACCCTGCGCAATGTTCAGCCCGGCCACCATGAACACCGACATCTGCGCGCGCGTCACCGGGTTGTCTGGACAGTACTGCGCCGGATTGACCGAACAACCCGCCGTGATGCCCAAACTCGCCATCAGCGACACATAATCGAAGGCTGGGTTCGACGGGAGCACGTCGTCGAATGGTACGACCGATGTCGACCCGTTCTGCATCACCCGGAAGGACTGCCCGCCCGCCGAAACGGTGCCCATCCGCGCGCGGCCTAGATTCGGCCCCAGCGCGAACGTGAAAGAGCCGTTGCCGTTTCCGGCCGGGGTCTGGAAGATGATCCACCCAGGAGAATCGGTTGTTGCCGTCCAAGCGCAACCGGCCCCGGTGGTAACGGAGGCTACGGCCGATCCGCCGCCCGACGGGATCAGCCGGTTCGCGGCCGACAGTTGAAACACGCACGGGCTGCTCGACACGGTCACGGTGGTGACGGCCGTCCCGCCGCCGGCAGCCGTGATCGTCACCGCTGTCGTGATTCCGGTCGTTGAAGCGGTCGCGAGAAACGTCGTGCTGGCCGAGCCGGCCGTCACCGTCGCGCTGGCCGGAACGCTGACCAGGCTTGGACTCCCGCTAGTCAGGCCCACCGCGAATCCCCCGGCCGGGGCCGTCCGGTTCAGCGTTATGGTGCAGGTGCTGGTCTGTCCACCGGATACTGTGCCAGGCGTGCAGGAAAGCCCTGTTACCGCCGGAAACGGCAGCGTCGTGGCGCCGGCCGATGGAGAGTAAGGTCCGAGATTGCCGGCGCCGTCGACCCCGCGAACGCGGTAGTTGTAGGTGGTGGCCGCGGCGAGGCCGGTGTCGCTGAACGACAGTGTCGCCGGGGTGGCAACCTGCGCGAAGTTGGTGCACCCGGCTCCCAGGCAGCGCTCTACGCGGTAGCCGGTGACGCCGACGTTGTCCGTCGCGGCCGCCCAGGAGACGTTAATCTGCGTTTCGTTCACGACGGTCAGGGAGGGTGCGCCGGGCGCCGCGGGAGCCTGGCTGTCCACCGCTGTCCCCACGGCAGCGTTCATATCGGAAACGACTTCCGCTAGGGAAAGCGCCCGGTTGTACACCCGCACCTCGTCGATCCGTCCCGCGAACCACTCGCTCCAGATCGAGTTCCCGCCGATCTTGAACGGTCCCGTACTGACGTTGATCGCGCCAGTAGTCGCCGTTACCCCGGCCTGGACGCCGTTGATGTAGAACCGCAGGTTCGCTCCGTCATACGTCGTTGCCAGGTGACTCCACGTGTTCAAAGCCAGCACGCTCGACGACGACGCGTTGCGCTCCACCGTCCCTCCCCGGAAGTACCCGCCCGGAGGGCCGGGCGACGAACTTGAGTAGATCGCATACGCGAGATCCGGCGCGTCTTCCTTCAGCACCACCGTGCGATAGGCGCCGTTCGCCGTCGGATACACCCACGCCATCAGCGTCATCCCGGTCGTCAAATCCAGCGGCGCCGCATCCCCGACGCTCACCGCGCTGCTCGTCCCGTTGAACGACAGCGCATTCCCGAACCGCCCTTGCGTCGTCCACGCCGCCGACTGCAGCGTCCCCGTCAGCCCGTTGCCCGACCGGTCCGCCGTCGTCGTGCCCGTGCCTTCTTCAAATCCGTACGCCGCCACCAACCCCGAAATCGTCGCCAGCGTCGTTGCCCCGGCCGAGCTCGAATAGAACCCCAGATTTCCCGCCGCGTCCTGCGCCCGCACCCGGTACTCGTAGCGCGTATTCGGTGTCAGGCCCAAATCCGGATAGCTCGTCCCCGCCGCCGTCGCCACCTGCGCGAAACCCGTGCACCCCAAACCCGCGCACCGCTCGATCCGGTAACTCGTGACTCCCGTGTTATCCGTCGCCGCCCCCCAACTCAGGTTGATCTGCCCCCCGCTCACCGCCAGCGCCGTCAACACACCGGGCGCCGTCGGCGGCTGCGTGTCCGGCGCAAGGACGGTTACGGTGCCCCCGGTCGGGGTCGCGATCACCGGAACGGCGCCTGGCGTCGTCCCTTGCGCGCTATCTAATGTGAGTGATGTCGCGGTCGGCACCGCCGAAGGCGAAATGGCGAGCGTCACCGCCGCCACCACCCCATTTGCCATCTCGGTCGCGTTCACGCCCCACAGCAGGCACGTGACGGAACCGGCGGCCGAAGTGCAACTGGCGTTCTTGCCTGCAGCAACTGCGGACGCGCCCGCGGCGACCGTCGCGCTGGTGATCTGAGCCACCGGCCAATTGAGGCGGAACTGCAGGGCTGAAGGCTCGCTTCCGGCTGGCGAGGTCAGGGAGACGTTCACTGTCACGTTGGTCCCGGGAGCCCCGGAGGCGGAGCTCACACCCAGGCTCAGCGGCGCTGGTTCCGCCGCATTTAGCAGGAACGAGGCCGCCAGGAGACCCGAGATGCTTCTAACCACCCGCATACTTGTACTGGTACCTGACTATGGTACTACAGTACTCTTCGTCGACCGGGGTGTCATTCCCCTTGACCGCTAATTTGAAGATGGAAAATCTACTTAGAGGTGCGCTCGGTAAGGTGCACAGGGCTTAGCAACAATGGCGTAAGCCGGTGAAGCAAAACAAGTCCTAGTGCTTTTGTACTATGGCTCGCCGTCGTCTTCGCTCTGCCCAATCCCCAGCTTTTTCATTCGATACAAGAGAGCCTTGTAGTCGATGCCCAACAGCGCGGCGGCGCGCTTGCGGTTCCACTTCGCCGTCTCCAGAGCCTTCGTGATGATATCTGCTTCTGCCGCCCGATGGGCCGTATCCATCTCTTCGAGACTCCCCACTGCCGTTCGGGATTCGGCCACCCGAAGCGTCTGTGGCCGGGGTGCCGCCTCCGGACCGGAGGACGCCCGCCGCTGCGAGCGGCGGCTGAGTTCCAGCGCCAGCGCCCCCGCGTCCTGAAGCACCAGATACCGCCGCATCGTGTTCTCCAACTCGCGGATGTTGCCGGGCCAAGTGTACTCCGTGAGGGCCGCGCGCAAGCTCTCCGGCAGATTGGGTAACCGCCCCGGAATTCCGTGCAAGCTCAAAAAATGCTGCGCCAGGGGAAGTACTTCGTCCTGCCGGTCGCGCAACGGCGGGATCCGAATCTCGATGATGTTCAGCCGGTAGTACAGGTCCTCGCGGAACCGGCCGTCGGCAACCGCAGCCTCCAGGTCGCAATGCGTCGCCGACATCACCCGGACGTTCACCTTCGACGTTTCCTTTGCCCCGAGCCGGAGAAACTCATGATCCTGAACGACTTGCAGCAACTTCGCCTGGAGCTTGAAATCCATGTCGCCGATTTCGTCGAGCAGAATCGTCCCTTCGTGGGCCAGCTCGAACTTGCCCAGGGTCGTCTTGAAGGCCCCGGTAAACGCGCCCCGCTCGTAGCCGAAAAGCTCGCTTTCGACCAGCTCCGACGGCAGGGCCGCGCAATTCAGCTTGAGAAACGGTCCCCCGGCGCGAGGCGACCCGGCATGGAGTTTACGCGCCAGCACCTCCTTGCCTACTCCCGTTTCTCCCTGCAACAGCACCGGCACATCGGACTTCGCCACGCGCTCCAGCAAGAGATCCAGCTTACGGCCCCAGGCGCCCATATGGGGTGCTTTGGGCTCCTCGACGAAGATGCCCCGCACCAGTCCCACGGCATGCTCCGGCCCCAGTTCGCTGGTCAGGACGTTAGCCGCGCCGCTGCGCAGGGCGCTGGCGATAGCCGCCCCGGAGGCGGCGGGAGCGATGACGATTAGGACGGTGCGAGGATGTGCTTCCTGCAACCGGCCCAGTAGATCGAGTCCCTCGACGGGGAGGCCGGGAAGGTACACCAACGCCAGATCCGCGGCTTTCGGCGGCACGTCCCACGGACCCGCGGACTCTATGACCAGGCAGCCGCTCTCCTCGAGCGCGGCACGTGTCGCGGCACGGGCCGGGGCTGCGTGGCCTCCTAACAGGATGGTTGCCGGCATCGCGAGGGGCGGATTCAGACCGCGCGCTGGCACCCCAAGAGAAAGGCGGACGCAGGTCCTACACGCCCCCGCGTGCTGCTTGCGCTCCGCGCTTTCGCTCGCAACAGCCGTTGCAGCAAAACGTCCCGTTCCTTGCGCAACCCACCCAGTTTCGCGAACACAGCCTCGAGTTCAGCTTCCCGAATTGGCTTGAAGACGACGCGAATGCCGGGAGGACATCCGGAAGCGGCTAACTTTGCGGCATCGCCCGGATCGAGCAGCACAACATAGTCCACACCCTCAGCACTCCAGCCCGACGGCGGTAGTGCCGACCCGAAGTCCCAAATCAGCAGGTCTGCTTTGTGCGGCTCGTCAATCAGCAAGAACGAATGCTGGCGTGCCAAGCGGGTCAGCACGCTCCGCAGTCCCTCGTCACCCGAAACTAGCGAGACTCTCAAGCGGTTCCGTCCTCGATCTCTCCAACTTGCGTCAGGGTCAAAGAATGACACAATTTGTCCCATAATCCAACATCCTTACGTTCGCAAAAATCCCAAGACCCTCAGTACGCCTAGATCGCTTGATTGCGCCTATACGGCCAAGGCACTACCCGGGAACCGCAAGGGGCGCGGACGCTCTTCAGCGAGCCGGACAAGAACGGTGGGGCGATCCGATCCAAGCCGCTCGGCTTACGCCTGCAGATTGACAGGAGATACGCCAAAGGGCTTCACGAATCCCGCAGGAACAGAGCCAACAGGACCCCGCCCGCACGCCGCCAGGAAGGAACCGCCAGCGCCAGTCCCCCCAAGGGGACCCCGGTCAGCACGAGGATCCATAGCGCCGGCGCCGGGAGCATCCACGCCAGCCAGGTGGCAAAGGCGATCCAGTAGACCCACGCGGCGGGGCTGGTCCGCCGGACCGCCAGGCGCGACTCGAGGCGCGCCGCCAGAAACGGCACCGGCTCCGGGCGCGGAACGCCGGAAAAAGCTCTCCGGATCAGCTCTTCTTCCACGGCAGCCTCCTGCGGATCTGCTCCCGGGCCCGCGCCAGATACGACTTCAACGTCCCCACCGGGACCCCCAGGGTCTCGCTGATCTCCTCCAGCGGGCGCTCCAGCCAGTAATACTGCAGCACCAGCGCACGGTACAGGTCCGGAAGCTGGTCCACCGCCTCGCGGATTCGGGCCTGCTCATCCGCGGCGGCCAGATCCCCAGGAATGTCGCCGCCGGCGCGTAGCCGCGCCAGGGCGTCTTCACCGAGGTGCGGCAAGCGGTGGCGCGAGCGCTTGCGCCGTTCCACCGCCAGGCGATAGGCGATCCGGTATAGCCAGGAGCCGAACGCGGCGTCACCGCGGAACTGGTCCAGGCTCCGGAAGGCCGCCAGGAAGCACTCCTGAGTGATCTCCTCGGCTTCGGCGTCGCCTCCCGGACCGAACACGGCCAGCGCGGCGTGAAACACGCGCCGCTGGTGACGCTCCACCAGCACGCGAAACAGCTCCGGATCGCGCGTGCGCCGGTACTCGCGGATGACATCGCGATCCTCCACCTCAGGCTTTTCGCGTCAGGCCATAGTGCAGGAACAGCCCCACCCCGAAGAAGATCGGGATCAGCCCGAAGCTCCAGACGCGTTGGTGGTAGTCCTCGCCCGACCAGCGGAGCGCAATGGTGGTGCCGATGCCCAGCATCACGAAGATGGCTCCGACGCCCAGCGGCCAGCGCGGGTTCAGCTTGATCTGGCTCCAGAGGCTGTCGTGCTGCGGGCGCGGCGCGTCGTAATCGGGAAGTTCGGGAGCGGGAATACCTCGTTCCATGGCGGCCATCCTTTCCTTGTGAATCAATTCCATGCGGCGGTCATGACGCCGCTGGCGGAGCTGCCAGATCAGGATGCAGATCGCGGCCCAGCCGAAGCACCAGGCGAGGATGAATCCATGCGTCGGCGCGGGGACCGGCATTTATTGAGCTCCTTTCGCGCGCGCCAGCGCCCAGGCCTCCGCCAGCAGATAGGCGGGGCGGCCGTCGTCGCCCGGCACCAGGCGAAAGCTCTGGAGCTGCGCCGCCCCGGGGGCGGCATAAGATCCGTCGGAAAGCCGGGTCACCTCGAACCAGCGGGGGCCGGCCCGCACCATCAGCTTGCCCTCGCGGATCTCGAGATCGGTCTGAATCGCAGCGGAATTCATGTACTTCCCAGTCATCTGGCGCATCTCCTCGGGCGTCATGGCCACTGGCGTTGGCTTGGGCCGTTCCGGCGACGGCTCCGGCGGCACCAGCGTTTCCACGGCCTTGCGAGCCACGGACAGGAAGTTCACCCCGGTCATGTTGGTCATTACGACGGCGCCGGTCTTCTTGTTCGGCAAGAGGTAATACGAGCTGCCGTACCCTGCCCTGCCCCCCGGCAGGAACATCGCCTCACCGGCGAACATGGATCCCCAGCCGTACCACCGGCCCATTCCGGGGATCTCCACGGCCTTCTCGCGGAACCGCGCCGCGGGACCCTGCTCCTCCATGACGCCGATCAGGAACTTCGCCATCTCGGCAGCGCTGGAAAACAGCGATCCCGGGGGCCAGGCCCCGGCATGGTCCGGAAAGGGCCGCAGCACTTTGCCTCCGGGCCCGTGGCCGAGCGCGAACGGGTAAGTGACGGCGACGAACGGCCGGAACGTCGTGCGTTCCAACCCGGCCGGCTTTGCCACCAGCTCGTCGATGACCGTCGCGAACGGCTTTCCAGCCGCGCGCTCCAGCAGGTATCCCGCCAGCACATACGCGGGATTGGCGTAGGAGAAGAAGCGTCCGGGGTCCGCCAGCACGCGATCCGCCGTCCAGGTGCGGACCGCCGCCGCCAGCGCGGCCTCGTCGTGCGGGCCGTCCATCGGCGCATCGTCGCGGATGCCGGCGGTCATGTTCAGTAACTGGCTCATCGTCACGCGGCCGATGGCCGCGGGCAGTTCCGGGTCAATCCGGGAGACGGGCTGATCGAGGCGGATCTTACCGGCGGCCTCCAGCCGCAGCGCCGCCGCCGCCGTGAAGATCTTGGCGGTGGAGCCCAGCCGGAACAGCGTCTCCGGCGTCACCGCCGCCCCGGTTTCACTGCTGGCCACACCGTAGCCCTTCGCGTGGATCACCTGACCGTCGCGAAAGATCGCGAGCGACGCACCGGGAATCTTCTGCGCCGCCAGCGTCCGCTCGATGTCGCGGTCGAGCGCGGCGAAATCCTGGGCGAAGGCTGTCGCCGCGCATAACAGAATCGTGAATCGCATGCCGGTAAGAGGGGATGACGCGCCGCCCGGTGGCAGTTACTTTTGTTCCGGGGCGAACCGCGACGCTCCGCCACGCCGGATCGGGGGTCCGCCCCAAATTCCGCCCCAAACACGGAAGCCGGTTTATGTTGGATTCAACCAAGAGACTGCGTCTTCCGCGGAGACCCTTTCCCCAACAACAGACTCCCGCGGAAGGCGCAGCACATCCCTCCCAATCCGCTATCCTGAACTGCAGTGCCCGACCGGAAAGCGATCATCTTCGGAAGCGGAGGCCAGCTCGGCCTCGAACTGAAAAGAGAATTCACCGCCCGCGGGTGGCAGGTGCGCGGCTTCGAACGCACGCGCGTCGACATCTCGGACCCGGCCAAAGTGGAGGCGGCGCTCGCCGAGTTCGACCCGGCCGTGGTGCTGAACGCGGCCGCCTACAACCAGGTGGACGTCGCCGAGAGCGAGCCGCAGGGCGCCTTCCAGGCCAACGCCATGGCGGTGCGGAACCTGGCGCTGGGCTGCCGGCAGATCGACGCGCAACTGGTCCATTTCTCCACCGACTACGTGTTCGACGGTGCGAAGGGTTCGCCGTACGTGGAAGACGATCCGCCGCATCCGCTGGGGGCCTACGCGGTCTCCAAGCTGGCGGGCGAGCTGTTCGCGCAGGCGTATCTGGAGCGCCCGCTGGTGATCCGCACCAGCGGCGTGTACGGGCCCGCGGGGCTGAAGACCAACCGCGGCAACTTCGTGGAACTGATGCTGCGGCGCGCCCAGGACGGGCAGCCGATCCGCGTGGTGGAGGATCACGTCGCGTCGCCGACCTACGCCCCAGCGCTGGCCGCGCGCACCGCGGACCTCGTGGAAGGCGGCCACACCGGGCTATTTCACGCCGGCGGAGGCGAGGCCATCACCTGGTTCGCCTGGGCCAAGCTGATCTTCGCGGCGGCGGGCCTCAGCCCGGAACTGCGCGCCACCAACGAGCGCGAATACCGGACGCCGGCTCGCCGGCCGAAGTACTCGGCGCTGTCGAACCGCAAAATGGAGAGCCTGGGGATCGCGCCGATGCCGAAGATGGAAGAAGCGATCCGCCTGTACCTGGCGGCGCGCTAAAACCCGAGTCGAACAAACTGAACATGTTCGAAAATGAACAAGTTCATTATTGAACGCGTTCAGTTAACTTCAGGATCTTCCGGAACCGGTCCACTTCGCGGGGGGTCAGCGACCGGAACTTGCCGGGCGGGAGATCCAGCTCCAGGAACCCAATCTGGATCCGCCGCAGCCGCTCCACCAGGCGTCCGAAGAACTGGAACATCAGGCGGATCTGGTTCTGCCGGCCTTCGGTGAGAGTCACTTCATACCAGGGGTTGCGCGCGGGCTTAATCACCTTGATGGCCGCGGGCGCGGTGCGCTTGCCGTGCAGCGGCACCCCGGAGCGAAACTGCTCCATCTGCTCGGCAGTCAGAGGTCCGTTCACCTTCACGGCATACGTCTTCGGCACGTGATACTTCGCCGCGGTGATCCGGTTGGCGAACTCGCCGTCGTTGGTCATGAGCAGCAGGCCTTCGCTGTGGTAGTCCAGCCGCCCGACGGGATACACGCGCTCCTTGGACTTGATGAGGTCCATCACGGTGCGGCGGCCCTCGGGGTCGGAGACGGTGGTGACGTAGCCGTCCGGCTTGTAGACGGCGAGATAGACGTGCTTTTCCGGCTTCAGGATCAGCTTGCCTTCCACCTTGATGTGGTCGCGCTCCGGGTCGGCCTTGGTGCCGAGTTCGGTGACAACGGCGCCGTTGACGGTCACCAGCCCGGCGAGCATCAACTGTTCGGCGTGGCGGCGGCTGGCGACGCCCGCGTGCGCGAGGATCTTCTGCAGGCGTTCTTCAGGCATCCGGTTGGGGCGGTTCTTCCTCCGCGCCGGCGGCGGCAGGCTCAGTTTCCGGCGGCTCTCCGGCAGAGTCCGCGGCGGCGTCCGCCGGGACCTCGGCCTCTTCGGTGAGCGCCATGCGCCCGATCTCCTCGAACTCCTTGAGCGTCGGCAACTCGGCAAGGTCCTTCAAGCCGAACTGGACCAGGAACTCCTTGGTGGTTTTGTACAGGATCGGCTTGCCGACCACGTTTTTGCGTCCCGCGGCGGCCACCAGCTTGCGGTCGAGCAGCGTCTTGAGCACGCCGGCGCCCTGCACGCCGCGGATGTCCATGATTTCGGGCGCGGTGACGGGCTGCTTGTAGGCGATCACGGCCAGCGTCTCCAGCGCCGCGAGCGACAGCTTCAGCGGCGGCTTCAGGCTCTTGACGAAGTTGCGGATCGCGTCGTGGTGCTCGGCCTTGGTGGCCATCTGGTAGCCGCTGGCGATCTCGCGGATGAAGAGGCCGTGCTCCGGCTTGGCGTACTCGGCGGTCAGCTCATCCAGGATGCGCTTCACTTTGTCGAGCGGCGCGCCCGCGGCCTGCGCGATCTGCTGCGCCGTCAGCGGCTCGTCGGTGACGTACACCGCGGCCTCGATGATGGCGCGCAGCGCGGTGTCCGGAGACTCCGCCTCGCGGTTCTCGATGCCGTAATCCTCCGGCGAAAATGCTTCGGCTTGGCCCGCTTCCGCCGGGCTCTGCGTTTCCATCTCTTCCATCGAACTCTAGTTGTACCCTTCTTGAATTGCCGCCAGGAACGCCTCGTCCGAGAACACGGCGTCAAAGCCCTGGTGCCGCTTCAGGCCGATCTCGCCGAACGCTTCCATCTGTTGCAGCGCCAGGGCCTGCAGCTTCACCAGCTCGAGCATCGCCAGGAACAGGCAGATCATCGCGCGGCGCGACCGCTGGCGCTCGAACAGCTCCCGCGCGCCCAGCGGCTGGTCGTGGCGGTCCGCAAACAGGCGCCGGAGGTAGTTCATCATGTCCGGCACGCTGACCTCGTCCTTGTCGATTTCGTACGACGGCCGGGACTTGGCCCGCTCCAGCACGCCCTGGAACGTCTTCACCAGGTCGAACAGCGTCACCGCAAGCCCGGGCGAATCGTCGTCGGTCAGGAACTCCGCCATCCGCGGATTCGTCCACACCGCTTCCTCGATCACCCGCTTCTGGTGCAGCATCTCGGCCGCGCTCTTGAAACGCTCGTGCTCCAGCAGCTTCTGCACCAGTTCCATGCGCGGATCCTCTTCCGGCAGGATCTTCTCCAGCTCCGGATCCCGGGGCAGCAGCAGCTTCGACTTGATGTGGATCAGCGTCGCGGCCATGTACACGAACTCGGAGCCGAGTTCGATGTCCATTTCCAGGGCCTTCTGCATGTACTCCAGATACTGCGCGGTGATCTGCGCGATCGGGATGTCGTAGATGTCGATCTGCTGCTTGCGGATCAGGTCCAGGAGCAGATCGAGCGGCCCGTCATACTGCTCCAGATGAAAATGCAACGGCGAAGACACTAGCTCTCAGGATACCTCAGCGGAAATAGAGGATCACGTCGGCGGTGTGGTCTTTTTCGTCGAGCTTCAGTTCGCTGCGGGTGTCCTTCAGGCGCTCGAGGACCCGGTCCTCCTTGATCCGCTTGAGGAAATAGTCGGGGAAATCGGCATCGAGCGGCTTGCCCGGGGCCAGGCCCCACAGCTTGCGGATCTCCGGCTCGGCCACGATGTCGAGCCCCACGATGGTGAGCTTGCCGAAGCGGTACTGCGGTCCCGGGTCCAGGCGAACGGTCAGGTCCAGCCGCTTGGCCGCGTCGTCGATCCGGCGCTCCAGAGAGGAAGCCGCGCGCAGATAGCCCTCGCGTTTCAGGCGCGCGATCACGCGCTTTTCGGCTTCGCGCAACTGGTCGAAATTGGCGGCCTCCTTCACCCGGAAGCCGCCGGCCTTCATCCAGTCCTCGTCGAACGGCGCCCCGGCGAACTGGATTTCGCCGATCGTGTAGCTGGGCCCCTCCTCGATTGCCGTGGTGACGATCAGGCCGTTGACTTTCGCGGCCGGCGCGGTGGTGATGGCCCCGAACTTCACGCGCAGGCGTCCGCGCGCCTCGTAGAGCGGCCGGATGCTGGTCTCGAGCAACTGCCGCAGCGCTTTCTCCGTGTAGGGGACCCCGACCGCCACGCCCGCCAGCGCATCCGCCAGCCGCGGCGTGTCGATCACCTCGTTGCCCGTGAACTTCACCTCCGCGACCACCGGGCGGTCCACCGCCGGGCGGAACACGATGGTCAGCTCGCCGGGGCCGTCCGCCGTCACCTTGCCCTGCACGCCGGCGTCGAAGCCGCGCGGCTTCAGGTACTCGTCGATCTCGCGGGCGAACTTGGCGAGCATCTCCTTGGTCGCGGGGATCCGGGCGCCCAGCAGCGGATTGCGCGATTGCAGCAGCGACGCCAGCGCTGTCTCGTCGGCCGGCAGGTCCTCGAAGCGGAACGGATAGACGGGCTCCACCTCCACCACCTGGATCCGGCCCGCATAGCCGGTCTTGGCTTCGTTGGGCGCAAACGAAAAGCCGACGCTCGCAAACACCTGGGCGTCGATCAGCCGCTGGCGCGCGGCCTCGAAGTCCTTGGTCTCCATCAACTGCCCGGGGCGCAGGCCGGCGGCTTGCAGGATCTGCTCCGTCGAGTACCGGCGGTTGCCCTCGACGGTGACGCTCGCCAAGGGAAACCCCTGCGGCTGGGCGGGCTTTGGCGGCGGCGCCGAGGGAGCCCTCTTCGGCTTCTGGGCTTCCGCCACCGCCGCCAGGCCGATCACCAACACCGCCAGCGCCCGCCATCTCATCCTGCGATTGTAGAAAACCACGCACGTTGGATGCGCCGGGCTCCGAAAACTGGTACAGATAGGGAGAAGAAGATGCGAATCCCAATCCTTCTTCTGGCGGCCGCCTTGCTTGCGTCCGGTCAGAACCCTGACGCCCGCAAGGCGCAGAAAGCTTACGAACAGGGCGTCCGTTGGGAGACCGACGGCCGGTGGGAGCAGGCGATCCAGTCGTATTCGGAAGCGATCGCCGCCGCGCCGCCTGACGCCCAGGGCCGTTATTACCTGCAGCGCGCCAAGGTGGAGTACCGGCTGGGTTCGTACGGCAAGGCAGTCGACGACCTGACGGCCGCGCTCACGCGCCAAAGCGACCTCACCGAGGCCTACCGCCTGCGCGGCGACGCCTATCTCAAGGCCGGCGACCCACGGAAGGCCATCGACGATTACGACCAGGCCATCGCGCGCAAGCTGGAAATCGCCGCCGTGTTCTCCGGCCGGGGCCAGGCGCTCTACCAGCTCCGGCAATACGAGAAGGCGGTGTCCGATTTTTCGCGCGCCATCAAGCTCCGCCTCGACGATCCGGAGCCCTGGCTGCAGCGCGGCCGTGCGCAAGTGGCGCTGGGACGCTGCCGCGATGCGGTGGAGGACTTCGATCAAAGCGCGCGGCTCAAGCCCGACAACCCCGACGCGTTCGTCGAGCGCGGCTACTGCCTGGGCGATCTCGGCGACTTCGACCGCGCCATCCGCGACTTCGACAAAGCCCTCAGCCTCCGGCCCAATCATGTGAAGGCGCTGACCTACCGCGGCGCGGCCCGCGCCAAGATGGGCGAGATCAAACGCGCGCTCGAGGATTTCACGCAGGCGCTGTCGTTCGATCCGAACGATCTCTACCTCTACCTCGCCCGCAGCTCGGTCAACGCGGTGCTGGGCAATCACCAGGAAGCGCTCGCCGACCGCGAGGAAGCGGTCCGCCGCTACCCGAACTCCGCGGAGTCGTATCTGGCCCGCGGCGGAACGTATCATGAACTGGGCCGCCACGAAGAGGGGCTGGCCGATCGCACCAAGGCGATCGAGCTGAATCCCCGTTTGCCGGAAGCCTGGTGCGCGCGGGGCAGCGCTTTATTCCTGCTCGGCCAGGCCGAGAAGGGCATCCCTGACCTCCGCCGCGCGCTGGAACTGCGCCCGGGGTATCCGGAGGCGCGGCAGGTGCTCGAGAAGGCGGAGGCAGCGGTCGCTGCGCAGCGCGCCTCCGCGGAACGCGCGGCCGCGCCGCCTCCGGCGCCTCCCGCGGAGCCCAAGCCCGCGCCCGTTGCGGCCGAAGAACCGCCTCGACCCGATCCGCCGAAGGTCGCGGTGGTCCCTCCGGTCCGGCCGAAACCCGAGGCAGCGCCCGAGACGCCCAAGCCTGCTCCGCCGAAGCCGGACATCGTTAAGCCGATCCCGCCGTCGCCGAAGCCGGAGCCGCCGAAGACCGAATTGCCGAAGACGGCGGAGGCCGATCCGGCCCGTGCCGAAAAGCTGAACCAGCTCGGCCGCAACCTCACCGCCGAGCGCCGCTTCGAGGACGCGGTGAAGGTCCTCACCGAATCGGTGACCATGAACCCGGCTTCGGCCACCGCCTGGAATGCGCGTGGTTTCGCTTACTTCATGCTGCGCGACTACAAGTCCGCGATCGCGGACTTCGATGAAGCCATCCGCCGCAACTCGCGCTACGCCAACGCTTACTCCAATCGCGGCAAAGCCAAGAGACTGCTGGGCGACGCCGCCGGCGGCGAGGCCGACCTCGCCAAGGCCGCCGAACTCACGAAACCCTGACCGGAGCGTCTATTACCCGTGCTGATCCCGATTCTTATCCTTGCTCTTTCCGCCGACTGGCCCGCCTGGCGCGGCCCCGAACGCAACGGCCTTTCCCCTGACACCGGGCTGCTGAAGCAATGGCCTGCCGCCGGACCGCAGCTCGCCTTCCGCACGGACGGGGTCGGCAACGGCTTCTCGTCGCTGGCCATCGCCGGCTCGCGGATCCTCACCATGGGCGACCGGGGCGCCGATCAATACGTGATCGCGCTCAACGGCGAGGACGGCAAGCAGCTCTGGGCCACGAAGGTCGGCGGCGCGTGGGAGGACGAATACGCGGGCCCGCGCTCCACGCCCACCGTCGATGGCGACCGCGTGTATGTCCTCACCACCGATGGCGACCTGGTCTGCCTGGACCTCGCCTCCGGCAAGGAAAAGTGGCGCAAGTCCATTTCCCGCGATTACCGCGGCGGCATGATGTCGGGCTGGCGCTTCGCCGAATCGCCGCTGGTGGATGGCGATCGCGTGGTGTTCACGCCGGGCGCGCCGAAGGCGCTGCTCGCCGCGGTGGATAAGATGACCGGCCGCGAGCTGTGGCGCTCCGCCACGCCCGATTTCGGCTCGCGCGGCAAGGACGGCGCGGCGTACTCGTCGGTGGTGGTTTCAAACGCGGGCGGCGTAAAGCAGTATGTGCAGCTCACCGGCCGCGGCCTGGTGGGCGTCCGCGCCTCTGACGGCTGGGTGCTGTGGAGCTACAACCGGATCGCTAACGACGTCGCGAACATTCCGACGCCGATCGTGAAGGACGACTACGTCTTCGCCGCCACCGGCTACTCCACCGGCTCGGCCCTGCTCAAACTGGCCAAGAACGGCGAGAAGTTCGATGTGCAGGAGGTCTATTTCCTCGGGCCCAACGTGTTCCAGAACCACCACGGCGGAATGGTCCTGGTGGGCGATTACCTCTACGCGGGCCAGGGCCACAACCGCGGCTTCCCCATCTGCATCGAGTTCCTCACGGGCAAGGTGAAGTGGGGCGGCGACATCCGCAACGCCGGCTCCGGCTCGGCCGCGGTGACGTACGCCGACGGGCACGTCTACTTCCGGTACCAGAACGGCATCATGATGCTGGTGGAAGCGACGCCCGAGGGCTACAAAGAAAAGGGCAGCTTCGAGATCCCGGCGCGGCGGACTTATAGCTGGTCGCACCCGGTGGTCACCAACGGGCGCCTCTACCTCCGCGAGCAGGACGCCCTGCTGGTCTACAAGCTCCGCTGAAGGCCGCCGGGCGTCAAACGCTCTTGCGCAGCACGAAGTCGAAAGTCGCGGCGCGGCCGCCGCGCGACTTCCGCACCGCCAGCACCAGCGGCTTCTGCACCATGCGATCGCGCGTAATGTAGGGATCGTCTTCGAAGTACAGCGCGGTGGTAAGCAACTGCGCTCCGGCGCCGCTCACTTTGATGTGGAAGTGGGCGGAGCGTGTCGTGCTGCCCGCGCTGTAGAACTTCGGCTGGATGGTCCGGATCTCGAAGGCGCCCTGCGCGTCGCAACGGGCGCGTCCGCGCAGTTTCCAGCCCTGGTTGTCGTACTCGCCGCGATCGTCCGCGTGCCAGATGTCGATCACCGCGCCGGGGACCGGCTGGGCGTCGACGTTCCGCACCCGCCCGGTGAGCCGGAAGGGCGTGCCGGCGATGCCGGGCTCCACCAGATTGCTGCGCTCGGGCGCGCCCGGCTTGTAGAACGGTCCGTCGCCTTCGCGTTCGGTTTCGTGCAGATCCTCGGGGGTCGCCTCGAGCAGCGTGGTTCCGGCCAGCAGGACCACGGCTTCGCGGCGGGTGATGTTCTTCATGGCGTTCGCACCTCCGCGGGTTAGACGCAAGGGCGCGGGATCCGTCTCACGCGCCGTGCGGGGCGCCGGATCCGGGACGGCGGAGTCCCCCCGCTGAGATAAGATGTCTGGACGGCAGGCGGCCCTGGAATCGTCCGCCGGTGTTGCACGCATCGCATGCTTACCATTCGCGCCGCACAAATGAAAGCTCTGGAGGACATCCGGCCCGAGTTGTTCGAGCAACGGCTGCTCCGGCACCTCGCGAAGAAGTACTCCCGCAAGATCGACGCTTCGCTACGGGACCTGGTCGAGCGCGGTATCCGCCAGGCCGACCTCTACGGCTTCGGAACCGAGCATGGCATCGCCACTTTCGTGGAGTTGCTGGTGGAGGAGGGCGAGAACTTCCACAAGGATCCGGCGCGCCCGCTGGCGCGCGCTATTTTGACCGGCGATGACGGCCTGCCCGAAGCGGCGCGCGTGGATGCGCTGCTCCGCTCGCGGCCGTGGATCGCGCCGGACCCGAACCCCGTGGAGGACCCCGAATCGTGAGCACGCAGCCGGTGTTCGGCAAATCGGGCATCAAGACGCTCACGCAGAAATGCCCGCACGCGAAGTGCACGCTCTGGGTCTGGGTGGTGGACAAGTTCACGCAACAGAAGCTGCCGGGCGCGAAGTACGCGGTGACCGGCCCCGCCAAACCGAACGGGACGATCCCCAAGGGGGGGTTGGCGATCCTCGATAACCTGGCGGCCGGGACGTATCGCGTGACGGGATCCGCGACGGAATTGAAGGGCTACGAGAACTCCACGGCCAGTACGGTAGAAGTGACCATGGCGGCGGGCGAAACCGGCACCGCGAAGGTCGAGGTGGAGGTGGACGAGGCCATCGCGTTCCTGCTGCTGGATCATGAGGACCTGGGGGTCAATAGCGAAGCGTGCGGGCTAAAGACCCCCAACGGCGGGGCGCTCGCCGGCAAGCTCTCCGCCACCGGCGCCCAGCGCGTCCAGAAGATTCGCAAGGGCGGGGAGTGCGAGGTGCGGTTTCCCCAGCTCGACGACGAGATCTGGGACTTCGAGTCCACGGCCGCGGGCACGGTGCTCCCGCCCGCCAAAGGCGCCGCCATTACCCCGGCCGCCGAGACGCTGCCCAACCCTTACACCGTCGCCGCGGGCGACTGCATCCACAGCATTGCCTATCGGGCCGGCGTGCCCTTCCAGCGGCTTTGGGACCACAACGGGGCGCTGAAGAATCTGCGCAAGGACCCCGCGGTGCTCGCCCCCGGCGACCAGGTGACGATCCCCGCCAAGCGAACGGCGAAGGTCGCCAAGAAGAAGACCAGCGCTACCCACACCTTCCGGCGCAAGGAGACCTCCTGGAAATACCGGCTGCAGATCCTGATGGGGGATCAGGTCCGCGACAACATCGCCTGCGAAGTGGCGGTGGACGGCAAGGATGTGCCGGTCAAGAAGAGCGGCCAGTGGGTGGAGTTTCCCATCCGTCCGGACGCGAAGGAAGCGGTGGTGAAGCTCGCCGTCATCCACGGCGTGAAGGAATCCCCGCAGGCCGCCGAGAAGCTGGAGTACAAGATCAAGCTGGGCCACCTGCGTCCCGTCGATACGCCGGAAGGCCAGGAGGACCGCCTGCGCGACCTCGGCTACTATCTGGCGTGGCCGGAAGGGGCCACACCTGCTCTCGCGGACGTGCTGCGCCTGTTCCAGTTGTGCCAGAAGCTCGACCCGGCCGATGGCGTCGCCAACGAGGCGACCCGCAACAAGCTGAAGGAACTCACCGGCGATCCCGCTTGAGGCCGCCCCAACTGACATGGCCAACATCGACAGCTTCAAGGGAACGTACGATTCGGGCACCGGGCAGATCACGCTCACGTGGGCGTTGAGCGACCTCGGCGCAAACCTCGTCATTAGGGTCGGCGAGGTGAACCAGGAGCAAGTCGTCGCCAGCGCCCTTCGCACAACCACCGTTGCCGGCCGGCCGGGCAAGAAGGTTGACTGTCGGATCTTCGTAACCGACGACGACGGAGCGAGCAATCGGACTGTCGGCGTATTGTGCAAAGCCGCCGCCGTGGAGGAGACCCTGGAGCGGCCGCCCTACGTCAACGCCGGGTTCGAGTGGCTGACCTACGAGACGGTTCTCAACAAACCCAAGTTCCGGAAGACCAACCAGTCCCGCAAGGTCGGCCTATACGCGGCCGACATGGCCGGCCTGCAGGTGTGGGTGCGTTCGGACATCCCGCCGGCGGCCTTCAAAGCCCTCTGCGAGTGCTTCTTCCCCGATCACAAGCCTGAAGAAGTGCGCCAGCTCTCCGACGCCTCCTGGTGGTGGCAGCAACAGCAGAGCCACGTCGAGACGTTGAAAGCCAGGACCGCGCCGTACTACGAGGCCCTCACGCTCGATCCGCCGCAGGACGATATCGCCGCCTGGTTGCCCGATACGCGTCCCCCGCATGTAGCGTCCCGCGCGGTGCGCAAGATCTTCCTGCCGCGGTACGCCGTGCTGCCGTATAACTTCTACGACAACGCCGACGACTCGCGCGCCATCGGCACCAGAGGCAGCGACTCGCTCCACCCGGTGCCGATGTTGCAGGTGAAGTACAACGACGGTTGGGACATGTGGCGGACCGCTTCCCGCAGTTCGGTGATGAAGCTGAGCCGTGTGAAGGCTGCACAGGTACCTTGGCCGCGGCGCGATTGGGAGCGCTGGGATTTCTCCGACGAACGCCTGAAGTTCAAGAATCTGAACGTCGAGGGCTATGATTACCGGAATCCGGAGTACAAAGCCGAGGTCCAGAAAGGCCAGCGCCTCGAACTTGCCAATCGCGACGACTACTACTTCTCGGTCAAGACCGGGGTGACTTACGTCGGCCTGGCCACGCAGAAGGAGAAGGAAAACATCGGCCTGGGAGGCGAATGGCTGTGCGGCTGCATGCGCAGCGACACCATTCGCGCCATTCGCCAGCTCGCCGTCGCCCGGGGCATGAAGGCGGACCAGATCATCGTCCAGACCGAGATCATGATGCTGATGGAGCGGCACATGTCCGCCGCCATGCAAGCTCAGAAATTCGGCCAGATCAGCCCGGGCCCCGACGGCGTGGCCCTGCGCGACCTGACGGTGCTCGAGCCCGGGAGGTACTACATTCCCCCGCTCAGCATCCCCTTCATCGGCAAGGACATGAAGACGCTGACCATGGAGTTCGCCCACGTCGACGAAGCGGATTGGTGCGGTTTCTGGCAGCGCAATTGGGCCGAAGCCGTGGGCCGCGCCAAGGCTCTGTTCCTGGTGCAGTACGGCATGCAGCACGCCAACCCGAACGTCCAGAATTACCTGCTGGAGTTCGCTGCCTCGCCGGAAACGGCCTTCACCAACTTCGCCAACGGCACCGCGACGGGTCCCGCGGTGCGTGTGGTGATCCGGGACGTCGCGGACGCGCTGCTGGTCCGCGAGGTGGCCTGGGCGCTATTCGGTCCGGACGAGGCGTGTCCGCACGACCTGGCGGGCGGCCTCTCCGATAACGTAGCCGCGCGGCTCGCCACCATGCGCCTGCCCGTGCTCCGCTTCAACTTCCGCAACAAGGGCCAGGGTGCGGAGAACGAGACCGGCTCCACGAACGAGCAGTTCGGTACGCCGGGCATCCAGTTCCTGTGGACCCGCTTTTCCGGCTTTTATGTCGGCAACAAGCCCACCAAGAACGACGAGTGCCCGCCCGACAAGTTGCAGAAGGTGCTCCGTCTCACCAGCCTGTGGGGGATCGCTCACGCCGCGGCGTATGTCCGTACGGTAGAACAAGCGCTCGGCGTCGAGTTCGGCGACATCCGCTGGGACCAGGTGCTCGACGATGAGCACACGCCCGACCGGTATCTCCAAGGCGTCGCCAACGACTGGGACAACTACGCCGACAAGGACATGGAGTGGGAGGAAGCGGCGGCCAGCCTGATTCAGGCCTACCTCGGCAACGCGGGCCGCGCGAAGCTGTGCGAGTATCACAACCGCGGTTGGGCCGACGCCCCGGCCACGTTCTCCATCCGCGTGGTCGACCGGACCGGCAAGGCGGTGCCCTTACAAGTGGTCTACTGCACGGAGGCGGGCACCGGAAACCTGCTGGGTACCCGGATCACCGATCCCGACGGCGAGATCCCGTTCTTCGGCAAGAGCTACGCCGAGTACAAGTTCTGGATTTCAAGCGGGAAACTGCAGGCCAAAGCATTTCCCAATGGCGTGACCCGCATGGCCGGAGACGAGGTTGCTCTCGATAAGCTCCGCGACGAGGGCTCGACGGCGGTGCTGACGCCGCACATCTAATCGCCCTTTTGGGAGCGGCGCGGGATGGACACGGTTGCGCAACCGCCCTTCCCTGCCCCATGCTGAAGGTCTCCGTGCCCATGAAACTCCTCTTCTTCTGTCTCACCGCCGCCGCGCTCGCCGCGGACTGGACCCAATTCCGCGGACCCCAGGCCAACCCCGTCAGCGCCGACAAGAACCTGCCCGACCGCTG
Organism: uncultured Solibacteraceae bacterium; assembly: GCA_964471915.1. Classification (GTDB taxonomy): domain Bacteria; phylum Acidobacteriota; class Terriglobia; order Bryobacterales; family Bryobacteraceae; genus JAIEPW01. Next base: position 6,249 of record CAYYID010000012.1, on the reverse strand, counting down.
GTCCCTCACCCAGAACATCGAGTGGGCGAGCGAAGTCCCCGGCCGCGGCTGGTCCTCGCCGATCGTAGTGGGCGACCGGATCTTCCTGACCACCGTGGTCACCGACGGCAAGTCCAAGCCGCCTCAGCGCGGCACGGAGTACAGCAACGAGTATGTCGCCGAGCTCACCAAGCAGGGACTGAAGCCGGAAGAGGTGATGAAGAAGATCACCGAGCGGGACATCGAGCTTCCCGAAGAGGTCACGCTTCATTACTGGCTCTACTGCCTGGATCTCAAGTCCGGGCGCACGCAATGGAAGAAGGAGTTCCACACCGGCCGCCCGCCGGGGGGACGCCACCGCAAGAACAGCTTCGTGTCCGAAACGCCGGTGACCGACGGCAAGGCCATTTACATTCATACCGGCAACCTCGGCCTGTGGGCGTTCGACTTCTCCGGCAAGCAGCTCTGGCACACGCCGCTCGAAGCCCTGCCTGTTTACCTCGACTTCGGCACCGGCAGCTCGGCGGCGCTCCACGGCAACCGGCTCTTCGTGGTAAACGACAACGAAAAGCAGCAGTACGTCGCCGCGTTCGACAAGGCCACCGGCAAGCGCCTGTGGACCACCAACCGCGCGCTGAAGCCGCAAGGCGGACCGCCGCGCGCCTCCGGCTGGAGCACGCCCTACATCTGGACCAACGAGCAGCGCACGGAGCTGATCACGGTCGGCCCCATCACCACGGTCAGCTACGACCTCGAGGGTCAGGAGCTATGGCGGATCGGCGGCGGCTCCGGCACTCCCATCCCGATGCCCTTCGCCTACGAGGGCCTGCTCTATCTCGATACCGGCCGCGGCGGCGCGCTGCACGCCATCAAACCCGGAGCCTCGGGCGACATCAGCAAGTCCGACCTGGTCGCCTGGAGCCAGCCCCGCGCCGGAACCTACCTGCCCACGCCCGTCGCCTACGAGGGTGGACTGTACGTCCTCACCGAGACCGGGATCCTGACCCGTTTTGACGCCAAGACCGGCAAGCAGACCTACAAGACGCGCCTCGATCCCGCGGCCGGCGATTTCACCTCCTCGCCGTGGGCGTACAACGGCCGCATCTTCTTCTTGAACGAAGAAGGCAAGACCTTCGTGGTCGCCGCCGGCGAGAAGTTCGAGCTGCTGCGCGTGAACGAACTGGACGGCGCGATGGCCCTGGCCACGCCAGCCCTCGTGGGCGACCGCCTGCTGCTCCGCACGGAGTCGAAGCTGTACTCGATCCGCAGCCGCCGCTAAGGCGTCAGGGATTTTCCAACACCTGTCGAGAAACCCAACACCGGGGTGAGATCCCTTGCGTCTCACCCATTTGTCGGGATTCCCGACGGCGGGTGTTGGATTTCTCGACATGCCGGCGCGGATCTGAAGCAGCTAAGCCGCTGAAAACACAGCAGTTCGAAGATGGCTCCAGAATTGCCTTTTCCTAGAGCGACGATTCGCAAAGGAAAGGAGGCAACACCATGACCGTCATCCTGGTCCTCATGACATTCGCCGTTTTTCTGGCGATTGACTTCGTATTAAGCCGCCGCCGTGGAGAACTTCCGGCGACGGTCCCGCCCTCGCTCGAACCGCTTCCGGCGCCTGCAGGCCCGGCGATTCCGAACGTCGCGGGCATCCCGATTCCCTCCGATATCCGGTACCATCCGGGCCACGCGTGGCTGTCGCGCGAGCGCAAGAACGTGATCCGCGTGGGCCTGGACGCCTTCGCGGCGCTGCTCGCCGGGCCGGTGGAAGCCGTTAAGCTGCCCAAGCCGGGGCATTGGGTCCGGCAAGGGCAGAAGGCCGTGACGCTGCGGCGGGGCGGCGAAACGATCGAGATCGTATCGCCGGTGGAAGGCGAGGTAACCGCGGTGAACCCCGAGGTGCTCGCGAACCCGGCGCTGCTGAAGTCGGATCCGTACGGCGCGGGCTGGCTGTTCCGCGTGTTCTCGCCCGATGAGGAGGGCGCGAACCGCAATCTGCTGCCCACCAACCTGGTGCGGAGCTGGATGCGCCACGCGGTGGACCGGCTGTGCGAACTGCAGCCGCAACTGGCCGGCGCGACGGCCGCCGACGGCGGTCCGCTGCGCGAAAACGCGCTGGAGGCGCTGCCGGCGCTGCCCGCGGCGCGGATCAATGAAGAGTTCCTGCTCGGCTGAAGGAGACTGCCATGGCACGCGCGATTCTTTACGACAGCACCAAATGCGTGGGATGCCGGGAGTGCGAGAAGGCCTGCGCCGCACGGTGGGGCTTGCCCTACGACGAGCGCATCGCGGCGGAAGAGAAGGTCTCGGCGCACAAGCGGATGACGATCCGGACGCACGGCGACAAGTTCAGCCGGAAGGGATGCATGCACTGCCAGGAGCCGGCGTGCGCTTCGGTGTGCCCCGTGGGGGCGTTCACGAAGACCGCCGCCGGCGCGGTGGTGTATGACGCGGCGAAGTGCATGGGTTGCCGGTATTGCATCGCGGCGTGCCCGTTCCAGGCGCCTTCCTACGAATGGAACAGCCGGCTGCCGAAGGTCGTGAAATGCGATCTGTGCAGCGACCGGACCGCGGCCGGGCTGCCGACGCGATGCTCGGAGGCCTGCCCGGTGGAAGCGACGATCACCGGGGACCGCGCGGAGCTGGTGAAAGAAGCGCGGAAGCGGATCGCCGAGAACCCGGGGCAGTACGTGAACCGCATCTACGGCCTGAACGAAGTGGGCGGCACGTCGGTGCTGATGCTCTCCGCGGCGCCGTTCGAGGAGATCGGGTTCCGGACCGACCTGCCGTCGCGGGCGCTGCCCGGTTACACGTGGGACGTATTGCAGCACATTCCGGACACGGTGGGCGTGGGCGGCGTGCTGCTGGGCGGCCTGTACTGGCTGACGGCCCGGAAGCTGAAGGTGGCGAAGGTGGAAGGCGCGGGCGCGGAGGTGCGGCAATGAAACGGCTGATTTCCAAAGCGGTATGGCCGCTGACATTCTGGCAGACGGTATTCGCCGCGCTGATGCTCGGCTCGGCGTATGTGACGTTCGTGCGGTTCTACTACGGGCTGGGGGCGTCGACGAACCTGAGCGACCAGTTCCCCTGGGGCCTGTGGATCGGCTTCGACGTGCTGTGCGGCGTCGGCCTGGCGGCGGGCGGATTCACGCTGGCGGCGACGGTGCACGTGCTGCACCTGGAACGCTTCCGGCCCATCGTGCGGCCGGCGATCCTGACGGCGTTTCTCGGGTACCTGCTGGTGATCGTGGCGCTGATCTTCGACCTGGGCCAGCCGTGGCGGATCTGGCATCCACTGGTGATGTGGAACCCGCGGTCGGTGATGTTCGAGGTGGCGTGGTGCGTGACGCTGTATACGACGGTGCTGGCGCTCGAATTCGCGCCGGCGGTGCTGGAGCGGTTCCGGCTGCAGCGGGCGGTGAAGGCGCTGAAGGGCGTGATGCTGCCCCTGGTGATCGCGGGCGTGCTGCTTTCGACCTTGCACCAGTCTTCGCTCGGCAGCCTGTACCTGATCATGCCGCACAAGCTGAACCCGCTGTGGTATTCGCCGCTGCTGCCGGTGCTGTTCTACATCTCCGCCATCGCGGTGGGCCTGGCGATGACGATCTTCGAGAGCTACCACAGCGCGCGGGCCTTCGGCCGGCAACTGGAGTTCCCGCTGGTGAAGCGGCTCGCGGAAGTGCTCGCGGTGGTGCTGGCGGTCTACCTGGCGGTCCGCTTCGTGGACCTTTACAACCGCGGCGCGCTGGCGTGGCTGGAGCGGCCGGGCCTGGAGCCGTGGCTGTTCGGCGTCGAGATCCTGCTGATGGCGGTCCCGATGCTGCTGCTGTTCCGCGCCACGACGCGCAACAACCCGCGTGCGATCTACTGGTGCGCGGTATCGTTCCTGCTGGGCTTCGTGACGCACCGGCTGAACGTGGCGATCACGGGTGTGGAAAGCGCCTCGGGCGGCGTGTATGTCCCGAAGTGGACCGAGGTCACGGTAACGCTGGGCCTGATCGCCCTCGGCTTCGCCGTGTTCCGCTTCGCGGTAAAGCATCTGCCGATTTTCCCGGCCGAAACCGAGCGGCCGCGGGTGGTGGTGCACGTGAAGACCACGGCCCCGGAAGCGCCGGTGCCCGCGGCGGTACGCTAGTAGGAGAGGGGATATGGACAGCGGCCTGTCGCGCCCCGCACGTTTCCGGTGGACCCTGACGGCGAAACTCGCCACCGGACTGGTGCTGGGCGCGATCGGCTTTTTCGCTCTCTTCGGCTACGCGCAGGAGCGCCTGCAACGCCGCCAGCTCGAGGCCATGGTCCGGTTGAGCGCGGACCGGATCACCGACATCATCCGCTCCTCGGCCTGGGACCACATGATGGCCAACGACCGGCAGGCGCTTTATGGACTGATCCGGAACATCGGACGCGAGCGGGGCATTCGCGTGTTGCGGATCATGAACGAAGTCGGCCTGATCCAGCATTCGTCGGACGAAAGCGAAGTGGGCCGCCTGGTGGACCGCCAGGCGGAGGCGTGCATCGGCTGCCATTCGGGCCCGACGCCGCTTTACAAGCTGGAGCGGCAAAACCGGACGCGGATCTTCACGCCGCCGGGCGGCGGCCGCGTCCTGGCGGCGATCCTGCCGATCGAGAACCATCAGGACTGCTCCTCGGCGCCGTGCCACGCGCATCCGGCGTCGCGGCGGATCCTGGGCGTGATCGACGTGCAACTGGCGCTCGACGACGTCGACGCCCAACTCGCGCACTCGCGGCTGCAGATCCTCTACTCGATGCTGGCGGGCACTGCGCTGCTGGCCGCGATTGCGATGCTCTTCGTCTGGCGCGTGGTGCACCGGCCGATGCGGCAGCTTACAAAGGGCACCCGGCAACTGGCCCGGGGCGACCTCGCATACCGGATCCCGGTGGAATCGAGCGACGAGCTGGGCGACCTGGCCCGGTCCTTCAACGCGATGACGGTGGCGCTCGCCCAGGCGAACCGGGACCTTTCGGAGTGGGCGGCGACGCTCGAATCCCGCGTGACGGAAAAGACGGCGGAGCTGGAGCGCGCGCACCGGGGCCTGCTGCGCAGCGAGAAGATGGCGTCGCTGGGGCGGCTGGCGGCGACCGTCGCGCACGAGGTGAACAATCCGCTGTTCGGCATGTTGACCTACGCGCGGCTGTGCCGCAAGGAACTCGGCAAGCTGAACCTGCCGGAGCCCCAGGCGGCGCGGCTGAAGGAGAATCTCGAGGTGATCGAGCGCGAGAGCCAGCGCTGCGGAGATCTCATGAAGTCGCTGCTCGCGTTCTCGCGCCACAGCCCGCTGCACCGCGCCCCGTTCGCGACTGCGGAAGTGATCGAGCGGGCGCTGCAACTGATGCGGCACCCTTACCAACTGGCGGGGATCGAGCTGCGCACGGAGATCGGGCCCGGGCTGCCCGAGGTGCACGGCGACGCCGGGCAGATCCAGCAGGTGCTGGTGGCGCTGCTGGCGAACGCGAGCGACGCGCTCGGCAGGGGCGGCGCGGTGACGGTGAGCGCGTCTGCGGAAGGGGCGGGCGTGCGGCTGGCGGTGCGGGACACGGGTCCCGGCGTGCCGGAAGAGCTGCAGGCTTCGATTTTCGAGCCGTTCTTTTCCACCAAGGACAACCAGCACCGGACGGGGCTGGGCCTGGCGATCGCCAAGGATATCGTAGAGCGGCACGGCGGCAGCATCCGGCTGCATTCGGAGCCCGGCCGCGGCGCGGAGTTCGTAATCGAGTTGCCGTGCGGCGCGCCGGCGTCCACCGGCGTACCGGAGACGGAGGAGGCATGTCCAAAGGCAGAGTCCTGATCGTAGACGATGACCCAGTGGTGCGGGATTCGCTCGGGCGCTGGTTCGAGAGCGAGGAGTTCGAGGTCGGCCGGTGCGACTCGGCGAGCGCGGCGTGCGACGAGCTGGCGCGCCAGAGCTACGACGCCGCGCTGCTCGACATCAAGATGCCCGGCACCGACGGCATCGAGCTGCAGCAACGCCTGCGCGAGAGCGAGCCGGACCTGCCGGTGATCATCATGACCGGCTACGCGACGGTGGAGACCGCGGTGCGCGCGCTGAAGAACGGCGCGTTCGACTACATCACCAAGCCGTTCAACATCGACGAGGTGCTGGTCGTCCTCAACAACGCCGTCGAGCGCCGCCGCCTGGTCGCCGAGAACGTCAACCTGCGCCAGAACCTGCAGGCCCGCTACCACAAGTTCTCGGGGATCATCGGCCGCAGCCCGCGCATGAAGCAGGTCTTCGACCTGATCATCCA
>CAYYID010000011.1:0-116927 GCA_964471915.1 uncultured Solibacteraceae bacterium | reverse complement strand
GGCCGAAGGCCGGCGCGGTGGATCTGTCGATGGATCCCAATAATCCGAACGTCATTTATGCCGGGTTCTGGGAGGTGTACCGGAAGCCGTGGACGCTGGAATCGGGCGGGCCGGGCTCTGGGTTGTGGAAGTCCACGGACGGCGGCGAGACGTGGACCGATCTGACGCGGAATCCAGGCTTGCCACGCGGGATCATCGGCCGCGTCGGCGTGGCGGTGGCGGCGAACTCGGATCGCGTGTACGCGATCGTTGAAGCCGAGGACGGCGGCGTCTACCGCTCCGAGAACGGCGGCGCGACCTGGACCCGCACCAACGAACAGCGCAACCTGCGGCAGCGCGCCTGGTACTACACGCACATCCACGCAGACCCGAAGAATCCGGACCGCGTGTACGTGCAGAACACTTCGCTCTACCGCTCGAACGACGCCGGACGCACTTTTGCGGCGATCCAGACGCCGCACGGCGACAATCACTCGCTGTGGATCAATCCGCGGGACACGGACCGCATGATCGACTCGAACGACGGCGGCGCCAACGTCACCACGAACGGCGGGCGGAGCTGGTCCACGCAGGCGAACCAGCCCACGGCACAGTTCTACCGCATCTTCGTCGACAACGACTTTCCGTCGAACGTCTACGGCGCGCAGCAGGACAACTCGACGGTGCGCACGGCCAGCCGCGCCAACGGCGGCATTACGGAGCGCGACTGGTGGGATGTCGGCGGCGGCGAGTCCGGCTGGATTGCTCCGGATCCGCGGGATTCCAATATCGTCTACGCGGGCTCTTACGGCGGTTTCCTCACCCGCTACGACAGGCGCACCGGCACGCAGCGCAACATTAACCCGTGGCCCGAGAATCCGATGGGCTACGGCGCGGAGAGCCTGAAGTATCGCTTCCAGTGGAACTTCCCGATCATCATTTCGCAGCACGATCCGAAGGTGATGTATGCGGCGGCGAACGTCCTGTTCCGCACGGCCAACGACGGCCAGAGCTGGGATGCGGTGTCCGGCGACCTCACGCGCAACGACAAGTCCAAACAGGGCTCCTCGGGCGGCCCGATCACCAAGGACAACACGTCCATCGAGTATTACTGCACCATCTTCGCCCTCGCCGAATCGCCCCGCCAAAAGGGCGTCCTGTGGGCGGGCTCGGACGACGGACTGGTGCATGTGTCGCGCGATGACGGCAAGACCTGGACGAATGTCACGCCGCCGAAGGACCTGATGCCGGAGTGGATCCAGATCAACTCGATCGATCCGTCGCCGCACGATCCGGCGGTGGCCTACGTGGCGGCCACGATGTACAAGCACGACGACTTCGCGCCTTATCTCTATAGGACGGGCGACTACGGCAAGACCTGGAAGAAGATCGTGAACGGGATCCCGGGCGGTCACTTCACCCGCGTGGTGCGGGAGGATCCGAACCGGCGCGGGCTGCTGGCGGCCGGCACGGAATACGGTATGTATCTGTCCCTGGATGACGGCGAGAACTGGCAGTCGATGCAGTTGAACCTGCCGCGGGTGCCGATCACGGACCTGGCCTTCCAGAAGCGCGACAAGGAACTGGTGATCGCGACGCAGGGACGCGCGTTCTGGATCTTCGACGATCTGCCGCTGCTGTATCAGATGACCGAGGCGACGCGCGGGGCCGAGATGACGATCTACCAGCCGAAGGAAGCGATCGCGGCGGCCGGCGGCTTGCGTTTCCGGGGCGGCCCCACGGCGGGCCAGAACCCGGCCGGCGGCCTGGTGGTCTATTACTCCTTCAAGGACCGCCCGCAGGGCGAGGTGGCGCTAGAGTTTCTGGACGGCACCGGCAAGCTGATCAAGAAGTTCTCAAGCACCCAATCCGGAGGCGGCATGCAGGCGCCGGCCGACCTGCCCGAGGAGTTCGCGGCCCGCTTCGGCCTCGGCGGCGGGGCGCGCGTCCCGGCCAATGCGGGACTCAACCGCTTCGAGTGGGACTTGCGCTACCCCGACGCCACGAGCTTCCCCGGCCTCATCATGTGGTCGGGTTCCACGCGGGGCCCGGTGGCGATTCCGGGCAGCTACAAGGTGCGGCTGACGGCGAACAGCAAATCGATAGACGCGCCGTTCACACTGCTCAAGGATCCGCGCGCGCCGACCACGCCCGAGGACTTCCAGAAGCAGCTCTCGCTGAGCCTGCAGGTGCGCGACAAGCTCTCGCAGGCCAACGACGGCGTGGTCCAGATCCGCGATGTCCGCAGCCAGGTGGAGGGCTTCGTCAACCGCTACAAGGACAACAAGGCGATCGCCGACGCGGGCGCGGCGCTGGTGAAGCGGCTGACGGCGGTGGAGGAGGAGTTGTACCAGACCAAGAACCGCTCCAGCCAGGATCCGCTGAACTACCCGATCAAGCTCAACAACAAGATCGCGGCGCTGCTGGGCGTGATTGCGTCCACCGACGTGGCGCCCACGCGCCAGACGTACCTGGTGTTCGAGGAACTGGCGACGCAGCTCAATGCGCAGTTGAAGACGCTGGAGGGTCTGGTGAAGACCGACGTTCCGGCGTTCAACAAGCTGGTACGGGACCAGAACGTGCCGGCCGTTGTGGTCAAGTGACCCTGGAGCAAGCGCGGCGCTGTGAAGCCCTGGAAGCCGCGCTGAACGAAGCCACGGCGGTGGCGTTCGCCGGCCCGGAAACGGCGGTGGAGCGCATTGCCGGAGGCGTGGCGATCTACCTGGAGCCCGGCTCGCCGGTGACGCAGCTTTCGGGAGCGGGCCTGTCCGGTGTGGTGACGGCGGGCGAGATGGACCGGCTGGAGCGTTTCTTCCGCCGGCGGGCGTCGCCGGTGTTCCTTCCGGTGTGTCCCGCGGCGGACGCGAGCCTGGTGGCGCACCTCCGGGACCGGGGATACCGGATCAGCCACTTCGAGCAGACGCTGACGCGCTCGCTGGACGGTCCGCTGCCGGAGCCGCGCGGCGATCTCGCCGTGGAGCAGGTCACGGGCCTGGTGTTTCTGCACACGATCCTGCGCGGCTATGGCGTGGAGCCCTCGGCGCGCCTGCTGCGGACGTTCGGCGCGATGTTCTCGACGCCGCACAGCGCCGGATTCCTGGCGCGGCGGAAAGGAAGCGCCGCGGGCGGCGCGGGCCTGTTCCGGTCCGGCGGCGCGGCGCTGCTGTTCTGTGACGCCACGCTCGAGGCGCACCGCGGCGCCGGGGTGCAGGCGGGGCTGATCTCGCGGCGCCTGCGGGAAGCGAAAGAGGCCGGGTGCGAGCTGGCGGTCGCCTCCACCGCCCCGGGGAGCGTGTCCCAAAGGAACTACGAACGCGCCGGATTTCAGGTGGCGTACACGAAGGCGTTCTTCACGCTCGCCTGAGGCGGATCCTGGTATCCTCGCGGCATGACCCCGACCGGCATATCCGCCGACGCGCGACGCCTGGAGGCGCTGGAGGCCGCTGCCAACGAGGCGACGGCGCGTGGCGCGCTGCGCCGCAACCCAGCCTGCGGAGCCGCCCACGAGCAGATCGCCGGCGGCGCGGCGATCTTCATGGGCGTGGGCTCCCCCCTGACGCAGATCATCGGCGGCGGCATGCAGGGCGACGTTCCGGCCGCCGAGATGGATCGCCTGGAGGACTTCTTCCGCTCGCGCGGCTCCGCCGTATTCGTGTCGTTGTGTCCGCTGGCCGACGCCTCGTTTGTTGGCCATCTGGGCGAACGCGGCTACCGGATCAGCCACTTCGAGCACACGCTGGCGCGCGCGCTGGATCCCTTGTGGCCGCTGCCGGAGCCCGACCCCAGGGTCGCGATCCGGCCGGATACCAGCCCGTTCTTCGTGGAGACCGTACTGCGCGGATTCGGCATGGAGCCGACGCCCGACCTGCTGGAGATGTTCGCGGCGATGTTCGAGGCCGGGGCGTCCGAGGGCTTTCTGGCATCGTGCGGGGACGGCGTGGCGGGCGGCGCGGGGCTGTTCCGGCACGACGGGGCGGCACTGTTCGCGGGTGACGGCACGTTGTTGGAGATGCGCGGAAGGCGCGTGCAGTCGTCGCTGATTGCGCACCGGCTGCGGTTCGCGCAGGAAGCGGGTTGCGACCTCGCGGTCGCGTGCACGATGACGGGCACCACGTCGCAGCGCAACTACGAGCGCGCCGGTTTCCGGATTGCGTACACGAAGGCGATCTTCTCGCGCGAATGGCCGTAACGAGCTTCGCTGCAGCCGAAAAATCAGGGCCGGCTCCTTGCGGAACCGGCCCTGCTCGCGACCCCGGGGTGCGGGTCCCCTAGAAGATCAGCTTCAACTGGTAGCGGATCACGCGACCGCCGCCATCGGTAACCCTCGGGTCCAGGAATTGGCCCGCCTGCGAGTTCGTGACGTTAGCGGGCAGGTTGCCGATCGCCGGAGCGAACGGACTCTGGCCGCCCACCGAGAACTGCGGGTGGTTGAAGAAGTTGAACGTTTCGGCGCGGAACTGCAGGGAGAACCGTTCGGTGAGCCGGACGGACTTCTGGAAGTTCAGGTCGAAGTTGGCGATTCCCGGCGTCCGGAGCGTGTTGCGTCCCAGGTTGCCCGTGCGGATGGGCGAATTGCCTGTGTAAGTCGGCAAGCCGATGAACATGGCCTCGGCCGGGTTGATCGGAGCGTTGTTCGCGTCGGGGTTGATGTAGCCGGTCACGACGCCGCCCGTCACCACCGGCACGGCGCGGACGTTGCGACGGCCCGCTGGGTTGTAGTCCGGCCGGTCGAGGTTGCCGCCGATCCCGTCGGCATTGACGCCGTTAGTCACCGTCAGCGGCGCGCCCGATTCGAACGTCGTGACGCCCGAGATCTGCCAACCGCCCACGATGCGGCCGAAGAATCCCTGCTGCTGCTTCATCCACGGGAGTTCATACACGTAGCTGAAGACCGCGCGCTGGGTCCGGTCGAACAGCGACACCGCCCGCTCGGCGCCCTGGCCGCCGAGGATCGACGGGTACGCCGCCTGTTGGGGCTGGTTGTTGCCCGCGACACCGAACACTTCGCTCGCGTTGTCGATGTTCTTCGACCAGGTGTAGGAGCCGCTTACCAGCAGCCCGTTGCGGAACCGGCGGTTCAGCGAGGACTGGAAGCCGTGGTAGTTCGAATCGCCGCCGTTGGTGCGGGTGAGGCGTCCACCCTGCAGCGTGTCGAGGCGTTGCTCGAGCACGTAGCCGGGCTGGACGTTTTGATAGGTGCGTTGCAGGTACGCCGGGACCAGCGGGTTCATGTCCTCGTTGATGAAGAGCTTCGTGCCCTTCGTGCCGACGTAGGAGAGGTCCATCACGAAGCCGCCTTGCAACTCCCGCTGGAGGCCGAAGGTCCAGCGCTGGGTGTAGGGCGACACCAGGTTCTTCGAAACCAGCGTCTGGCCGTCGCTGGGGATCACCGCCCGCGCGACGCGCGGCACCTGGGCGGTCAGATTGGCCAGCCCGCGGGGCAGCGCCGTGCTGACGATGGAGTTGGTCGCCGTCGACACCAGATTCGGCGCCGATGTCGCCGCGTTCGACAGGATGTTGTTGAAGAAGGTGTCGTAGCTCAACTGGTAGCCGGTGCGGATGACGGACTTCTTGTCGCCGAACAGCCAGCCCATCCAGCCGTCCTTGAAGTCCGGCGAGTAGGCGATGCCCACCACCGGAGCCCAGTTGTTTTTGTCGAGATCCACCTTGCTGGGCTCGATGTAGGGGCCCTGCAGCGTCTGGGGGTTCACGTTGAATAGGCCCGAGAACGCCGCGGTGCGCAGCGCGTTGATCGGCTGGCCGAAAAAGTCGTAGCGGACGCCGAGGGTCAGCGTCAGGTTGTTGGTCGGCCGCCAGCGGTCCTGGAAGAAGTACGCCTGGCGCAGCACCTTGGGATAGTTCACCGCGCTGCCGAAATCGAACAACACGCTGCCGTTCGCCCCGCCGAAGTCGTCAATGAAGTTGGCGAAGCCCGAGAACCCGGTGCTCGTCTGGTAGGTGAACTGCGGGCGGTCGCGGTAAGGAGCGATGTCGCGGCCCCGCTGCTCCACCAGATCGAAACCGAAGCGGAAGGCATGCCGTCCGCGGACGTACGACATGGTGTTCTGCAGCGTGTAGTTGTTCTGGATGCGGCCCTGGGGAATACCGATGGGCACGCCGAGCGCCGTCAAACCGCCGGCAATGCCGTAGTTCGGAGTCGTCTGCGCACCCGACGCTACTGCGCTGTTCGGGAAGTCGAACGAGATCCGGGCGTAGCTGAGCCGCAGCTCGTTGGTGAAGCTGGGGGAGAACACGTGCGTTTCGGAAACCGCCAGGTTGTGGACAGGCGCCACGCTGGGCGTCTCGTAACCGGGGAAGACGCCGGTGCCGGTGCCGCCCGTGTTGTTCACGGCCTCCACGCGCGCGTAGCGCACGCTGAGCTGATCGCGTTCGCTGAACTGATGGTCCACGCGGGTGAGCAACTGGGCGTCATCGAACGTCAGGGGAATGGGCACCAGCGCGTTGCCGAACTCGACCGTCGGCCGGTTGTTCCCCATCACCACGTTGAAAGGCCGCGCCGAACCGGTGACGCCGGCGGTGAGCTGGCGGTACAGGTCGGCCTGGCCGTTGCGCCCGGCCGGGAACAGCGAGTTGAGGGTCGCCCAGCCGTTGGCGGTCGGCGCGGTAAGATTGCGCAGTCCGCTCGATTTCCGCCGCTGCTGATGATACCCGCCGAAGAAGAACGTCTTGTTCTTGATGATCGGCCCGCCAAGGGTGCCGCCGAACCACTGCTCGGTGCCCGGCAGGGGCTTGCCGCGCGCCTGCACGGCGGCCGAAAGCGACTGCGTGTTGGTGATCGCGTCGTCGTTCGTGACGTCGAGCAGGTAGAACGCCGTGCCGTGGAACGCGTTCGTGCCGGACTTCGTGATGGCGTTCACCACCGCGCCGCCCGCGCGTCCGAACTCGGCGTCGACGTTCGAGGTCTGCACCGAGACCTCGGCCACGGCGTCCGGATTCCGGATCTGCAGGGACTGGCCGGCGATGCCCGAGTCATTGTTGTCGGTCCCGTCCAGCATGAAGTTGTTGGCGCGGCCGCGGCTGCCGTTCACCGAGAACGTGCCGACGCCGAAGCCGAACCGGTTGGTGGAAACGCCCGGCATCGTCAGCGCCAGCAGCACCGGATTCCGGCCGACCACCGGCAGTTCCGTGCTCTGCTCGGCGGCGATGCTGCCCCCGCGCACCGGACTGTCCACTTGCAGAGCGCTGGCGGCTTCCGCCGTCACCTCGACCGTGGTGGTGGCCTGGCCGACTTCGAGCCGCAGATCCACCGAGGAGGTCTGCCCTGCTACCACCGCCACGTCGCGCTTCACCAGGGTGGCGAAGCCGTTCGCTTTCACCGTAACCGTGTGGTTGCCCGTGTCCACGGCGTCGAAGCGGTACACGCCGGCTTCGCTGGTGGTGGTGGAGCGCACCGTGTTGGTGAGTTGATTGCGCAATTCGACCTGCGCGTTCGGGATCGCGGCGCCCGTGGCGTCGGAAATGATCCCAGTAACCGTCCCGCGGCTGGTTTGAGCGAAGAGATTTCCCCACCCCAAACCCAGCAACGCGAGGATGCACATCGTCCTGAGACGAAGCATGTGAACCTCCTGAAGTGGCAACGGGTCCCAGGCGAGAAAACCCACCCGTTGCGTGGTTGCCAGCAGGTTAATTCCGTTACATGCGAATCCGCGACAGTCTTGGGGCCAAGTCCACGAATCGGGCGGTGAACCGCCCCAAGGTGTCTCGATGCGGGACGCTCGCGCCACAGAAACCCCCAAGGACTGGTTTTTCTAAAGCAAAACCAGATTCACAGCGGGGTGGTGCTCAGCGGAAGCGCTTGATTTTTCGAGTACACTGGGAGACGAACGCCATGCCGCTTGTGCCCCCGTACATCGAATCGCTGCAGCCCTACGTTGCCGGGCGCGGCATCGAGGAGGTGAAGCGCGAGTTCGGCCTCGAGAAAGTCATCAAGCTCGCCTCGAACGAGAATCCGCTGGGCACTTCGCCGTTCGCGCTGCAGGCGATGCACGGCGCGATTCACGACCTGAATCTGTACCCCGACGGCGGACTGAAGCTGCGGCAGGTGCTCGCCGAGAAGTACGAACTCAAGGTGGAGAACGTCATCGTCGGTAACGGCTCCGAAGGGATCATGTCCAGCATTATCCGGACGTTCCTCAACGACGACGACGAGGTGCTGACGACGGAGGCGGCGTTTATCGGCTTCCAGGTGATCGCCAAGGGTCGGGGCGTCGCCTACCGCACGGTGCCCTACGACAACTGGCACTACGACCTGAAGGCCCTCGCGCAGGCGATCACCGAGAAGACGAAGATCATCTACCTCGCGAATCCGAACAATCCGACCGGCACCATCTATACCCGCGCCGAGTTCGAGGAGTTCTACAAGCACGTTCCCGAGCGAGTGCTGATCATTCTGGATGAGGCCTACTTCGAGTACGCGGCGGCCAATCCGCGGTACCCGAATTCGATGCACTACCGCTACGACAACGTGATCACGCTGCGGACGTTTTCCAAGATCTACGGCCTGGCGGCGGCGCGCATCGGCTACGGGTTCGCCCATGGCGAGCTGATCAAGAACCTGCTGAAGGTGAAGCTCCCCTTTGAACCGGCCAGCATCTCGCAGGCCGGCGGCACCGCCGCGCTGGAGGACCAGGAGTTCCTGCACCGGACGCTCGAGGTGAATGCGCGCAGCCTGCGCCTGCTCAATTCGGGCCTGAAGGAGCTGGGCTTCCCGGTGGTGCCGTCGCAGGCGAATTTCGTCATGGTGCCGCTGGGCGACCCCAACGAGGTGCAGCGGCTGACGCTCGAGTTGCTCAAAGCCGGCGTGATCGTGCGCCCGCTGACCGCCTTCGGACTGCCCGGCTGCCTGCGCGTTTCCACCGGCACCGAAGAGGAAACTCAGATTTTCTTGGATGCGCTCGCGAAGATCACGAGCGTCGCCAAAGCCCGCTAAACCAGGAGGTCCCCCCCATGTCGCAAGCGATCGTCGAGCAGAGCCCCGCCGTCGAGAAGGACTTTCTGCCGATCAACGGCACCGATTACGTCGAGTTCTACGTCGGCAACGCCAAGCAGTCCGCCTACTATTACCGGACCGCGTTTGGCATGAGCCTGGTGGCGTACGCGGGCCCGGAGACAGGACGCCGCGACGTCGCGTCTTATGTGTTGCAGCAGGACAAGATCCGCCTGGTGCTGACCACCCCGCTGCGGCCCGAGCATCCGATCAACCAGCACATCCTGAAGCATGGCGACGGCGTGAAGGTGATCGCGCTGTGGGTGGACGACGCGGAAGCCGCGTGGCGGGAGACGACGGCGCGCGGCGCCCGTTCGGCCAGCGGGCCGGAGACGCTGCGCGACGAGCACGGCGAGGTGAAGGTCGCCTCGATCCACATCTACGGCGACACGCTCCACACGTTTGTGGAACGGAAGAACTACCGGGGCGTGTTCCTGCCCGGCTACCGCCGCACGGGTCCCGACACCGTGGCCCGGCCCGTCGGCCTCAAGTACATCGATCACATGGTCGGCAACGTCGGCTGGGGCGAGATGAACACCTGGGTGGACTTCTACGAAAAAGTGATGGGCTTCCGGCTGTTCCGAACTTTCGACGACAAGGACATCTCCACTGAGTACTCAGCCCTGATGTCGAAGGTGATGTCGAACGGGAACGAGCGCATCAAGTTCCCGATCAACGAGCCCGCGGTGGGCAAGAAGAAGTCGCAGATCGAGGAGTATGTCGAGTTCTACAACGGACCCGGCGTGCAGCACATCGCGATGATCACCGACGACATCATCGCCACGGTCGGAAAGCTCCGGGACCAAGGCGTCGAGTTCCTCCGGGTCCCGACCACTTACTACGCAGAACTGGAAGGCCGCGTAGGCAAGATCGACGAGCCCATCGACAAGCTGGCCGACCTCGGCGTGCTGGTGGACCGCGACGACGAAGGCTACATGCTCCAGATCTTCACCCGCCCGGTGGAAGACCGCCCGACGCTGTTCTACGAGATCATCCAGCGCAAGGGGTCCCGGAGCTTCGGCAAGGGCAACTTCAAGGCGCTCTTCGAGGCCATCGAGCGGGAGCAGGAGCTGCGCGGGAATCTCTAAGATTCTGGTAGTGCGCTGACAGACTTAGCGCACTAACGCCCTTAGGGCCGGAACTCGCGCACGATCTCCACGCAAGCCTTCACATTCTCCACCGGCGTCTCCGGGAGAATGCCGTGACCCAGGTTGAAAATGTGACCCGGGCGCGAGCCCGTGCGCTTCAGAAGTTCATGCACCCGCGCCCGCAACTCCGGCAGCGGCGCGAACAGCACCGCCGGATCCAGGTTGCCCTGAATCGCCGAGCGGTACGAAATGTCCATCCAGGCCTGGTCGATGTTGATGCGCCAGTCCACGCCCATCACGTCGCCGCCCGCCGCGTGCAGCTCCCGGAAGAACCCGCTGCAGCCCGTCCCGAAGTGGATCACCGGCACGCTCGCCGTCCGGATTCGGTCGATCAGCGCGCGCGAGTACGGCGCCACGTAGCGGACATAATCGTCCGGCCCCAGCGCGCCCACCCAGCTATCGAACACCTGGATCGCCCGCGCGCCCGAAGCCACCTGCAACACCGCGAAGCTGCCCAGCACGTCCACCAGCTTGCCCATCAGCCGGCGCCACAGCGTCTCGTCGCGGTACATCATCGCCTTGGTGCGGATGAAATTCTTCGACGGCCCGCCTTCGATCATGTAGCTGGCCAGCGTAAAGGGCGCGCCCACGAAGCCGATCACCGGCACGCGGCCCGCCAGCGCCCGCACCGTGGTCTGGATCGCCTCGCCGACATACCCGAGATCGTCGGTGTTGGAGATGGAGAGCGAATCGACGTCGTTCGAGTCGCGGACCGGGTTGTCGATCTGCGGACCCTCTCCCGCCACGAACTGCAACTTCAGCCCCATCGGCTCCACCGGCAGCAGCAGGTCCGCGAAGATGATCGCCGCGTCAACGTCCAGGATCTCCACCGGCTGCAGCGTCACCTGTGCCGCCAGGTCTGGCCGTTTGCAGATCTCGAGCAGCGAGTTCTTGGCGCGGATCTCGCGGTACTGCTTCATGTAGCGGCCCGCCTGCCGCATGAACCACACCGGACGGACGTCGGTGGGGCGGCGACGGCACGCGTCCAGAAACCGGCTGCTCATGGGAGCCATCCGCATCACTTTACTCCAGTGTTTCCTTTCGGATAGGGGCGAACGCTCCAAGGGCGGGGGCGTTTGCGTCCATAAACTTCAAGGTAGCACAGCGCGCTAGTGTCACGCGGCTTTTTTTACGGAACGTCGGCTGCGGCTCCGATTTAGTTGACTTAGGCAACTATCGATACTTGCCTAAGTCAACTATTTGTCGGAAAGACGGTCGTGGGGGGCTTTCTTGCCTAGAAAAAGCTCCGCAAACCGCTGAAGATAAAATATTTACGACGCGCCTGCCACCGCGGCGGGGCCTGCCCCGAACTGACCCCGTTCGCGCTTCAGGCCTTGGGCCGTCCCTTGCGGATCCGCTTCAGCAACTGCGCCGCCCGCGGCGCCAGCCCCTCCCCGAGATCCGACTCGAACGTCAGGTCAGGCAGCCGGAAGAGATCCAGCCGTTCCGCTAACTGCTTCTTCAGGAATGGCTTAGCATGATCCAGCGCCGCCAGCGACACGGCCGCCTCGGCGTCCCCCGCCAGGCGCACCAGCACCAGCGCCTTCCGCGAGTCCGGCGACACCCGAACTTCGGTGACGCTCGTCACCTTCACCCGGGGATCTTCCAACTCGCAGCAGATCAGCTCCTCGAGTTCGCCCCGCAGCGCCTCGGCGACCCGTTCAGCGCGATGACCTTCCACGCTTCGGATTGTAGCATCGCCGACTCCGGCTACCTGCCGATCATCATCCCCTGCTGGACTACGCGGTTCCGCTCCGCGGTGATGCGCGACTCCATCTCCGCGTCGCCCGGCGCGTTCGCTCCGTCGGAACCATAGGACCGGTAGTAAGTCTCGTACTGGCTCTGGATCTCCGGCGACAAGTACCAGTCGCTGGGTGGCCGCGTCTTCCCGACTACCGGATGCGTGAAGTTCCCGATCACGCGCTGCGCCTTGGCGTGCGTGGTGATGAAGGCGCCCACCTTTTGGCAATACACCCACTCCCGCAGCCGCGTCACGTCCGCGCTCGGAATGTCGCCGCGAAATGGCATCCCGCCCATGGCCGAGTGCGTGCACAGGAAGTACATCTCCTCCATCCGCTTGCTGCTTTTCACGTCCCAGTGCCCCATCGGGACCGTCCGCGAGTTCACATCCCGGTGCCGCCGCGCGTGGAAGCAGAACCGGACGTTGTCCGGCACGAAGAAATGGTCCTGCTTGTTCACTTGATTGCCGAGCGCGCGGTTCCGTTCCTTCTGGAGCTCGAAGTTCGTCATGGTTTGCCCGTAGGCATCCACCCAGTCCTTCGAGCGCTTGGGGGTGATATCGTTCGCGCCCGGTCCGTTGGCGAACTCGTACGCCGTGCGCGCGATCGCCTCCTCGGTGTCGCCGGTGGTGCACTTCACCGTGTCGATCAGCCCCAGAAAGTCCACCGGCACGCCGATCAGCTCCAGCGCCTGCGCCACGCGCAGGCAGGCGTAGGCGCCGCGGCTGTACCCGCACAACACGATGCGCTTCTCGCCCTTCTCCTTGACGAACGGCTTGAGGAAATCCAGCGCGTCGCGGACGCACCAGGTGGTACCGTTGCCCCACAAGTTCGGCCCCGCCAGATGGATCTTCTGCTCTTTCGGCGCGACGCTCGCGTCGAACAGCATCTTGATGTAGCTGTAGCGCAGGTCGAATTCGGTGAAGTAGATGTTCTTGTACCAGTCCGTCGTGGTGCCGTCAATGCCGACGAAGATCTCTTTCATGCGTGTGTCCCTCTAATCCCGGTAGCGGTTTCGGGCGGCGGAATGACTCATCCGGTTCCGATGACCCGCGTAGGGCGGGTTCTGCGCGAGAATGATTTAGGACTTCCATGAAACTCGGCAACGAACGTCCGCCCGCTCCCCAGACCGGCGCCTGGCGTCGTTCGAACGTCCCCGGCGTGCAGTTGATGTACCACCACGTCATGCCGGTGTCACTGCTCCGCGAGGTTTGGAACTACCTGGTGGAGCAGGCGCAGGGCACCCAGAGCGCCGCCGCCCACACCGCGCTGCGCCAGTTCCTGGCGCTGTTTGCGACGCGCACGCTGCCGGACCTGGAGCCCCTCGTCGCCGGCGTGATCCAGAACCGGACCGACAACGTGAACGGCGCCCGCATCCACTCGGCCATCGTGTGGGCGCCCTGGAACATCGTGGAAGGACCCGCCAACCGCTCCGACGATCCCGGCGACCATTACCTGGACCGCTTCACGCACGGCCTCACGCGCCACGAAGCGCTCCGGATGCGCCGCATCGAGGAGCTGTACCACGACTTCCAGGACTTCCTCACCTCCCACTCCTTCCCGGCCCTGACGCTGGCCGTGAACGCCGCGCGCATGGACCTGTTGTGCGACGGCCCCATCCCCTTCCGCCGAGCGGAAATGTGGCAGGAGGCCGGCACGGGGATGTGGCAGAAGCGGCGCAGCGGCGAGAAGATTATCCCGGGCTGAGCGCCGGAACGGCCGCGCCGTTCCGGGCACCTTACTGGACTACCGCGGCTCCGGCTGGGCGAGCTTCCGGGCGATCGCGTCGTCGAGCAGCTTCGTCAGGTCGCGCGTGGCGCGCTCGGCATGGCGTTCCATTTCGAAGCTGAGTTCCTCGTGGACGCGGCCCGCTTTCTCCATCTCGCGCGCCAGCTTCTCCATCTCGCGGTTGATGTCCTCGTGCTTGCGCCCAAACGCCTCCTGCTGCCGGCCGATCTCCTCCTGCAAGTGTCCCAGCATTTCCTGCAGGCGACCGAGGTCGTCCATGGTGGCTTCCTTCTGCGCGCGCACCATTTCCTGGCGGATCTTGTCGAGATTAGAGGTTAGGTCGGGCAGCGGGACCTTCACTTTGTCCATGCGGGCCTGCAGGCGCTCCATCTCGAGTTCCAGCTTGCGCTGCGCATCTTCGGCGGCGCGCGCGCGGGCGTCACCGCCGCCCGGGTTCTTCCAGAGGGCGCGGGCGGCCTCAATGGTGGCGCGTTCGGTAATCACCTGCACTTTGCCTTCGCGGCGGAACCAGATGAGATCCGAGACGCCCAGCTTTCTGGCGATGGCGCGGGCGTGCTCCATGTCCCAATGGGAACCGCTCATCATGGTTCGGCTGCTGCCGTCGAGGATCACGAAGTTCTCCTCGGAGCCGTGGCCGGTGAAGAGGCCACCGCGCACGCCAGCCCACACACCGGCCCGAGTACCTTCAGCGGGGGGCGGCGGCATGGGCGAGCGGGGAGCGCCCGGCGCTGCCGGGGGAGCGGCGGCGGGCGGGGGCGTGGGCGGCGGCAGCGGACGCGCGGGCTGGGCCGACGCCGTGATCCACACCAGCGGTAATCCGGCGGCGGCCAGCGCGAGGGCCACCGGCAGGCTGACGCCGTGCGACAGGCGCCGTCCGGCTTCCAGAATCCGCTCGATGCGCCGTCCGGCATGGGAGCCTGCGGCCGCCATGGAGACGCCCTCCAGACGTACGCCGCTGCGCGCGGCGAAGAACCCGAGCAGCAGCTCGGCATACTCGGCACGGTCCGTGACGGCGAGGGCCTGGTCGTCGGCCACCTGCTCGGCGAGATCGGCAAGCTCCCGCCGCAGCCACCAGGCAAGCGGATGGAACCAGGCGAGGGCGCGGTAGATTTCCGCGAGCGCTACGGTGAGCGCGTCGCCGCGGCGGATGTGCGCCTCTTCATGGGCCAGGACGGCGCGGAGCTTGGCGGCGGGCCAGTCCCGCCAGTCCGCGGGCAGGAGCACCAGCGGGCGGAAGACGCCGCAGGCCGCGGGCACGTCGATTTCGGCGGATTCGCGGATGTGGGAGGCCAGCCCGGTGGGCGCGGCGTGGCGGACGATGGCGCGGGCGCGCAGGTTCCGCGCGCCGAACTGGACCAGGAACGCCGCGGCGATCAACGCCCACGCCGCGAGCGCGATGTCCTGCCACCGCGCCGCGGGCGGACGCTCCGCCACCGCGGAAACCGGCACGCCGGGGTTCCCCGGGGAAAGGGAGGGGCCCCGCGGCAGCGCGGCCCGGGGGTCCGGAGCCGGCACCACTGGCGATGCGGTTTCCACCGCGACGAGTCTTGCCTCAGCCGGCAGGGGGATCCGCACCGGGATTTCCGGCAGCGCCAGGCTGAGCAGCGGCAGCAACAGTGCCGCATAGAGCAGGCCGCGCCACGCCGCGTGCCGCAGCGCCGCGTCTCTCACCCGCGCGGCTTTCAGCACCGCCGCCACCGCCAGCGCGAGCGCCGCCGCGCGCAGGCTGGCATCCAGAATCACCACCGGAATCGATTCCATCACTTCCGCTCCTTTGCTTTCTTCTCCCGTCCGATGCGCTGGGCCAGCGCCTGCAACTCTTCCCGGTTGAGGACTTCGTGGTCCACGAGGCCCACCAGCAGCGCCTCCACGGAGCCGCCGCACAGCTTGTCGATGATCGATTGCACGGCCTCCGCCGCCACCCGCTGGGGGCCGTCGGCCGCCTGATAGAGATACGTGCGTCCTTCGACGGAGTGCCGGAGGTAGCCTTTCTCTTCGAGGCGGCGGAGCACGGTGCGAATGGTGGAGTCCTTGAGGATGCGGTCGGGAGCCAGGGCCTCGCGGACTTCGTCCGCGGTGATCGGGCTGCGGCGCCAGACGGCGTCCATGATGCGCTGCTCGAGTCCGGAGAGGGTCTTTTTTGACGACGACATGCTGTAACGTTACAGACTGTAGCAGTGATTGAGACGGGAAGCAAGAGCGAAGTTTGGAGCAGGATTAGCGGCCTGGTGCGGGAGGATCGGGGGAAATAGTTGACAAAGTCAACTATCAATAGTTGACTTTGTCAACTATTCGTCGAAAAAAGCGAGAAGGGGTGTTGGGCGGGACTCCGCGGAGCACCGCAACCGTATGATAGGAGATCAGTTGCGCTTGATGTCCCCGCGCGATGGGGCCTGCCCCGACCTGACCCCGTTCGCCCCGAGCCGGCAGGGTTAGCGGCTGACGGCGTGGGCGAGTTGCGGCATCTGCTGGACGCCGGCGACCAATTCGTCCTCGAACTCGTAGTTCGGCTTCGGGTAGTCCTTGTGGCGCAGGTACCACTTGTAGGTGTCTTTGAGGCCGGCGGCGAAGGGCTCGGGCTTGAACTTCAGGACGCGCTGCGCCTTGGCGATCACCTGGGTGATGGGCGCCATGTCGAAGTAGTAGCCGAAGTACAGCTTGGGACCCATGGGGTTGCCGCCGAGGCGGACGATGCGCTGGCGCGGGATGCGGACGACGTGGCTGCGCTTGCCGCAGGCGTCGGCGAAGGCCTCGACAGCCTCTTCCTGCGAGAGCGGCCGGGGGTTGGCGATGTTGAAGGCGTGGCCCACGGCGGCCGGTTCCTCCATCACGCGCAGCATCGACCAGACGAGATCCTTCACGTACACGAACTGCATGAGGCGGCGGCCGTCGCCCGGCAGGATGATGGGGCGGCCGGCGCGGAGGCGGTCCCAGAAGAACGCCTCGCGGTAGTACGGGTTCTGAGGTCCGTAGAGGAACGGCGGGCGCAGCGTCACCACCGGCAGCTTGATCCGCTGGTGGAGCCGGAACAGCACGCGTTCGGTCATGGCCTTGTTGCGGACGTAGAGATCCGGGTGATCGTCCGGAGCGAGGGCGTCGCCTTCGTGGTGGTTCAGGCCGTCGCCGTAGGCGGCGACGCTCGACATGAAGATGTAGCGTTGCAGGTGGCTGCCGGCGACGGCGCGCACCGTGGCCTCCACCTGCGCAGCGGACGTGCCGCGCTCCCAGTCGTAGACGTTGTCGAAGACGATGTCGAACTTCTTGCCCGTAAGGACGGCCTTCATGGCCTCGCCGTCGTTGCGGTCGCACTGGAGATTGGCAACCCGGCGCCCGAAGCCATGCTTGGGCTTCCGGTGCAGGATCGTGACCTCGTGGCCGGCCTTAACCAGGCTTTCCACAAGTTGCTTGCCGATGAAGAGGGTACCGCCGATGACGAGGACGTTCATGGGAGAGAGCGAAAACTAGTCGTAATATTCCAGGCCGAGGTGGGTGATGAGGTCCTCACCGCGCATCCAGCGCAAGGTGTTCTTCAACTTCATGAGCTGGATGAAAATGTCGTGTTCGGGATACAGGCCGGGGGCGGTCATCGGCGCCTTGAAGTAGAAGGACAGCCATTCCTGGATGCCCTTCATGCCGGCGCGCTGCGCCAGGTCGAGGAACAGCACGAGGTCGAGCACCAGAGGCGCCGCGAGAATCGAATCCCGGCACAGAAAGTCGATCTTGATCTGCATCGGGTAGCCGAGCCACCCGAAGATGTCGATGTTATCCCAGCCCTCTTTGGCGTCGCCGCGCGGCGGATAGTAGTTGATGCGCACCGCGTGGTAGAGGTTCTTGTAGAGATCGGGGTACAGGTGCGGCTGGAGGATCTGGTCCAGCACGCTGAGCTTGGTTTCTTCCTTGGTCTTGAAGGAACCCGGATCTTCGAGCACTTCGCCGTCGCGGTTGCCAAGAATATTGGTGGAGAACCAGCCCTCGATGCCGAGCATGCGCGCCTTGAAGCCCGGCGCGAGCAGCGTTTTCATAAACGTCTGCCCGGTCTTGAAGTCCTTGCCGCAGACCGGCAGGTGGCGCTCCCGCGCCAGCTCCAGCAGCGCCGGGACGTCCGTGGTGAGGTTCGGGGCGCCGTTGGCGAACGGGACGCCGGATTTCAGCGCGGCGTAGGCATAGATCTGGCTGGGCGCGATGTCGGGGTGGCTTTCGGCCAGGCCTTTTTCAAAGCTGGCGACGGTCTGGTGGACATCCGCCGGCCGGTGGAACACCTCGGTGGATCCGCACCAGATCATCACGTTGCGCGTGGTGCCATTGGCCTTGGAGAAATTGCGGATATCGTCGATCAGCGCTTCGGCCCGCTCCATTTTGGAGCCTTTTTTGACGTTCGGGCCGTCGAGTTTCTTGACGTACTCCTGCTCGAAGACGGCCGGCATGGGCCGGATAGCTTCGAGCGGCTGCCGGACTTTCTCGAGGAGGGCCGGTTCGAGCACCTTGGCGTTGGCGGCGGCCTGGAAGGCGTTGTCCTCGAAGATGTCCCAGCCGCCAATCACGAGGTCGTGGAGGCCCGCGAGCGGGACGAAGTCCTTGATCATCGGCGAGCGGTTATCGGTGCGCTTGCCGAGCCGGATGGTGGCCATCTGGGTGAGCGAGCCGATGGGCAGGGCAATCTGGCGTTTGATGGCCTCGACGCCGGCGATGAAAGTGGTGGTAACCGCGCCAATGCCAGGGATCAGAACCCCCAGCTTCCCTTCCGCGGGCGCAATGCGGACCTGGTCGTGCGTAGGCAAACTTCGAAACTCCTGCTCTATGCCAGAAATTGCTTCGACTGGTGATGTTCGAGCGGACCGGAGAGGATTGGAATGCCGGTCATTCGATATACTAGCACCGAAGTGGTGACGCGCGCGACATCTGGCGGCTCTTCACCCGTTTCCCTGGCAGGAAACGGCGCCGGGACGATTTCGGCGCTGCTGGTGGACGACGAGGCGCTGGCCTCGGACGAGCTGGCGTATCTGTTGAAACAGCACCCGGATATCGAAATTCTGGCCACAGCCGGCAACGGCCCCGACGCGATCAAATTGATCGAGGATCTGGAGCCGGACCTGGTGTTTCTGGACGTCCAGATGCCCGGCCTCGACGGGTTGACCGTGCTGCGACAGTTGCGCGAAAAAGGGGTCCCGCTGCCGCACTTCATTCTGGCGACAGCGTTCGACCAGTACGCCGTGGACGCGTTCCGGTGGGAGGCGCTGGATTACCTGCTGAAGCCGATTGAGGCGGAGCGGCTGGCAGTGGCGCTGGACCGGGCGCGGAAGGCGATCGGCGAGCGCCGGGCCGAGGCTCCGGCGGCGCCAGTTCCGGCCGCGAAACCGGCGCTGCAACGGACCAAACTGCTGGTGCGCACGCAGAACCGGAACTTCATCGTCGATGCGCAGGACGTGATTTACGCCACGATCGACGATGGGCTGATCACGGTGGTCGCCACGGGGGTGGAGGGCCATTCGAACTACCGGACGATCGAGGAATTGCAGTCGAACCTGGATCCCGAGACGTTCTGGCGGGTGCACCGGTCGTATCTGGTGAACATCCACCGGATCAAGGAAGTGATCCCGTGGTTCAAGTCCAGCTACCAGCTCCGGATGGACGATAAACGGCAGACGGAGATCCCGGTGAGCCGCGTCCAGACCAAGCGGCTGCGCAGTCTGCTGAAGCTGTAGGGGCGGGCGGAAACGAGCCCGGAGAGCTTCGGACTACAATTAGAGGACACCATGAACCGCGAATATCACAAGTGGTACAGCCCCACGCTGGGCCGGGAGATGGAACTGCTGGTCTTCGGGCACGCGGGCAATCCGGTGCTGGTGTTTCCGACGTCGATGGGGCGGTTTTACGACTACGAGGACCGGCACATGGTGTCGATCATCGGGGACCGGTACGAGCACGGGCAGTTGATGACCTTCTGCGTGGATAGCGCGGACAAGGAGAGCTGGTACAACAAGCAGGTGCACCCGGCGGAGCGGGCGGCGCGGCACAACCAATACGACCAGTACATCTACCAGGAAGTGATTCCGTTCATCCAGGCGCGGACGGGGAATCCGCTGACGGTGACGGGCTGCAGCTTCGGCGGGTACCACGCGCTGAACTTCGCGCTGCGGCACCCGGACGTGGTGACGCGGTCGATCCCGATGTCGGGCGCGTTCGACATGCACCAGTTCTGCGACGGCTACTGGGACGACAATTTCTACTTCAACTCGCCGCCCGATTTCATGCCGGGGCTGACGGACCCGTGGTACTTCGAGCGCTTCGCCCGCATGCACATCGTACTGGGCGTGGGCGAGCACGACATCTGCCTGGAGGACAACGTGCGGATGGCGCAGATTTTCGACCACAAGGGGATCCACCACGAGCTGGACATCTGGGGCGGATACCCGCACGACTGGCCGCTGTGGGAGCAGATGACCCGCAAATTCTTCTAGGACGGACATGAGAAAAATCGGCGTACTTTACGGGATGGAGAATACCTTTCCCTTCGCGCTCGTGGAGAAGATCAACTCGATGCGCGTGGACGGCGTGGTGGCGGAAAGCGTCACGGTGGACGGCGTGCGGATGGACCAGCCGGCGGAGTACCGGGTGGTGATCGACCGCATTTCGCAGGACATCGCGTTCTACCGTTCGTGGCTGAAGCTTTCGGCGATGAACGGGACGACGGTGATCAACAACCCGTTCTGGTGGACGGCGGACGATAAGTTTTTCAACTACGCGATCGCGGCGAAGCTGGGGGTGGCGATTCCGCCGACGGTGCTGCTGCCGCACAAGCAGCACCCGCCGGGCACCACGGAGCGCTCGATGCGCAACCTGCGGTATCCGCTGGACTGGGAAGGGATCTTCGAGTACATCGGGTTTCCGGCGTTCCTCAAGCCGTATTCGGGCGGCGGCTGGAAGAGCGTGTACAAGGTGGACAACCCGGCCGAGTTCTTCGCCGCGTACGACGATACGGGCGATTTGTGCATGACGCTGCAGCGCGGGGTGAACTTCACCGAGTACTACCGGTGCTACGTGGTGGGGCAGCAGAAGGTCCACGTGATGCCGTACGATCCGCGGAACCCGCACCACTTGCGCTACGTGCAGGACGCGGAGGTGAATCCGGCGCTCCACGCGCGCATTGTGCGGGACTGCCTGACGATCTGCCGGGCGCTGGGCTATGACCTGAACACGGTGGAGTTCGCGGTGGAAGACGGCGTGCCGTACGCGATCGATTTCCTGAATCCGGCGCCGGACGCGGAGCTTACGTCGGTGGGCCAAAAGAACTTCGAATGGATCGTGGACGCGGTGGCGGAGTTCGCGGTGGAGGAAGCGCTGCGGGAGCCGCAGCCGATCGAGCTCCACTGGGCGCGGATGCTGAACCATCCGCGCGCGGCGTCGGCCCGGTAGGACAGAGGAACCATGCGCCCCACCTTCACGCTCGGCATCGAGGAAGAGTACCAGACGATTGATCCGCAGACGCGGGATCTGCGCTCGCACATCGGGGCGGAGATGATCGCGAAGGGCAAGATGGTGCTGAAGGAACTGGTGAAGGCGGAAATGCACCAGTCCGTGATCGAAGTGGGGACGCCGATCTGCAAGGACATCCGCCAGGCGCGCGAGGAGCTGGGCAAGCTGCGGCGGGCGATCATCGAGCTGGCGCACCAGAACGGGCTGCGCATCGCGGCGGCGGGCACGCACCCGTTCGCCGACTGGCGCAAGCAGGAGATCTATCCGGACGAGCGCTACGAGAACATCATCAACGATATGAAGATGGTGGCGCGGGCCAACCTGATCTTCGGGCTGCACGTGCACGTGGGCGTGGAGGATCGCGAGGCGGCGATCCAGTTGATGAACACGGCGCGGTACTTCCTGCCGCACATCCTGGCGCTGTCGACGAATTCGCCGTTCTGGCTCGGCATGGACACCGGGCTGAAGAGCTACCGGTGCAAGGTGTTCGACAAGTTCCCGCGCACGAACATCCCCGATTACTTCCCGAGCTGGGGCGAGTACGAGAGCTTCGTCAACCTGCTGATCCAGACCGGCTGCATCGACAACGCCAAGAAGATCTGGTGGGACATCCGCCCCCACCCGAACTTTTCCACGCTGGAGTTCCGGATCTGCGACATCCCGATGCTGCTGGATGAAACCATCGCCATTGCGGCATTGATTCAGGCGACGGTGGTGAAACTGTACAAGCTGTACGAGGCGAACCAGGGGTACCGGCTGTACCGCCGCGCGCTGATCATGGAGAACAAGTGGCGGGCGTCGCGGTACGGGATTGAAGGGAAGCTGATCGACTTCGGCAAGCGCACGGAGGTGCCGCTGCGCGACCTGATGGAAGAGTACCTGGAGTTCGTCGACGATGTGGTGGACGAACTGGGGTCGCGGCGGGAGATCAATTTCATCCGGACCATGCTGGAAATGGGTTCGGGCGCGGACCGGCAGTTGCGCGTGTTCCGCGAAACCAACGACTTGACCAAAGTGGTGGACTACATCATCGAACAGACCGAGATGTCGTCCTTTATTCCTTCGGAAGCAGGTGCCAGCCGATGAGAGATCTACGCGGTTACGGGTTCGACCCCGGCTATAGCGAGGGGGCGCACAACGCGGTGAACGTTTGCCTGCGCGTGCAACCGCACGAGCGGGTGACGATCATCACCGACGAGACCTGTCTCGGCATCGCGGCCAGCATGGTGGAGGAGTTGGAGGAGCTGGGCGCGCCCTACAACGTGTTTGTGCTGGAGGACTACGCGCCGCGTCCGCACACGGATATGCCGGGTCCCGTGCTGGAGGACCTGGAGAAGAGCCAGGTTTCGATCTACACGGTGCAGGCGCAGATGAACGAGTTGAAGACGCGCATGCAGATGACCGATGTAGTGAACCGCCGCGAGATCCGGCATGCGCACATGGTGAACATCGAGCACCGGATCATGCTGGAAGGCATGCGCGCGGACTTCCTGCGGGTGGACGAGCTGAGCGTGAAGGTGTGGGAGATCGGGACCGCAGCGCGGCAGATCCACGCGACCACGCCCGCCGGCACCAAGATCACCGCCGATCTGAACAAGAGCTACCGCTGGGTGAAGACCAGCGGGATCATCTCCACCAAGAAGTGGGGCAACCTGCCGGGCGGCGAAGTGTTCACGACGCCGGGGGAAGTGAACGGGGTGTTCGTGATCGACGGCGTGGTGGGCGATTATCTATGCGCGAAGTACGGCGACCTGAAGCAGACGCCGCTGACCCTGCACGTGCACCAGAACCGCCTGGTGGCGGCGGAGTGCGACAACCAGGCGCTGCGCGACGAATTCTGGGCCTACACGCACACCGACGAGAATTCGGACCGCGTGGGCGAGTTCGCCATCGGCACCAACCTGGCGCTGAACGACGTCTGCGGGAATATTCTGCAGGACGAGAAGATCCCCGGGATCCACATCGCTTTTGGGAATCCGTACGGGTTCCACACGGGCGCGGACTGGTATTCCTCGACGCATATCGACGTAGTGGGCCGGCGCTTCGACATCTGGGCCGACGACCACATGATCATGCGCGAAGGCCACTTCCTCATCTAGAACCCTCATGATCCAAGAGCTGCGCGCCGACTTCAACCGCCGGTGGACGCCCGAGAAGTACCAGCGCTTCCTGCGGCGGCTCGACGAATCGATCGGGGTCCACGTCGACTTCCGCAACTGCGAGACGCCGTGCTTTTTCGAGCGCGCGGTGATGGACCGGGTGGCGGACGCCGGCCGGGAGCTGACGCGGCAGTTGATGGCCAACGCGGACTACCTGGAGCGCTCGCACGTCACGATTCCGCCGGAGTGGAACGCCGCGAACGAGGACGCCAAGCCGCTGTTCCTGGTGGTGGACTTCGGGCTGGTGGAGGGCAACCAGCCGAAGCTGGTGGAGATCCAGGCGTTTCCTTCGCTGTACGCGTATCATCCGCACCTCGCCGAGATCTACCGCGAGGTCTATGAACTGGATCCCTCGCTGCACAACTACCTCGGGGATCTGAACGACGAGAGCTACCACGCGATGTTCGCGCGCGCCGTGCTGGGCGGGCACCGGCCGGCCGACGTGGTGCTGACGGATCTCGATCCGCCTACGCAGAAGACGTACCCGGACTTCCTGATCACGGAGCGGCTGCTGGGCATCAAGAGCGTGTGCATTACGCAGCTCGAAAAGCGCGGGCGGAAGCTGTACCACGAGGGCCGTCCGGTGGAGCGGATCTACAACCGCGCGATCGTGGATGAGCTGGTGCGCAAGGACGTGAAGCTGCAGTTCGACTATCGCGACGATCTCGATGTCGAATGGGCGGGTCACCCGAACTGGTACTTCCGGATCTCGAAGTTCTCGATCCCGTTCCTGAACCACTCCAGCGTGCCGAAGACGTACTTCCTGGATCAGGTGGAGCGCCTGCCCGAGGACCTGGAGAACTGGGTGCTAAAGCCGCTGTATTCGTTCGCCGGGCTGGGCGTAGTGGTGGGGCCGACGAAGGAGGACTTCGCGCGGATCACGGACCGCTCACAGTACATTCTGCAGGAGCGCGTGAATTTCCTGCCGGTGATCGAGACGCCGCACGGGCCGACGAAGGCGGAGATCCGGGTGATGTACCTGTGGCTGGACGAGATCGTGCCGATGACGACGATCATCCGGATGGGGCGGGGGAAGATGATGGGCGTGGACCACAACAAGAACATGGAGTGGGTGGGGGCGTCCGCGGGGTTTGTGAAGTAACTCTCCGCTCCCGCGGGTGAGCGCAAGCGCATGCCCAGAGCCAAGGCCGGTAGGCCTCGGGTCAGCCGCGATAGATGGCTCGTAGTGCTAGTGAGCTATTTCAGCGCTGTACGCAAGCGCGGCCACGAGTCTTCCGCCAAGCAAGCTACTTCTGGTGCGGCGGCCGCTCCGGCCGGTTCCCCTTGCCGGTGAATTTCGGCGCGCGCTTGGCGTGGAACGCAGCGGTGCCTTCCTTGACGTCGTCGAGGTAATTCACCGCGAGCGTCGCCATCCCGGCGTCCTCCAGCGCGTTGTCGAGGTCCATCTGGCGCTGCTTGTACATCATCCGCTTGGTGACGCGGATCGCCACCGGCGGGCCGGCGGCCAGGCGCTCGGCCCAGTCGCGCGCCGTGGCCATCAGTTGCTCGTCCGGCACCACTTCCGTCACCAGCCCGAGTTCCAGCGCCTTCCGCGCCGGATACACCTCGGAGAACAGCGACATCTTCAGCGCCTGGTCCATGCGCAGGAACCGCGGGAACAGGTACGCGCCGCCCTCGTCAGGGATGAGCGCGAACTTCAGCGACGTATCGCCGAGCCGCGCCGACTCCGCCGCGATCCGGAAGTCGCACGCCAGCGCGAGCGTCAGCCCGCCCGCCACCGCCGCGCCGTTCACCGCCGCAATCACCGGCTTG
This sequence comes from uncultured Solibacteraceae bacterium, assembly GCA_964471915.1. GTDB lineage: Bacteria > Acidobacteriota > Terriglobia > Bryobacterales > Bryobacteraceae > JAIEPW01. The sequence goes on along the minus strand of CAYYID010000011.1, from coordinate 91,900 downwards.
TCGAACCGGTACAGGAACCGGATCAACTGGTGCATGTTCTCCCGCATTTCGAGATAGCTCTCCAGCGCGTGCCCGCGGTAGCGCGCGGGGTAATCGAAATCGAGCGAGATGTCGCCGCCGGCGCAAAAGCCCTTCCCGGCGCCCGTCAGGATCACCGCCCGGACTTCGTTGTCGTCGCGCGCGTCGGCCAGGGCGTCCAGGATCTCGTGGACCATCCGCTCCGAGTAGGCGTTCATCTTCGCCGGGCGGTTCATCGTCACGGTGGCGACGCGGTTCTCTCTTGCGTATAGGATCTGCGTGTACTCGGCCATGGCTAGTCCTGCCTCCCCAGTCGTGCGAACCCGCCGTCCACCACGATCTCCTCGCCCGTCAGGCCCTCGCACAGGCAGGTGAACAGCGTCGCCTCGGCGATGTCCTCGGGCGTCGCCAGCCGTTTCAGCGGGGTGATCGCCTCGCCGGCGGAGAAGGCGTCCTCGGTCCATCCGGCGAAGCGGGTGCGGACGAACCCGGGACACACCGCGTTCACCCGGACGCCCGGCGCGAAGGCCCGCGCGAGCGACTTCGACATCGTAATCATGGCCCCCTTGGAGGCCGCGTACACGATGGAACTGCCCTGGCCCTTCAGGCCCGCCACCGAGGCGATGTTCACGATCGCGGCGCCGGGCTGCTGCTGCAACAAAGGCATGGCCTGGCGGACGCAGTAGAACGCCCCGCGCAGGTTGGTGTTCAGCGTGCGGTCCCAAACCTCGTCGGTGAGCGCGTCCAGGTTCTTGTGCGGGATGCGCGTGGACCAGCCCGCGTTGTTGACCAGGTAGTCGAGGCGTCCCCAGGCGTGCTCGATGGCGGCGATCATGGCTTTCACTTCGCTCTCGACGGCGACGCTCGCCTGGACGGCCATCGCCGTGCCGCCCGCGGCCTGGATGGCGGCGACGGTTTCGTCGGCGTCTTTCTTCGACTGGCTGTAGCCGATCGCGACTTTGGCGCCCTCGCGCCCGAAGCGTTCCGAGATCCCGCGGCCGATCCCCGTGCCGCCGCCGGTCACCAGCACCACCCGATTCTCGAGTTTCATCCCAGCAAGGATACATCGATGAGGTGCCTGCCTTGACTGGCAGGTGGCAATCTGGGCCGTGGCCTCGACTTCTCGTGGCGAGCACAGCCGTTCGTGCGGAAGTACTACAAGACGGGCGACCCGGAAGCAGTGAACCCACGGGCAAGATCGAGGAGGACGAACGTCGCACTCGGAACCGTTTGATAACATCGAGGCGAAGCAGAAAGAGGTCGCCGCGTTCATCGCCGCCTTGCCAACAGAGACAGGAGAACAACGTGAGCCGCATCGATTGGACGCTGAAACTCTTCATCGCTGAACGCAACGGAGGGCCATTGCTCTTGGTGCCCAGCCTCGGCGGGCTACCCGAGGTCGCCTTACCCTCATATCCGATCCTGCGTACCAGCTATCTGTCGCCAGAGTCCGCCGCGTGCGAACAAGGGATGGCGAACGCCCAGGCGCTACTGCAGGATCCTCATCCACTGCTCCTTATGACCATGCCTTGCGCCGATGGCCCGCCTTATCGTTCCGGTGTCGTCTTCAGGCGACGGGCATCGATCCCGATCGACTGGACGGACGGGCGTCATGGGAAGCGCTCGAACGCGGAAGAGTATCTCGCAGCAATGTCGCTGGACTACTACCCCTGGGGCAACGACCTCCAGCAGAAGAAGCGGGGCTACTTCTTGACCGGACCGTCCGATGCGAGCAGTTTGTGGAGGATTGCAAGAGTCGAGCTAGACTTCGCCGGAAGGCATCTCTTTACGCTTTCACCCGTCCAATTGGCCAGCGGCCTTCCCGAGGTCGACTTCTCAGCCATCGAAAACGATCTTCTCCGTGACAAGCTTAAGAAGGATTGGAGCGAAGTCCAGCGGTGCCTCGCCAACAACTTGTATTCGAGTCTGATTACAGCCGCGAAGAACGTCGCGGAATCCCTCGTCGTCTTTGCTGTGGGTGATTCGTCGTCGAGGTTGACGTTGCGGCAAGGCCTGACTGCGTTGAGGCGGAAGCTGGAAGCCAAGCAATCATGCCTGTTACCATTCACGCTCTTGGATTACCACCTCATGAGCAAGCTGCAAATCCTACATAGCGACACACACTCTGATCGGGTTGTAACTTCAGGGCGCCTCGTAGAACCGGAATTCGCCCTTACCGTAGTCTCGGACTTGCTCCAGGTCCTTACCTCCGTTCGCCTGACACGACGGGATGGGCCGGCACCCTCTAGCTAGGTTGGTTGGCGAAACACCGCTCAGACATCGAACCCTTGCGCGACTGCGTTGAAGGGAACTTCGCCCGCAGATCGGATATCCAGTCCAGTGCTCACGCCGCGAAGGTTACCGAGAGCTTGTCGGGCAGCGCCTCGCCATGTTCCAGCATTTCGGCAATCACCCGCAAGGCGAGCGCCTCCGCGCTTGCATGTGCTTCCTTCTTCGTGCTGCCGTAAACGGTGACGCCAGGCAGATCGGGAACATCCGCGATCCAACGGCCATCCGTCTCCCGCGAGAACTTCACGGACAGACGATAGCGTGTTCCCGAGCTTCCCTTCATGCTATCCAGATGGTACCAAACGCCGTTTTCGCGTGACGCCGCGAGCGGAGGTCACGCCCGGCGCGCTTGCCCGAGGATCGCCTCGGCGACGCGCCGTCCGGTTTCCGCGCCGCCTTCCATGTACCCCTGGGCCACGGCGCTGCAGTGCTCCCCCGCGAAGTGGACGCGGCCGGCCGGCGCGAACTCAGCACCCCGGATCGACCGCCACTGCCCCACCCGGTAGCTCGCGTAGGCCCCCAGCGTGTACGGGTGCGTCGGCCAGTGGAACCGCTGCGGGCGGCCCGTCCGCAAGGCCGTCAACCCGGGCCAGATCCGCTCCAGGTCCGGCAGCATTTGCCGCTCCTGTTCCTCGGCGGTCCCGTTGCCGGAGGCGATTCCCGCCGCGCCGCCCATGAGCATCGTCAGCGTCCCCGCGGACCCCGGCTGGGTCCGGCTCGAATCCCAGGCCAGTTGCATTTCCACATCCGTGAAGACGCTGCCGCTCGCGCCGCGCTCCCGCCACAGCCGCCGCTCGAACCCCAGGAAGACCTTGGCGTTCGTGCCGTAGCCGAGGTCGCGGATCGCGGCCCGCTTGCGCTTCGAAAGGGGGACGCGCAGGTCCAGGTTCCGGAGGATCGTGAACGGCACCGTCAGCACCACCACGTCGGCGTCCACCTCCACCGGCGCCGCGCCGCTGCGGAACACCAGGCGGTAGCCTTCGCCGCGGGGCAGCACCGCTTCCAGGCGGTGGCGCAACCGGATCCGCTCGCCGAGGTCCGCCGCCAGCGCATCGCAGATCTTCTGGTTGCCGCCGCGGATCTTGTAGCGTTCGTCGCTCTCGCCGAACAGGTGGATCCGCCCGTCGTGGACCTCGGGCTCGATCAGCGACAGCAGATTCTGGGCGCTCTGTTCGCCGGTGTCCATGCCGTACTCCGTGCGGAAGGCGACCTGCAGCAGGCTGCGCAGCCAGCCGGTGACGCCGAGCCCGGTCAGGTACTCGTCGATCGAGACGTCGTCGAAAGCGAGGGCGTTCCGCTGGGCGCGCTGCGCGTCCTTTGCCAGCCGCGGCGAGATCTCGTGGAACGGCTCCACGATCTCGGCGGCCTTGCGCAGCGCGCCGCCGAAGTAGAAACTCTCCGGCTCCAGCCCGGCTTCGCTGGGCGCTTTGGTGTCGATCAGCTCCAGGCCGAAGTGCTTAGCCAGCCCGAGGATCTGCGCGTGGTTCGTATCGATGAACTCGCCGCCGAGTTCCGTAGTCAGCCCAGGTACGATGCCGCCGGTGGTGGAGTACATGCGCCCGCCGGTGCGCGCCGACGCCTCGTAGACGGTTGACTCCAGGCCGCCGCGCTGGAGCGTCCAGGCGCAGTGGAGTCCGGCGATGCCCGCGCCGACGATGGCGATGCGCGGCGGGGCGGCCTGCGCGGCGGGCAGCAGGGGAGCCACGGCGGCGGCTTGCAGGAAGGTCCGCCGCGAGACGGGCGCGGGGGCGGATAGCAGGTCCCGCAGAGCGGCAAGAACCGGAGATCGCATGCTTTATAGCCTAGCCCTGCATCACTGTCGCGTGCACGAAACCGCGGGGATAACAGCTATTGCAGCGATCGAGTGCCGCATCCCTCTATCTCCCAGGAATTCGACCACCCGGTCCGCGCCAACGCAGTCGACGGCGGGGGCAACCGGGACGCCCGCGTCAGCGCCTCGCAACCAGCGAAACCAGGTACTCCTGCGCGATCTGCTGGGTCCTGATGGACGGCCAGATTGAGAAGACCCGCTCCGCGGACTTCACCTGTTTGAGCGCGTCAAGGGAGTCGAGAGCCGCCATGAGGTTGTAATCCGCGAAATTGCGTTTCTCCTGCAACTGGGTGAAGCTTCGGGCGACGAACCGCAATCCTTTCACAACCTGCGGGTCCTCGTTGGTGTAGGGGAACTCCTTCGTGTTCAGAATCCGATTCGACGCTGCTCGCATCGGCCCGTGGTCGAAGGCGCGCGCCAAGGCGGGCCTCAGCGCAGCGTTGGCCCAGTTGTCAGTTGCTTCCTGAATCAAGAAGTGAAACACCGCGTAGTACGCCGTCGAAACGGACCTGCGCAGCGTCGCTTGCGTTGGAGGCGCGGCGTGGACGAGTTCCAGGGCCAGTTGCAGCAGTTCGCCAGGATAGGTCAGAGACTCGGCTTCAGGCGCCATGGTCCTTAACTTCGCCCTGTGCCCGGAAGTTGAAGTATGGGTGGAGTCCCCAGTTCTCGATCGGCTGCACTTCGCTGAGCAACGTGTTCACGATACCTTCGGTTACGTCCGTGAGGGTGACTTCGTTCGCCGCCCAGTCGGCCAGGGTGACGTCGAAGAAGATGGCGGAATCGCCGGTCGAGTCCTCACCCACGCTGTAGCTAAGTTGCACCGCTTCCGGGCCCAGTTTGACCCGCGCCCTCTCGATCGCCGCAGCCAACTGTCGCTGGTCAATTAACGCCCGCGAGACGATCGCCATGAGCTTATTATGGCGCGTTCCAGGCCGGAAACGCGCCTTGCTACCGGCGGTCGATAGCGCCCCGGGGGACTTCTCGGATACCATGTTCCCCATGCCGCGCGCCACCCTGTTCACCCTCCTTGCCGCTACGCTCTTCGCCCAGGACTTTGACCTCGTGATCCGCAACGGCCGGGTGCTGGACGGCACCGGCAATCCGTGGTTCCTGGCCGACATCGGCGTCCGGGCCGGCCGGATCGCGGCGATCGGGAACCTGGCCGCCGCGCGGGCCACGCGCACCGTCGACGCCTCGGGCAAGTACGTCACGCCCGGCTACATCGACATGCACTCCCACTCGGACCGCGACCTGGCGGACCCCGCGCGCAAGACCAACCGCAACATGGTGGCGCAGGGCATCACGCTCTCCGTCGTCAACCAGGACGGGCGCTCGCCGAATTCGATCAAGGATCAAAAGGCGACGTACGAGAAGCAGGGGATCGGCAACCACGCCATCCTGATGGCCGGGCACGGCAGCATCCGCGGGCGCGTGCTGGGGAACCGGATCCGGGAGAAGGTGACGCCCGACGATGTCGCCAGGATGCGCGCCCTGGTTGACGAGGCGATGAAGGACGGCGCGTGGGGGCTTTCCGCCGGCCTGGAGTACGTCCCCGGACGCTATTCCGAAACTGCCGAGATCATCGAGATGACGCGGGCCGTGAAGCCCTACCAGGGCATCTACATCAGCCACGAGCGCAGCGAAGGGCGGGATCCTATGTGGAAGATCCTCTCGGATCCGACGCCGGGCGTAGATCTGCTGGATGCGGTGCGCGAGACGATCGAGATCGGCCGCGCCACCGGGGTCCCGGTGGTGGGCACGCACCTGAAGGCGAAGGGCGCGAACTACTGGGGCTCCAGCCGGGCGGCGGTGAATCTGATCCGCCGGGCGCGCGAGGAGGGTCTGCAGGTGTACGCCGATCAGTATCCCTACGAGACGTCCGGCACCGACGGCAACACCGTGCTGATGCCGTTGTGGGCGCTGGCCGCGCCGGGCGCGAACGTCGCCGGGCAGATCGACGGGGACCGCAATGCGCTGCGCAACGCCAAGGAGAACCTGGCGGCGCGGCTGAAGGATCCTCCGGCGGAGGCCAAGATCCGCGGCGACATCGGCCACGAGATCGAGCGCCGCGGCGGCGCCAACCGCGTGGTGGTGTGGGATGCGCACGAGCCGAAGTACAAGCAGAAGACGATCTCCGAGATCGCGGCGGATCTGAAGGTCTCGCCCGTGGACGCCGTGATCTGGCTGCAGCGCAACGGGCTGGACGGCGTGGCCGGGGGCGCGCGGATGCGCGGTTTCTCGCTCTCGGAGGACGATCTCGAGTACTTCATGCAGCAGGACTTCATGGCGACGTGCACGGACGGCTCGGCGGACATGGGCCATCCGCGGTCGTATGGATCGTACCCGCGCAAGATCCGGCGCTATGCGCTGGACCGCGGGGCGATCTCGCTGCCGCATGCGATCCGCAGCATGACGTCGCTGCCCGCGCAGATCCTGGGATTGCGGGAGCGCGGCCGCATCGACGCCGGATATTGGGCGGATCTGGTGGTGTTCGACCCGGCGCGGATCCGGGAGACGGCGGAGATGTTCAAGCCGGAGCAGTATCCCGAGGGCGTGGACTTCGTGTTCGTGGACGGGGTCGCGGTGATCGACGCGGGCAAGCCTACGGGCGCCACGCCGGGCAAGGTTCTGACGCCGGGCAAGGACGGCCGGAGATAACTCGCCAATATCACCTGTCGACCGAACATGCTCGCGCTGAGCAGACTCGAAGGCCAAAGGAGTATTCTCCTCGATCAAACTTCATTGCAGCCTATGGCTTCTACCGAGCCAGATGAGTTGGTCGACGGAATGTTGAGAGACGGTTCTAAGGCGTAGTACTAGAGGTCTGACACGAGTCTCCGAGCCAGCCGTGGGCTGGCACGCCTGCAGCACTCGGCGTTGACTAGTGTGCAGAAACCCACGCTCCTCGAAAGCGATAGCACCTCGATTCGGGTTCCATGGACTCCCAGGCGAACTTGCAACAAGCTAGCGGCGCTTCGCAACGCCACTGTTGATGACCGGGATCCGCGGTGGTTCCGCTGGCCTCCCAAACGAGCGAAAGCTGCGGCGTGCCCTCTATCAGTCGCCTGCGCGTCGCGGGCCAATTGGATGCCTTCTTATCAATTGGATAGCGTGGTCGATGTCGTACGCGTAGATGAAGCCCGCATTCACGCTGACGATATCGGGCGATCCGGCACCACCGTCGCGACGCGATACGGCCAGCGGCTCGAGGCGATATCCGGAGACAACCGCCACGACTCGGAGCTTGTCATTCGTGCCAGCTATGACGGGGCCACCAGAGAACCCAGCGTTGTTGATACCATCAAGAATCCATAAACGGCTTGAACGGTCATGAGCAGACACGGAGCAGCGCTTCACGAATGGGAACCAATGCTCATCGCCGCTACCAGTTCTCGCTTTCCAGCCCCCACCGTAAGGAAACCCTAAGAATTCACAGGAACCGCCAAAAGTCAGCCCGTCTGAAGAAGCAATCGGACTTGGAGGTGCGTTGCCGAGCAGCGGCTTCTCTGCAGCGAGGACAACGATATCTACGTCCGCATCAGGCTGTAGAACCGAGAACTTTCTTGTAATCCATTCTTGGCCACTCCCTGCCGGATTCAAGATCCGCACATCCACCTGCTTCTCCGAGATCACCCCAAACGGTGTGCTTTTTGCGCCGGTGAACAAGTGGCGGGCGGTTATCCAGTACTCTCTCTCTTCAATATCGATTGAGAACATTGTGCCCCGAGCATGAATGGTCTCGATCATGCACACCCGTTGAAGGATGTTTACGGTAGGCTGGGCGAGCACAACGACCCTTGCCATCATTCCAATAGCCAGGATTCCGAGCAGTTCGAGCTTCTTGGGCATATCTATTAACTTAGCCTAGTCTAGCTGGAAGAATATTGAGCCGGAGCAGTACCCCGAGGGCGTGGATTTCGTGTTCGTGGACGGCGTCGCGGTGATCGACGGGGGCAAGCCTACGGGCGCCACGCCGGGCAAGGTTCTGACGCCGGGCAAGGACGGCCGGAAGTAAGCCTCTGCGCCAGTCACAGCCGCGGCAAGAAAATCGACAATTGCGGTAAACTCAACCCCTGCAATTACTTAAGAGCCAAAAACCGCAGGATCCCGGCGGCGGGCGGCTGGACCTCCGGTTCCTACACTGAAGCCGCAATCGCGAGCTTCTTTGGAGGAACTGCGCAACATGAAGGGCTTTCGTATCCTCGCCGGCGGACTTGGCCTCGCCGCGGCGCTGAGCGCGCAACCGGCGCTCACTACGATTCAGGACATACTCTACCGCGCCGATGGCACGCGCTATGACGGCACGGTGCGGATCAAGTGGCACAGCTTTGAGACGGGCGACCAGTCGCAGATCGCGACGGCCGACGTCACGGTACAGGTGGTGAACGGCGTGTTGCGCGTGCGGCTGGCGCCGACCACGAACGCGTCGCCGGGGGCGAACTACGACGTGGCGTACGCGTCGCGCGGCCGGCTGCAGTTCACGGAGACGTGGGCGGTGCCGCCGGCGTCGGCGACGCTGCGGCTGCGGGACGTGCGGGTGGGGTCCGGTACGGTGGTGGGCCCGCCACCGGCGCAGACGCTGATCGAGATCCCGGACGTGAACGGGCTGAGCGGGGAGTTGCTGAACCGGCCGATGCGCGGCGTGGGGTTTGTGCCGGCGCGCGCGGCGGTAATCAACGCGGCGGGTATGATCGACGGGGCGTCGGGCGAGGCGGCGGATTGCGTGCGGGTGGACGGATCGGCCGCGCCGTGCGGCTCCGGCGGCGGAGGCGGGGTGCTGCCGTTCTTCATGGACGGCGAGACCCCGGCGGGGGCGATCAACGGCCTGAACCAGACGTTCCTGCTGACCTATCCGCCGAGCCCGCCGGAGAGCCTGGAGCTGTTCCGCAACGGCCTGCTGCTGCGGCCGGGCGTGGACTACACGCTGACCGGCGCGGGCATCAGCTTCTTCCTGGTTTCGGTGCCGCAGACCGGCGATTCGGTGCTGGCGCGGTACCGCTACGGCGACCCCGGCAATCCGCTGGGCTCGTTCGCGGCGGCGCAGGTGGTGTGCAGCGGCGGCGGCCAGGCGGTGAGTTCGGCGACGCTGGCCACGCTGGGCACCTGCACGATTCCGGCGGGCGTGTTGGGCGACGGCGACCGGATCGAGATCCGCTTTCAGGCGGCGCACACCGGCGTCGGGACGGGCGCGGGCGTGGAAGTGGTGTGGGGATCAACGGCGCTGCTGAGCCGGAGCATCGCCGCTTCGGAGAGCTTTCTCAGCGGCCGGGTGGACGTGACCGTGGGGAACGCGGCGTCGCGGTGGGATAGCCAGAGCTGGGGCGCGAGCACGGCATTCGCGGCGGGGGCCGGGGCGGCGCCAGCGCCGGGGTCCGGCAGTTGGACGATCGCGATGCGCGGGCAGATGCTGGGGTCGACGAGCGAGACCATCGGGCTCAGCAGCCTGACGGTGATCCGGTACCCGGCGCAGAGCAATCCGTAAGCCGCGCCGGGGGCGGACCCCGCCGGCTGGAGTCCGCTACAGCCGGACGATCTTCGGCGAAGTGAACTTCTTCATCGCGTTGCGGGTGTCCACGATGAGCGTGGAGCGCTCGAGCAACGCGGCGTAGTCGAACTTCACATGGTCGGTGATGATGACCACGGCGTCGGCGGCGGCCGCCGCGGGCAGCAGGTCCACCGACCGCAGTTCGATGCCTTCGTGCGCAAGGTCCTCGACGAAGGGATCCGAATAGGTGACGATGGCGCCGCGCTGCTGCAGCAGGTGGATCACGTCGATGGCCGGGGACTCGCGGACATCGTCGATGTCGCGCTTGTAGGCGACGCCCGCGACGTGGATCTTCGAACCCTTCACGGGCTTCGCCATTTCGTTGAGGGCGCTCTGCACGCGATCGATCACGTAGTGCGGCATCTGGCCGTTGATGTAGCCCGCCAGTTCGATGAACCGCGCTTCAATACCGGCCTGTTTCGTCTTCCAGGAGAGATAGAACGGGTCGATCGGAATGCAGTGCCCGCCGAGGCCCGGACCCGGGTAGAACGGCTGGAAGCCAAAGGGCTTGGTGGCGGCGGCGTCGATCACTTCCCAGACGTTGATCCCCATGCGGTTGCACATCATGGCGAGTTCGTTCACCAGGCCGATGTTGATCATGCGGTACGTGTTCTCGAGCAGCTTCACCATCTCGGCGACGCTGGTGGAGCCGACCGGGACGACGGTGTCGAGCGCCTGGGCGTAAAACGCCGCTCCGGCTTCGGTGCAGGCGGGCGTAACGCCGCCGACGACCTTGGGGATGTTCTTGGTCTGGAACTTCGGGTTGCCGGGATCCACGCGCTCGGGCGAGAAGCAGAGGAAGAAGTCCTGGCCGCACTTGAGTCCGGTCTTTTCGAACATGGGCAGCAGGAGTTCCTCGGTGGTGCCGGGGTAAGTGGTGGATTCGAGGATCACCAGCAGGCCCGGGTGCAGGTACTCGGCGATCTTCTGGCTGGCCGAGACCACGTAGCTCATGTCGGGATCTTTGGTCTTCCGGAGCGGCGTGGGGACGGCGATGTTGATGGTGTCGAGTTCGGAGATCGCGGCGAAATCGGTGGTGGCGCGGAGCTTGCCGGCTTTCACCAGCGGCGCGAGCACCTCGGTGGGGATGTCCTGGATATAGGACTCGCCCTGGTTGATGCGGTCCACCTTGCCCTGGATGACGTCGATGCCCGTGACGTCGAAGCCCGCTTTGGCGAATTCGACGGCGAGCGGCAGCCCGACATAGCCGAGGCCGACAATGCCGACCTGGGCGGTCTTTGCGGCGACCTTGTCGCGCAGCGCGGTCAAAACCGGAGTCGCAATGGATTCCACTCGATGCCCCCTAAACCTGCAAATAGAACTGACCAGCGGCGACAAGCTCCGCCGGGCCGGTAAGGAACGCGTCGCCGTCGCCGGGCCACGCGACCACCAGCGGACCGGCGGCGGTTTCCACCGTCACCGGCGATGATACCCAACCGCGAGCGACGGCCATGGCCGCGGCTCCGGTGGATCCGGTGCCGGAGCTCATGGTTTCGCCCGCTCCCCGTTCCCAAAAACGGACTTCGATGGCGCCAGGGCCGGAGCGGCGCACGAACGAGACGTTCGTCCGGCTCGGAAACTGTTGATGCCATTCGATTTCCTTGCCGAGCGCCCGCCAGTCGCAGTCGAAATTCTCTACCGGGACCGCACACTGCGGGTTCCCTACGCGAAGAATCGTCACTTTGCGCTCTCCGCTGGAGAGGGGGAGCGCGAAATCGAGGTGCTCGACGACCGGGACGCCCATGTTCATCCGGAACTCAAACCGGTTGCCGTCGCGGTGGAGCAGATCCAGGTGCTTGGGTCCCGCGCCGGTGGCGATGGTGACGGCGTCGCCGGCCAGGCCGGAAGCGATCAGCAGCGCCGCGGCGCAGCGAGTGCCGTTGCCGGAGATCTCCGAGGGTGAACGGTCGGGATTCCATAGCTGGATGGAAGCCGGCGAAGTCCGGCGGTCGATGCGGATCCAGCCGTCGGCGCCGATGCCGGTGTAGCGGTCGCAGAGGGCCTCGGCGATCGCTTCCGGGGCAACGCCGGGCGGGAGTTCGTCGGCCCAGGAGAGCAGAAAGTCGTTGCGGGCGCCGTGGGCTTTGATGAACGGGATCTGCATTGGGCTTAGTCGCGGCGGTAGATCTCGACGGCGGGAGCGTCGCGGACTTCGATGCGGCGCACGCAGCGGTACTGATGGGGTTTGGTGCGCTGCAGCGCGGTGGCCATGCGATCGCCGGCAAAGGCGATCACCCATTTTTCCTTGAGGAACCACTTGGGAGCGGCGAGCGCAGCGTCGCCCCACGGCTTGTTGCCCTCGTGGAGCGCCTCGCGGAACGGGATGCCGGCCTGGCGGAGGATGCCCGCCTGGTCGCCGAAGGAGAAGTAGATGCCGTCGCCCATGCGGTAGTTGGTTTCGAGGAACCGGGCGGCCTGCCAGGTCCAGGCGCGGCGCGCTTCGGAATTGACCGCGGCCTCTTTCCAGCATATCCAAGTGGCGGGATCCGGCTGGGCGATCCAGGGGTAGGCCGCCAGTGCCGGGATCGCCAGGGCCGCGATCCACCGGCCGCGGGGCAGCGCCGCGCAGAGGACGGCGGCGCCGAAGGCGAGCGCCGGGAGGACGGCCAGGCCGTAGCGGGTGTTGTAGTAGGTGTTCGGCCAGAGGTGCGGGACGAAGATCGGGGTGCCCGAGGAGTAGAGGCTCCAGATATAGAAGGCGGGCGGGAGGAGCAGGAGGGCGCCGAGGATTGCGCGCCAGGGGCTTTGGCCCCTTGTCGCGACCGACTTACTTTGACCCCCGCCTACCGGCGGGGGCTCAGTGGGCCTGCGTTCCGTGGACGGTTCCATGGGCGGCGGGAGTTCGACAGGAGCCAGGCGGAAGCGCAAGAAGGCCACGGCGGGGGACACGGCCAGGCCGAGCGCGCCGAGGATCACCGCGGGCCAGCCGGTGGTGAGGTTCGCCGCGGCGGCGAAGTACTCGAGGGCCTTTGGCCAATCGTGGTCGCCGGGGTAGGGCTGCATGCCGCCAGCGCGGGAGCGCTGGTAGATCGCGAGCGCAGAATAGGGCCCGCGGTAGAACTCGAGCGGATCGGACCAGTAGAGCCAGTTGTGCGCCAGCCAGGTGAGCAGGCCTAGCGCAGCCACGGCCGAGAAAACCAGCGCCTTGCGCCAGCCGGCGATCCATAGCATCGCGATGGCGGCAAAGGGGATCAGGAACCAACCTTCGTAGCGTGTTTGGGTAAGCGCGAGCATGGCGGCTGAGGCGACGGCGGCGCCCCACCAGGAGTCCCGGGCGCACAGGATCCCGTGGAGCAGCGCGAAAAGTCCCGCGAAGAACACCGGCTCGGTCATCGCGGTGGATTGCAGGAACAGCAGGTTCGGGTTGAGAGCGAAGACGGCGGCGGCGGTGAAGGCGGGCGCGGATCCGAAGAGGCGGCGCACGGCGAGAAACAGGAACAGAACGGCCAGCGCAAAGCACGCTACCGAAGGGATCGCCGCGGCCGCGCCGGAGTGCCACCACGAGTCCTGCATCGCGAAGGGGAGCAGCAACAGGTGCGGCAAGGGGAGCCAGACGGTGCCGAACTGCTCGCCGTTGGGGGTGCGGGAGTCGAGGACGCGGCGGGCGATGTTGAGGTGCGCCTCGGCGTCGCCGTAGTGGAGCGCGGTTCCCTGCGAGTGGAAATAGTGTGCGGCGGCAATGCCGAGGGCCGCCGCGAGCAACAGGATCAGCAGCGGCTCCAGCGGAACCCGCAGGTTCTTAAAGCTGGGTGAAATCCCGGAACTCCTCGAAACGCGCGTCGATTTCAGCGCGGGTGAGCGTGCGGAAGCGGTCGACGCCGAAGCGTTCGCAGCAGAAGCTGCCCATCACGGAACCGTAAATGACCGCGCGGGCGAGCTGTTTGCGGTCGATGTGGCCGTTGGCGAGGTCCAGCCCCTGCTCGGCGAGGTAGCCGATGAAGCCGCCCGCGAAGCAGTCGCCCGCGCCCGTGGGGTCGAAGACCTGCTCGAGGAGATAGCCGGGGACCACGAAGTAGCCGTCCTTCTGGAAGAGCATCGCGCCGTACTCGCCGCGCTTGATGATGAGCGTCTTAGGTCCGAGGGCGCGGATCTTGTCGGCGGCCTTCTTGAGGTTGTGCTCGCCGGAAAGCATGCGGGCCTCGCCGTCGTTGATGAGGAGGAAGTCCCAGTCGCGGATGGTCTTGAGCAGTTCCTCGCGGTGGTCGGCGATCCAGTAGTTCATGGTGTCGCCGCCGGTGACCTTGACGCCATTCATCTGTTCCTTGACGGCGCGCTGCAGCCCGGGCTGGATGTTGCCGAGCATCAGGTACGGGTGGGAGCGGTCGGCGGCCGGGACTTTGGGATTGAAGTCCGCAAAGACGTTGAGGTCGGTGACGAGCGTCGTCCGGTCGTTCATGTCGTCGGAGTAGACGCCCTTCCAGAAGAAGGTGAGACCGGGGACGCGTTCGAGGCCTTCGAGGCCGATGTTGCGGCTTTCGAGCAGCCGGGTGTCCTCGTCGGCGAAGTCCGCGCCGACGACGCCGACGATGGAGGTCTTGGTGAAGAAGCTCGCCGAGAGGGCGATATAAGTGCAGGCGCCGCCGAGCATGCGGTCCACGCGGCCGTGCGGGGTTTCGACGCCATCGTAGGCCACAGAGCCTACTACAAGCAGTGACATTTCTTCATTGTAGTTCGGCCGCGGTACGCACGATAGAATAAAGCTAGGCGACTATGCCTTTTTCGTCGCGACACTTCCCCGAGTTCCTGGCCTTACTGCTGATTCTGACGGCGTTGGGTGTCGCCGCGCGTTGGAGCTGGCGGCACTGGACGGACTGGAAGGCGCGGGCGGCGGTCGTATTAGTGGCCTGTTGCTGGGCGGCGTGGAGTGTGACGGGATTCCTGGTGCGCAGCCAGCGCTTCTCGGCGCACCTGCCGGACGGGCTGGACGATTGGGTGCGGGCGACTTCGCTGACGGCGGGGGCGCTGCTGGGCGGGTTCGTGGTGGTGCATCCCCTGGCGCGGCGGCTGCTGGAGCGCGTGCGTCCCGTGGATGAAAGCAGACGGCGTTTTCTGAAGACAGCGGCGGCGACGGCGCTCTACAGCGGTCCCGCGGCGCTGGTGGGATACGGATTCGTGGAGCGGAGCCGCCTGTCGCTCGAGACCTACGATCTCCGGATTCCGGGTTTGCCGAAGGACCTGGATGGGCTGCGCATCGTCCAACTGAGTGACATCCACCTGGGGCGGTTCCTCAAGCGCGGCGAATTGCGCCGTGCGGTGGATATGGCCAACGAGACGCGGGCGCACCTGGCGGTGGTAACGGGGGACATCATTTCGGACCTGGGCGATCCGCTGGAGGAGGGCCTGGACGAACTGGGCCGCCTGCGAGCCGATGCGGGAATCCTGGGCTGTCATGGGAACCACGAAATGTACGCGCTTTCCGAAGGGGTCGCCACCGAGCACGGCGCGAAGGTCGGCATCCGGTTTCTGCGGGGCGCGAGCGAGCGGCTCCGGTTCGGCAGCGCAACACTGAACGTCGCCGGCGTGGACTATCAGCCCACACGAGCGCCTTACCTAGTTGGCGCGGAGAAACTGGTGGATCCGGCGGCGGTGAATCTGCTGCTGTCCCACAATCCGGACGTCTTTCCGGTGGCGGCGCGGCAGGGGTTTGCCGTGACGCTGGCCGGACACACGCACGGCGGGCAAGTGAACGTGGAGATCCTGCGGCAGCAAATGAATGTCGCGCGGTTCTTCACGCCTTATACGGAAGGAATCTACGAGCAAGACGGCGCGGTGGCGTTCGTGAACCGCGGAATCGGCACCATCGGGGTCCCGGTGCGCATCGGCGCGCCGCCCGAGGTGGCTCTGCTACGCCTGTGCGCTATCTGATCCTCAGCGATATTCACGCCAACCTGCAGGCCCTGGAGGCGGCGCTGGCCAGCGCCGAGGGGAAGTACGACGAGGCCGTCTGCCTGGGTGACGTCGCCGGCTACGGAGCGGATCCGTGCGCGGTGATCGAGTGGACCCGGAAGCACGTGAAGCAGATCGTGCGGGGCAATCACGACAAGGCGTGCGCGGGGCTGGACGATCTGGAGTGGTTTAATCCGGTGGCGAAGGCGAGCGCCCTGTGGACCCGGGGACTGCTGCCGCCGGCCGATGCCGCGTATCTGAGGGAGCTGCCGCGCGGGCCGCAGCGGATCGGCGATTTCGACATCCTGCACGGATCCCCGGCGGATGAAGACGAGTACCTGATCACGCTGCAGGACGCGGCGTTCGCCGCGCCGCACGTGCGGGCCAAGGTGTCGTTTTTCGGGCACACACACGTGCAGGGAGGGTTCCTGCTGCACCGGAACGGGATCAAACGGCTAGGACGCATGAAGTCCGACGCGGCGTCGCTGGAGCTGACGCTGGAGCCGGACAGCGGGTATTTGGTGAATCCGGGCTCAGTGGGCCAGCCTCGCGATGGAGATCCGCGGGCGGCATACGCCATCTACGCGCCGGGCGAACGGCTGGTGACGTACTGCCGGGTCCCGTACGATGTCGCCGGGGCGCAGAAGAAAATCCGGGCGGTGGGACTACCTCCGCTGCTGGCGGACCGTCTAGCAGAAGGAGTATGAAGAACGTTCTCCTGGTGGCGGGTCTGCTGGCCGGGGCGGCCGCGGCGCAGCCGATCGACGCCGAGCTGCGCCGGAAGACTTTCGACGCCGTGTGGACCACGGTAGACCGCGGCTACTGGGATCCGAAGTTCGGCGGCGTGGACTGGATCGCCATCCGCGACCGGTATGCGGCGAAGCTCGACGAGCCCGGCGATACGGTGGCGTTCCACGAGCTGCTGAACCGGATGACGGGCGAGATCGGGGCGTCGCACTTCAAGGTGGCGGCGCCGGGCCAGGAGACGGTGATCGGCGGGATCCGGCTGCCGGACGCGCCGCCGCCGGCGACGGTGGGACTGGACGCCCGGTGGATCGAGGGCGAACTGGTCGTGATCGGGATGGGCAAAGGGTCCGCGGCGGAGCGCGCCGGGATGGCGCGCGGCTTCGTGATCGAGAAGATCGGCGGCAAGACGCCGCTGGAGATCCATCGCGAGGCGCGGCGCGCGGGCGGTTTCGCGCTGCGCGAAGAGCTGGAGATCGTCCGGTCGTGCGCGAAACAGATCGACGGACCGCTGGAGTCGGTGGCGGTGCTGACGGTGCGGGATCTGCAGGACCAGCGCCGGGTAATCGAGATCCCGCGGGTGCCGCGGCCGGAGCCGCAACTGGTGTTCGAGGGGAAGAAGCTCGCGGACGGGCGGGGCTACATCCGATTCAACATCTTCGCGGGGAATCTGGCGACGCAGTTCCGGCGGGCGCTGGAGAACCTGCGCGACAGCGGGGAGCTGGTGCTGGATCTGCGGGGCAACCGGGGCGGGGCGGGCAACCTGGCGGCGGCGCTGGCGCACGAGCTGAGCGCGCGGCCCGGGTCCCTGGGGCAGATGAAGTTCCGCAACAACGCGCAGCCGATGGCGTATCCGGGGACGGGGGAGCAGGCGTTCGGCGGGCGGATCACGGTGTGGACCGACGAATGGACGGGGAGCACGGCGGAGATCCTGGCGCGGGGCTTGCAGACCAACCGCGGCGCGGTCGTGATTGGCAGCGTGACCGCGGGAGCGGTGCTGCCGTCGATCGTGCGGGAGCTGCCGAGCGGCGGGCTGTTGCAGTATCCGATTGCCAACTACCTGGACGTGAAGGGCGAGCCGCTGGAGGGGCGCGGGGTAAAGCCGGACGTCGAGGTCCGGTGGCGGCTGGCGGATGTGCGGAGCGGGCGCGACGCGTGGGCAGAGGCTCGCGCGGCGCGGTAGCTTCATCATGAAATAGGCATGTCATGATAACATCAAGTCATGCCAGGACCGATCCAAATCAAGCGCCCTGATGTCGTTGGGGACATCCGGTTGCTCGCCGACCTGACAGGACTGCCACTCACCGAAGCGGTTGCCAAGGCCGTGCGTGGGCAGTTGGCGATCGAACGGGTGCGCGCAGATGCTCGGCTGGCCAGAAAACTCGCCGCCGCCGAGCGGGGTCTTGCGGAGATCCGAAAGCTGCCGGTGACCGGCCCGCTGTTGACGGACGACGATCTGTACGATCGGGATGGTCTGCCGCTGTGAAGGCAGCGGTGGACGCGTCGGCGGTGCTGGCCGTCCTGCTGGGAGAGCCGGACGCCGCGATCTACCTGGCAAAGATCGTGGAGTTACAGACCGCATGGATCTCGCCGGTCAACTGGTGGGAGGTCGAAGTCCGCATGCGCAGCCGGTATGGCGACGCCGGTGCTGCGCACGCAGCCGCTTGGATGGAGGAGGCGGGAATCTCGGTGGAGCCGATCACCCTGGCGCAGGCCAAGGTCGCTTACGCGGCTCACGCGAAGTACCAATCCGCGCCGGCGCGGCTGAATCTAGGAGATTGCTTTGCCTATGCGCTCGCGCGCACGCGAAGCGTACCGCTCCTATACAAGGGCGCGGACTTCGCGAACGTGGATATCGAAAGCGCCTAGCCGGGCGGGGTTCGCTGCGCAGAACGCTGGATCCTAACCTACGATGGGGAACGCGCTCTTCGCGAAGTACTCCTTCAAGCGCCGCGCGGCCGCGGCGCCGGCGACCTCGCGGAGCGCCGCCTCGGTGGCGTTCTTGACGTTCTCCACGCTGCCAAAGTGCTTCAGCAGGCGCGTGACAGTCTTCTCGCCGATGCCCGGGATGTCGCCGAGTTCCGACTGCAGCCGGGCGGCGTTGCGGCGCGTGCGGTGGAACGTCACTGCGAAACGGTGCGCCTCGTCGCGGACGGTCTGCACCAGGTGCAGCACGGGCGAGAACTTGTCGAGCACGACCGGCTCCTCCTCCTGGCCGAGGACATAGATCCATTCCTCGCGCTTGGCAATGGAGGCGAGGGGCTGCGCGGCGAACCCCAGCTCCTCGAGCGCGGCAGCGGCGGCGTGGAGCTGGCCGAGTCCGCCATCGACCAGCACCAACCCCGGTAGCGGAGCGTTTTCTTCCTTGAGGCGCGCGTAGCGGCGCGTGATCACCTCGCGCATCGACGCGAAGTCGTCGTTACCTTCCACGGTGCGGATGATGAACTTCCGGTAGTCGGACTTCTTCATCCGGCCGTTCTCCCAGACGACCATGCTGGCGACCTTGTCGGTGCCCTGGATGTGCGAGATGTCGAAGCACTCGATGCGGCGCGGCGCGTCCTCGAGGTTGAGGGCGTCGCGTACCGCTTCCTGGATGGCGGCCGAGGTCGGCTTGAGCACTCGGAAGCGCTGCTCGAAGCTGTGCTTGGCGTTGGTCTCGACGAGGTCGAGCATGGCTTTCTTGGCGCCGCGCTGCGGCGTGTGGATCTCCACCTTGCGGCCGCGCTTCTCGGTGAGCAGTTCTTCGAGGGCCTCGCGATCCTCGAAGTCCACGGGGGTGTGGATCAGGCCCGGCAGATAACCGGCTTCCAGGTAGACCTGCTTGACGAGCGAGGAGAAGAACTCGGGCGGGTCGAAGTCCCGCTGGTCTTCCCAGAAGAACTCGCGGCGGTCGACGATCTTGCCGCGGCGGAGATGGAAGAGGTTCACGGCGACCAACGGCGGCTCGGCGTGGAAGGCGAAGATGTCGGTGTCGTCGCCTTCGGTGGCGTCCATCTTCTGCTTCTGCTCGAGTTCCTCCACGGTGGCGATGAGGTCGCGAAGGGCGGCGGCCTGTTCGAAGCGCATGTTTTCGGCGGCCTCCTCCATGCGGGCGCGGAGTTCGCGGGTGAGGTCGCGGTGGCGGCCTTCGAGGAACAGGCGGACGCGGGCGACGTGAGCGGCGTAGTCGGATTCCGAGATGAGCCCGGCGCAGGGTCCGGTGCAGCGGTGGATGTGGTACTCCAGGCACGGATGCGAGTGCCGGCGCGTGAGGTCGATCTTGCAGGATGGGACCTGGAAGTGCCGGCGGATGAAGTGGACGATGCGGTGCGCGAGGTTGCCGGGGAAGTAGGGCCCGTAGTAAGTGGAGCCGTCCTTGCGGAGGCGGCGCGTGACGTAGACGCGCGGAAAAGTTTCGTTGGTCAGCTTGATGGAGGGGTAGGTCTTGTCGTCGCGCAGGAGGATGTTGAAGCGCGGCTTCCACTGCTTGATGAGGTTGTTTTCGAGGGCGAGGGCTTCCTTCTCGTTGTCGACCTGAATGAACTCGAGGTCGCGCGCTTCGGCGATCAGCGTGCCGGTTTTGATGTCGGCGAGCCGGTCGTCATTGAAGTAGCTGCGGACGCGGGCGCGAAGATTCTTGGCCTTGCCGACGTAGATGACGGTGTCGTGCTGATCCTTGTAGAGGTACACGCCCGGCAGGGCCGGCAGCAGCGCGGCTTTCTCGCGAAGGTCCACTTATACTGAAATTGTGACACGGTGGCTGTGGATCCTCGGGCTGGCGGCCGCGCTGGGCGCAATAGCGCAGGAGCGTCCCAAGCCGGCGAAGCCGCCGGTGGAGGAAGTGGAGCCGCCGGAAGAAGATGCCGGGCTCGCTCCGAAGGTCTACGAGTTCAACCCCTTGCAGGCGCAGAAAGAGATGTCGGCGGGCAACTTCTACATGAAGAAGGGGAGCTTCAAAGCGGCGGCGAACCGGTTCCGGGAGGCCACGCGGTGGGATCCGACGTCGGCGCTTGCGTTCCTGAAGCTGGGCGAGGCGGAAGAGAAGCGCAGCGAAAAGGAAGCGGCGCGCGAGGCGTACAAGAAGTACCTGGAGCTGGCGCCGGACGCAAAGAACGCGGCGGCGATCCGGAAGAAGATCGGGGCGAGTTAGCCGGCGAAGAGGTCGGCGACGTTGGCCTGGCAGCCGGGGAGCAGCGGTGATTGGATGATGTCGCCCACGTGCTTCGTCTCCGAGATCGCGCCCCGGAAAACCTGCACCGTCCGGGTTTCGGGATAAACTACCCACACCTCTCCCGTACCAGAGGACAGCAAGCGGTCGATCTTGCGGTGGAGGACCGTCGCGGTCTCGGACGGGGAAACGACCTCGACCGCCAGGTCCGGAGGACCCTCGAAATAGCCGCTCGCACCCTGCTCTTGCTCTGCGCGAAGCACGGAGACGTCGGGTTGAACCCAGGAGTTTCCACCGATGCGGAAGCCAGCCTCGAAGTAGGCCTCCCGCCCTTTGCAGGAGTCCAGCAGACGGAAGATGCGGCGGGCAGTCTCAGAGTGTCTGCGTTGCGGAGGGGGCAAGGCGATGTGCTCTCCTTCCAGCAGTTCGTGATGCCAGCCGTCGTCGGGCAGCTTCTCGAACTCCTCCCAGGTCAGTTTGGTGGCAACCGCCATAACTCGAGTCTATTTTAGACCGCGCGACGAGCGGAGTTCGATAGCCGGCTAGTCCGCGAAGAAGTCGGCGACGTTCGCCTCCCAGCCCGGGAGGACGTCCGTCGCGATGCGGTCGGCTGCCTGTTTCACCTGACTGCCGGATCGGCGAAACACATGAACCGTACGCGTTTCCGGATACACAACCCAGACCTCGGACTCGCCGGCGGCGAGCAGCCGCCGCACCTTGCGGTCCAGAATGGCCGCGGTTTCTGAGGGCGATACGACCTCTACCGCCAAGTCCGGGGCTCCGTGGAGATAGCCGCCGGGCTTAGGCCCCGCGAGTTGTTCGAGACTCGGTATGGAAACGTCGGGTTGCACCCAGCTATCAGAGCCCAGCCGGTAGCCGGCTTCTACATACGCCTTGCGCTGTGTCTGCCTTCGGAGGATCGTCAGGATCCGGTCGGCAATCGCAGAGTGATCGAAGCGCGGCGGGGTCAAGGCGATGTGCTCTCCTTCCAGCAGTTCGTGATGCCGGCCGTCGTCGGGCAGCTTCTCGAACTCCTCCCAGGTCAGCTTGGTAGCAACCGCCATGCTTTGATCTTATTCCAGCCGTCGCCGGTTGACGCAACCTGGCGACTGCCGCTCGCTGACGCTCGCGGCCCCGGTCATGCGAAGTTAGCCCGCGCTGGTGACGCCGCCGTCCACCACGATCATCTGGCCCGTGGTCCAGGAGCCGGCCTTCGAGGCAAGGTACACGACCGAACCCGCCAAGTCCTCGGGTTCGCCGATGCGGCGCAGGGGCGTGGCGGCCTCCGTCTTCTTCAGCAGATCCGGGTTCGTCCACAGCGCGGAAGCGAAGTCCGTGCGGACCAGGCCGGGGGCCACGCAGTTCACGCGCACGTTGTGCGGGCCGTATTCCATGGCGAGGTTGCGGGCGAGCTGGAAGTCCGCCGCCTTGGAGATGCAGTAGATGCCCAAGGTGGTGGAGCCCTTGAGTCCGCCGATGGAGGACACAATGATGATGGCGCCGTCCTTGCGCTCGATCATCTCGGGCGAGACCAGATTGCAGAGCCACCAGTTGGAGCGGACGTTCGAGTCGATCACCTTGGTGAAGGCGTCGTCGGGGAGCTGCGCCATCGGACCGTAGTAGGGATTCACGGCGGCGTTGCAGACCAGGATGTCGATGCGGCCCCATTTCTCGCGAGTCTTCTTGACGAGGCTCTCGAGGTCCTCTTTCTTGCCGATGTGGGCGGCGATGGCGACGGCCTCATGGCCCTCGGCGCGGATGGCCGCGGCGACCTCCTCGCACTTGTCGGCCTTGCGCGACGAGACCACCACTTTGGCGCCGTGGCGCGCGAGTTCCTCGACGATCGCCTTGCCGATCCCCTTGGTGGATCCCGTAACGATGGCGACCTTACCGGTCAGATCGAATAGTTTGCTCGGCATTTACTTGCCCACCCATTTCGTAATGTGGCCGGCGACTTCCTCGCCGGCGTCTTCCTGAATAAAGTGACCCGCGTTCTCGATCAGCACCAGCGGGGCCACGTTCTTGAAATACGAACGCAGAACCGGCTCGCCGCGCAGCGTGATCTCATCCTTGGCGCCCCACAGGAGGAGCGCCGGGAGGTCGAGCTGCTGGATGCGCTCGATCGCGACGCGGTTGTCGTAGGCGCCGGGATGATCCCAGCGCACGGGGACGAGGCGCGGAAACACGAGCGCGGCGGTCTGGTATTCCTTCGCCGGATACGGCGCCTGGTACGGTGCGCGTTCTTCGTCCGGGCGCGGCACGGCGAAGGAGTTCTTCATCAGCAGCGGGACATCCAGCATGGGGACGCGCTGCGAGAAACGCCGCCAGCGGAAGAACGCCGAAGTGGCGCCCTTGCCGTCGGAGATGCCGGTGTTCATGGCGACGACGCGCGCGAAGCGCTCCGGGATCTGGGAGAGGACGCGGAGGCCCAGCAGCCCGCCCCAGTCCTGGCACACCAGCGTGATGTTGCGCAGATCGAGGGCCTCGATGAACTTCCTCACCCAGCGCGCGTGGGACTTGTAGGTGTAGACGTTCGTGGCGACGGGCTTGTCGGAGCGGCCGAAGCCGATGAGATCCGGCGCAATCACGCGGCCGGCCGCCGCGAGCGGCGGAATCATGTGGCGGTAGAGGTAGCTCCACGTGGGCTCGCCGTGGAGGCAGAGGATCGGGTCGCCGGAGCCCTGCTCGACCCAGGCCATGCGCAGGCCTTCGATTTCGACGTAACGCGGCTCGTAGGGGAACTGCGGCAGGTTCGCGAAACGGTCCTCGGGGGTGCGGAGTACGGAGCCGTCCGGCCAGCCGGGCTGGATCCCGGCGAACTGCGCGACCTTCGCGATGTCGGCGGGGTTGAGGCCGCCGGCCTCGGCGGCCCAGAGATTGAAGTCCATCAGGTCCGCGTCGATCTCGTGCTCCGGCGGGCGAGGCTCGAAGCGGTCCCAGTGGCCGAAGACTTTGGCCATGGACGGCCGGCCGCGGCCGAGGTCGGCGAGTTCGAGGGCGTAGAGGTGGTCGTGCGCGGAGATCCAGTAGACGCGGCCGGCGCGCTTGCCGGCGGCGCGCTCGATGCCTTCGGCGAAGGCGGGCCGGACGTCGAGTTCCTGCTCCCAGATCAGGGGGTCCGGACGCAGATACGAGAGCTGCTCTGCGGTTGGCGTTACCCACTTCATTGGGCGATCCTCCCGAGGAAGGCCACGATCTCTTTCACGAGGTCCGGCCCGCGGTCGTCCGGCAGGAAATGGCGGGCGCGGTCGAACTCAATGGGGCCTTCGGCGTGCGGCAGCATCTCCTCGAAGCGGTGCGCGAAGTCGATCGGGAAGACTTCGTCGCCGGGAGCCCACAGCAGCAAGACCGGCGTGTTCTTAAGCTCGGGCAAGCGGGCCTGTAGAGCGGTCATGTCGGCCCAGCCGCGGTCGCCTTCGCGCATGGGAATGGTGCGGGGCCAGGTGAGAACGACGCTTTCGGAATCCGGCTCGTCGAAGACATGGTGGTAGCCGCGGGCTTCTTCTTTGGACATGCCGCGCGCGGTGGTGGCCGAAGGTCCGTGGTGGGAAAGGACCTTCTTGCGCTTCATGAAGAACGGCCCGACCAGCGGGGCGTGCCAGGTGGTCCACGGCTTGGGGGACGCGTGGAACTTGCTGACGAGGCCGGTGAAGCACCAGGTATTCATGATGACGAGGGCGCCGAGCTTTTCGACGCGTTGCAGCGCGGCGCCAATGCCCTGGGGTCCGCCCCAGTCCTGGCAGACGACGACGAAGTTCTGCAGGTCGAGCTGGTCGAGCAGGCTGACGAGGTCCGCGATGTGGTGCGCGAGGGTCAGGGCGGCGTCGTCGCGCGGGTGGTCGCTATAGCCGGCGCCGATCCAGTCGGGCGCGATGGCGCGGTAGCCGGCGCTGGTGAGCGGGGCGATGAAGTCGCGGTACAGGAAGCCCCAGGTCGGGTTGCCGGAGAGCAGCAGCACGGGACGGCCGTCGCGGGGTCCTTCGTCGATGTAGGACATGCGGCGTCCGTTCACGATGAGGGAGCGCTGCTCCCAGGGAAAGAGGGGTTCGAGCCACTTCGGTTTGAGCATGGCGGTTACCTCGGGTCTTATCGGGGATCGATGGCGTAGAGGATGGTCCGGTCGAGGCCGGCTTCGCGGAACTCGCCGATCTTCTTCACCTCGGGCTTGGTGACCACGTCGACGAAGACCTTGCGCGAGGGGTACTCGACCAGCGCGATGGCGTCCCATGCTTCGTTGCCGACCAGCATTTCGGCGCAGCGGCCGAGGAACAGGAACTTGCCGCCGTGGGCGTTCAGGATCTTTTCGAACTCGCGCGCGTACTCGCCGTAGCTCTTGGATCCGCCGCCGCGCTTGAAGCGGAGCAGATTGAGCATGACGACGCGGTTGGGGTTGTCGCTCGCGGCCCAGGCGGCGAGCATCTCGGGCGTGGGGTGCAGCGCGTTCACTGCGGGGCTCCCTCGTAGTAGCGGCCCAGGGTTTCGGCGACGCAGGCGGGCTTGTCGCGGCCTTCGATCTCGATGGTCACCTGCCACTGGGTCTGGTAGCCGCCGGGGATGTCGGAGACTTCGAGGAGCTTCATGCGGGGGCGGATCCGGGATCCGGCGGGCACCGGGCTCATGAAGCGGACCTTGTTCAGCCCGTAGTTGACGCTCATCTTGAACGGCTGTTTCAGGGTGATGGTGTTCCAGCTCAGGCGCGGAATGAGGGACAGGGTGAGGAAGCCGTGCGCGATGGGTCCGCCGAAAGGGGACTCGCGTTTGGCGCGCTCGACGTCGACGTGGATCCACTGGTGGTCGCCGGTGGCGTCGGCAAACTGGTTGATGCGTTCCTGGGAGATCTCCAGCCAGTCGCCTACGGCGACTTCCTGGCCGGTGAGGGATTTCAGTTCGGCGATGTCGGCGATTTCGCGCATGGTGCGGGTATTCTGGCACGGCGCGGGGGGAGGTCGCTAGTGTGTACAGCGGCGCTGGATAAGGGCAAGCCGCAGGTAGGAAATCACGTTCACGATCGCGAACCGGACTTGCGCTCCGCCAGTAGTTCCAGCGCCGTTCGATCGACAGAGTTCCAGAATCGCCTTTCGGAGAGTGTTTCGGAGGCAAGGCCATCGAGCAGGAGTCCTTCCAACTCCTGCTCCAGACCCTCGAATCCGACCGTGACAGCCAGTTCCACTGCCGCCAGCGCAGCCTCCAGCGCTTCTTCGGGCGAAGTGTACGCGCCGGACTCGACAATCGCCTGCAAGCGCTGTTCCTGTTCGGACGTGAGCTGGATTACCATAAGGTGGCTATGTCCCACGGTAGCGAACCGAACGGGGTTTGTCACGGTTCGGGTGCGACAGAACCTTCACGACTTGGACAGGCCGCATGAATGATTCGAGTGCGTTTCAAGCCATGTCCAGCCAAGAGCGCGCTGGCATTAGGCATGAGCTTCGCCGCGCACGGGAGGCCTGTCTTCGCGACGCCGAGGCGTTCTCGGAGGTTCTGTACGTCATCGAGCGACTCGGAGCGCGCCTGATAGGCAGGCTTGGGGCCTTAGCGGATTACATCCCCCGGTTAGTCGAACTAGGCCAATCGTCAAGCTTTATACCTCTGAATGAGACGTCCCATCTGAAAGGCCTACTGGACCAGGTCCGGAAGTCCCGCAACGACGCCATGCATCAAGGATCGGTTGCCCGACACATGACCTCTCGTTGCGTAGAACTGGCGCTAGTCTTGGAGGATGCCTTGGCAAACGACTTAGATACCGTTGAGCTGATCATGGTGAAGCATCCGATCACCGCAAGTTCCTGGCAAACGCTGGCCTCGATCCGTCAACTTATGCTGGCCAATGCGTTCTCCTACCTGCCCTACATGCACGAGGGCAAGTGGTATTTGATCGCCGATCATCGGCTCGCCAAGTACCTTATGTCCCGTAATCGCCAAAAACTTATGACCCACCAGATCAAGGACGTGCCAGATCTCGAAGAAACGCTACTGCAAGCAGCGGATCCCGTGAATCCGAAGAGCAGTCGATCGATGGCTGCGGACCTACTGCAGGACGACCGCCCACTCCTGGTTGTGGATGATCAGGGGCACCTCGTCGGGCTCGTATCACCGGCAGACCTCCTCTGAAGAACGGGGCTTTGCGCCCGCGCTCCTTACCTGGAAGGGTTCGGCGCCTGCCAGTCCCTCACGGTCGCGGCTCAGGCGGCGGGTCACAGCGGCGTTGTGCGCCGGGACGGCTGTAACCGAACCGCGAGATATACTGTCCGAGTCTGAAGCCCATGACCACCCGGACCCGTTGGATCGCCGCCGCGCTCTCGATCGGCGCGGCATCGCTCATCTACTCGATCGCCGGTACGGCGCAAACCCCGGCGCTGGCCGACCGCGTCGCCAAACTGCGCTCCGAGTTCGCCGCCGCCCCGACCAATCCCGTGAACTACCGGGAGCGGGTGCAGTTGCTCGAGGACTGGGGCAACGACCTCGCCTCGCGCGGGCGGCTCAAGGTCCCCCAGGACCTGATGAGCCAGTTCTACCGGCTCGGCGAGTTCTCGCCGCAGGGCGCCACCGCCGTTTCGCGCTGGTTCCGCGTGCTTTCGTTCCTGGAGGACAAAGGCGATCAGACCGGCACGCTCGTGCGCGTGGACCGTAATCCGCTGGTCGCCGGCATGTTCACGACGCTGGTGTTCGAATACACGGTCGGGGACGTCGAGATCCCCAAGGGCGAGGGGTTGCGCATCGGCCAGATCTTCGTCGGCAACTTCCCCCGGCTGCAGACCAGCGACCCGTCGCTCGATTCGTACGTCACGTTCCAGGTAACCAGCGCCACCGCCAAGACCGAGCCCTACAGTTCGCTGGGGCAGGGCGTGATGTCGAGCATCTTCGGGCCGATCCCGATGGCAGCGCTGCGCGTGACGTCGGGCACCCTGAAGAAAGGTGACAGGATCCGCATCACCGTGGGCGACACCTCGGGGTCCGGGCGCGGTTACCGCCCCGTGATCCGCGACGCCGACGACTTCCGCTTCAACATGCAGATCGACCCGGCGGGTGACGGCGCATTCATGCCCGCCGCTATCGCGACGCTACGCATCGTGGGAGACCAGGCAGCGTCGATCAACGCGGTGGCGCCCTCGGTGGTGGCCGCTGGGGAGGTGTTCGCCTTGCGGATGCGCGTCGAGGACCAGTACACGAATCCGGCGGAGTTCGGCGGCGGCAAGTTCCAGGTGACGCTGGGCGGCAAGCCGGTGGGCGAGATCGCGATCGCCGCGGGGAAGAACACCGGCGCGCTCGAAGGCCTAAAGCTCCCAGCGGAGGGAGCTTACAAGTTCCGCATCGCCAGCGCCGACGGGCGGTTCGCGTGTGACTCGAATCCGGTGCTGGTGGAGAAGAACCCGGGCCAGCGCATCTACTGGGGCGAGCTGCACGGCCATTCCGGATGGGAAGAGGGCACGGGCAGCGTGCCGCGCTACTACGAGTTCGCCAAGGAGTTCGCCTACTTGGATTTCGGTTCGCTCACGGGGCATGACCTGTTCTTGTCGAAGCCCGGCTGGGACGAGATCCGCGTTGAAACCTCGAAAGCGAATGTCCCGGGGCGGTTCGTGGCGTTCATGGGCTACGAATGGACCCAGCAGATGGACAAGGGCGGGCACCACAACATCTTTTTCAAGACCGACAAGGGCCGCTACGTGCAGTACCGCGAGTCCCCGCGCATCGAGCAGTTGTACCAGCGGCTGCGGCAGATCGACGAAGTGGACAACGTGCTGATCATCCCGCACGCGCATGAGGCCGGCGACTGGAACGCCAACGACGCCGACATGCAGAAGCTGGTAGAGATCTATTCGAACCACGGCAGTTTCGAGTACTTCGGGCAGAAGTTCCTGAAGAAGGGTTACCGGATGGGGCTGGTGGCGGCGAGCGACGACCACACGGGACACCCGGGCTACTCGCCCGCGACGCACGCGCTGCGCGGGGGGCTGGCGGCGGTGTATGCGCCGAAGCTGGACCGGGATAGCCTGTGGACGGCGATGAAGTCGCGCGCGACGTACGCCACCAGCGGCAAGCGTCCCGTGATCCGGCTGACGCTGGACGGCAAGACGCCGGGCGAGTTCGCGCCCACGGGCTCGATTCCGGCGCTCACGGCGCGGGTGCTGGGCGAGACGGCGATCGACCACGTGGACGTGCTCAAGAACGGCGAGCCGGTCTACACGCGCGACTTCGCGGCTCCGGCGGCGGGTGAGAACGGGATCGTCCAGATCATGTTCCATTCTTCGACCGAGACCAAGGGTGACGCCGTGGTCGCGCCGCAGCCCGGGCACTGGTGGGGCGGCTGGATCGAGGTGCAGGGCGCCACCATCGTCTCCGCGCGGCCGGTGGGGCTCGACCATGCCGCCGAAGAGGTCTACCAGGTGGACGGCAAGCGCGTCTGGTACGCCGTGAAGACGCGCGGGGATTTCGACGGCGTGAACCTGACGCTCTCGAACGCAGCCGCTGACGCCAGCGTGAACGTGCGGCTGGCATATCTGAACGTGGATCCGCCGAACACGGCGGGTCACATCCGCTATTTCCGCGCGCCCGGACCGCCGCCGAACACGCCGGTGAAGCAATTCCGCTTCACGGTGGCGGAGGCCGCGAAGCAGCGGCTGAAGTACGAAGTCTCGGCGACGGGCGTCATTCTGGCGCGCAAGATCACCGCGCGCGGCACGTGGGACGCGTCGTTCACCTACAAGCCCACCGAGATGCCGAAGCCCGACGACTACTTCCATCTGCGGGTGGTGGAGACGGATGGCGAGGCGTCGTGGTCGAGCCCCATCTGGATCGGTCCGGAGAAGAAGTAGAGTGCATTATCATGCGCCGGAGCAGCCGGTCTCGAGCGAGCGCAGCGAGGCGCTGCAGCAGTTCGGGTTCGCCGGGCTCGCCGGCCTGTTGCTGCTGCTGAACGTCACCGGGCTGTTGCGGACGGTGGCGGGGATCGACACCGCGGCGATCCTCGCGCTGGTGGCGGGCTATAAGACCTTCCACTACGCGATCTCGGAACTACTTGAGAAGCGCATCACGGCGGACCTGGCCATCTGCATCGCCGTGATCGCGGCGCTCGCCATCGGCGAGTACTTGGCCGCCGCCGAGGCCATGTTCATCATGCTGGTGGGCGACGGCCTGGAGGGCTACGCGGCGCGCCGCACCGAGTCCGCAATCCGGGCGTTCGTCGAGAAGATGCCGCACGACGCCCGGCTGCTGCGCGACGGCATGGAAGTCGAAGTGCACGCCGAGGACCTGACGCCGGGCGACGTGATCCTGGTGCGGGCGGGCGAGCGCCTGGCCGCGGACGGCGTGGTGGCCGAGGGCGACTCCGCCGTGGACGAGAGCGCCATTACGGGCGAGAGCGTCCCGTGCGACAAAGCTCCGGGATCGCCGGTGTACTGCGGCACGGTAAACGGCAACGGACTGTTGCGCGTGCGCGTGGAGCGCGCGGGAGAGCAGACGACGCTGGCGCGGGTGATCGCGCTGGTGCGGGAGGCGCGAGCCAACAAGGCTCCGGTGGAGCGCCTGGCGGACCGCTACGCGCGTTACTTCCTC
This sequence comes from uncultured Solibacteraceae bacterium, assembly GCA_964471915.1. Lineage (GTDB taxonomy): Bacteria > Acidobacteriota > Terriglobia > Bryobacterales > Bryobacteraceae > JAIEPW01. The sequence continues at coordinate 61,891 of CAYYID010000011.1, read as the reverse complement.
CCAGCCCTGCTGCTGGCGGCGGGCGTCGTGTTTTTCTTCTCGCGGGACTGGGTGCGCACGGTTTCGGTGCTGATCGTAGCGTGCCCGTGCGCGCTGATTCTGGCGACGCCCGCGGCCATGGTGGCGGCGATCGGCGGCCTGGCCCGCCGCGGGATCCTGGTGCGCGGCGGCGCGGTGTTGCAGCAGGCGGCGCGCGCGGACACGCTGTTCCTCGACAAGACCGGAACCCTCACTGAGGGCAGGCTTGAGGTGATCCGCGTGTTCGCGCAAGGCCGGTCCGAGAACGAGGTCCTGTGGCTGGCGGCTGCCGCGGAGGCGGCCTCCGATCACCCGCTGGCCAAAGTGATCGTCGCGGAGGCGCGTGCCCGGGGACTCGAAGTCCCGGCGGCGGAGTCCGCCCGGGTGCTGCCGGGGCGCGGCGTCGCCTGCCGCGTGGGGAACCGCGAGGTGCGCGCGGGCAACGCGGCATTCCTGGCCGAAGCCGGCATCGAGGGCGCGGCGGCCCTCCTCGCGGAAGCCGACGAATACGGCGCCACGCCGGTGCTGATCGCGGACGGCGGCGTCCTGGCAGGGGCGATCCTGCTGCGGGACCGCCCGCGCGCCGGTGTCGCCGAAGCGATCCACGAACTTGGCCACCTGGAGATCCGCGACATCACCATGCTTACCGGCGACCGGCGGCGCGCGGCGGAAGCCATCGCCAAGGGCGCCGGCATCGCCCGGGTCGAAGCCGAACTGCTGCCGGACCAGAAGCTGGAACGCATTCGCGCCGCCGCCGCGCAGGGGCGCGTGACCGCGATGCTCGGCGACGGGATCAACGACGCGCCGGCCTTGAGCGCCGCCGCGGTCGGCATCGCCGTCTCCGGCGCCACCGACGTGACGGCGGAAGCCGCCGACGTCGTGTACCTGCCGCGCTCGCTGGACCGGCTGCCGGCGTTGTTCGAGGTCAGCCGCCGCGCAGTGCGTGTGGCGTGGTTCAACATCATCTTTTTCGCGGGCGTGGTGAACGCGGTGGCCGTGGTGGTTGCGGGTTCGGGCTGGCTGCGGCCCGCGCCGGCGGCGATTGTGCACCAGATCGCGTCGCTGCTGGTGATCCTGAATTCGCTGCGGCTGCTGCGCGTTCCCCAGGGCGAGCGGCACCACGCGAGGCGTTTCGAACTAGCGTGGCTGCGCCCGCGGCTCGAACTGGTCCGCCAGCGGATCCTGCGCTACGCGGGCGGGATCTGGCGAGAGCGGGAGCGCTACTACCGGCCGGTAGCCCTCGTGGCCGGAGTCCTGCTCGTGCTGAACGGTTTCTACACGGTGGGTCCCGACGAGGTCGGCATCGTGCAGCGTTTCGGGCGCCGCCTCTCGCCGCCGCGCGAGCCGGGGCTGCACTACAAGCTCCCCTGGCCGGCGGACCGGCTGACGCGGATTGGCGCGGCGCGCATCCGGACGGCGGAGATCGGGTTCCGCACCAATCCGAACGCTTCCGAGAAGGAAGTGGTCGCCTACGAGTGGAATGCGCAGCACCGCGCGGGGAGGTACGACCGTAAGCCCGACGAGGCGCTGATGCTCTCCGGCGACCTCAACATGATGGAGATCACCGCGACCGTGCACTACAACCTGGCGAGCCCGGAGGACTTCCTGTTCGGCCACGCGGACGGCGACGCGGCCGTCCGCGTCGCCGCAGAGAGCGTGCTGCAATTGATCGCCACGGCGACCCCGCTCGACCGCCTGCTCACCGATGGGCGGCGCGAGGCGGAGACCCTGGCGGCCCGGAACCTGCAGCAGCGCCTGGACCGTTACGGCGCCGGGGTCCGCGTGGTCAGCGTGAAGCTGCTGGATGTCCATCCGGCGGTGGAGGTGGTGGACGCCTTCCGCTCGGTGTCGGAAGCCTACGAGGACAAGAACCGCCTCATCAATGAAGCCGAGGGCCACCGCAACGAGCAGGTGGCGCTCGCGCGCGGAAACGCCAAAGCCCGGGAGGAGCAGGCGCAGGCCTATAAGGTTGGCCGCGCGAACCGCGCGCAAGGCGATGCCGCGCGCTTCACCGACATGGAAGCGGCCTATCGCGCCGCGCCCGCCGGGAACGACACTCGCCTGTTCCTCGAAACGATGGAGCAGGTGCTGCCCGGCAAGAAGAAGATGATCGTCGACAACGCGAAGGGGCGGCGGCAATTGCTGTTGCTCGAGGACAGCGTCGAGATCGGGCCCGCGGGCCCGGTGCTGGCGCCGCCGCCGCGTCCGCCGGAGAGGGAGCGATGAAACCGCTGTACACACGCCTGGCCGCCGGAGCTGCCGGTCTGCTGGTCCTGTACCTGACGTTCTTTCAGGTCGCCGAGACGGAATTCGCCCTGGTGACGCAGTTCGGCCGGCCGGTCCGCACGGTTACCGAAGCGGGGCTGCACGTGAAGTGGCCGTTCCAGGTCGCCACGACGTTCGACCGGCGGCTGCGGCTGTACAGCCCGCGGCCGTCGGAGTTCCTCACGCGTGACAAAAAGAACCTGGTGATCGAGAACTACGTGGCGTGGCGCATCGAGAATCCGCAGAAGTTTCTTGAGACGGTGGGCGACGACAGCGCCGCGGAGCCACGGTTGCACGACGTGATCTGGTCCGGGCTGGCGTCGGCGATCGGCAGCCACGACTTTGACGCCCTGGTCGCCGCGGGTGGAACGGCGCAGACCTCTGCGCTGCTGGATCAGTTGACCGAGCTCAGCGACAAGGCGACACTGGAGCGCTACGGGATCAAGGTGGCCGACGTGCGGATCAAGCGGCTGAACCTGCCGGAGCAGAACAAGCAGAGCGTCTATGCCCGCATGCGCGCCGAGCGTGAGCGAATTGCCAAGCAGTATCGCGCGGAGGGCGAGGAGCAGGCGCTGGCCATCCGCGCCGGAGCCGACCGGCAGCGGGAGGAGATCCTCTCGGCGGCGTACAAGCAGGCCGAGAAGGTCCGCGGCGAGGGCGACGCCGAGTCCACGCGGATCTACGGGCAGGCCTACGCGCGGAATCCGCGGCTCTACAAGCTGCTGCGGACGCTCGAGGCGTATAAGAAGGTGATCGATGACAAGACCACCGCGATCCTGAGTTCCGATTCCGAATTGCTGCGCGTGCTGACACGCGGCGCCGGAGGCGTGCAGTAAGGCGATGCACCAGGTCCTTTCGCCACCGCCCGACAACGCGCCGGCGCGCCCCTGGGCGTGGCCCGCGCGCCTGGATCCGGGGCGGATCCTGTTTGGCGCGCTGGGGCTGTGGATGCTCACCGGGATCTACATCGTCTCCGCGGATCAGCAGGCGGTGGTGACGCGCTTCGGCGCGGTAGTGGAGCCGCGCGTGAAGCCCGGGATCCACGTGTCACTTCCCTGGCCGGTCGATCGGATACGCCGCTTAAGAGTCCAGCAGTTGCAGCGGGTGGTGATCGGCGGCGATCTTGCTGAGGAGAGCCTGGGGCGGACGCAGCCGCATCTCTCGCAGTTCCTCACCGGGGACCAGAACATCATTCACGTGCGGGCCGTGGTGCAGTACTCGGTGGCGGCGCCTGCCGATTACCTGTTCCGGACCCGCGATGTGGTCGAAGTGGTGCGCGCGGCGGCGGAGGCGGAACTGGCGCGGCGGATCGCGCGGCGCGGCGTCGATGACGTGCTGACCACCGGCAAGGTGGATATCCAGAACGAAGTCCGCGCCGCGGCGCAGAAGCTGCTGGACGCCTACCAGCTCGGCGTGGTGCTTTCGACGGTGAATATCGAAAGCGTGGCCGCGCCCGCCGAATCCGCCGATGCGTTCCGTGCCGTGGCCAGCGCGCGGGCCGACTCCGCGCGCATCGTCAACGAGGCGCAGGGCTACGCCGCGGGGGTGATTCCGAAGGCGCGCGGCGAGGCCACCCAGCTCGGCGAACAGGCGGAGGCGTACAAGCTCACCAAGGTGAACGAGGCGCAAGGCGACGCGGCGCGCTTCACTGCCGTGGCCGAGGAGTACGCCAAGGCGCCCGACGTCACCGCCGGGCGCCTGTATGTCGAGACCATGGAACAGATCCTGCCGCGGATCAAGAAGCTGATCGTGGATCCGAATGGCAACCTGGATCTTTCGATCATCCGCCGCGGCGAGAAATAGCTCACGCCCGGAGGAACTGCCGGATCCGCTGGCTCTGACGCTTGCTGACGACGAGTTCCTTGCCGTTGGACAGCGTCACCTGCCACCGGTTGCTCGACAGCGCGGAGAGCTTCTTGACGTGATTGATGCTGATCAGCGCGCTGCGGTGGATGCGCTGGAAGGCCGTTCCTTCCAGCCTGGCCTCCAAAGCCTGCAGGGAATGGGCGGCCAGGTAACGCCGCTGCGCGGTGTAGATCCAGACCAGCTCGCCCTCGGCGTGGAGCGCGAGCACGTCGTCGAGGTTCAGCAGGAAGTACTCTTCTCCGGAGCGCCCGACCAGCTTGCGTGACGCCCCGGCGGCGGCCTGCAGCAGGCGTTCGACGCGCTCGGCGTCCCGTTTGCCGCCGGCGCGGCTGCGCGCCGCGCGGTCCACGGCTTCCCGCAGGCGTTCCGCACGCACCGGTTTCAGCAGGTAGTCGACGGCGCCGGTTTCGAACGCCCGCAATGCGTACTGGTCGAAGGCGGTGACGAAGATGATGGCCGGAACGCGGCCCGAAATTCGCTCCAGTACCTGAAAGCCGTCGAGACCGGGCATCTGGATATCCAGCAGCACGAGGTCGGGACGCAGGTCCTCGATCTGGCGCAAGGCTGCGGCGCCGGTCTCCGCTTCGCCCGCCACCTGGACCCCGGGGATCTGCGCCAATTCCTCGCGGAGCACCGCGCGCGCCACCGGCTCGTCATCGACGATGAGAGCGTCCACCGCTTCAGTATCGACGCGACGCCCGCCCGCGACCGAACAAAGAGTCGCGGGCGGGCGCCAGGAGACGGCCAGCGGGTTCGATCCGGCAGCTAGTGGAACTGCTCCTCTTCCGTGGACCCGGCGAGGGCCACGGTGGAACTGCAGCCCGCCGAGATCGCCTGCGCCACGGCATCGAAGTAGCCGGTGCCGACGAATCGCTGGTGCTTCACCGCGGCATAGCCGAACTTATCCTGCCGGTCGAACTCGGCGTCCTGCAGCCGGGCATAGGCGGCCATGCCCTCATGGGCGTACTCGCGGGCAAGGTCGAACATCGAGAGGTTCAAAGCGTGGAAGCCCGCCAGCGTGACGAACTGGAACTTGTAGCCCATGGCCCCCAGTTCGCGCTGGAAGCGGGCGATGGTCGCCTCATCCAGCTTGCGCCGCCAGTGGAAGCTGGGGCTGCAGTTGTAGGCCAGCATCTTGCCGGGGTACTCGGTGCGGACGGCTTCCGCGAAGCGCCGGGCCTCTTCCAGGTCCGGTTCTGAGGTTTCGCACCAGATCAAGTCGGCGTACGGGGCGTAGGCGATGCCGCGGGCGATGGCGGCGTCCAGCCCGCCTCGGAAGCGGTAGAAGCCCTCGACGGTTCGTTCGCCCGTGATGAACTCGTGGTCCCGTGGATCAATGTCGCTTAGCAGCAATCCGGCGGAGTTTGCATCGGTACGCGCCACCACGATAGAAGGCACGCCGCAGACGTCCGCCGCCAGCCGGGCGGCCATCAGCTTCTGGCAGAACTCCTGGGTAGGCACCACGACCTTGCCACCTAAGTGTCCGCATTTCTTTGCACTAGAGAGCTGATCCTCGAAATGGACGCCGGCCGCGCCGGCCTCGATCATCGCTTTCATCAGCTCGAACGCGTTCAGGTTGCCGCCAAAGCCCGCCTCGGCGTCGGCAACGATCGGGGCCATCCAGTGGTGGTGCGTTTTTCCTTCGGCGTGCTCCACCTGATCGGCTCGCAGAAGGGCATTGTTGATCGCCCGGACCACGTTCGGCACCGAGTTGACCGGGTAAAGGGACTGGTCCGGATACATCTGCCCGGCGAGGTTCGCGTCGCCGGCGACCTGCCAGCCGGACAGGTATATGGCCTGGAGTCCGGCCGCAACTTGTTGTACTGCTTGATTTCCCGTCAGCGCGCCGAGCGCGTTGACATACTGGCGGGTATGGAGCAGTTCCCATAGCCGTTCGGCCCCCAACCGGGCCAGGGAGTACTCGATCTTGACAGAGCCGCGCAACCGGGCGACGTCGTCGGGTGAGTAGTTGCGCTCAATTCCTTTCCAGCGTGGGCTACTGGCCCAGTCGCGGGACATTTCAGAGACAGTCATGGATCCTCCGAGAAGAAATTTCTCTGCCTTATGAACACACGAATCCACATAAATTGACAACCCAGGATGGGTCATTGCGGCCTACTAGGTTAGCTCGGACTACTCTAGCGCCCTGTTGTCCGAATCGGACAGTCGTCCGATTCGGGCGATTGCCGTATGGACTCCGCCGGGACCGCCGATTACGATGGGAGGGTTGCGCCGCGCGCGCCTAAGGAGCCTCTGTGTACCCGACCCTCGTCGATCCTGTCCGTATCGCCGGACACTGCCCGATCGGGCAAGGCCAAGTGCTGACCCCCGAAGCGATCCGCTTCCTGGAGCAGCTGGCGCACCGGTTCGAGCCACGCCGGCTGGAACTGCTGCGGGCGCGCGAGGATCGTCAGGCGCGGGTGGACCTCGGGGAACTGCCGGACTTCCTGCCCGAAACGCAGGCGATTCGTGATGCGGAGTGGACCGTTGCGTCGATCCCGGCCGACCTGCAGGACCGGCGGGTCGAGATTACGGGCCCCGTGGACCGGAAGATGATCATCAACGCGCTGAACTCGGGCGCGAACGTCTTCATGGCGGACTTCGAGGATTCGAACTCGCCGACGTGGGACAACGTCATCGAAGGGCATGTGAACCTGCGCGATGCCGTGGAGCGCACGATCGCCTTCACGAGCCCCGAGGGCAAGAGCTACAAGCTCAACGAAAAGACCGCCGTGCTGTTCGTCCGGCCGCGGGGCTGGCACCTGGTGGAGAAGCACTTCCTGATCCAGGGACATCCGATCTCGGGTTCGCTGTTCGACTTCGGGCTGTACTTCTTCCACAACGCGAAGAACCTGATGGCGCGGGGCACGGCACCGTACTTCTATCTGCCGAAGCTGGAGAGCCATCTGGAAGCGCGGCTGTGGAACGACATCTTCGTCTTCGCCCAGGACTACCTCGGGATCCCGCAGGGAACCATCCGCGCGACCGTGTTGATCGAGACGATCTTCGCCGCCTTCGAAATGCACGAGATCCTGTGGGAGCTGCGGGAGCACTCGGCGGGGCTCAACTGCGGGCGCTGGGACTATATCTTCAGCTTCATCAAGAAGCTGGGGCGTCATGCGCAGTACCTGCTGCCCAACCGGGCGCAGGTGACGATGGATCGCGACTTCCTGAATGCTTACGTCCAGTAGCTGATCCAGACGTGCCACCGCCGGAACATCCACGCCATGGGCGGCATGGCGGCGCAAATCCCGATTAAGAACGATCCGGCGGCCAACGAACAGGCGCTCGACAAGGTCCGGCAGGACAAGCTCCGCGAGGTGCAGGCGGGGCACGACGGCACGTGGGTGGCGCATCCGGGGCTGGTGCCGGTGGCCAAGGCGGTATTCGACGCCTTCATGACCACGCCGAACCAGATCCACCGCAAGCGCGAGGACGTGCGGATCACGCAGAAGGACCTGCTGCAGGTCCACCAGGGCACCATCACCGAGGACGGCCTGCGGCTGAACGCAAACGTGGGGATTCAGTACCTCGAGTCGTGGCTGCTCGGCAACGGCTGCGTGCCGATCTACAACTTGATGGAAGACGCCGCGACGGCCGAGATCTGCCGCGCCCAGGTGTGGCAATGGGTGTTGCACGGGGCGAAGCTCGCCGACGGGCGCACCGTGACTCCGGAACTGGCGCTGGGGATCGTCCAGGAAGAGTTCGACCGGATCCTGAGCCAGGCGCCGCCCGATAAGTACGTCGTGCGGCGATTTGCGGAAGCTTCGGCGATGTTCGAGGAGATGGTGGTGGCGGACCGCTTCCCCGAGTTCCTCACGCTCGAAGCATACGAGCGCATCGACTAGCGTGATTCCCGATCGGCTGCTACTGGACCTGCGCGAGCACCTCGCCCACCGGCGCATCGCGGCGGGTATCGCGCTGCTGGAAGAGCACCAGGCGTTGATGGACCGGCTGGGCCCGGCGCAACCGAACGCGGCGGCGCTGCTCGGCTATGTGGCCCAGTGGATCGACATCGGCTTCGCGTCTCCCGGCTTGCTGCGCGATCTGGTCAGCCGTTTTCCGCGTGGCACGCGCGGGGCTTTGCCGCTCGCGGACTATGTCCAGCTCAGGATGGCAGAGGGTCTGCTCGCGAACTACTCGGAGAACAACCCGGGCGCGATCGCGCACTTCGAGGTATCGCTCGCGGTGGCGGCCGACGTGCCGGACCAGGGGTCCGTCGCCATCGCGCACTTCTGGATCGCGCGCTGCCTGCGCAAGCTGGGCCGGTATGACGATGCCTATCGGGCGGTGCAGGCGGCGGTGGCGCTGGCGCAGCAGTCGGGCTTCGCGAAGATGGCAGCGGTGATGCGGCTGCTCGAAAGCTGGATCTGCTTCCAGAAGGGCCGGAACGCGGAGGCGCTGGCGATCCTCGCGGTGGTCGAGGAGGAGCTGGGCGCCACCGACGACTACATCGTGCTGGGCAACGTTCATTCCGCGCGCGGGCGGATTTCGCAACGCGAAGGGAAGTACGAACAGGCGCTCGAGAACTTCCGGCAGGCGGTAGAGTCATACCAGCGGCAGGACGCCGGGCATCCGTCGCTCGGGCGGGCGCTGGCGAACATGGCGTTTGTGGAGCGGCTGTGCGCGCAGCAGTTGCGCCGCAAGGTGGACCGGGACGTGCGGCTGCGCAAGGCGGCGGGCGACCGCGCGGAAGTTACGGCGCGCCTGGAGTCCTTCCAGACCGCCGCGTTCCGGCACCTGGACGAGGCGCAGGCCATCTTTCGCCAGCGCGAGCTGCGGCGCGGCGAAGGCAACGTCTACACGATCCGCGGCGGGCTGCATCTGGATCGCGGCGAGCTCGACCGCGCTCAGGAAGAAGCCGAACGCGGCTTTCAGCTCGGCAAGGAGCGGCATGACGCCATCGTGATGGCGCGCGCCCGGATCTTGCAGTGCATCGTGGAGAACACCAAGCTCGAAGAAGGTTTCGCCGACGACAGTCCGGACGCGCGGGCGCGCCGGGCTTTCGACTATGCCCGCGAGGCCGTGGAACATGCCGGCCGCACCGAGAACATCCGCCTGCTGGCGCGCGCCCGCATCTGGGAGGGTCTGACGCTGTGCACGGACTACTTCGCCGAGACGGCCCGGGCGCGGGAATGCTGCGATGAGGCGGCGCGCCTGATCAAGACCACCGGCCAGGATTACCTCTGGGAGGATCTGCAGGTGCTCCGGTCGCGCCTGGCGGGAGAAGGCTCCATCGATGCCCGGCTGCGGGAGTGGTCGCAGGGACAGGTGCAGAACCGCACGTTCCAGGAACTGGCCGAGGAGTTCGCCGAGATCGTGATCCCGAGGGTATGGGAGCGCGAGCAGAAGAAGGTCTCGCGCGTGGCGAAACGCCTGTCGATCTCGCCGAAAAAAGTCCGGCGCATCCTCACCAGCCGCGGCCTGCTGCAACCGGGCGCGAACGGCGATAGCGACGCGGAGTCCTGATCAGGCGCCGGCCACGCGGCCGTCCCGCATGCTGACGGTACGGTGGGCAAAGGCCGCCGCTTCCGGATTGTGGGTGATCATCAGGATGGTCTGGCCCAGCCGCTCGTTCAGGCCGCGCAGGATCTCGAGTACCTGATTGGAGTTCTCGGTGTCGAGATTGCCGGTGGGCTCGTCGGCGAGCAGGATGGCCGGGTGGTTGACGATGGCGCGCGCGATAGCGACGCGCTGCTGCTCGCCCCCGGAAAGCGCCCGCGGCTTATGCTCCAGCCGCTTGTCGATCCCGAGCAGGCCTAGCACCTCGTGAAACCAGTCGTCGTACGCTTTCGGCTTGCCCGAGATGTGCCGGGCCATGGCGATGTTGTCGGCGGCGGACAGGGTCGGCAGCAGGTTGTACTTCTGGAAGACGAAGCCGACGGTGAAACGGCGGAGTTCGGTGCGTCCGGCGTCCGACATTGCCATCAGGTCCTGTCCATTGATGTGGATGGTCCCGGAGGTGGGCGGCGTCAAGCCGCCGAGGATGTGGAACAACGTCGACTTGCCGGAGCCGGAGGGTCCGACGACCGCCAGAAATTCGCCGCGCTCGACGGTAAGGTTCACGCCGCGCAGCGCCCGCACGTCGACATCGCCGACGTGGTACGTCTTGTGGAGGTCGCGGATCTCGATAATGTGATCCGGCTCAGTCATAGGAGAGGGCCTCGATGGCGTCCTGGCGGGCGGCTTTCAGGCCCGGATAGACCGCACCGATCAACGCGCCGGCCATCGCCAGCCCGGCGGCCACGCCCCACCAGTCCGGAACGATCACCTGGTTAATGCTGGGGACCAGGGTGGCGATCAGCCAGCGGGTGCCGTAGGCAAAACCAATCCCCATCACGGAACCGACGGCGGCGAGCAGCGCGGTCTCGCGCAGCAGGATGCCCACGATGTACGCGGGTGACGCGCCGAGCGCCTTCAGGATGCCGATCTCGCGGGTGCGTTCGAGAACCGCCGTATACATGGAGAGGAAGACCACCAGGAAGCCGATGAACAGTCCCAGCCCGATGATGACGTTCGTGAAGGGCCGCAGCATCGGGACGTTGTCCACGGTGTAGAGCGACGACAGCTCCTCAATGGAGTAGATCCGGTAATCGGTGAGCTTGGCCTTGAGGTCCGCCAGCACGGCGGCCTGGTTCTCCTTGCGGTCCACCTTGACGTAGATGGCGGTCAGCTTGCCGGTGTTGGCGGAAAGCTCCTGGAGCTCGCCCAGAGGCGCGAAAGTACGGGAGAGCTTGCCGGACTCGACGATCCCCGCCACCCGCCACTCCGTGTTCAGCAGCTTCTGGGTGCTGCCGGCCTTCAGATTGTGCTGCCGGGCCCAGATGTCGTCGGCGAGGATTTCCCGCGGCCCGCGGAGCGGTCCGCCCTCGAGGTAACGGAAGCCGCCGCTGATCGCGTCGAAACCCGCCGGGTCAATGCCGGTGAGCGAGTCGATGCCGCCAATCGGCTGCACCAGGATCCCCGTGGCGCCGGCAATGTGGTCGAGCTTGAGGACGAAGGGCAGAACATTCGCCGAAAAGTTCGTGCTGAAACCGATGATCGCGCTGCCGGGCGCCCGGATAACGATATCCGCGCCCACGCCCTGGCTGCGCTTGGCCAGGTCCTCGAGCATGCCGCGGCTGACGCCCACCAAGGTGAGGACCATGCACACCTGGACCCCGATGGCGACGGCGCTGAGGAGGGTCCGGATGGGCCGGTGCTTAAGATTCTCTACGACGAGACGATTGATCAGAACTTCTAGTTTAGCAGGTGGTACACGGGTACCAACCGCGGATCCCCCACTTTGGTACGGCGCGTCCCCCACAAAGGGTTCATTGCAAGCCCGCAAGTCCCTGTGTTGAACTGAGAAACGGGTTGAACTGTCTAACCGGTTGCGCCGATAGATCGTTTAGGGTCGCAACTAGGTTGGACGGATCAGACGGAAAGTCATGATGGAAAACGGCGGGTTCAGAATCTCAATGAAAAGAATCACTTCGGCGCTCGCGATCGCAATGGTGCTGGTGTTGGCGGGTTGCAATCGCGATCCCAAGGTCCAGGCCCAGCAGTACGTCGACAAGGGCAAGAACATGTTCGAAAAGGGCAAGTTCAAGGAAGCCTCGATCATGTACCGCCAGGCGCTGAAGAAGGACGCCCGGTACGGCGAGGCGTACTACCGCCTGGGACTCACCGAGATCAAGCTGGAACGCTGGGCCGAAGCCGTCCGGGCGCTGCAACGCGCCGTCGAACTGCTGCCGGACAACGAGGACGCCAAGATCAAGCTGGCGGACATCTACCTGCTGGCGTACTCGACCGACCCGAAGCGCTCCAAGGCCTACCTGGACGAGATCCGCGAGCTGACCGAGAAGCTGCTGAAACGAAATCCCAAATCCTTCGATGGCCTGCGGCTGAAGGGGTATGTCGCCCAGGCGAACCAGGACTTGCCGGGCGCCCTGGAGGCGTTCGAGGCGGCGTTCGTGCAGAAGCCGCTACAGCCCGAACTCACGGCGGTCCTGTTCCAGGCCCGCGTGTCGAACAACAAGTGGAAGGAAGCCGAGGAGCTCGCCTGGCAGTTGATCGGCAAGGAGAAGAACTTCGCGCTGATGTACGACCTGCTCTATATTCAGTACGCCCAGCGCAACCAGATTCCCGACGCCGAGAAAGTGCTGCGGAAGAAGGTGGAGAACAATTCCACCCAGTCTTCGTTCCGCATCCAGTTGGCGGATCACTACCGGCTGCTAAAGCAACCGGAGGCCATGGACGGGGAGATCGCGGCGTTGCTCAAGCCCGGCGCCTACCCCCTGGCCGAGCTCGCGGCGGGTGATTTCTTCCTGACGCGCGCCCGCGATGTGAAACGCTCGCAGCAGCTTTACGAGCAAGGCATCCAGAACAGCCCGAAAGAGAAGGCCGTTTATCAGAAGCGGCTGGTGGAGCTCTTCTCGCTGCAGGGGAAGTTCGCGGACGCGACGCAGATGGCCGAAGCGATTCTGAAGGACAACAAGGACGACAAGGACGCGATCGCATTGCGCGCCGCCCTGGGCGTCCAGACCGGCAAGAAGGAAGAGATCGAGAAGGCCGCGAAGGATCTGCAGGAACTGGTGGTCAAGGATCCGAAGAACGCGCAGTTGCGCTTCAATCTGGCGCGCGCGCTCCTGGCGCGGGGCGACCTGGACCTGGCCAAAGCCGAACTGGACAAGTCGATCGAAATCCGCAAGGACTTTCTGCCCGCCCGCGAGGCGCTCTCCCGCTTGTATCTGCGCAAGGGCGATCCCGGACGCGCCATTAAGGAAGCCGAGGAGATCCTCAAGCAGAACGCGAACTTCCTGGCGGCCCGCCTGATCAAGTCGAGCGCGCTGCTGAGCATGAACGACCGGGCGCAGGCTCGCGCGGAACTGGACCTGATCGCGAAACAGTGGCCGGATAATCCGGAAGCCAAGTACCAGATGGGCTTCCTCGAGTACATGGACCGGAACTTCAAGACCGCCGAGGAAATCTTCAGCAAGGTCTCGGCCGCCAACCCGAACGACGCGCGCGGCCGCATCGGATCCATGGAAGCGCTCGCCGCGCAAGGCCGGTACGACGAGGCCATGAAGCTGGTGAAGGCGGAAATGGAGCGCGAGCCCAACCAGATCCAGTGGCCGGCGATGATGGCCGCGCTACTGGTGCGCGCCGAGCGTTTCGACGACGCCATCAAGCTGTATCACGAGATCGTCGCCAAAAACCCCAAGGCCAGCGTGCAGATGTTCCGCCTCGGCGAAACGTACCGCCGCAAGGGCGATCTGAACTCGGCCATCGAATGGCTGCGTAAGGCCAGCACCGAGAATCCGAACGACCCGGGGATTCTGCTGCAACTCGGCCTGCTGCTGGAAGGGACCGGCAAGCGGGATCAGGCCCGGCCGCTCTACGAGCAGGTGCTGAAGATCATCCCGGACGAGCCGACCGCCCTCAACAACCTGGCCTACATGAAGGCCGAGGACGGCGAGGATCTGGATACCGCGCTGTCGATGGCGAATCGCGCGCGGGAGAAGCGTCCCAAGGATCCGAACGTCGCCGACACGCTCGGCTGGGTGTACGTGAAGAAGAACCTGAACGACGACGCGATCCGCCTGCTGGCCGATGCCGTGAAGGCGGACCCGAAGAACGGCAGCTTCCGGTATCACTACGGCGTCGCGCTGCTACAGAAGGGCGACCGGCCGCGGGCCAAGCAGGAGCTGGAACTGGCCCTGCGAAACAACCCGCCCCGCCTCGAAGCCGAGAAGATCCGCACCCTGCTGGCGAGCAACTAGCGGTATGCTGCGTCATCCGGCAGTTCCTTACGTCGCGCCATTCGCGGTATTCATGGCGCTGATCGCCGTGCGCGGCTACCTGCCCTACTCCGACCGCACCGACCTGATCGTCCGCACCGTGGTCCTCACGGCGGTGATCTGGCTGGTGTCGCGGCCCGTCCTGGACTTCCGGGTGCGCGACTGGGCCGGCTCGCTCGGCATCGGTGTCGCGGTTTTCGTCCTCTGGATCGGGCCGGACCTGCTCTTTCCCGGCTACCGCTCCCACTGGCTGTTCCAGAACTTGATCACCGGCTCGCTCAAGACCTCCCTCGCGCCCGAGGCGTTGGCCGACCCGCTCTCGCTGATCCTGCGCACGGTGCGCGCGGTGGTTCTCGTGGCGATTATCGAAGAGCTTTTCTGGCGCGGCTGGCTGCTGCGCTGGCTGATCAAGCCGGATTTCCTTACCGTGCCGCTGGGAGCGTACTCCGCCCAAGCCTTCTGGATCGCGGCGGTCCTGTTTGCCTCCGAACATGGTCCCTACTGGGACGTGGGCCTGCTGGCCGGCGCCGCCTACAACTGGTGGATGATCCGCAAGAAGAGCCTCGGGGACCTGATCCTCGCCCATGGCGTCACGAATGCGTGCCTCTCGGCCTACGTCATCGCTACGGGCAAGTGGGAATACTGGATGTAGCGCGCGCCTACTTCGCCCGCGCGATTTCCACCACGGCGTTGTAGGCGAACTCCACGAACTGGTACAGCGACGTCTCGCGGATCCGTTCGTCGTCGGCGTGTGCACCGCCCAACCCGCCCTCCGAGACATCCACCACCGGACCGATGCCGTAACAGCCGACGCCCTTGGCGCGCAGTTGCGCCATGTCGGTCGCGCCCGTCAGCATCCCGGGGATCGTGATCGCGCCCGGGAACATGCGCCTGGTGACGCGCTCCAGCACCTGGAACATCTCCGTATCCATGCGCGAGGGCGGCGGCACCGGCCGCGCCTGCGTCCGCCGGCCGCCCGCGCCGCCCGGAGGAGCATTGCCCGCCAGCACCTCGACGTTCGGATCCCCGATCACCTTGCGCATCATTTCGTAGAACGCCGGCATGTCCTCCTCGGGCACCGCGCGCACGTCAAGCGTCGCCGTCGCTTCCGACGGGATCACGTTCGAGCGGAACCCGCCCTGCAGGATGGTCGGCGAGATGGAGGTCCGGGCAATCGACGCGTGCCCCAGTTCGTGCTGCGCGAAGTACCGCACCGACTCCGCCTGCTTCTCCTTGTTGAGCATGTTGTTGTAGCGCGCCTTCGCCGCCGGATCGTCGGTGACGCTCGCCAGCCGCTCGAAATAGGCGCGAGTGGTGTCGTTCAGCAGGATCGGCGGCTCCCAGGCTGCGATCTTCGCCACCGCGTTCGCCAGCCGCACGATTGCGTTGTCCGGCCGCGGCCGGGACCCGTGCCCCGCCGTTCCCCGGGCGATCAGTCGCGCCCCCCGGCCCACCTTCTCCGTCGTCGTGACCTCGACGTACCGCACCCGCCCGTCGCGCGCCGCAATCGACCCGCCTTCCGCCAGGCAATACTCGGCGTCGATCTTCTCCCAGGCTTTCTCCACCAGGTGGCCGATCCCCACGAAGCTCGAGCCCTCCTCGCCGGACTCCGCGATGAAGATGACATCCCGCGCCAGCGGGACATTCAGCCGCTTCAGCAGCAGCATCGTCATCAGCGACGAGACCACGTTGTCTTTATCGTCGGTCGTGCCGCGCCCGTAAATGAAACCGTCCTTGCGGATCGCCGCGAACGGATCCACGGACCACTTCTCGCGCTGCACGCCGACCACGTCGGTGTGGCCCATCACAATGATCGGGCGCTTCGACCCGTTGCCCTTCAGCCGCGCCACCAGGTTCGCCCGGCCCGGCTCCAGCGCGATCACCTCGTTCGGGATCCCCTCGCGGTCCAGCACTTGCTTCAGGTATTCGACGGCCTTGGTCTCGTTGCCCGGCGGATTCGACGTGTCGATTCGGAGCAGGTTCGTGAAGTGCTCCAGCGTTTCGGTATGGATCTTCGCCCAATCCTGCCCCCAAAGCGAGCAGGCGGCGAGCAACAGCACGGCGTAGCGCATGGGCCATAGCATAGCGCGCCCGGATGATATAGGATGCTCGTGTTGGTTGGCTGCCCGCTAGTCAGGGCCGCGAGCGTTAGCGAGCGGCAAGCGCCGGGCAAGCTGCAGAACCCCGAGCGCCAGCGACGGGACAAAGAAGGAGCCGCCGTCATGCAAGATCTCGTTCGCCGCTACATGGAGAAAGGACTCTCGCGCCGCGGCTTCGTGAACGCGATGACCACGCTCGGCTTTACCGCCGCCGCCGCCGAAGCCGTGCTGCAACCGCTGCAGGCTTCTGAAGAGGCCGACGAGACCTCCGATCCCGGCGCGCCCGGCACCGCCAGCGGCACCGGCGGCGACCTCTGCGTCGCCCAAATGAAGGCCGCCGGCGTCGAGTACTTCTTTACCAACCCGGGATCCTTTGAAGTCGGCTTCTTCGACTCCGCCACCGACGCGCCCGGCGTCCAGTTGATCATGGGCCTCCACGAAGGCGTCGTCATCTCCATGGCCGACGGTTTCCACCGCGTCAGCGGCAAGCCCGCCTTCGTCAACGTCCACGCCATCGCCGGCACCGCGCAGATGAGCGGCCAGCTCTATAACGCCGCGCGCGACGGCTCCGCGCTCATCATTACCGCTGGCCTCAACGACAACCAGGCCTGGAGCGACGAAAGCACCCTCACCGCGCGGCCCGGCTTCGACCAGAAGGAGATCAACCGCCAGTTCACGAAGATCAGTTGGGAGAACCGTGACGGCCGCTCGATTCCGCTGATGCTGCGCCGCGCCTTCAAGGTCGCCATGACCGAGCCCGGCGGTCCCGTGTACCTCGCCCTCGCGCACTACGCGCTCGAGGCCAAGAACGTCTCCGCGCAGATCCTGCCCGCCGAGCGCTTCCTGCTGCGCAACCGCGTCCGCCCGGATGCCAGCGCCGTCGAGAAAGCCGCCAAGTGGCTAGCCGGGGCCAAGAACCCGCTGGTCATCGTCGGCGACGAGATCTGGAAGTCTGGGGCGCAGGCGGCGCTGGTCGAGTTCGCCGAGAAGTTCGGTCTGCCCGTCACTTCCGGCGTGGAAGGCTATCGCAACTTCCCGACGCGCCACGCGCATTACCTCGGCAACTTTGCCAACGGGTCCCCGTGGACCCAGAAAGCCGACCTGATCCTGTTCCTCGGCGCGCGCGACCCCGGCGGCAAGACCGTCCCCAACGCGCCGGAGATGCCGACCGGCGTCAAGATCATCCGCGCCGGCCTCGACACCGGCGCCATGGGCCGCAACTATCCCACGGACCTGGCCCTCATCGGCGACCTCGCCGCTGTGTTGAAGGACCTGAACACCGCGCTCTCCAGCGACGCCGCGAAAATGAAATCCGCCGCCGACGCCCGCCGCGCGGAAATCCGCGCCGCCAGCACCGAGCGCTACCAGCGCATCGATGCGGCGATCCAGGCGAACTTCGGCAAGACGCCGATCCACCCCGACGAACTCGGCGCCGTACTCGCCAAGACCGTCGATCCGGGCACCATCCTCGTTAGCGAGAACCTCACCGGCAAGTACGATTCCTTCAACTTTGGCCACGGCGCGAAGGACACCATGTGGCTCGGCAACACCGGCTTCTCGCTCGGCTGGGGGCTCGGCGCGTCCATGGGCGCCGCGCTCGCCGCGCCGCAGCGCCCGGTTGTGTGCGCCATCGGCGACGGCAGCGTCATGTACCAGGCCTCCGGCTTCTGGAGCATGGCCCGCTACGAGATGCCCGTCATGACCGTCATCTGGAATAACAAGAACTATCAGACGGTGCGCCACGCTTACCACGCGTATCAGGGCAAGATGGTGAAGTCCGATCACTACGCCGGCATGTACCTCGGCAATCCGGACATCGACTTCGTCAAGCTCGCCGAGAGCCAGGGCGTGGCCGGCGAAAGAGTCACCGCGGGGGCCGGACTCGAAGCGGCCCTCCAACGCGGCGTGAAGAAGACGCGCGACGGCAAGCCCTACGTGGTCGAGGTCGAAGTGGCGCGCTACGGCGGCGGCGCTTCGTCCACGTGGTACGAGAAGTTCTCTCTGGCTGAGAAGCGCAAGCAGCAGGCCTGACTTGATCACTCGCACCACCCTGCAGCGTCTGGCTCATGCGCGGTTGCAGGATGCCCAGACGCTATGGCGCGAGAAGCGCTATGACGCCGCCTACTACTTGTGCGGCTACGCCATTGAGTGTGCGCTAAAGGCTTGGATCGCCAAACAGACCCCGCGGCACGCCTTTCCCGATAAGGATCGGGTAAACAGGGCTCACCAGCACAAGTTCTCCGAGCTGCTGAACCTCGTTGACGACAGGCAGCAGTTTGAGGCCGAGCTGAAAGCTGAAGAGAGACTTGAGCGCGCCTGGAGTCTGGTTCAGGACTGGTCCCCGGTGACCAGATATCGATTTCGTGCGACATCGCGCTTGCACGTGCGCGCTATGCTGGATTCGGTGGAGGTGGTGCTGGGGTGCTTAAGCAAGTTCTGGTAGCTGGGGCGATCGAGGAGGGGCTGGAATTGCTCGCCAGGCTGAAGTCCGCGCGCATCGCGGTTCGCGGCGCTTTCTGGCTTGCGGACCCCGATTCCGGGGACTGGCGGCTGGTCCTGGCGATGCCGGTGGCCGATTCCGCCGGACCTCTGAAAGGCTATGAATACGTTCAGCGGGCCCTAAAGCAGATGGATTCGAATTACATCTCGCTGCCTCGGGTCGCCGTATTCGGACCTCGCTCCGGGCGTTACGCGGACCTCCTGGCCGCCGCCCGATCCAACGGCCGGCTCGGCGTTCCCCCTTCTGGGCGGGTCAAGGACCTCGTCTTCGAGGACGCCTACATCTACTTCGCCTGATCCGCTTGCTCCGGCTGCGTGTTATCGTGGAACCTCAACAAAAAGGAGGACCACCCATGCCCCTCGGCCCGCCCACTCAGGAAAAAGTCCAGGCCGCGATGGCCCTCAAGAACGCCATCCTCGGCAAGCTCCAAACCGAGCGCGGCGTCCACGCCGAAACCGCGGTGGGCTGCGCCGCCATTCTCGCCGGCACGTTTCTTCTCCGTTCCTTTGGATTCGCTCAGGAAGGAATCGAGCCCGGTTCCGCCATCTTTTCCGACCGCGCCAACGACGAAGGACCCGAGTTGCTCGACGCCCTCCAGCACGCCATGCAGGGCCTCGGCGTCCAGTTCGATGGCAGCCGCATGCCGGCTGAAATCCCGGACGATAGCGTCCCCCACCTGGGCTTGCTCGAAACCCAAAGCCTGCTCGGCAACGAACTGGTCGCCATCGCGGCGCAGGGCGGCTTCAACGACGCCGACGCCGCACACGTCGCCGCCATCGCCACCGCCATCCTGATCCGCGATACCCAGGCCGTGCTGCAACCCGAGACCGGTTTCCTGATCGCAGCTACTGCCATGGTCAACTCGTCCAAGACCGCTCCGGGCCCGTTTGCCTAGGTTCGCGGCACTACTGTTGCTCTGCGCCGGCTGGTTGCCCGCCGGCGACCACGAGTTCCAGCAGGCTCTGGACGCCACCGTCGTGGATCGCAAGAAGCTCGATGTCATTCTGCACTCGCGCTTTCGCCAGGGTCAGGCAGACCTGGGCTTCTATCAATTCCGCCTCGGGCCGGTGCTCCAGGTGCAACTGCGTCCACGCTTCACGGCCATCGGCGGCTATTACTTCAGCCGCCAGCAGCGCGCGGATCCCGATCTCAACCCCGGAGGCGCCGGCGGCGGCTGGTCCACCACGCACCGCCTGTTCGGCGGCGGCGAACTGCGCGTGCTCGATCGCGCGGGCCGCTGGGACACCCGCGGCCTCTACGAGCGGTTCGTACGCGACCTGCCGGATTTCTTCCGCTATCGCCAGCGCTTCCGCTGGACCTACCCCGCGCCGCGTGGTCCCTACGCCGGGGCGGAGGTCTTCTGGGACGCGAAGGGTTGGCGCTCCACCCGGTGGTCGGCGGGCTGGCGCTGGAACCTGGGACCCCGCGCCGGCCTCGATACCGGGTACTTCTACGAACCGCGCCGCCGCGAGTTCGGTGCCGCGCGGCACATGTGGCTGGTGACGCTGCACGTGCGGGAGATCGGCCGGCGGCATGATCCCGACCTGTAGGCGTCGTCCTCGCACCCTGCGCCTAAGGTCCGCCTAAGGCGAATTCCCTTTGCCTCTGTGAGAATCGGGCTATTGCCTGCTCGCCTCAGGTTGCCCCACGCTGGGTAGCGTATGGCGAACCGTAAGTTGTTCATTTTATTAATATTATTGTCATTTTCGTCATGGGCTCTCGATGACGCCGACCTGCCCAACATGTACACCGTGGAGCCCAAATCCGGCCGCCAGGGCGATGTCTTGAGGATCCGCGGCGTCAACCTCGGTCCGGATCGGGTGGATGCGGTCTATCTCTCAGACCACAAGTTCGATCTCCAGGTGAAAATCCTCGCCCACGAGGCAAACTCGCTCACTTTCAGGATCCCGCCCTTCGCTAAGCCGGGAAGGCACGTTTTGGTTGTGCTGACCAAGGAAAAGGAGCCGAAGATGGTCGAGCAGAGGCTCCACGTGCGGATCGATCTGCCGCCGGAGCCGGCGACCAGCGGCCAGTAGCTTAGAGGAAGACCCGCTTCACCCGCGCGCTGATCCCGCATAGCACTGCATAGGAGATCGTCCCTGCGGTTCGCGCCATCTCCTGAGCGTCGATCGCCAGCTCCCCTTCCGCGCCGAGCAGCGTCACCGCGTCGCCCACCTGCACTTCCGGCACTCCCGACGCGTCGATCGTCATCACGTCCATCGAGACCGCGCCCACGATCGGCGCGAAGCGCCCCCGGGCAATCACGCGCCCCTTGTTCGACAGGCGGTGCGGCACCCCGTCGGCGTACCCTGCCGCCAGAATCGCGATCCGCATCTCGCGCTCGGCGCGGAAGATGCCGCCGTAGCCGATCTGCGCTCCGGCAGGGACGTTCTTCAGCGCCAGCACCGTGGTCTTCCAGGCGAGCGCCGGCTTCACTTCCAGCACGCGTGACGGCGCCTTGCCGATCACCGGCGAAACGTAGCCGTAGATCACGTGCCCCGGCCGCACCATGTTTCCGAACGTCTCCGTGCGCCCGTAGACCACCGGATTCGAAGACGATGCATGGATCCACCGCGGCCGGATCCCACGCGCCGCCAGTTCCGCGGCGACTTCGCGGAACTTCACCAATTGCTGGCCGGTCTGGGGCGAGGCATAGTTCGCCGAGGAGGCGAAATGCGTCATCAGGCCCTCGATCGCCACATAGGGACAGGCGGCCGCGGCGCGCGCGATCTCCTCCGCGGTGGCTCGCGTGCCCAGTCTCCCCATGCCGGTGTCGAGTTTCAGATGGCAGGCCGCGCGTGCTCCGCGCTGCGCCGCCAGCGATTCGAGCGCGGCCAGGTCACCGATGTGGTGCAGCACCGGCGTAAGGTCGAAGTCGAGCATGGCGCGGCGGGTGAAGGGCAGGAAGTCCGCCATCACCAGGATCCGCGCCGTGATCCCCGCTTCGCGGAGCGCGATGCCCTCGTCGGTGTTCGAAACGGCCAGCCAGCGCGCGCCTTCATGCTCCAGGACGCGCGACACCTCCACCGCACCGTGGCGGTAGGCGTCGGCCTTGACTACCGGCATCAGTTCCACGTCGGGTCCGGTGGCGGCGCGGACGGAGCGGTAGTTCGTGGCGATCTGGCCGCGCGAGACCTCCACCCAGGATCGGTACGGGCGCATAGTCCATTGTAGGGAGCAACGTACTGGGACCCGGGTGGGATGCGGATGAAACTTCCGGGCGGTTGGCGGCTCCACTGACGGTGTCGAAAATGATGGAGATGTCACCGGAGCAGATCGGATCCCTGATGAGCGCCGCGGCGCTGGTAGCGGTCGTGGTGTTGCGGCGGCTGCGTCCGGTTTAGCGCCCGCTCATCGACCGGAACAAGTCCTCGTAGCGATCAGTCACCGCCTCCCAGCTATACTGCTCTTCTACCCGTGCCACGGCCTTGGCCCGCCAAGCCTCGCGCTCGGACTCCGGCATCGCGAGCACCGTGCGTAACTGGTCCGCCAGGTTCGCATGCGTGAACGGGATTCCCGCGCCGCCGGCGACCTCGGCGTTCTCCGGCGTGTCGAGATACAGCGTCAGCGCGCCACGCCCCATGGCTTCGATCAGCGCCGGGTGGGTCCCGCCCACCTCGGTGGCGTGAATGTACGCGAAGCAGTGCGAGCCGAGTTCCTTGTAGCCCTGCCCATAAATGGCGCCGGGCAGCACCACACGCGGGTCCCGGGTATCGCGAACCCTACGAATGTAGTCGTGCGCGTACGGAGCGTCACCGATCAACGCAAGTTTAAGATTCGTATCGACTTTCTCGAACGCTTCGCGTACCAGCAACGCGTTGTTCTCGGGCTCCATCCGGCTGACATAGAGGAAATAGCGGCCCTCCTCCAGGCCCAGTTTGGACAGGACCTCGTGTGTTGGGACTTTGCCCGTCTGCGCGCCGTAAGAGATCATCACCGACGGCTTACCGTAACGATCCTTGTAGTAGCGTTGGATCTCGTCGGCGTCGGTTACGACAACTGTCGGAAACCAGGTGGCCAGCCGCTCCGATAGCAGATACCAGGCCTTCGCTAACCGATTCCATTTCTTTCGGTTACGCTCCAACCCGTCGACGTTGAGCGCCACCGGCATCCCGGCCACGCGCGGCATCCAGGTGAACACGGCGTTCGCCGCGTTGCAGTACAGCAGCGCGTCGTGCCGGTGGAACAGCATGTGGAGCGTCGAGAGCAAGGTGTGGACGATCGTGTCCGTGTACTTGTGCCGTAACGTAGGTAGCGTGACCAGGCGGGCGCCTACATGGGTCGGCTGGGAGTGGCGCTCGCGGCAGTATACGGTCACCGCGTGGCCGCGGGCCGTCAGGCGGGAGGACAGCTCCTCGGCGAAGGTCTCGAAGCCGCCGTAGCGGGCGGGAATGCCGCGCGTGCCGAGGATCGCGATCCGCAAGGCTTCAGCCGCGCGCCGTGCGCGACTTCGCGAGCACCCGGGCCGACGGCTTCGGCGCCGGGCGGCTCACCGGCGAGTACGAGAACCAGCTCGCGATGTACTCTTCCTTCGCCTTCTTGCGGCTCATGATCTCCCGGCGTTTCTCGACCACGCGGCGCCAGTTCTTGGCCAGGTACCAGAAGGCCCTCAGCGACGTGTGCTCGTGAAGCAGACACGCGCCCACCACCACGACGTCGCGCGCCGTGATCGCCCAGAAGTTTTTCACATACACGTCGGCGGTGATGTTCTTGATCCGCATCAGGAAGCGGTTCTTCACCGAGTGCATGTTGATCTCGGGTGGCAGCGCGCGCCGGTTGCCGGGCAGAACGTTGCGCACGTGATAGCCCCGCGCGTGCGGCGTGTAGATGCAGCGCCAGCCGAGCAACTGGGCGCGCCAGGCGACATCGGCGTCCTCGCGGTACACGAAGAAATCGGGATCGAAGAACTCGCCCTGAATGGCGATATCCTCGATCATGGATCGACGGTACAGCGCAGCCGCGGCAGTGGCGCCGAAAACGTACTCGTGCGTCAGGTAGTGGCCGTTGTCCACTTCCTGGCTGCCGCGATCCAGGTGCCGCAGATTCGGCGTGAAGTAGATGCCCGTCGAATCGACCAGTTGCTTCTCCGGCAGATCGAACGTCGCGAGAATCGTCAGCAGCTTGCCGCACACCGTCCCGGCGCGCGGGTCCGCCTGGCCGGAGTCCACCAGCGCCTGAATGAAATTCGGCATCAGCAGCACATCCGGATTCAGCGTGAGCACCCATTCGCCGCGCGACATGCCGATCGCCTGGTTCTGGGCGGCCGCAAAGCCGATGTTTTCGTCGTTGTACACCACCCGGCAGCGGTCGGCGAACTGCTCGAGAATGTCCGCGGTGCCATCCGTCGACGCGTTGTCGATCACGAGGATCTCCAGCCGCGGATACTTCTGTTCCATCACGGACTCGAGACACCGCTTGATGAAGCGGCCGCTGTTATAGGTCACGATCGTGACTGAGACGAAGTCGTTCGATGCCATGGATCGGATCTGCGTGCCCACCCGGAACTATGCCTCCCTTTCCGGATCTGGCTGAATTTTTGGGCTTGCTTTACGATGTTCCCGGATCCCGGAGACGAGCCTCCCCAGCGTCATCCGACCCACCGCGCGATAAGCCTGAACCGCCGCAACGCCTCGCTGTCGCATCATCCCCGCGACCGCCCGCGGGAAAAGGGAAAGCAGCACCGCCAGACAGACCAACCGGTACTCGATACCGCGGTAATGCTTAGCCACATAACGTAGAAGGTTACTATACCAGTTTAGCCTCAGTTCCGTCTCGGGTTGCCGCGCCACGGAGTGCCCCCCGACATGCCGGAACTGTACCTCCCCACAGTACCAAGCCGGGAAGCCGGCCTCTCGGGCGCGCTTGGCGAAATCCACGTCCTCGAACCAGACCGGGGCGAATTCCTCGTCGAAGCCGCCCACGCGCCGCCAGACGTCCGCTCGCACCGCGATGCAGGCTCCGGCCGGCTGCTCTACCCATCCCGATTCCTCTGGATCCCGGTCCAGGTATCGATAGCGGCGGTTCCAGGGGTTGCCCGGAAGCAGCCGGTTGATCCCTAAGACCTCCAGGATCAACACGAAAGGGGACGGAAAGCGCCGCACAGTGAAACCCCGCTGTGTCGTTCCGTCCCACTCCACCAGGCGGCCCGCAGCGAATCCGTGGGCTTCGGCAGCAGCCCACAGGGGCTCCAGATCGGCCGCCGCCTGCGTGTCCGGATTCAGGATCAAAGTGCAGTCGGCGGCCGCCGCCTGCCAGCCCTGATTCACAGCGGCGGCGAAGCCGGTATTTTCTTTATTTTCAATCACCTGTACTGTCGCTCGGGATCTTGCGATGCCCACCGTCCCGTCGCTGGACGCGTTGTCCACCACCACGACATTCGCCAACCCGCCGAGCGCGTCGAGGCAGTCGCCGATTACCTCGGCCGAGTTATAGGTGACTACCACCGCCGCCCTGGATAACGCCTGCAATCCAGGGACCAGTGTAGCCCATCGACTCTGGGCCTTCTACGAGAACCGCTTCCGCACCAGAAACCACAGATTGTAGAAGCCGTCCCGCCAGGGGTTGAGCTTGATCTCGCCCAGCCGGGAGGAATACTGGATGGAGATCTCCGCGAAGCGAACCCGGCGGTTCTTGAGCGCCTCGATCTTTATTTCCTCGCTGAACGCCATTCCGTCGCTCTCGAGCGTCATGGTAGGAAGAATGGATCTGCGGAACACCCACATGCCGCTCTGGGAGTCCTTTACCCAGTGCAGGTAAAGCACCGACATGGCGAGCGACAGGATCAGGTTCCCGATCTTGTGCTTGAAGCTCATGGCGTGACGGTCGCGCACCGGAAACCGGCTGGCGTTGAGGAAATCGGCCTCCAGGTGCAGCATCGCCTCCAGCAGGTAGGAGATGGCGTCCGGCGGATAGCTATGATCGCCGTCGAGGGTGACGATCACGTCGCCGGTGGCTTCGGCAAAGCCCTTCTTGTAGGCCCGGCCATAGCCGCGGACGTGTTCGCGAATCACGCGCGCGCCGAGCGAGTGGGCGACGTCGGCGGTGCGGTCGGTCGAATTGTTGTCGACGACGATCACCTCGTCGACATACTCCGGCATGCGGGTGAGAACCTCCGCGATGCCTTGCTCTTCGTTGAGGCACGGGATGATCACCGTGATGCTGAGGCCTTTGTACACTGGGAAGCTTTCAGGATAGCCGAGAGAGGAAGTTAGAATGAAAAGTATGAAGTGGATGCTCGCGCTGGCGGCTGCGGCGACGTTGACCGCCGAAGAACGCGCAACCTCGCGGACGGTGACCGAAGTGAAGACCGTACTGGTGTTGCAGATGGGCAACGGCCTGGATCAGTACCTGGCCAATCAACTGACCCGCAAGGGCGTGGTGACGGTGGTCCAGGACCCGGCGAAAGCCGACGCCGTGCTTACGGACCGCGTGGGTCCGGCCCTGCGCGAGCGGATCGAGGAATGGCGCGAGCAGATGGCGGCTGCGCCCGCCAACAAAGGCGAAGAAGACACCGGCTGGCGCAAGCCGACCTTCGCCGGCATCTCGCGCGGCCGCGGCAATTACTACCTGGTGGACATGCGCACCTACGACGTGATCTGGAGCGTGTATCAGGTGCCGAAGAGCAGCACGACGGGAGACCTCGACCGGGCGGCAGGGAAGATCGCCCAGGCGCTGGATGACGTCCGGAAGCCGAAAAAATAACGTTTCTTGACGAAACATCTGCCGCTGCCGGACGTATCATTAGGTGTATGCAGAGGGTAATCGCCATCGTCGCTCTCGCCGCGATGGCCATCTGCGTATCGGTAGCCTGCCAGCGCGTGGACCTTCCGGTAACCGCCTCGGCTTCGCAACCGGCGCACCCTCCGTGTCATCCCTCGCCTAGCCCCGAACCTCAGGACCAACCCAGCGGTTGCGTCTCGGCCTGCGCCGTGACGCAAGCCGAAGGCAAAGCCCTGGTGTCCGCGGATCTGCTGGCCGAAGCGGTCCTGGTCCCGGCCGGCGTCCTCGTCTCGGCGCGCGAGACCACGTCTCAAACCCCGGATACCGCCGGCGAGGATCGCTACCTGCGACTGCGCGTCCTCCGCATCTGATCTCCCGCCCGTCTCTTCAGCCTTGCCGCGGCGCCGCGCCGTGGCGGACGATCACGTGCAGACAACGTTCACGGGTTTCGATTTCGAGGAGAAAATTCCATGTTGAAGAACATCATGTTCGTTCTGGCGCTGTTGGCGGGTACGGGTGCGGCGGTGGCGGCGACGGCTTCCTGCTGCCCGGGACCGTGCTGCGAGAAGGCCTGCTGCCACAAGAAGTAGGCACAGCCAGCCCGATGTGAAAGCGGCCGGCCCCCGGAAGAACCGGGGGCCGGCTTCGTTCTTTTTCAGCGGCGCTATTTCTTGAAGAGCTGATCGAACGCGGCGCGCGCGTCGGTCGCGTTGCGCGGCGGATTGGCCGCAACAGCCGCGCCGTTCATCGGCGCTTGCGACGCTGGAGCCGCATCGCGCGCGACGGTGACGCGCGGCTTGAACCACTCGCACTCATTCGACTGGTCCTTGTAGGCGATCCGCTCGGGGATCGGCTTCAGGCATTGGAACCGGGTGGACGGCTCGAAGAACACGCACTGCTTGCAGCAATGGAGCGCCGCGCCGCATTTCGGGCAATTCCCCCGAAAGTCGATGTCGGACGGCAGGGTCACGGAACAGCTGTAGCAGCGAGAGGCCGTCACGGCCTGCACCAGCCGCGGCAGGCGGGGTCCGGTGACGTCGATCGGCGGACGGGGGCCCTGCGGCTTGGGACGGTCCCCGCGGTTAGCCTGCTGGTCGCGGTCGCTGTCCTGGTATCCGCGCTGGCGGTATTTGCGATCATCCATGGATGGAGCTCTACTCCTTGGATTCCTGCTGGGGATTCCCTGCCGGGGATTCCCTGCCGGGAACTCTGTGCACGTGACTGGTAATCGTGAGAAAGACTACTAGTTCTATCGGGAGCGTAAAACTTTCAGTCTGACCGGAATAACGCTGTACCTCAACTCAGACTCCGCTTCTCAGAGACAGAAAGGAGGAAACAGGGGGCGTGGCAGGCCAGATCGGTTCGAAACAGAAACACCGCCCTTTGTCTACACCCTATGTACCACGGATCCCAGGCGGATTCCAAGAGAAATCCGCGGACACGACCCTTAATCGACGGTATCCCAGCCCCACTTTAGGAGCGACCCGCACGGGCGGGTGAGGGGATCATCCCAGTGATCTGGGCTCACGCGCACCGCATAGCCCAACCGGCCCGTATCCCGCAATTCCAGGCTGCGCGCGAACTCAAACGCGCCGCCCGCCTGTCCGGTAACCGGCAAGGTAAGAACCTGCGTGTCCTCCAGCCCGCCCTCAATCGTGACGCGGCCGACCACGGCTTCCACGCGCACGTCCTCCGGCTTGAGTCCCGCGAGGTCGAGCACCGCCCGGACCGCGATCGGAGCGCCACTGGTAACGGTGCGATCCGGCGCCGGTCCCACTTCGAGGAACTTCACGCCCGGCCAGAGCTGCTGCACTTTGAACTTCCACTGGGCCCGCTGCCGCACGGGCTCGAAGCCCGCTCCGGCCACCGCCGCGTAGTTGCGCCGGGCCGGCTCGTACAACTGGGTCCGGTACTCCTCCACCATGCGCTCACAATTGAAATGCTCGCTCACGTAGCGCAGTGACTTCTTGACGCGCGCCATCCATTCGCCGGGTACGCCCTTCTCCCGGTCGTAGTACTGCGGCACCACTTCCTTCTCCAGCAGCGTATACAGCGCCTGCGCGTGCACTTCGTCCATGTCGGCCACCGCCAGGTCGCGGTTGCCGATTGCCCAGCCGCCCGCGTCCAGACCGGCTTCGTCATACCAGCCGTCCAGCACGCTCAGGTTCAGCACGCCGTTCAAGCCGGCCTTCATGCCGCTGGTGCCGCAGGCCTCTTCCAGACGCCGCGGCGTATTCAGCCAAACGTCGCAGCATTGCACCATCTCGCGCGCGACGTGGATCCCGTAGTCATCGAGGAACACTACATGGTTCGCCAGGTCGGGATCGCGGCTGAACTTGACGATCTGCTGGATCAGCGTCTTGCCCGGCAGATCCTTGGGATGGGCCTTGCCCGCGATGATGATCTGCACGGGGCGGCTGGCGTTCGTGAGGATGGCCTTCAGCCGGTTCAGGTCGCGGAACAGCAACGTCGCCCGCTTGTAGGTCGCGAAGCGGCGCGCGAAGCCGATGGTCAGGACGTCCGGATCGAAAATCGCACTCAGCCGGCGCACTTCGCTGGAAGGCAGATTGCGCGCCGCGGCCGCCGCCGACGCGCGCTGGCGCACGAAACTGATCAGCCGCCGTTTGCGCGCGCGGCGGACCTCCCACAGCTCCTGGTTCGGGATGTCTTCGATCAGTTGCCACATCCGCGGATCCCGGTTGTGCTCCTCGCGCCATTCCGACGGCAGGTACCGGTCGTAGAGCCGCGCCAGGTCCGCGTTGATCCACGTCGGGAGGTGCACGCCGTTGGTCACCGAAGTGATCGGCACTTCCCACACCGGCAGCCGCGGCCACAGATTCTGCCAGAGTTGCTGGGAAACCTCGCGATTCAGACGGCTCACCGCGTTCCGGTACGCCGACGCTTTCAGCGCCAGGATCGCCATCGAGAACGACGAGTCTTTGCCGTTGTGGCCGAGCAGCAGCAGTTCCTCGACAAGGATGCCCGCCTCGCGGCAGTAGTCGCCGAAGTACTCCTGGATCAGCGTGCCCTCGAACAGGTCAATACCGGCCGGCACCGACGTGTGCGTGGTGAAGACGTTGTTCTCGCGCGTCGCGTCCAGCGCCTCGTGGAACCCGAGGCCCTGGTCCACCATCAGCTCCCGCACCCGCTCGATGGCCAGAAAGGCCGAATGGCCTTCGTTCATGTGGAACAGCGCCGGCTCCAGGCCCATCGCCCGCAAGGCCCGCATGCCGCCGATGCCCAGCACGATCTCCTGGCGGATCCGCGTGTGCGTGTCGCCGCCGTACAACCGGTCCGTGATGTCGCGGTGCAGCGGATTCGCGTTCTCCGGGATGTTCGTGTCCAGCAGATAGAGCTGCACGCGCCCGACGTTGATGTGCCACACCTTGATGGCCACCTCGCCGGTGGGCAGCATGACGTGCACCACCACATCCCGCCCGTCGGGGCCAACCACCGGCGAAACCGGCAGCGAATAAAAGTCGTTGACCGGAGTCCGCTCCTGCTGCCAGCCGTCGGCGTCGAGAACCTGCTGCAGGTAACCCAATTGGTAAAGCAGGCCGACACCCACCAGCGGAATGCCGGCGTCGCTCGCGGACTTCAGATGGTCGCCCGAAAGCACCCCGAGGCCGCCCGAGTAAATCGGCATGCAGTCCACCAGCCCGTACTCCATGGAGAAGTACGCGGCCAGCTTCGTCGCGTCCGGCTTGCGGCTCATGTAGGCGTCGAACCGCTCGCACGCTTTCTTGTACACCGCGAGGTAGCGCGGGTCTTCGGCGGCCCGCTCCAGGGCCTCCTGGGGAACGCGCCCCAAGAGCAGGATGGGGTTGTGGTTCGAAGCCTCCCACAGGCCCTGATCCAGCCTCCAGAACAGCGAGCGAATGGTATGGTCCCAGCTCCAATAGAGGTTGAAAGCCAGCTCGGTGAGCCGCTCGATAGGTTTGGGGAGCCCGGGACGCACCAGGAACTCCTGCTGGGGAATGATTCGAAAGGACATCTTCTAGCCTGAAGAACTACTCTGCCCTAATACTCTATCATCGGCGGGCGGCCCGGAATCCTGCGCGGCCGACAGGGGATAATGAAAGGTGGAGGCGAACGCCATGACCCCGGCCCCAGCCACGGACCGTTCGCGGGACCGGATCCGCCGCCTGAAAGAAGCCCGCGTCCGCACGGCAGAACTCTTTGCGGCCGTTCGCCCCGAGGCTTTGTACGAGCGCCCGGTGCCCGAGCGTCACCGCCTCATTTTCTACCTCGGGCACCTGGAGGCGTTCGACTGGAACCTCCTCGGCCGCCAGATCCTGAATCTGCCGGACCGCCAGCCGGACCTCAGCCGGCTGTTCGCGTTTGGCATCGACCCGCATCCCGGCCAGCTCCCTTCCGAACCGGCCTCCGCGTGGCCGTCCCCCGGGGAGGTGCACGGCTACAACGCCATGGTGCGGGAACGCTTGGATCCCCACCTTGAGCGGCTGCCGGACGATGCCTTCGAGATCGCCCTGGAACACCGGTGGATGCACGCCGAGACCTTCGCTTACCTGCTGCACAACCTCAATCCGGGCCTGAAGGTCCGGCCGAGCGGGCTGACCTACCCCACGCGCTGGCGCAGTCCCCGTGAAGAGTGGATCGAGGTGCCGGCCGGCGCGGCGACCCTGGGTCAGGAGCATGGCCGGTTCGGCTGGTGCAACGAGTTCGGGCGTCATGAATTGCCTGTGCCGGTTTTCCGCGCCCAGCGCCACAAGGTGACCAATGGCGAGTACCGCCGGTTCGTGGAGGCCGGACACGCCGCGCCGCACTTCTGGGTCCGGCGCGGTCCGGAGTGGATGCTGCGGTGCATGTTCGAGGAGATCCACCTGCCCGACGACTGGCCCGTCTACGTCACCCAAGCGGAAGCTACGGCGTACGCCGCCTGGCGGGGAAAGCGCTTGCTCACCGAGCCCGAATTCCACCGCGCCGCCTACGGGACACCCCAAGGTCCGGAGCGCTCTTACCCCTGGGGCGAGGCGCCGCCGGCCGGTCGCCCCGGCAATTTCGACTTCGCGCGCTGGGATCCCGTAGCCGTGGACGCCACCCCGGAGTCCGACAGCGCCTTCGGGTTCGCCCAGCTCACCGGTAACGGCTGGGAGTGGACCTCGACCGTCTTCGCTCCGTTTGCCGGCTTCCGGCCGTTGCCGCACTATCCGGGCTACTCAGCCGATTTCTTCGATGGCCAGCATTTCGTTCTCAAGGGAGGCTCGCCGCGAACCGCGGCGTGCCTGCTCCGGCGCAGCTTCCGCAACTGGTTCCGGCCGCAGTATCCGTACCTGTACGCCGGCTTCCGGCTGGCGGAGAGCGCAT
Source organism: uncultured Solibacteraceae bacterium (assembly GCA_964471915.1). Lineage (GTDB taxonomy): Bacteria > Acidobacteriota > Terriglobia > Bryobacterales > Bryobacteraceae > JAIEPW01. The sequence continues at coordinate 30,314 of CAYYID010000011.1, read as the reverse complement.
GATGGCGCAGCCGGCGGCCGCGCGGCCGGAGATGCTCGCCGAGGTTTGGGAGGGGCTCTCCCGGCAACAGAAGGAACTGCCCTCGAAATACCTGTACGACGAACTGGGCAGTGCGCTGTTCGAGGCGATTACCTGCCTGCCCGAGTACGGGCTGACGCGGGCCGACCACCGGCTCTTGGCTCGCGTAGCCCGGGACCTCCCCACCGGGTTCGGCGCCGTCGCCGAGCTGGGCAGCGGCACGGGCAAGAAACTGCGCGCGCTGCTGGCGCGGCAGCAGGCGGTCTACCGCCCCATCGACCTGTCTTCCGCAGCGCTGGCCCAAGCGGTCCGCGAACTCTCGGACGTCGCTCCGGTGGAGCCGGTACGCGCGGGCTACCTCGACGGTTTGCGCGCCCTGCCCCGCGAGGCGCGGCCCCTGCTGCTCCTGTTCGTCGGCAGCACCATCGGCAACTTCAGCCCGGAGGAGCGTCGGGGGTTCCTCGCCGCGGTCCGCACGCAGTTGCGGCCCGGGGACGCTTTCCTCGCCGGCTTCGACCTGATCAAGCCGGTCCCGATGCTGCTCGCCGCTTACGACGATCCCGCCGGCGTGACGGCGGCCTGCAACCGGAACCTGCTCAGTCACCTGAACCGGGCGCTGGGCGCGGATTTCGTTCTGGAGCAGTTCGCGCACGAGGCGCGGTGGGTTGCCTCACCCCCGCGGATCGAGATGCACCTGCGCTCGCTTGTCCCGCAGACGGCGCGCGTGGCCGGACGCGAGTTTCGTTTCGCCGCCGGGGAGACGATCTGGACCGAGTCCTCGCACAAGTTCGCTCTGGCGGAGATCGAAGCGCTGGCCCGGGATCACGGATTCCGCCAGGAACGCACCTGGATGGACGAGGAATGGCCGTTCGTCGAGTGCTTGTGGCGTCCGGCTTAGAACACGTCGTTGGGGCGGCTCACCAGGTCCAACTCGGGGAGCCGCAGTTCCGGGACCTGGTGCAGGCCGTCCGCACCGTAGGTGTAAAGCGACTTGAGCTGCGGGTCGGCGGAACTCTTCGAGCTTTGCGAAGTTGGCGGTGAAGCGGTCGTCTGACGAAACCACTTCGACGATTAGCCGTGGCGTGGTCGAAGGGACACGCTCGGAGGGCTCCTCCGCGAACAACGCACCGTCGGGGATGCAATAGCTGCCCGGCCGCAGACGCATCCGCAACTCGGGCAGAACCGCCATCTGCTGAGGGCGGCGGGCGAGCCCCAGAAGGATGATGAATTCGCCTTGCGTCTTGCTGTGCCAGTTCTCGCCCACGTTCCGCTCGATTAGCTCGCCGTCGACATAATCGCAATCCGGCTCATAGTTGTGGCCGAGATACTCTTCGAGCGAAACCTGGACTTTCGCGCCATGCTTGCCCCTAGGTAAGGGCCGGTTGCGGCATACCTGCCCGTATAATAGAAAGGTGAGTCTTGCGCCCATCCGCCGATTTCTGCGCCTATCCGCACATGTCCAACTGATGCCGGTGCTCGAGTCCGGCGAGGAGATCCTCGTCGGCGGGCAGGCGGTGATGGAGGGCGTCATGATGCGGGCGCCGCACAGCTACTGCGTGGCGGTGCGGAGGCCGGACGGCGAGATCGTGACCGAAACGATGCCGGTGGCGCGCGTTTCGGAGGCGTACCCGATCTTCAAGTATCCGGTGCTGCGCGGGCTGGGCACGCTCGGCCAGGCGATGAAGCTGGGCATGAAGGCGCTGCAATTCTCGGCCAACGCGGCGCTGGCGGCCGAGGCCGGCGACGAGAAACCGCAGCAGCTTTCGGGCTGGGCGATGGCGCTGCAACTGGCGTTTTCGCTCGGGTTCTTCATCTTCCTGTACAAGTTCGTTCCGTTGTTTCTCGCGGAAAAGATCGGCGGGGCGGTGCCGGCCCTGAGCAGCCTGTTCGCGAAGAACATGGTGGACGGCGGGTTGCGCATCGCGATCTTCCTGGGGTTCCTGTTCCTGCTGTCGCGGATGAAGGACATCCACCGGGTGTTCGAGTTCCACGGCGCGGAGCACAAGGTGGTGTTCAACTACGAGTCCGGCAAGGCCGTGACGCTGGAGAACGCGCAGAGCTTCGTGACGTGGCACCCGCGCTGCGGGACGTCGTTTCTGCTCGTGGTGATGGTGATCTCGCTGGTGCTGTATGCGCTGCTGCCGTTCGAGCAGTTCGCGGCGAAGTTTGCGGCGCGGATCGCGCTGCTGCCGCTGATCGCGGGACTGAGCTACGAGCTGATCCGCTTCGCGGCGAAGCGCCAGGGGCACCTGCTGGCGCTGATCGCACTGCCGGGGCTGTGGCTGCAGCGGATCACGACGCAACCGCCCGACGATGCGCAGGTCGGCGTGGCGATCCGCGCGCTGGACGGGGCGATGGAACTGGAGAAGTCCCAGGGCGGCGAACTGGTGATCGCCTGAGGGCACGCAATGGAATACACCCAAAAGCTCGACGAACTGGAGCGGCGGTTCGAACTGCTGACCGCCGACATCGCCGATCCGAACATCATCAACGATCCGCTGGCCTACAAGAAGGCGGCGAAGGCGCACCGCGACCTCGACGAAGTGGTGGGCAAGTATCGCGCCTGGAAGACGGCGACGCGCAACCTGGCGGACGCGCGCGTGATGCTGGCCGAAACGGACCCCGAACTGCGCGCCATGGCGCAGGAGGAAGTGGCGAGCCTGGAGCCGGCCATCGCGCAGATCGAGCAGGACCTGAAGGTGCTGCTGCTGCCCAAGGATCCGAACGATGACAAAGACATCGTGCTGGAGATCCGGGCGGGCGTGGGCGGCGACGAAGCGTCGCTGTTCGCGATGGAGCTGTTCCGCATGTACTCGCGCTTCGCTGAGGCGCGGGGCTGGAAAGTGGAACTGACTTCGATGAGCGAGAGCGGCATCGGCGGCGCGAAGGAAATCATGGCGCTGATTTCGGGCGACCGGGTGTATTCCCAGTTGAAGTACGAGTCCGGGGTCCACCGCGTGCAGCGGGTACCGGCCACCGAGCAGCAGGGCCGGATCCATACCTCGACGGTGACGGTGGCGGTGCTGCCGGAAGCCGATGAAGTGGAAGTCGCGATCGAGAATAAGGACCTGCGGATCGACACGTTCTGCTCGTCGGGCCCGGGCGGGCAGAGCGTGAACACGACGTACTCCGCGGTGCGGATCACGCACCTGCCGACGGGGCTGGTGGTTTCGTGCCAGGACGAGAAGTCGCAGATCAAGAACCGGCAGAAGGCGCTGCGCGTGCTCCGCTCCCGGCTGTACGAGATCGAGATGGAGAAGCAGATGGCGGCGATCGGGGCCGAGCGGCGCAGCCAGGTGGGCACGGGCGACCGGAGCGAGAAGATCCGGACGTACAACTTCAAGGAAAACCGGGTGACCGACCACCGGATCGGCCTGACGGTCCACCAGTTGGATCAGGTGATGGAGGGCCGGCTGGATCCCGTGGTGGATGCGCTGATCACCTATAACCAGACCAAGCTGCTGGGCCAGCAGAACGAAGCCGCGGCGTGACGGGGTGCAAAGGTGAGTGGGTGCGGGAAGCCATGCCGCAGCCGGGTCTTTGACCCACGCCGACCGGCGGGGGTTCACGTGCGGTTTCTGGAGCCGCATCCACTGAGGACGCCGTGGCGCCGGAGCTGACCCTCGCCCAAGCCGCGGCGCAAGGCGCGCAGCTCCTCGAAGTCGCCGGGATCGCCGTGCCGAAGCTGACCGCGGAGGTGCTGCTGGCGCACGCGCTCGGCAAGGACCGCACGTACCTGATCGCGCACGGCCCGGACCCGCTCACCGAACTCGCGTGGATCCACTACGGACGGTACCTGCACCAGCGCATGGAGGGCACGCCGACGCAGTACATCACGCGGCGGCAGGAATTCTATGGCCGCGAGTTCCGGGTGTCGCCGGAGGTGCTGATCCCGCGTCCGGAAACCGAGCACCTGGTGGAGGCGGCTCTGGAACTGCAGCCCCGGGGCACGGTGCTGGACGTGGGCACGGGGTCCGGCGCCATCGCGGTCTCGGTGGCGCTGGAAAGCCGGGCCGCGCGGGTGCTGGCGTCGGACCTCTCGGAAGGGGCGCTGCGGGTGGCGAGCGGCAACGCGCGCGCGCTGGGGGCCGGCGTCGCGTTCTTCCGCGCCGACCTGCTGGAGGGCGTCGCGGATGGGGCGTGCGACATGATCCTCTCCAATCCGCCGTACGTGCCGCACCGGGACCGCACGCTGATCCAGCGCGAAGTGCGGGACTTTGAGCCCCCGCTGGCGCTGTGGGGCGGCGACGACGGCCTCGCCATCTATCGCCGGCTGATCCCCGAAGCGGCGCGCGTGCTGCGGCCCGGCGGCTGGCTGCTGCTGGAGCTGGGCTACCAGATGGCGGAGCCGGTGCTGGAACTGCTGGCGGGGTGGGCGGACGCCGAGCTGCAGGCCGATCTCGCCGGGCTGCCCCGCGTGGCGCGGGCGCGGCGCCCATAGTGTTCCGGCGTCCGGAATACGGTTCCTAGTAAAGTGGATTCTGCGATCCCAGGAGACTCCATGAACCCCTTGCAGCAGCTCGGCCAGCTTGGCCAATCCCCGTGGCTCGACTACATCCGGCGGAACCTGATGACCACCGGCGAACTCGAGCGGCTGATCCGCGAGGACGGCCTGGCGGGCATGACCTCGAACCCGGCGATCTTCGAAAAAGCGATCACGGCATCGACGGACTACACCGAACAACTGGTGGCTCTGCAGAAATCCGGCGTGACGGACGCCATGGCGCTGTACGAAGCGCTGGCGATTCCCGACATCCAGGCGGCGGCGGACGCCATGCGCCCGGTGTACGACCGGACGCACGGCTACGACGGCTACGTGTCCCTGGAAGTGTCGCCGTTCCTGGCGCACGACACGGACCGCACCATCGAGGAAGCGCGGCGGCTGTGGAAGGCGGTGGCGCGGCCGAACGTAATGATTAAGGTCCCCGGGACGCCGGCGGGCGTGCCGGCGATCGAAGTGCTGACCGCCGAGGGCCTGAACATCAACGTCACGCTGCTGTTCTCGCGCCCGGCGTGGCGCGCCGTGGCGGAGGCGTACCGCAACGGCCTGGCGCGGCGCGCGCAAATGAACCAGGACATCTCGGGAATCGCGAGCGTCGCCAGCTTCTTCATCAGCCGCATCGACGCGGTGATCGACAAGGCCATCAAGGCGAAGCTGAAGGGCGCCGCGGATCCGGAGCTGGCGGCATTGCTGGGCAAGCTGGCGATCGCCAACGCGCAGATCACCTACCGCGACTGGCAGGCGTATTTCTCGGGTCCGGATTGGGACACGCTGGCGGTGAAGGGCGCGCGGCCGCAGCGGCTGCTGTGGGCCAGCACCTCCACCAAGGATCCGTCGTACCGCGACACGCTTTACATCGAGGAGCTGATCTTTCCCGCGACGGTGAACACGATTCCGCCGGCCACCTTCGACGCGTTTCGCGACCACGGCGTGGCGCAGGTAAAGGACGAGACCGTCTTCGCGAGCGCGGAGGCGACGCTCCAGAAAGCCACGCAGCTCGGCATCCCGGTGCCCGACGAAGTCGAGGAGCAACTGGTGAAGGAGGGCGTGCGGCTGTTCGCCGAGGCGTTCGACAAGCTGCTGAACGCGGTGGACGCGAAGTGCAAGTTCGCCGGCGGCGCCAAAATCTCGCAGCAGACGCTGCATCTGCCCGCGGACCTCGCGGGGCGCGTGCAGGAGGCCCTGGAGGACTGGAAGATCTCCGGCAAGGTGCGGCGCCTGTGGGCGCGCGACGCCTCGCTCTGGACCAACGCCGATGAGCCGAAGTGGATGGACTGGCTCGGCATCGTCGAGGATCAACTGGAGCGGGCGGACGAGTTCCGCGACTTCGCCGCGGCGGTGCGGAAGAAGGGCTATACGCACGTGCTGCTGTGCGGCATGGGCGGCTCCAGCCTCTGCCCGGACGTGCTGCGCGCCACCTTCGGGCAGACCCCCGGGTTCCCGAAGCTGGTGGTGCTCGACTCGACGGATCCGGCGCAGGTGGCGGCGGTGGAGAAGCAGGTGGACCTGGCGCACACCCTGGTGATCGTGTCGTCGAAGTCGGGCTCCACGCTGGAACCGAACATCTTCAAGCAGTACTTCTTCCAGCAGGCGAACCGGAACGGCGCGCAGTTCGTCGCCATCACGGACCCGGGGTCGCAGATGGAGCAGGTCGCCAAGCGGGACCGTTTCGGCGACATCTTCCATGGGCTGCCGGGGATCGGCGGACGGTACTCGGCGCTGTCGGACTTTGGGATGATCCCGGCGGCGGGGATGGGTCTCGACGTGCCGGACTTCCTGGACCGGGCCAACGCCATGGTGGTGTCCTGCTCGTCCTGCCTGGCGGCGGATCAGAACCCGGGGGTGATGCTGGGGCTGGCGCTGGGCGCCGCCGCGCGGCACGGCCGCGACAAGCTGACGCTGATCGCCTCGCCGGCGATCGGGCTGTTGGGCGCGTGGCTGGAGCAGTTGATCGCCGAGTCGACGGGCAAGGACGGCAAGGCGATCATTCCGGTGGACGTGGAGCCGGCCGGCGCGCCGGAGGCGTACGGCAGCGATCGCGTCTTCTGCTACCTGCGCCTGGCAACCGGCGCCGACGCGGCGCAGGACGCGCTGGTGGATGCGCTGCAGGCCGCGGGCCAGGCCGTGGTGCGGATCGCGATCGAAGATCCGCGGGATCTGGGCCAGGAGTTCTTCCGCTGGGAGATTGCGACGGCGGTGGCGGGCAGCGTGCTCGGCATCCATCCCTTCAACCAGCCGGACGTGGAAGCGAGCAAGATCGAAACCAAGAAGCTGACCAGCGCCTACGAGCTGACCGGTTCGCTGCCGGCGGAGACGCCGTTTTTCGCGGGCGAGGGCGTGAAGCTGTTCTCGGACGAGGCAAACGCGGAGGCGCTGGCGGGCGGGTCGCTCGCCGAGATTTTGCGGAAGCACCTGGGGCGGCTGGGCGCGGGGTCGTATTTCGGACTGCTGGCGTACGTCGAGCAGAACGCGGCGCACGAAGCGATTTTGCAGCGCATCCGGGCGGCGGTGCGGGACCGCTATCGGGTGGCGACGTGCCTGGGCTTCGGGCCGCGGTTCCTGCACTCGACGGGCCAGGCGTATAAGGGCGGTCCGAACTCGGGCGTGTTCCTGCAGATTACGGCGGACGATGCGCGGGATCTGGCGGTGCCGGACCAGAAGTTCACGTTCGGAGTGGTGAAGGCGGCGCAGGCGCGGGGCGATTTCGCGGTGCTGGTGGAGCGGAAGCGGCGCGCGCTGCGGGTGCATTTGGGCGCGGACGTGCAGCGGGGGTTGGAGGCGCTGGCCGCGGCGATCGGCTGATAGACTCGCGAAAGATGCCGGTGTGCCTGGACCGCGGGCGGGATGGCGGCAGCGTTACTGGAGCGCCGCTTCGAGCTTGTCCAGCGCCCGCCGGGCGATCTCGTAGTCCGGCTGCAGCTCGAGAGCCTTGGCGAAGCACTCCCGCGCGCCTTCCAGCTCGCCGCCCAGGAACCGCGCGCGCCCCAGATTGAACCAGGCGTAGTGATATGCGTCGTAGCGCCGCGCGGCGAGCGCCCGCTCCAGCCACGGGATGGCCTCCTGATGACGCCCCAGCTCGATCAGGTACGCCCCGATGTCGTTGTACGGATTGCCCAGCGAGGGATCGATGAGGATGGCGTTCTTGCACTCTTCGATGGCGGCGGCCAGGCGTCCCTGGAACCGGTAGGTCCAGCCGAGGAAGGTGAACGCTTCCGCCGTGGGATACAGCGCGATGGAGCGCTGGTACAGGGCGACGGCTTCGTCGAGGTCGCCGTCCATCTGCCGGGTGTAGGCTTCGCGGAAGAGTTCCAGGGCCCGCTCGCTGCGCTCGTCTAACATTCCCTTCATTATCCGCCGAATACAATGGAAGAGATGATCCCCAAGGTTCGGAAGGCGGTTTTCCCCGCCGCGGGACTCGGCACCCGCTTTCTGCCGGCGACAAAGGCCCAGCCGAAAGAGATGCTCCCGCTGGTGGACAAGCCGCTGATCCAGTACGGCGTGGAGGAGGCGCTCCACTCCGGGGTGCAGAACATCTACATCGTCACCGGGCGCGGCAAGGTGGCCATCGAGGACCATTTCGACGTGAGCTTCGAGCTGGAGCACGCGCTGGAGCGCAGCGGCAAGAAGGAACTGCTCAGCTCGGTGCGCGGCATCTCCGATCTGATGAATGTCGCCTATGTCCGCCAGAAGGAAGCGCTGGGCCTGGGCCACGCGGTGTTGCGCGCCAAGGAACTGGTGGGGCACGAGCCTTTTTCGGTGATCCTGGCCGATGACGTGATTGACGCGGAAGTCCCCTGCCTGCGGCAATTGCTGGACGTTTACGAGTTCTACGGCGCTTCCGTGGTGGCGCTGATGGAGGTCCCGAAGGACAAAATCTCGGCTTACGGCGTGGTAGACGCCGAGCCGGTGGCGCACAACGGGTCCAAGGACCGGCTGTACCGGATCCGCAACATGGTGGAAAAGCCGAAGAAAGAGGACGCCCCTTCGAACCTGGCGATCATCGGCCGGTACGTGCTGACGGCGGAGATCTTCGATTCCATCGAAGCGGTCCCGCCCGGCGCCGGCGGCGAAATCCAGTTGACCGACGGATTGAAGCACCTGCTGCGCAACCGCCCGATCTACGGCTACCGGTTCGAGGGCACGCGCTACGACGCGGGCGACAAGCTGGGGTTCCTGAAGGCGACCGTGGAGTTCGCGCTGAAGCGCTACGACCTCGGCGGACCGTTCCGCGAGTACCTGAAGTCGCTGGCGATCTAAACTGGATCCATGGGTTTCGTACTGCTCGGCCTGCTGGTGGTGTTCGCGGTGTTCGCGATCGTCGCGCTCGCCGCGCCGCCGGAACGTTGGGCCAAGTTCTTCACCGGCGACAGCAAGAAGAAGTAAAGCTGAACCTCAGAACAGCGTGAGCTGCTCCCCGGCCTGGACCTCCGGCGCCGAGCCCAGTTCCCGCGTCAAGCCGTGGCGCTGCCGGATCTCCCGCACCCGCGCCCGGATCTTCTCGACATAGTCCCCGGTCAGGTAGGCTCCCCGGGCGAAGCGCTCGCGGTAGCGGCGGACCAGTTGCGGATAGTGGGCCTCGAGGAAGGGCAGGAAGACGGCCGCGGCCGGCGGCTTGAGGAACAGCAGATTGGCGGCGAAGTAGCGCGCGCCGTGCGCCGCGGCCGCCCGGGCGACCGCGTCCAGGGAGCTTTCGCTATCGTTGAGCAGCGGCAGCACCGGGGCGACGAAAGCCCCCGCCGCCACGCCGGCCTTCGCCAGCGCCTCGATGGCCCGCAGCCGCAGTTCCGGGCGCGGCGCCTTCGGCTCCAGCAGCCGCGCCAGGCGCTCGTCGGTTGTGGTGACGGTCAGCATGACGCCGGTATTGTGGCGCCGCGAGATCTCGGCGAGGACGTCTGCGTCGCGGGCGATCAGGTCAGACTTGGTGGTGATCCCGATCTTCAGGCCGCTGGTTCCGGCGAAGACATCGAGCATGCGCCGGGTGATCCGGAAGCGGCGCTCGGCCGGCTGGTAGGGATCCGTGGCGGTGCCGATGGCGATCCACGCCCCGCGGGGAAGCCGCAGTACTTCCTGACGAAACGCCGCCGCCGACCATTCCTTGGCGAAGATTTGGGTTTCGAACTGCTGCGGATCCCGTAACTCCATGAATTCATGGGTGTAGCGGGCGTAGCAGTACTTGCAGGCGAACTCGCAGCCCCGGTACGGGTTGATGGTCCAGTCGAAGAGCATCCGGTCGCCGGAGACGCGCCCGATGTAGCGCCGGGTGGCGAGTTCGCGGTACTCCACGGAGCGCTTGGCCTCGAGCGCGGCGGCGCCGGCGGCGAGCCGCGCGATGCCGACCAGTCCCGGCGCCGGAACCTCTGGAAACAAAAGGGACATGGGCGAAGGAAAGGCTATTATTCGCCTTTTCTTCGCCCATGTCAAGCGCATCGTCCGCGCCGTGGTCCGGCTTAGACTTTGACGTTCTTCTTGAGATCCCAGCCAGCCGTGATCGGGCCGTCCAGGTTGCCGTCCGCCTTCTGCGGCTTGTACTCGAACTCCACCTTCGAGAAGTTGAGCGAGCAGTTTTCGATCGGCTCGTCGCCGCCGCCGCCCGTCGCGTAGTTCGCCACCAGGAGATCGCTGAAGACGATCTTCATGTACTCCTGCTGCTCCTTACCGGCCTTCCGGGCGATGAACACCGCCTTCTTGATGTGCTCGCCGTTCGCGCACGCCAGGATCAGCTTCGGCGTCGCCTTGTTCATGCGCATGGTGAAGTGGAAGTCCTGGAAGTTCACCTTACCCGCGCCGCCGCCACCGCCGTACGACATCGTGCCCGTCTGGTTCGCGCCCCAGCTCCACGACAGAATGTCGATCTCGTCCTTGTGCTTCGCATCCTTGCTTTCGCCCGGGATGCCGTCAATCTTGAGAAAGAAATCTACAGCCATTTTGTTTGTACCGCCTCCACTTGTTTAGGCGTGAACGGCGGCGAAGCCGGCGCATGGTTTCCGCGTTTTTTTCGCTTGCGCCGCCGCAGGATCGAGCGTCGACAGGGGAAAACGGCGATGCCGCCTCCCCCTGTCTCCGGCTCTAGCCGACCTCAGCCCGGATAGGTCCCGTTGATATAGCCCTCGAGATGGCGGATCAGGTCCGCCTGCGACTGGTTCACCCAAGTGACCAGGTCGCCAATGGAGATCATGGCGACCACGCGGTCCCACTCCACCACCGGGAGGTGCCGGATGCGGTGCTCCGACATCAGGCTCATGCAGTCGCTGACCGCGGTGCGCGGTGTCGCCGTGATGACGGGGGAACTCATGATCTGGTCGACGCGCGTCTCCCGGGACGATTTGCCTTTGAGGATCACCTTGCGAGCATAATCGCGTTCGGAGATGATGCCCACCAGGCGTTCGCCGGCGAGCACCACCAGCGCGCCCACGCGCCGGTCGGACATCAGGGCGATGGCGTCATAGACCGAGGCATCGGGAGCGATCGAGAAAACCTGTCTGGGTTTGCCGGCCAGGAGCGACCGCAGCGGGTCGTCGAGGCGAGTGGCGCTGGAGCGCGCCAGAGCGGGTGCGGACACCGGGCACCTCCTTCGGGGAGATGAAGCGGCTCTATAGTGCGCCCGTTCTTCGTGGTTGTCAATCCCCCCGCGGGAAGTCTGTAGTTGTTCAGCGATTTTGTCACCCCCTAACTGTTCAGCGATTCTGACCCGCCGGAGAGTAGGGTGTGGACTTGAGTCAGAAGCAGATACAGAAGATCGCGGTGATCGGCAACGAGGTGGCGGGGCGGATGGGGGTGGGGGAGGCAGCGGCGGCGCTGGGCCAGGACAACACGGCAGCCATTGGGACCGGTGGTGGCAGATCGAAAAGTGCCTATGGAAGCGTACGCTCGCCGGACAGACGGTGACCATTCACCAACACCTGCGCGGGCAGGTTTCCATCTACTGAGGGCCCCACCGCGTGGCGCACTTCCCCGAGCGCCGTGGAAATGACGCGGCCGTGGAAGCGGGGGAAAACCAAACCCAGGTTTCCCCCCGCTCCCCCCGCCGCTTGGAAACCGCCTCCAGCGGTTCCCGCATTCCCACCACCCGGCGACGAGATCCTCTTTCCCCCGAAAGGCCAAGAGGGTAGCCCAGAACCAAAGCGGACAAATCACGTGCTACGAGAAGCGGACAAGCTCACGTGCTACCGACAGCCCCATCGCGGAACGTCTCTAGACCCCGAGCCGGTCCTTCAGATCCTTCACCCGGTCCCGCGCCACGGTGAGTTCTGTTTTCTTCTGATCCTTGAGCCGCACCAGCAGCCGCCCGCCGAACCACTGGTGCAGTTCCTGAATGAAGTCGACATTCACCATCGTGGAGCGATGGATGCGCAGGAACCGTCGCGGGTCCAGGCGCGTTTCAAGGTCGGCGATGGTCGCGTCGATGACGTACGCCTTCTCCGGCGTAGCCGCGAACGTGAGCTTATCCTCCGCGTAGAAGTGCGTCACGCGGTGCAGCTCCAGGAACTCCACCTTCTCGCCCGAGCGCGAGGGCAGGCGGTCCGGATACGAAGGCGCAGGCGCCGGCAAGGCCTGCCGCAACTGCGCAAGCAGCGCCGCGACGTCCGGCCGCGCGGCCTGCCCGCCGCGGATCCGGTCCAGCTTGTTCAGCGCCCGGTCGAGTTGTTCGGGCTCCACCGGCTTCAGTAAGTAGGCCAGTGAATTGACCTCGAACGCCTGCAGCGCATACTCCGAGTACGCCGTGGTGAACACCACCAGCGGCTGCGGATCCAGGTGCTCCAGCAGTTGAAACCCGGTGAGTCCCGGCATCTCGATGTCGAGGAACAGCACGTCGCAGGGGACCCGGCGCAACGCGGCGAGCGCCTCCACGGGGTCGGCGGATGTCCCCACCACGGCGACGCGGCCGGTGGCGGCCAGCAGGCGCTCCAGCCGCTTCAGCGCCAGCGGCTCGTCGTCAACCAGAAATGCTTGCCACATGTGGGGGGCGCACCAGTTGGGGAATCAGCAGGGACACGCGCATCTCTTCCGCACCGCGGTCGAGACGCAGGGCCGCGTCCATGCCGAACTGCGTCATCAGCCGCTGGTGGAGCAGGTCCAGGCCATGGCCGGGCTGGAGCGCCGAAGCATCGAAGCCGGAGCCTGAGTCCGCCACGGTGACGGCCAGCCGCCCGCCGTCGCGCGATGCCGTGACGCGAATCGACGCCCCTTCCCGCCGCGGCGACACGGCGTACTTCACGGCGTTTTCCACCAGCGTCTGGACCGCGAGCGGCGGCACCTGCGCCGGGCCGAGATCCTCGTCTACCTCCAAGGCGAAGCGGAGCCGGTCGCCGAACCGCGCCTTCTCGATTTCCAGATAATCGCGGACGATCTTCATTTCGCGCTCCAGCGGCACCAACCCCGCCCGGTTGGCGTCGAGCGAGAACCGGAGCAGGGCCGCCATCTGGCCCAGCAGGCGCTCGGCGCGCGCGGGGTCCTCCTGAATCAGCGACGAGATCGAATTCAGCGCGTTGAACAGGAAGTGCGGGTGCACCCGGGACTCCAGCGATGCCAATTGCGACGCCGCCGCCTGCTTCAACGCACGCTCCCGCTCCAGTTCCCGCGTGCGCAGTTCCAGCGTCGCGGCGTCCAGTTTGTACCGCATGGCGTGATAGCCGGCCAGCGCCACGCCGAACGTCACGGCGATCACCACGCTGAACCGGTAGGTCCGCCAGAACTCCTCCAGCGGATCGTAGCCCGGGTGGATCAACGCGATGATTCCTCCGGCCACCAGCGTGCCAACGGCGGTGATCGCCGCCATCCCCGCCACCCGCGCCAGCCACCGCCACACCACCGGGAAACGCTGCGTCACCACCCATTGCCGCGGCATGGTCGCGAACGCGAGCCCGCCGATCGCGTTCGAAAACAGGCACGAATAGCCGAAGAACTCCAGCGCCTCCGCCCACACGAAGCGGCGGGCGAATCCGTACATCACCATCGTGATCGCGGCCGCCAGCAGGCAGTTGATCACGACCGAGCGGAAGATCCTCTGGAGCGGCTCCATCACGGCGTGCTTCGATTGTCCCTTACCGCGCGCTCGCGACGTGACAGCCGACGCAGCCGGTCTGATTGAGCGGCAGCGGCTGCTTGGTCTCGTTCCACATCGCGGCTCGCTTGGCGTATGCCGTGTTGGGCAGCTCCGCCAGGATCCGGTCGAAGTACTGCTGCGCCTTCTCGGTATTGCCCACCCGGCTATGCGTGTCCGCCAGGCCGAAGAGCAGTTCCCCGCGCGGATGCGTGCCGAGCTTGGCGAACTGGTCCTTCTGGATCTCGAGCGACGTTTCGAAGTCCGCGATCCCGTCGTGCATCAGTGCTTTGCCCTGCTGCGGCGGCATGAAACGCGCCGCCGTCAAGAGAACGGCGCCGCGCGGCACTCGCACCCCGACGTTCTTCGGGGCGAGTTCGACGGCGCGCTTCATCTCGGCGATCCCCTTGCCGTACAACTCCATGGCGTTGGGCGCCTTCTGGCGGAACGCTTCGCCGGACTGGTAGAACAACCCGGACCCATGCCACACCAGCGCTTCGGCATGGTTGGGGTCCTGGGCCAGAATCTCCTCGCAGATTTTCATACCGTTCGCGAGCGCCTCGGTGTCGCCCGTGAAGCCGGCGAAGAACAGATTCCGCACCTGATAGTCAAAACGTTCCGCGCCGTGCGCGGGTGTCCACGTGAGGAGCAGGCCGGCCGTGAATCCCAGCACGGCAGCCATGAGGAAGGGAACGGGTTTCTTCATGGTCCCAGCGTACGGGCGGATCGCCCGGCCGTCGCCGGGAAACCGGCGAATCCCACGCCGCCGCCGACGAACCGCGAGCCGCCACCGACGAACCGACTATCCTGAATGGATGACTCGCGGACTCATCTGTGCCCTGTTGGCTCTGTCCCTGCGGGGCCAGGCGCCCCCCGAATGGACCCGCCCGTACCCGGGGCACAAGATCGCCGGGAACATCTACTATGTCGGCACCGAAGACCTGGCCTGTTTCCTGGTGACGGATCCGGCAGGACACATCCTGATCAACACGGGCCTGGCAGGCTCGGCGCCGCAGATCCGGGCGTCCGTCGAGAAACTCGGGTTTCGCTTCGGCGATATCAAGATCCTGCTCACGATGCAGGGTCATTTCGATCACGTTGCCGCCTTCGCGGAGGTCGTCAAGCAGACTGGCGCGCAGGTGTGGGTCACCGAGCCGGACGCCGCGGCGCTCGAGGACGGCGGCAAGAGCGATCCGGTTTTCGGGCCGGAGACCTACTTCGCGCCGGCCAAGGTCAACCGCCGGTTGCGCGACGGCGAGGTGGTCCGGCTGGGGGCCAGCGAACTGAAGGTCCACCTGACACCGGGGCACTCGCGCGGCAGCGTCAGCTACGCGACCACGGTGACGGAAGGCGGCCGCAAGCTGTCGTTCCTGTTCGTGAACGCGGCCACCGTCGTCATGCCGCTGGTGGGCAACCAAAAGTACCCGCAGATCGCGGCCGATTTCGAGAAGACCTTCGCCCTCCAGAAAACCTGGCGTCCCGATATCTGGGTGGCGGCGCACGGCTCCCAGTACGGGATGGAGGCGAAGCACAAGGCTGGTTCGTTCGCGGACGCGGCCGGGTATCTGCCGATGGTCGAGCGCCACGAGAAGAAGTTCCGGGAGCAACTGGCCAAGGAGTCCGCTAAGAAGTAGGGGCCGTAGCCGCGCGTCGGCAACCGGGGGCCAAAGTCAAAACGGGGCCGCGACCGTCAGGGAGTGGCGAGCCCCAGTCACATTGCACCCCCGTGCAGGAAGCAGGCCGTGGCTGGTCCATCCGCGCTTGCCCCGGCAACCGGCTGCTCCGTGAATGAGGCGCTGGGTTGCGCCCGCCCCGCTACTCCACGCCCTCGATCCGCGCCAGGTGCCGCCGCAACATCACGCTGCCCGCCACCGTCCGCAGATTCAGCCGCCGTGCGCCGCGCCCGATCTTGCCTTTCCCGCGCATGCCCGTCAGGCTGCTCTTCATATCCAGCGGATAGTCCGACACCAGGGATCCTTCGGCGCTGTCCGCGCGGACATTCCCGCCGGGAGCCTCCGGGACGCTGACCACCACGTCGCCCTTGAGGCTGTGTGCTTCGATGCTGCCCGCAAGTCCCACCGCATTGATGTCGCCGTCCAGCGTCCGCGCGATCAGGTGCAGCCCCGCCGGGATTCGCACCACGAAGTCCACACCGATCCCCGGCAGCCGCACATCGCCGCCGCCGCCCTGTTCGTACCGGACCTTAGCCCGCCCCTCGAACAGCGACGCCACGCGGTGGCCGCCGCCGCCGGTCGGCTGGCACTCCCAGGGTTTGCCGAATTCATCCCGCGGAAAGACCGCGCACACCGTGACGCCGTTTTCGTGACCGACCACTTCGATCGCCACCGCTTCCGGGTCGCCGTCGCCATGCTTCAGCGCCACGACTTCCACCTCATCGCCCGAGGCGGGCTCCGCGGCGATGCTGCCGATTACGCCGTTCACTTCCACCGTCTGACCCGCGGTCAACGTCCCCTGCCAGCGGAACTCCTCCCGTACCCCGCGGGAGCCTTCAATCCCCAAAGCCGGAGCCGCGGGCAACAGCCCGGCGGCCCAGAGAACGGTCGTCGTCATCACGGCGGCGCGTAGTTTTTGCATCACCACTCCCCAATCCTTCTGGAACGACTCAAGACCCAGCCTATTCGTAGCGCAAAGCCGTCAGCGGGTCGGTGCCGGCGGCCCGGCGCGCCGGCACCAAGATCGCCGCACACGCCGCCAATAGAAGCAGAATACCCACCGCCCCATAAACTCCCAGATCCCTTGGGGCGACTCCGTACAAAAGCGTGGCCAACGCCGGGGCGGCCGCGGCTCCCGCCGCGAGCCCTAACCCCAGCCCCAACAACACCATGCGCATTCCATCCCGGAACACCAGTCCCACCACCTGCCGGCGCGAGGCACCCACCGCCATCCGCAGCCCGATCTCCGGGATCCGGCTGGCCACCGAGTTGGCGATCACCCCATACAAGCCCAGCGCCGCCAGGAACAGCGCGAGGAGCCCGAAGCCCGCGATCAGCCGCGTCAGAATGTCGTACGGAGCGTCCTCCTCGCGGATCCGCTCCTCCATCCACCGCGCCGCCGACACCGGCAGATCACGATCTAACGCCCGCACCGCGTCCCGGATCGCCGAGAGGCCCGTGGCGGTTCGCACGACGTAGGTCATGCGGCGCGCCGGCGCCTGTGCGTAGGGGAACCAGATCTGGTTCTCGGGCGTATCCATGCGGTTCACCAGCTTCGTGTCCCCGGCTACGCCGACGATGGTCACCTCGCGCCGCTCGCTGCCGAGTTTCAGCTTCCGGCCCACCGCGCCGCGCGGGAAATAGCGCCGCGCCATCACCTCGCTGATCACCGCGACCCCGGGGCTGCCCGCGCCGTCGCGGCGCTCCAGCCAGCGCCCTTCCTTCAAACGCAATCCCATGGCTTCCCGGTAGCCCGAATCCGCGGCGCTGAACCGTGCCGACAATCGCTCGCCCGCTTCCGGGGCCCGGCCGTCGATGACAAAACCGCGCGTGGCGCCCGAATGTCCGAACGGCAGATACTGCACCGCCCCGGCGGCCGTCACCTGCGGATTCGCCCGAAGCCGCTCCAGCACGCCGTCGTGGATCGCCGCTCCGGCCGCGGCGTCCTGGCCGCGCTTCTCGTCCAGATCCACCGTGGCGGTCAGAACATTCCGCGGATCCAGTCCCAGATCCGCGTCGTAGCGGGCGAACGCCGACCGCACCATCAGCACGGCCATCACCAGCACCAGCGCCGCCAGAGCCATCTCGGCCGCCACCAGCAACCGGCGGCCCCGCCCGCTGGCTGCGCCGCCCGTGTGGCGTCCACCGTCCTTCAGCGCCTCGTTGAGATCCAGCCGCGTCGTCACCAGCGCGGGCCAAAGGCCGAACAGCGCCGCCGTCACCAGGCACAGCGCCAGCGCGAAGGCCAGCGCCGCGTAATCCAGGTGCACCACGCCTTGATTCGGCAGGAACCCGCGGTTCTCGAACGGGATCATCGCCGTCAAAGCGGGCACGCCCCACTGCGCCAGCAGCACTCCCACCACGCCCGCCGCCAGGAACAGCACCGCGGTCTCGGTCAGCAGTTGCCGTACCAGCGCCCCGCGCGACGCGCCCACCGCCAGCCGCACCGCGATCTCGCGCCGCCGCCCCGTCGCGCGGGCCAGCAGCAGGTTCGCCACGTTCGCGCAAGCGATCAGCATCACGCAGCCCACCAGCCCGAGCGTCACCGTCAGCGCAAAATTCCCCGAGTGATCCCCAATGTCGTCGTGCAGCGTCCGCACCACGGTGCCGACATTTTCATTCGACTCCGGATATCCCCTGGCCAGCCGCTTGCCCACAGTCGTCAAAGTCGCCTGCGCTGCCCCCGCCGCCACGCCCGGCCGCAGCCGGCCGATCACGTTCATCCAATGCGACCGCCGGTCCTCGCGCTGCTTCAGGCTCATCTCCAGGGGAATGAACCCGGCCACCCGTCCGAAGAGCGGAAAGTGGAACTCCCGGGGCATCACGCCCGCGATCGTGTACGCTTTGCCGTCGATCTTCAGGGTTTGCCCGAGCGCGGTCTCACGCCCCTGGAAGCGATCGTTCCAGAAGGAATGTGCCAGCAGGATCACGCGGGATGCGCCCTCCCGGTCCTCGCCTGCCAGGAAGCCGCGCCCCAGCGCCGGCGCCACGCCCAGCATCGGGAAGAACCCGGCGCCCACTTCGGCGAGTTCGATCCGCTCCGCGTCGCCGTCGCCGGTCAGGTTATACGGGGACGTTCCCCAGGGCGCGATTTCCGCGAACGCGCCGGAAGCCGCGTAGTCCGGCAGGTTGCCCGGAGCCACCGGGATCCGCCGTCCGTTGCGGATGTCCTTTTCGAACAGCGACACCAGTTCGTCCGGCGTCCGGTACGGTAAGGGCTTCAGAACCCAGGCGTTTACGAAGCTGAAGATGGCGGTGGTCGCACCCGCGCCCAGGGCCAGGGTGAGGATCGCGATCAGCGAAAACCCGGGGGACTTCCACAACTGCCGCACGGCGTAGCGCAGGTTGCCCATCGGGCCAGAACAGGAGCAGTTTTCTGCCCTCTGTAAAATATTGAAAATAATGAGCCCATAACAGGAGCCATTGTCCGTTTTCGGGATCGCCTGCCGTCCTTCGCTACAGTTTCAGGTTCTTGGGGAGGCTAGATCGCCGCGCCTTGTTTTGGCTCGGTCGCCAGTCGATCGCATTGCCGCGCCCGACCTCGACAAGGCCCGCGCGATCGCGCAGCGCAAGGGAATCGGCTATCAGACGCTGCTCAAGATGCTCGTCCATGAAGGTTTGCAACGCGCCGAGCGAAAGGTGGATTGAGCTTGGAGCACCGGAAATGGTACTAAGTAATAATTAGTACCCCAAAGCGGCAACTTCCAGTCAGCGGGTGACATCTCTTTCATTAACCTGCCTTAATCCGCAGGCCGGAGGGAAACATCATGTTGTCGAGCCCCTTGATCGAGAAGATCGAACGCAACTGGGAGGCCATCGCCCTCCAGGTCCTCGATCTGCGCAAGCGGGATCCCCGCCTGCCGAACTACCGGACCCTGGCTGACTCCGAATTACGGGAGCGCGCCCGGGACCTTGCGACCAACCTCGCCAAGTGGCTCGCCAACGGCAGCGACGACGGGGTGATCCGCACCTACGAAGCGCTGGGCCGCCAACGCTACTACCAAAGCATTCCGCTCCACGAAGTGATCCACAAGATCAACCTGATCCAAAGCCAGATCCGGCGCTACGCGGTGGATCAGAACCTGGAACTCTCGCCGGTGGAGATCTATGCCGAACTTGAGTTCCTGCGCCACCTGGCCGGGTTCTTCGAGCTGGTGATCTACGGGATCGCGAAGGGCTACGAGGCCGCGCTCCGGGAGTCCGACGGCGAGGACCTGCGCCGCCAGGTGGCCGCGCTCACCGCACCGCCGACCATCATCCGCTCCCTGATGCTGTAGACGGGCGTCTACGCCGGAATTGGGCCTCGAACCCAGAGCAGTACCTTATTGATGAAAAGTATAGTACTATCATTACACTTGGCTATGCGCCGTGCCCTGTGTCGATAACCGGCACAAACGAAAGGAGCTACCAACGTGTACCGAGTGCTGCTTACGGTTTCGCTGCTGTGCTTGCCGCTTCTTGCCCAGGACCGAGCCAAATGGTCCGGGCCAGTGCAGGTGCTTCCCAGCTCTTTCGACCGCGTCGGATTCTGGCAGGTCGGCGGACGCATTGTGCAGATCACGAACTCGTCGACGGTGGATCAGGACCGCGGGCCTATCCAGATGGGCTCCTGCGTGGAGGTCGACGCCGCCTCAAACGGTGAGAATCTGGTGGCCACCACGGTACAGCCGCAGTTCGGGCTGCCGGGTTGCGCCTCGGAACCCCGCCGTTGGAGCGGCAGTTCCGAATTCCGGGGCATCCTTCAGGATGCAGCGTCCTTTGGGCCGACGCAGCGGTGGCGGGTGAACGGACGCCGCGTGAACGTGAACCCGTCCACGCAGTTGGCGTCCGCCGGGTTTCCGCAGGTGGGCGAGTGCGTCGCGGTGGAGGGCAACCTCGAGTCCGAGGGTACGATCGTGGCGCGCCGGGTGGAGAAACTGGCGGCGGCCGGCTGCGCGGCGGCGCCGGGAGCCGACGATCCCAAGATCCTGGGACGCATTGAAGCATTGCCTTCGGGCGGACCCCTTGGCGAATGGCGGGTCTACGGCCAGACCGTCCGCGTCAGCAATGAGACACTGCTCGAAAGCCGGCGCGGGGACTTCCGCGAAGGCTCCTGCGTGGAAGCGCGCGGCCAGATAAGCGGCGGTGCGTTCCTCGCCACGTATGTCAAGAACGAGGATCCTGGCGACTGCGATCGCCTGGGCGCGTTCGAGGTCCGCGGCACGCTGGAGTCCCGGCCCACTTCGCTTACGGGCAACTGGGTGGCCGGCGGGCGCACTTACGCGGCCAATGCGACCACGGTGCTGGACGTTTCCAAGGGACCGGCCGCGGCCGGCGCCTGCGTCGACATCGACGCGCGGCGCAACGAAAGCGGCGGCTACGACGCCGTGCGCATCGAGGTGCTCTCCGCTAGCGGCATGTGCCTGGACCGCGACGGTGCGCGCAACGGCGCCAGCTTCGAGGATTTCGCGCTCGCCCCCAACCAGATCGTCAGCGTCTTCGGCCGCAACCTCGGCCCGGCCAACCAGGCGTTCTTCGAAGTGGACGCCAGCAACCGGATCTCCACCCGGCTGGCCAACACTTCCGTGCTCTTCGACAATGCGCCCGGCGCGGGGCTGTTTACCTCGCGCGGGCAGATCAACGCCGTCACGCCCTGTTCGATTTCCGGCAAGACGTCGACGCTGGTCCAAGTCGAATCCACCGGCGCGTGGACGCAGTCCGTCCGCGTGCCGGTAGTCCCCGCCGCGCCCGGGATTTTTACCCTTTCCGGTTCCGGACGCGGCCCCGGGGCGGTGCTGAACTACGATCCGAACACGCAGCGCTACGAGGCAAACTCCGCCGCCAACCGCGCGCCGCGCGGTTCCGTGGTGGCGATCTACGCGAGCGGGCTGGGCGATACGGACCGCCCGTGCGTGGAGGGCGGCGTGAACTCGCAGAATCCACCCTTTGCCAAGCCGGTGCTGCCCGTGCGGGTGCTGATCGGCGACCGCGAAGCGAAGCTGGAGTTCGTCGGCCTGGCTCCGGGTTTCGTGCGCGGCGTGTTCCAGATCAACGTCACCGTGCCGGGCGACGCGCCGCTGGGCCCGAACGTCCCGCTGGCCGTGGAAGCCGGCGGCACGCGCTCGCAGGACGGCGTGACGCTCGCTGTCAAGTAGCTCAGGCCTTGGCGATGCGCTCGACGCCGAGGTACGGGCGGAGGACCTCCGGCACGACGACGCTGCCGTCGGCCTGCTGGTAGTTCTCGAGGATCGCGAGCCAGGTGCGCCCCACCGCGAGGCCCGAGCCGTTCAGCGTGTGCGCGAACTCGGACTTGCCCTTGCCGGACTTGCAGCGGATGCCGGCGCGCCGCGCCTGAAACGCCTCGAAGTTGGAGCAGGAGGAGATCTCCTTGTATTCGCCGAGCCCCGGCAGCCAGACTTCCAGGTCGTAGGTCTTCGCCGAGGAGAAGCCCATGTCGCCGGTGCACAGCAGCACGCGCCGGTAGGGCAGGCCCAGCAGTTCGAGGATGCGCTCGGCGTCGCTGGTCAGCCTTTCGAGCGCCTCGTGACTCTGGTCCGGCCGCGCGAACTTGACTAGCTCCACCTTCTGGAACTGGTGCTGGCGGATGATGCCGCGCACGTCGCGCCCGTAGGCGCCGGCTTCGCTGCGGAAGCACGGCGTATAGGCGCAGTAGCTGAGCGGGAGCTGATCGGCGTCGAGCGTATCGTCGCGGTGCAGGTTCGTCACCGGCACTTCCGCGGTGGGGATGAGCCAGAGATCCTTGTCACTGATGCGGAACAGATCCTCGGCGAATTTCGGCAGGTTGCCGGTGCCGTAGAGCGAATCGGAGTTGACCAGGAACGGCGGCAGCACTTCCTGATAGCCATGCTCGCGCGTGTGGGTGTCGAGCATGAAGTTGATCAGCGAACGCTCCAGCTTCGCGCCCAGGCCATGATAGACCGCGAAGCGCGCGCCGGTGATCTTGGCGGCCTGCTCGAAGTTGAGGATGCCGAGTTCGGGGCCGAGGTCCCAGTGCGCCTTCGGAGTGAAGCAGAAGGCGCGGGGCGTGCCCCATTTCTTGGCTTCGAAGTTATCGGCGGCGGATTTGCCGGCGGGGACAGACGCGTGCGGGATATTCGGGATCCCTTTGAGGATGTCCTGGAACCGGCCGTCGACCTCGGCGACTTTGGCGTCGAGCGCGGCGATGCGGTCGCCGATGGCGCGGACCTTGGCCTGCTGCTCCGCGGTGTCGGCGCCGGACTTCTTGAGGCGGGCGATCTCCTGGCTCCCGGTGTTGCGTTGGGCTTTCAGCGTCTCGGCCTCGGTGATGGCGGCGCGGCGCTCGGCATCGAGGTCGCGGAACTCGGCGATGTTCAACTCGAGGCCGCGGTCGCGGAGGCGGAGGGCGACGGCGTCGAGGTTGGAACGGAAGAAACTGAGATCGTGCACGGTGTTTTCAGGATAGCGGAGGCGCGGCGGCTAACGCTCCGGCCTCGCTCGCGGAGCTTCATCGTCGATCCCAGTCTGCTGGGGAGTGCGATAATCGGCCCGACGTGATCGCCGCCATCGACGAGAAGAAGTACGGACGCCTGTTGGCCAGGCATCGGCCCGGAGTCATCCGGAGCGACGCAGAGCACGACCGGCTGGCCGGACTCCTGATGCAACTGGCGCTTTCCGGCGACAGGACGGTGGAACTGGACCGGCTCATCGAGTTACTCGAGCGCCTGGTCGATGACTACGATGAACGGCGGAGCCGCGGCGCCCTGGAGGCCCTGGCCCCACTGGAACTGTTGCAGCACCTAATGGAGGAGGGAGGGCTGAAGCAGGTGGATCTGGTGGACTGCTTCGGCTCCCAGTCGGTAGTGTCCGCGGTGATGGCCGGCAAGCGCCGGATCCACGCGGAGCATGCGCGCCGGCTGTCGCGGCGGTTCGGACTGCCGCTCGCGATGTTCCTGGGCTGATTTTCGACGGGGCTGCCCGCCCGCGGACTTACTTCTTCACCGCGAGCTGCACGATCGTCTTCACCGCCTCGGCGACCTTATCCTGCACCGCGGCGTCCTTCAGGATGTCCTGGTGGCTGGCGGAGGACTCGACCACCATCCGCCACTTCTCCTCGTTGTAAGGGTCCGGGAGCGGCTTGCCGGCGCGCTGCACGGACAGGGCGTTCGCGCTTGAGAGCGGCACGGTGCTGTCGCCCGCGGCGAGGTGGTTGGTGGTGCTCTCGCCGTCGCGGTCGGTGTACCAGTCCACGCCGCCGATGGTTTCGGGGTGCGCGGCATTGGCGAGGGTCGCGGTCGTCGGGTGAGAGTAACGGCCGAGGGGATAAGCGATGGTGCCGGTGACGGTTCCCGCGTCGGTGAGGTTCTTGACCAGGTCGGCCTGGATCGCCTTCCACTGCTTCTCCTTGAAGGACGCGCCAATTGTCATCTTGCTGAAAGCGGCCACCACCCCGGGGTTGCCAGTCTTGAGGTAATCTTTCCACACGGACCGGCCCGGCTCGATGGCAACGCCCTTCTTGAAGTTGCTTCGCCAGGGCCCGCGTTTGGACCCCGCTTTTTCCTGATACTGGTACTTGTCGTTCGGCAGCATTTCGCAAAGCCCGGGCAGCGCGCTGGCCTGCGCGGCAAAGGCCCAACCGGAGAATCCGAAGAGCTGCATCTTCTCCTCGCGGTTCTTTTCGTTCGCGGGGATGTCGTCCGCGCCTTGAATGAAGCGGCGATAGACGAGCGGCGCCCCGTCCACCGGCTGGGCCACGTGGACCATGCCCGCGATTTTGCCCTCGAAACCGGACTTGCTGAGATAACGCGCCACCAGCCCGCCCATGCTGTGGGTCACGATGACGACTTTGTCGGCATTCCGGTCGGCCAGGATCTTCTCAATGCGCGGCTGGACCTCCGCCGCGCAGTCCTTGATCGACTTCCGCCAGTCGTAACCGAGCGCGTAGATGGGGCAGCGTGTGGAGCCGTAGAACTCCTGGCCCTCGTCGTGGCCGGCCATTTTCTCGAGGAACGGCAGGTACGCGTCGCCCATCACTTCGGGAAAGCCATTCTGATGCGCCGGATCCTTGAACTTCTTCAGCATGTAGGTAAAGCTGTGGTCATAGAAGGACGGCGTGCCTTTCTTCAAGATTTCGGTCCGCTCTGCCAGGCTTTGGTTCACCCAGCCAAAGAGCATGGACGCGTCCGAATCGGGATCCCAATTCCGGGTTTCGCCGTCGAGGGCGAGCTTCAGCCGGGACCCCATCATCCCCGGCAGAAACACGATGGGCACCGTGTAGGTGTCCAGCGTGTTGAGCAGAACCCGCGTGACCTTAAACGCCGCGTTCGACATCCGCGCCTCCCGCCCGCACGGACGCGAGCACTCGGTTCCACATCTGCATCAATTCCGAAGCGTTCTCCCGCGCGGCGCGCGCGCGCAGCCGCAGCAGTTCGGTGTAGCCGTGCCACACGGTGGCCTCCAGCCCGAGGCAGTCGGCCTGGACCTCTACCACGGCATTGTCCTGCTCCGCCAGCACTTCCCGGCCCAGGCGCGAGAGGTGCGAGGTGGTCTGATCGACGCGCAGGCCGCCGAGATCCTGCGTGGCGAGCGTGACCTTGCGCACGGTGATCTGGTCGTCGGGGTCGAAGACGTTGGACCAGGAACCGCTGTCCTCGCCGCCCGGGGAGATCAGAATCAGGATGCCACCGTCTTCGCTGGTGAAGCGGAACCACCCGGCGGCGTTCCACTCCGGGCGCCGCGGCACGGATACCCAGCCGCCGGCGTAGCCGGAGCCGTGCAGCGGCTGAATCGCGGCGGTCCAGTCCTGGAAGGCGAGTTCGGCGGCCGGGAAGTCGAACGGCTCCGAGCTGGAGCCTTTCCGCACGTAGCGGACTTCGACGCGCCGGTCCGGCCAGAGCTGGGCCGTCGCCACGCCGATGAAGCCCGCGCCATCGCGGCCGCGGAACTCGGAGTGCAGCAGCTCCGCGGGCCATCCCGCCAGCCGCCCGGCGGCGCGGCGCGTGGTGAGGGCGCCCGGCCGCGCGAAGGCGCGCTGGTGGACGGATTCTTCGTCCAGCACTTCGCCGAGGGGAGCTTCGCCCATCGGCGCGTACCCGATGCGCAGCTCTTCGTCCGAGCCGCGCTTCAGGACCAGCGGCCGCAGCGGCAGCAGCCGGTCATCGATCTCGAAAGAAAAACTGTCGGTGGCGTATCGCATCGTCTAGCTCCCGTGCTCGGCTTCGAGCCGGGCGCGCGTGGCGCCGTCCATTTCGCCGGTCTCGGGGAGCGAGAGGGCATGCTGGAAGGCGCGGATGGCTTCGGCGAGAGCTTCGCTGCGCTCCCCGTCCACCGCGCCCGCGAAGAAGCCGAGGTTGCGCAGGCGGCCCTGCCAGCCGGAGACCTCGGTGATCGGGTCCAGGTGGCCGAGGTCCAGACGGTAGAATCTTTCCTGGGGCGTGCCGGGCTCGATGAGCAGGGTTCCTTCGCGCGATCCGGCCGGGATTACGGCCTCGACAATGCCGCTGCCGCCGGTGGACCCGTTGTAAGTGGTCCCGTCCACCACCAGCACGAAGGGCTTGTTGGCGAGCGGGCGGTTTTGCTCCCGCACCAGCAGCTTCAGCCGGATGGTGGCGGCCTTGAGCCGGAAACGATGCCGGGCGTCCGTCGGCTTGGGAGCCTCCCGCAATTCAACGTCGGGAATGAACAGTTCGTCGCCCGGGTGGAGGATATGGGGGCTGTTACGCTTCTGCCGGAGTTCGGTGTTGTTGCCGTGGTTCCAGATGGTGTGCCAGAGGTGTCCGGTTTGGGCGGCGATGCTCTCGACGCTTTCGCCTTGCTCGATGATCTTCTGGACGCCATCGGCGGTTGCAGGGGCTGCCATGACCGGACACGCGGGAACCGGGGGCCGGTTTGGCTCACGCCGGCGCCGGCGCCGGTTGCCGTCAGTCGGCACTGAGGCGTTTCAATGGTTTAGAGGAACAACGCAAGAAAAGACTGCGTTATGTTGGACGGTAGCCATTGGGGAGGGATCACCATGCGAGGGTTAGGCGCACTGCTGGCGGCGGCGTTGTGGCTGGGAGCGCAAACTCCCTCATTTGAAGGGACTTGGGCGGGCACGATCGATACCGGAGTGCAGGGCAAGCTGCGGCTGCAGTTGCACGTCACGCGCAACGCCGACGGGACCCTGAAGTCGACCTTCGACAGCCTGGACCAGGGGGCGGCGAGCATCCCGGTAACCGAAACGGCGGCCGAAGGGCGCGCCTTCCGGTTCCGGATCGGCAGCGCAATTTCGTACACGGGCGTGCTGAGCGATGACGGCAAAGAGATCCGCGGGGTCTTCAAGCAAGTGGCGCAACTGCCGCTGGTGCTGACCAAGGTGGACAAGCCGGTGGCGCTGAAGCGTCCGCAGGAACCGGCGCGGCCTTACCCGTACAAAGAAGAAGAGGTCAGCTTCGAGAACAAAGCCGCGCCTGGCGTGGTGCTGGCGGGGACGCTGACGACGCCGGCGGGCGCCGGGCCGCACCCGGC
This sequence comes from uncultured Solibacteraceae bacterium, assembly GCA_964471915.1. Taxonomy (GTDB): domain Bacteria; phylum Acidobacteriota; class Terriglobia; order Bryobacterales; family Bryobacteraceae; genus JAIEPW01. The sequence continues at coordinate 3,619 of CAYYID010000011.1, read as the reverse complement.
GGTGGTGCTGATCTCGGGGTCCGGGCCCCAGGATCGCGACGAGGCGCTGATGGGGCACCGGCCGTTCCTGGTGCTGGCGGATCACCTGACCCGCGCGGGGATCGCGGTGCTGCGCTACGACGATCGCGGGATCGCCAAGTCGAAGGGCGACTTCCGGGCCGCCACCTCAGAGGACTTCGCGACCGATGCCGTCGCGGCCGTGGCGTTCCTCAAGGGCCGGCCGGAGATCGACGCCGCGCGGATCGGGCTCGCCGGGCACAGCGAGGGCGGGTTGATTGCGCCGATGGTCGCGGTGCGAACGGGCGGAGTGGCGTTTCTGGTGCTGATCGCGGGGCCGGGCGTGACGGGAGAGCAGATCCTGTACGAACAGGGGCAGGCGATTCTGAAGGCGCAGGGGATGCCGGAAGGCGTCCTGCGGCAGCAGCTGGAGATGCAGAAGAAGATGTTCGCGATCCTGCGCGCCGAAAAGGATCCGGCGGAGGCGGAGAAGCAGCTCCGCGCGCTGTTTCCGCCTGGCGCGCCGGAGGCCGGCGAGCGCGTGAAGAACCTTACCGCGCCGTGGATGCGCTTCTTCCTGTTCTACGATCCGGCGGAGACGCTCGCCAAGGTGAAGGTCTCCGTGCTGGCGATCTTCGGCGAGCTGGACCTGCAGGTGCTGCCTTCGCAGAATCTGCCGGTGGTCGCGGCGGCCCTGGAGCGGGCGGGCAACGGCGACTACACGGTGGCGAAACTGCCGCGGCTGAACCATCTCTTCCAGACGGCCAAGACCGGCGCGGTGAGCGAGTACGGGCAGATCGAGGAAACGATGTCGCCGCTGGCGCTGGAGACGATCTCCGGCTGGATCCGGGCGCACGTCAAAAAGTAAACCGCCGCCGGCGCGGGGCCGGCGGCGGTTCGGTTCCCTGCGGGGAGCTTAACGGCTCGCGATGTCGACCCAGGCGCGGCCCACCGGCTCGCCGGTGTACTCGGCGCGCGGCCGGATCAGACGGTTGTTGCGGTACTGCTCCAGGATGTGAGCGGTCCAGCCGGACATGCGGCTGACGGCGAAAATCGGCGTGAAGAGGTCCACCGGGATCCCCAGCGAGTAGTACGTGGAGGCGGAATAGAAGTCCACGTTCGGATCCAGGCCCTTAGAGTCCTTGATCATCTGCTGGAGCTTCGTGGACATGTTGTACAGCTCGACGTGGCCGGTGCGCTTGCCGAGTTCCTCGGAAAGCGCTGCGAGGTGCCGTGCGCGAGGATCGATGGTGCGGTAGACGCGATGGCCGAAGCCGGAGATCTTTTCTTTGTTGTCGAGCTTCACCTTGGCGTCGGCGAGCAGCTTCTCCGTGGATCCGGCGGCCAGCAGCATCTTGATGACGTCCTCATTGGCGCCGCCGTGGAGCGGCCCCTTGAGGGCGCCGATGGCCGAGGTGACGGCGGAATGGATGTCGGAGAGTGTGGCGGCGGTCACGCGGCCGGCAAAGGTGGAAGCGTTCAGTTCGTGGTCGGCGTGGAGGGTCAGCGCGATGTCGAAGACGCGCTCCATGACGTCATCCGGCTTCTTGCCGGTGAGGGTGTAGAGGAAATTCGCCGCGAAGCTGAGGCTCGGGTCGCCGGCGATCGGCTGGTGGCCGTTGCGCAGCCGGTCGTAGCTGGTGACGATCGTGGAGGTCTGCGCCATGAGGTGCACGGCCTTGGCGGCGTCGGCGCTCGCCGCGTGCACGCGGGCCGAGGGCTCGTACATGCCCAGCATCGAAACGGCGGTGCGGAGGACGTCCATCGGCACGGCGCCCTTCGGCGCGGACGCCAGAAACGACTCGATTTCTTTCGGGATGGGGCGCGCTGCGACAAGCGACGCCTTCAGCGCGTCGAGTTCGGACTGGTTGGGCAGGCGTCCGTTCCACAGCAGGAAGATCACTTCTTCAAAGGTGGCCTTCTCCGCGAGCACGTTGATGTCGTATCCGCAGTAGCTGAGGATCCCTTCGTGTCCGTCTATGAAACAAATGCTGGATTCCGCAGCGACGATTCCTTCGAGTCCGGCGGCAGTAAGTGGCATTGCTGGTCTTTCGCTCCTTGCTCGGTTCCTCGCCCGGCGTCCTTGTGCGACCGGCCCGCCAGGCGGCAGGCTCCGCGAGAAACGTCATTGTATCAAGCCCTTCTCCTGATGCGGAGCGCGGACTGCGCGACTCTTTAGTTGCTCCATACAGCCGGGCGCGAGATCGGGCGGAACGCCATGCCGGTGAGCCCGGTCACGGACGGTTTGCCGGAACGCGCGATTCGCTATTCTGGAGGTTTGGAGATCCACGCCATGCTTACCAGCATCCCCGCCCGGCCGGATCCCGCCGCTCAGCCAACCCCGCTCAGCCGCGAGGAACTCCTCCGCGCTTTCCGCCTGATGCAGATGTCGCGGCGCATTGACGACCGCGAGATCCTGCTGAAGCGCCAGAACAAGATCTTCTTTCAGATTTCGGGTGCGGGACACGAGGCGTTGGCCTGCGCGGCGGGCTACGCGCTGCGCTCCGGCTACGACTGGATCTATCCTTACTATCGCGACCGGGCGCTGTGCCTGGCGGTGGGTATGACGGCCGAAGAGATGCTGCTGGGCGCGGTCGGCGCGGCGGCGGATCCGAACTCCGGCGGGCGGCAGATGCCCTCGCATTGGGGCCACAAGAAGCTGAACATCCCGTCGTCGTCCTCGCCGACGGGCACGCAGTTTCTCCAGGCGGCGGGCTGCGCCCAGGCGTCCCGGCTGCTGAACCCGCACTCCGAGGACATTACGCTGGTCTGCACCGGCGACGGCGCCACCAGCGAAGGCGAGTTCTGGGAGGCGCTGAACATCGCCTGCCTGGAGCGGCTGCCCATGGTGTTCCTGGTGGAGGACAACGGCTACGCGATCTCGGTGCCGGTGGAACGACAGACCGCGGGCGGCGACATTTCGAAGCTGGTGGAAGGTTTTCCGGGCATGGCGCGGTTCAAGTGCGACGGCACGGATTTCGTCGAATCGCTGGCGACGATGCGCGAGGCGGTCGCCTACGCGCGGGAGCACCGGCTGCCGGCGTTCGTCCACGGGTATGTGACGCGGCCGTATTCCCATTCGCTCTCCGACGACGAGAAGCTGTACAAGACGCAGACCGAACGGGAGCACGAAGCGCAGCGCGACTGCCTGACGCGGTTTCCGAAGTTTCTGGTAGACCAGGGCATCGCGGCGGCGGAAGAGATCTCGCAGATCATGCGCGAGGTGGACGAGGAGCTGCAGGCGGTAACGGACCGCGTGCTGGCGGCGGCGGCTCCGGCGCCGGAAACCGCCATGCTGCACCTGTACTCGGAAACGCTACCGCCGACGGCGCCGGTGTTCGCCGGCGAGCCCGTATTTGCCGGCGACCCCCGCACGATGGTGGACGAGATCAACCTGACGCTGCACGAGGAGATGGCCCGCGACGCGCGCACGGTGGTGTTCGGCGAGGACGTCGCCGACTGCTCGCGCGAGGAGAATCTCGGCGAGGTGAAGGGCAAGGGCGGGGTGTTCAAGGCGACCTACGGGCTGCAGTCGAAATTCGGCTCGGCGCGGGTGTTCAACTCGCCCATCGCGGAAGCTTCGATCGCCGGACGCGCCATCGGCATGGCGGTGCGCGGCCTG
>CAYYID010000010.1:0-117020 GCA_964471915.1 uncultured Solibacteraceae bacterium | reverse complement strand
GACGGTCCCTTCGGCAAAAGCGACCGCGCCTTCGCCCTCGGATTCTTCGCCACCTGGCTGGCGCTGGGATGGCCGGTGGCCGAGGGGATGCGCACGCTGCTGCCCGCGGCGTGGATCCTGCTGTGCGCGACCACCACCGGCAATCGCTTGCGTCACGCACTACGATAGAAGCATGGCTGCCGTGGAAAGCGTGGTCCGCGCGCCCGCGGAGCGCACCTTCCGCACGCGGGACGGCGTCGACCTTTTCTACCGTTTCTGGCCCGGCACGGGACCCCGGGCGGTCCTGCTGCTCCACCGGGGCCACGAGCACTCCGGCCGCCTGAGCCACCTGGTCCACGAGCTGGACCTGCCGGACGTCTCGTTCTTCGCCTGGGATGCCCGCGCGCACGGACGCTCCGGCGGCGAGCAGGGATCGCAGACCACCATGGCGACCTTTGCCGCCGATCTCGACCAGTTCGTCCGCCATCTCCGGGCCGAACACGGCATCGCCGAAGAGAATCTCGCCGTGGTCGCCCAGAGCGTCGGCGCGGTGATCGCCGCCGCCTGGGTGCACGACTACGCGCCCGCCATCCGCTGCCTGGTGCTCGCGGCGCCGGCGTTCGACGTGAAGCTCTACGTCCCCTTCGCGCGCCTCGGGCTCGGCGTCTGGCACCAGTTCGCCGGGGACTTCTTCGTCAAAAGCTACGTCAAGGGACGCGCCCTCACCCACGACCCGGAGCGCATGGCGTCGTACCACACCGATCCGTTGATCAAGCTGCAGATCTCCGCTCGCGTGCTGCTGGACCTGTACCGCGTCTCGGAGCGCCTGGTGGCCGACGCCGCCGCCATCCGCGTGCCCACGCAGGTGCTGTTGTCGGGCTCCGACTGGGTGATCCGCAATGGCCCGCCCCGCCGTTTCTGGGAACGTCTCAGCACCGCGCAGAAAGAGATCCATACCTTTCCGGGCTTCTTCCATGACACGCTCGGCGAGAAGGACCGGCATCTCGCGGTCGCCAAGGTGCGCGATTTCCTCGCGCGCGACTTCGCGCCGCGCCCGAGCCTGCGGAACGCCGATCGCGCAGGCTACACCAGGTCCGAGTACGATGCCCTGCGCGCGCCGGCAGGGTTGCTGAAAGGCGCAATCTTCGGCGGCACGCGCCTGTTCCTTGGCACCATCGGCAAGCTCGCGGACGGCATCCGCCTCGGCTGGCAAACCGGCTTCGATTCGGGCAGCTCGCTCGACTACGTCTATCGCAACCGCCCGCACGGCATCACGCCGTTGGGGACCTTGATCGACTGGTTCTACCTCGGCTCGCCCGGCTGGCGCGGCATCCGTGTGCGCAAGCAGATGATCGAGGAACTGATCGGCGAAGCGCTCACGAGTACAGCCCGGGAAGGGAAGCCGGTGCGGATCCTCGACGTCGCCGCGGGCCACGGGCGTTACGTGCTGGACGCGATCGCGCGCTCCGGCGTCCGCCCGGATGATGTCCTGCTGCGGGACTTCGATGCCGCCAACGTAGCGCAGGGCCGCGCGCTGATCCGCGAGAAGAACCTGCCGGCGCGGTTCGAGCAAGGCGACGCCTTCGCCCGCGCGTCGCTCGCCGCCCTGGAACCCAAGCCCACGGTCGCCATCGTGTCGGGGCTCTTCGAGCTGTTCCCGGACAACGCGCCCCTGCGCGAGTGCCTGGCCGGACTCGCCGCCGCGGTCCCGCCCGGCGGCCGCCTCGTCTATACTGGTCAGCCTTGGCATCCGCAGTTGGAGTTCATCGCGCGGGTGCTGTCGAGTCATCGCGGCGGACAACCTTGGATCATGCGGCGGCGCACGCAGGAAGAACTTGACGAGCTCGTAAGCCAGGCCGGCTTCCGGAAGATGGAGCAGCGCATCGATCCCGAAGGTCTCTTTACCGTGTCGCTCGCGGAACGCGCCGGATGATGCACCGCCCGATCGTGCGCGCCATCGCCTGGATGCTGTTCCTGACGCCGCTGTTCTTTCTGACCTACAACCTCACGAACTATTGGGCCAGTTTGCAGACCAAGGTCCCGGAGTTGCACTTCGCCTGGGAAGAGCACATCCCGTTCCTGGCCTGGACCATCCTGCCCTATTGGTCCTCCGACCTGTTGTATGTGCTTTCCGTGCTGCTGTTCCGCCAGCGGGAGCAACTGGACCGGCACGGGCAGCGCCTGGTGGCGATCCAGTTGTTCTCCACTGCTTGCTTCCTGCTCTTTCCGCTGCGCTTCACGTTCGAGCGCCCCGTAGTGCAGGGCTGGGAAGCCGACTTCTTCGGCGCGCTGCTGTTCTTCGACCGGCCCTTCAACCAGGCCCCGTCGCTGCATGTCAGCCTGGCGCTGATCATTTGGACCCGGTTTCGCGCCAACGTCCACGGGATCTGGAGACCACTGCTGGCGGCGTGGTTCCTGCTGATCGCGGTCTCGACGCTCACCACGTACCAGCACCATTTCATCGACGTCCCCACCGGCGTCTGGGCGGGCCTGCTGGTGATCGCCGCCCTGCCGGAAGAGCGGCGTGCCGTTCCGCAAGTCAAACTGACGCTGGTCTATCTGGCAGCATCCGTGGCGCTGACGGCGGCGGCCTTCCTGCTCCGCGGCTGGAGCTGGCTGCTGCTGTGGCCGGCGTTCGCTCTGTCCATGGTGGCCGCCGCCTACTGGACCGGCGATCCGAAATGGCTGGGGAAGCGCGAGGGACGGATCGCCTTCTGGATGTGGCCCTACACCGCCGCCGCGTGGATCAACTCGCGGCTGTGGACCCGCGGGCAGCCCGCGCGCCAGGAAATCGCCGACGGCATCTGGATCGGCCGTGCACCCGCGCCTTACGAGCGCAATGGCTTCCGCGCCCTCGTGGACCTCACCGCGGAACTGCCCGTACGTGGCGACAGTTGGGTGCCGATGCTCGACCTGGCGCTGCCCGGCGCCGAGCAACTCGAGGCCGCGGCGCTCGCCATCGAGAACTCCCCGCGTCCTGCGCTGGTGTGTTGCGCCCTCGGCTATTCGCGCAGCGCTGCCGCCGCCACCGCGTGGTTGATCGCCTCCGGACGGGCGGCAACCGTCGACGACGCCCTGGCCCGGGTGCGCCAGGCGCGCCCGCAAGTGGTGGTGAGCGCCCGGCTGACAGCCCGTCTCCAAGATTGGGCCGCGCAGCGCCAGCGTCCATGATCGCCGCCGTCCTCGAATGGACCCTCCTCCGCTCCGTGCGCCTCCTAGCCGGCGCCCAGGCGCGCTGGCAGGGGTGCGCGCCGGCTGACGGGCAGCGGATCTACGTCGCTAATCACTCCAGCCACCTCGATTTCGTCCTGCTTTCCTCGGCGCTGCCGGTGGAGCTGCGCCGCCGCACCCGTCCGGTCGCCGCCGCCGAGTATTGGACCGCCGGCCCCGTGCGCCGCTACCTGATCTCCTCCGTCTTCCGCGGCGTCCTGATCGAGCGCGAGCGCTTCCGCCTGAACCCGCTCGAACCCGTCCTCGACGCCCTGCGCCAGGGCGACTCGCTGATCGTCTTCCCCGAAGGCACCCGCGGCCCGGGCGCTGCGCTGCAGCCCCTGAAGCCCGGCATCTTCCACGTCGCGCGCCAGTTCCCCGAGGTCGACCTGGTGCCCGTGTGGATCGACAACGCCTACCGGATCCTGCCCAAGGGCTTCGCGTTCCCGGTGCCTCTGCTATGCTCGATGACCTTCGGGGCTCCCCTGCGCACCCGGGAAGGCGAGGCGCAGGAGGACTTCCTGGCGCGGGTCCGCGAAGCGCTGGAGGCGCTGCGCCCCAAATGAACGCGATGCGCGAAGTCTACTGGATCCTCGGCAGCCTGGTCGGTGCGGCGTCGCTCGCCAGCCTCGTAGGCCTGCTGCTGGCCCGCCGCCATCCGGACTCCGCTCCGATTGAGAACCTCAACGCGCGCATCCGTGCCTGGTGGGTGTTAATCCTGGCGGGCGGCGGCGCGCTGCTGGCCGGGCGCAACGCCGTCATCGGGCTCTTCGCCCTCGTGTCGTTCCTCGCCTTGCGGGAGTTCGTCACCCAGACCCCGGTGCGGCGCGCCGATCATGCAGCGCTGTTCCTGTGCTTCTTCATCGCCCTGCCCGTGCAGTACCTGCTGGTGGCGCTGGAGTGGTACGGCATGTTCTCCATCTGGATCCCGGTCTACGCGTTCCTGGCGCTGCCGGTGCTCGCCGTGCTCTTCGCCGACACCGAACGGTTCCTGGACCGCACCGCGGCGACGCACTGGGGGCTGATGGTCTGCGTCTATTGCATCTCCCATATCCCCGCGCTGATGAACCTGCGGATCCCGGGCTATGAAGGCCGCACGCCGCTGCTGATGGTCTTCGTGGTCCTGATCGCGCAGGTCAGCGACATCCTGCAGTACGTCTGGGGCAAACTGCTGGGGCGGCGCCAGGTGGCGCCCGTGCTGTCGCCGGCCAAGACCGTCGAGGGACTGATCGGCGGCGTGCTTAGCGCTACGCTGCTGGGGGCCGCGCTCTACCGGATCACGCCCTTCGCGCCGTGGCAGGCAGCCGCGCTCGCGCTGTTGATCGCGGTGCTGGGGTTCCTCGGAGGCTTAGTAATGTCGGCGATCAAGCGCGACCGCGGCATCAAGGACTGGAGCCACCTGATCCGGGGCCACGGCGGCATGCTCGACCGACTGGACTCGCTGTGCTTCTCTGCGCCGGTGTTCTTCCACCTGACGCGCTATTTCTTCAGCAGCTACTAATGGCAACAACACACTTGACGCCCCCACGGCCAATTCAGAGCTCGTGCTAGCCTTTTGGTGGGGCGACGGGGCCGTGCCCTCCTGTACACAGACCGGATAGTGTCATGCGAGGCTGGGTGGCGCTTGATTCTGGGGTAGCCTACTTGCCAACAGGTATCGGCCCCAACTGCCCGTCTTGGCGTTGGGTGTGGCAGGTATGCCAGTGCCCTACTAATCCAGCGCTTCCGGCTCCAGCGCAATCCCCTTCTCGCCGGCCATCTTGCTCTCCCAATACTTCCGGACCCACGCTTCCCAGCTCTTACCGGCGGCCGTGTCGCGGCCCGAAAAAGCCAGCGCGGCGATCTCGGAGTACTTCACGGCGACCCTGTCCACGGTGTCCTTGGGGATGATCCGCACCACGGAGCTGTCGAGCGTCCCGCCGGTGCGGCGGTCGAACAGATAGCCTTCCACCACGGAGCCGTCTTTGCGGGTCAGCGTCACGTCGCCGCGGTAGTCGAACGCCTTTTCCAGCGCCTCGCGGAGTTCCGCTTCGCTAGCCACGTCCGGCACCCAGCCCTGCAGCGCTTCCTTGCTGAACCCGGGGACGACTTCCAACTGATCGGCGTCGTTCAAGCCTGCGTCTTCTCCCCGCCCTGGATCTGCACCAGCGGATTGTAGGAATGGACCGGCTTCACAGGCTCGTTCAGCATGGCCAGCGCCTTCGCATCCGGATACTTCGGGAAGAACGTCGCGCGCGCCGTCGCCAGCAGGCCCTTCAAGGACCCGAAGGTGAAGTTCACCGCCGACGCTTCGTAACCCGAGTGCACCATGCAGTTCGCGCACTTCGGATTGCCGCTCTCAAAGCCGTAGTTCTCCCAAGCCGTGGTTTCCAGCAGCTCCTGGTAGGTGTCGGCGTAGCCGTCCTGCATCAGGTAGCACGGCTTCTGCCAGCCGAAGAGGTTGTAGGTCGGCATCCCCCAGGGCGTGCACGGGAAGTCCCGCTTGCCCATCAGGAACTCGAGGAACATCGGCGACATGTTGAACCGCCAGTTCGGCTTGCGGTTCGAAAGGATGGTCTGGAACAGCCGCCGCGTTCGCGCGCGGCCCAGGAAGTGCTGCTGGTCGGGCGCCTTGTCGTAGGAGTAGCCCGGCGAGAGCATCATGCCCTCGATGCCGAGGTCCATCATTTCGTCGAAGAACCGCCGGACGCTGGCCGGATCCGCGCCGTCGAATAGCGTGGTGTTCGTGGTGACGCGGAAGCCGCGCCGCAGCGCTTCCTTCACGCCCTCCAGCGCGATCTCGTAGCCGCCCTCGCGGCACACCGCGAAGTCGTGCGCGTCCTTTTCGCCGTCCAGGTGCACGCTGAACGAGAAATACTTGCTCGGCTGGAAGAGATGGAGCTTCTCCTTCAGCAGCAGCGCGTTCGTGCACATGTAAACGTACTTCTTGCGCGCCACCAGCCCCTCCACGATGGTGTGGATCTCGGGGTGCATCAGCGGTTCGCCGCCGGGGATCGCCACCACGGGAGCGCCGCATTCCTCGGCCGCTTTCCAGCACTCCTCGGGCGACAGGTTCCGCTTCAGGATGTGCGCCGGATACTGGATCTTGCCGCAGCCCGCGCACGCGAGGTTGCAGCGGAACAGCGGCTCCAGCATCATCACGAGCGGAAAGCGCTTCCGCCCGGCGAGCTTCTGCCGGACGACGTAGCTCGCGACGGTCCACATTTGAGATACCGGAACTGGCATGGCGTAACTCCTAGTGTAACCCGCTATTCCGTGCGAATCTTCGCATTGGTCATTGCCGGCGTTTCCGCCGCGGCGCCTTCGCGACCTCGATCCGTTGGACCTGGGACATAAAGTCGAAGTGCCGGTCGCGTCGTGTCGAGGGCACCCTCATTTCCATTTATCTCCATCCAGCTGACGCTGCGAGGCAATAACCTCATCGAACCCGGGATCCGGAACCCACCTGCCCACGATGTCCGAGAAATCCGTCTTACGCCGTTGCCCTAGAGTTGCGGCGGTCAGTTCGTCGACGACCAACTGGTTCAGGCTGATCTTCTTGCGCGCGGCTTTCTCCCGCAGCTTCCGGTCCAGTTCCGGGCCGATGCCTCGAATGGTGTACTGTTTGCCGCGTGCGTGCTGCTTCATGCCTGCATGATAGCTGGTGAGTGCGCGCAAGATGGACCGCGAGGGCGCGCCGCCGCTCAATTGCGATAATCGGAGCACCATGCCCGAGCAACCCTTCAACGAACCCAACCTCGCCCTGAACCGCATCTACACCAAGCGCGGTGACGCCGGGGAAACCAGCCTGGTTGGCGGCCAGCGCGTCCCCAAGGACACGCTGCGTATCGAGTGCTACGGCACTGTCGACGAGCTGAACTCGTTCCTGGGGCTCGCCGCCGTCTCCTGCCGCGAACTGGTGGACCGCAACCTGCGGCTCGGCCTGCTGGGCGAATCACTGTTGCGCGTCCAGCACGAGTTGTTCAACCTGGGCTCGATTCTCGCCACGCTCCCCGCCGACGTCCACCCCAAGCAGCCCCGCGTCACCGCGGCGGAAATCGCGCAACTGGAACGGGAAATCGATACCGCGAACGAGCAACTGGCCGCGTTGCGCAGCTTCGTCCTGCCCGGAGGGTCCCGGCTCAACGCCGAGTTACATGTGTGCCGCACCGTCTGCCGCCGTGCGGAGCGCCTCGCGGTCGCTCTCGCCCGCGAGGAGGAAGTACCAGTGGAAGCCATTCAGTACCTGAACCGCTTGAGCGACGCGCTGTTCGTCTGGAGCCGATGGGCTAGCCATCTCCTCGGTTCTCCCGAGGTCCTGTGGCAGCCCAACCGTTCCGCTTCCGGACAGCAGGGGTGAGTTCCGGGCCTGCGGGAGCTTGCAAGTACCTCAGCGGACAAGGACACCTGGGGTGCCCAGGTGGGCCTCGGGGAGCCCGCCCCAGGGAGTATGCGGTCCTGGACCGGCTGGCTCGCAAGCTGGGATTTCGCCTCCAATAGTACTCGTGAGGGCGTCTCAGTGAGAAACCCTAGGACCGTTCCCCCCTTGACCTTAGCAAGTCCAAGACATACAGTCTTAAAAGGCTCCGCGAATTGCAGTCATGATTGGTCCCCAGTGAACGAACAACGGAAGAACCAACGCTTCGAGCTGAAGCTGCCGCTCGAACTCGTCCGCTCCGGTTCCACGATCCTCGGTAAGCCCGGCGAAACGCTCAACCTCAGTTCCGCTGGGGTTAAGTTCTTTACGCAGGGTCTGGTCGAGGTCGGCGAACCTATCGAATACTTCATCACCTTGCCCGGCAGCGGGGCCGGTCCTGAAGTGCGCATCCGTTGCCTGGGTAAAGTCTTGCGGCGCGAAGGGGATTCCGTGGTCGCCGCGACTCTCGAACGATACGAGTTCGTCCGGGCCAAAGGCGCCTCCAACGGTCACTGAGCCTTACGGACTTTTCTGGTAGAGCATCGTTAAGTTTCATGTTAACATGAGAGTGTGAATGGCACGACCGGTTGCCTACAGGGGTTCGGCCAGGACGATCGTCTATGCCGTCCGCACGGATGGAACCTCGCCAGGCGCGGAGTTTGTCGCGAGCCTCGATTTGAGAGATCAGGCCAAGCTGCATGTACTCTTCCAGAAGCTTGCCGATACGGGGCAGATCTCTAACAAAGAGAAGTTCAAGAAGATCGAGGGGACAGAAGGTTTTTTCGAGTTCAAGTCGTTCCAGATTCGGATGCCATGCTATTTTGTGGCTGGTGGGTTGGTGGTGATCACGCACGGCTTCCGTAAGAAGTCGGACCGGATCCCGCCATCGGAGATCGAGCGAGCCAAGCAGATCCGATCAGAAGACGAATTAGGAGCGAGGTTGTAGGAAATGGCGCGTACCAAGTTTGACGAGTTCGTAAGTGACGTTGAGCGCAAGCGGATTTTCGAGCAGGAGGCGCTCGCGTTTCAGGCAACGGAAGTGATCTCGGAGTTGATGGCGGCTGCCGGAGTCACCAAGGCTGAGCTTGCTCGGCGGCTCGGAACCAGCCGCGCCTTCGTAACGCAGACCTTGAGTGGGTCGCGGAACCTCACCCTTCACACTTTGGCGGACGTCGCTTTTGTTCTGGGTTCTCGGATCAGCATCTCGCCGACGGATGAATCGGGCGGCCGAAGGTCCAGGCGGCCTTTTCTGGTTTACCGCGACCATCCGCAACTCAAGCCTTCGGCGTCTGATAGTGATCTTCCTCCCGATCTTCAGGTCGCCTGATGTTTGTCATTGAGCAGAGCCCGGAAGAGGTCGCTCTCGCAGTCTCTGTGAATCAGAACTGCGAGGTGGAATCCGTTCGGATCTTGGCTGGGAAGTTCCATGTCGCTGATGACCTTGAAGCGATTGACTCCATTGGGCTTAGCGTCAACTATCGCAACACGGGCTCGGTTGTGCGGGGTGACCGCTTGTTCGTCGATCTCTGGTTCCAGGTCCGCGCTGGCGCTGAAGGTTCGTTTTCCCTGGAAATCGAGGCCGCGTTTCAATTGGAGTACTCGCTTCGTCCAGGTTTCGTGCCCGTTCCACCGGAAATCGAGGCTTTCCAGTCGGCAAACGCCCTGTTCCATTGCTGGCCGTACTTCCGCGAGTTCGTCGACGCTTGTGCGGCTCGCATGAACGTCCCCGTGAAAACTCTTCCTTTTCTTCATCTTAGGCCTTTGCGCCCCCCCGGCCCTCCACCGGTGGCCAAGCCTTCTCGTCCAACTCGGCGTAAGTCCTAGGCCGCGACGACGAAGAGTCGGGGAAACGGAAACAGCACTTTCCCATCCGCTTGCGCCGGATACAACTCCGTCACCGCGTCGCCGAACGCCTGCCGGAAGTTTTCCTTCTGATCCGCCGGCAAACGGTCCAGATACGGACGCAGCCCCGTCGCGCCCAGGAAGTCCACGATCCCGTCTGCGGATGCAAGTGTATGGAAATAAGTAGTTTGCCAGATCTCGACACGGCGGTCCGGCGTCGCCAGCAAGTCGTAGTAGGTTCCTGGGGTCAGAATCTCGAACGGTTCGGGTCTCGGGGTCAGCCAGCGGTCGAACCGGGGATCCTCGCATAGCCAGCCCATGGCCCGGTGCGCCGGGCTCTGCAGGTGAAACGGGATCTGCATCCCGAACACGCGGCAGCGGGCGGCGAGATCCGGCAAAATCCGGCGCTGGTCCTTTACCCATTGGAACGTCGCATTCGAGAAAATCAGGTCGATTGTGTCCTGAGGGCGCCATTCGGAAAGATCCGCCTCCAGCCACTCGACAGACGGGTCCTCCAAGCGAGCCTTCTCCAGCATTTCCTTCGAGTTATCGACCCCCGCCACCCGGGCCTCGGGCCACCGCGATCGAAGCATTGCGGTCGAGTTCCCTGGCCCGCATCCCAGATCCGCGATCGAGCCGATCTCCCCCGGGATCCTGGCAATCAGGTCCAGGCACGGCTGGCCGCGCTCCGAGCGAAACTGCAGGTAGTGGTCCGGATTCCAGGGCATGTCAGATATAGTAATTGAATCCGCAAGCCTTTCCGGCTACGCTAGCAAAGAAAAGGCGAACGATTTGGAACAACACCTTCTCGCTCTCGGCTTACCCGAGCCCGCCCAGGAGCGCATGCTGGCCCGCGGCACCGGACTCGAGGGCGCCATCACCCGCTTCGAGCAATGGCACGCCGAGCCCGGCTCTCCGATCCGTGCGATCCGCCACGCCCCGGCGCGCGAGGGTCGTTACACCGATCTGCCGGACCAGCTCGACTTGCGGCTGAAGAAGGCGGTTACCGAGGCCGGCATCAGCCGACTCTACACCCATCAAGCCGAGTCCTTTTGCGCCGTTGCTGCGCAGCAAAACGTGGTAGTCGTCACGCCGACTGCCTCCGGCAAGACGCTCTGTTACAACCTTCCGGTCCTGAATCGCCTCCTGGGCAACGAGCACGCCCGCGCCATGTACCTGTTTCCTACCAAGGCTTTAGCCGAGGACCAGCTCCACGAGTTCAACGCCCGGGTGGACCGGATGGGCGCCGGGATCAAGGCCTTCACCTACGACGGCGACACGCCGCAGGACGCCCGCCGCGCCATCCGGGAGCGGGCCAACGTGGTCTTCACCAACCCCGACATGCTGCACTCCGGGATCCTGCCGCACCACACCAAGTGGGCCAAGGCGTTCGAACACCTGGAGTTTGTCGTGATCGACGAGTTGCACTACTACCGCGGCGTCTATGGATCCCACCTCGCCAACGTCTTGCGCCGCCTGCGCCGCATCGCGGACTTCTACGGAGCCAAACCCAAGTTCATCTGCTGCTCGGCGACCATCGCCAACCCGCGCGAGTTGGCCGAGGCGCTGACCGGGGAGCCGTTTACGCTGGTGGACGACAACGGTGCTCCCGCCGGCCCCAAGTATTTCGTCTTCTACAATCCGCCGGTGGTGAACGCCCAACTCGGCATCCGCCGCAGCTACCTCCACGAAGCCCGCCGCATGGCGACCGAGTTCCTGGAGCGCGGCCAGCAGACGCTGGTTTTCGCCAACAACCGCCTGGCCACCGAAGTTCTGGTGACGTACCTCAAGGACGCCGCCGAGAAATTCCCGCACGGCCCCGAGGCCGTGCGGGGCTACCGCGGCGGCTATCTGCCTAAGGAGCGCCGCGAGATCGAGCGCAGGCTCCGCGACGGCGACATCCGGGCCGTAGTCGCCACGAACGCGCTGGAACTCGGTATCGACATCGGATCGCTGGACGCCGTGGTGATGGCGGGCTATCCCGGGTCAGTCGCCTCCACCTGGCAGCGCGCGGGACGCGCCGGACGCCGGCAGAGCGTCTCGGTGGCCGTGATGGTCGCCTCCAGCGCGCCGCTGGACCAGTACATCGTGGAGCACCCCGAGTATTTCTTCGACCGCTCCCCGGAGCACGCGCACATCAATCCCGACAACCTCGAGATCCTGATCAACCACCTGAAGTGCGCCGCCTTCGAACTGCCCATCCGCGACGGCGAGAAATTCGGCCCGCACGATTCCTCCGAGCTATGCCGCTTCCTGGCGGACCTCGGGTTCCTCCACCATTCCGCCGGCGCCTGGCACTGGACCTCCGACACCTACCCCGCGGACGCCGTGCCGCTGCGGAGCGTTTCGAGCGACAACTTCGTGGTGATCGACATCACGGGCGACCACAAGGTGATCGGCGAGGTCGCCTTCACCGCGGCGCTCACTACGCTGCACGAAAAGGCCATCTATCTGCACGAGGCCCGCCAGTTCCAGGTGGAGCGCTTCGACTACGAGGGCCGCAAGGCGTACGTCCGGCGCGTGGATTGCGACTACTTCACCGACGCCATCGATTACACGCAGGTGAAGCAGCTCGAATCTTTCGCCGAACGCCCGCTCGCGAACGATGCCGCCGCGCTGCACGGCGAAGTGCGGCTGAACTGGCAGGTGGTTGGCTGGAAGAAGATCAAGTTCTACACGCTCGAGAACGTCGGCGCGGGGCAGCTTTCGCTGCCCGAGCAGGAGCTGCACACCACGGCGTTCTGGCTCCACTTTCCGGAGAAGTTTCTGGCGCTGTTTCCGGATCTTTCGCCCACCGAGAAGCAGAACGGCATTGTCGGCCTGGGGAACGTGCTCCGCACCGTCGCCGCGCTGCTGCTGATGTGCGACCCCCGGGATCTCGGGGTGACCATCACCGAGAACCCCGCCGAGGGGCTGGCCGTGTTCGAGCCGAATCTGTTCCTGTACGACAACTATCCGGGCGGGATCGGGCTTTCCGGACCGCTGTACCAGCTGACGCCGCGCCTGTTGCAAGGCGCGGGAGATCTGCTTTCGGGGTGTCCCTGCGACTCCGGGTGTCCTTCGTGCGTGGGCCCGATCGGCGAGGTGGGCGACCGCGGCAAGGAGGTCGCCCGGCGGATCCTGGCGGCGCTGGCGACGCCTGCCGTACCGGACGGCCAGACTCGATAAGCATGCCGGAATACTACGCCGCCGACCTCGCCTACATCCACGACACCGGGTTCTCGTTCTACGCGCTGGGCGCCGCGCCCGGTATCCGCGGGCTGCTGAAGGCCGCCGGCATCCGCTCCGGCCACGTGGTGGACCTCGGCTGCGGCAGCGGACGCCTGGCCGCGGATCTCCTGAGGCACGGCTACCGCGTCACCGGCGTCGATCAGTCGGCCGCCATCCTGAAACTGGCGCGCCAGCACGCACCGGACGCCCGGCTGGTGCGCGCGTCGCTGCTCGCCTGCGACCTTCCCGCCTGCGACGCGGTTACCTCGATCGGCGAGTGCATCAACTACCTGGCCGACGCCGCCAACAGCCGCGCGCGCCTGCGCGCGCTGTTCCGGCGGATCCACGCAGAGCTGCGTCCCGGCGGATTGTTCGTCTTCGACTTCGCCGAGCCCGCGCGCGTCCCGGCCCAGCGGCCCGCGAAGAACTGGATGTCCGGCGACGGCTGGGCCGTGCTGGTCTCCACGACGGGCGACGCCGCGCGGGCGCGGCTGGAGCGCCGCATCATCTCGTTCCGCCAGATGGGCGCGCGCTACCGGCGCAGCGAAGAGATCCATCGCCTGAACCTCTACCGCGCCACGGACCTGGCGGCGGACCTCACCGCCCTCGGCTTCGCGGCGCAGATCCTGACCTCGTACGGAAAGTTCCCCTTGATCCCCGGATGCGCGGCGATTGCCGCGCGGAAATTGGAGTGCTAGAGCTATGAACATGCGATGGATTGCCTTGGTCTGCCTGATGGGCGCGGCTTCGGCCGCCGACTGGCCGCGCTTCCACGGCCCCAACGGCGCCGGGACCTCCGAGGCCACCGGGCTGCCCACCGAGTTCGGCCCCAAGAAGAACCGGCTGTGGCGCACGGAACTCCCGTTCAGCCACTCCTCGCCGGTGGTGGCCGGCGGGCACGTCTACGTCACCGCCGTGGACAGCGACAAGCTGGTGTTGCTCTCGCTGGACGCGAAGACCGGCCGCATCGAGTGGCGCCGCGAAACCCCGCGCACGCGCAAGATGGCGATCTACCGCGCCAACGACGCGGCCTCGCCGTCACCCACCGCCGACGGCAAGAACGTCTACGTCTTCTATCCCGAGCTGGGCCTGATCTCCTACGGCGTCGACGGCAATGAGCGCTGGCGGCTGCCGCTGGGACCGTTCAAGGCCTTCTACGGGCTGGCCGGATCGCCGATCGTCGAGGACGGCCTGGTGCTGGTGCTCTGCGACGCGCGGCCCAAGCCGTTTCTCGCCGCCGTGGACGCCGCCACCGGCAAGTTGAAATGGCGCGCCGAGCGTCCGGAGGTGCGCTACGACGGCTACGCGACGCCGATGCTGCACCGGCCCAAGGACGGCCCAGCGCAGGTGATCGCGCTCGGGCCCAACCGGGTTGATGGCTACTCGCTCGCCACCGGCGAGAAGCTGTGGTGGGTTTCGGGTCTCGCTTACTACCCCATCGCCTCGCCGGTGATCGCCAAGGATCTGCTGGTGGTCTCCACCTGGGGCGCCGACCAGGCCATGGGCCCGGGCTGGCCGGAACTGCTGAAGAACGACAAGAACAAAGACGGCAAGCTCGCCGCTGTGGAACTGCCCGAGAAGGACGAAATGCGCGACATGTTCGGCAACGTCGACCTTAACGAAGACGGCTTCATCGACAAAGCCGAGTTCGACTTCACCAATCAGGGCGCGCTCGGCATGTACGGCGCGGTGGGCATCCGGCTGGGCGGGCGCGGCGACCTCACGAAGTCCGCCATCGCCTGGCACAACAAGAAAGATTACGGCAACAACGTCACGCCGGTGGTGTACCGCGACGTCATGTACTTCTCGAAGGGCGGCGGGATTCTGGGAGCCGTGGACCCGGCGGCCGGCAAGGCGCTCAAGATGGGCCGCGCCCCCAACGCGCTCGAAGAGCACTGGGCCTCCCCCGTGGCGGCGGACGGCAAGGTTTACTTTGCGAACAACGCCGGCAAGGTGATCGTGCTCAAGGCCGGCGCGCAGTGGGAGGTCCTGGCCGTGAACGAACTCGGCGAGGAGATCTTCGCCACGCCGGCCATCGCCGGCAACCGGATCTTCATCCGCACGGACAAATCGCTGCAGTGCTTCGGGCAGTGAGCTTGGGGCGAAGCGCCCCGGCGGCGTTCTAGGGAGTTCCGCGGATAGTTCTACGGCTACCGCCGCATTCTGGAGGTGTGCCATGCCGCCGATCAAACCACCGGGAGGCGGCCCTGCCATGTGGTCCATGATCTGGTCGTCGCTGAAGCTCCTGTTTCGAACCCGGAACGGGATGGAGGATTTGCGCAAAGCCACCGGCCGGCACGCCGCCATCCAGGCGGTGCTGGGGGCGTTTCAGGCCGGCGACTACGCTGCGGCGCTCGCGGCCTCGGAAGGGCTGAGGGAGAACGGCCGCGAGACGGCCAGTTACTGCTTCTACCAGGGCGGGCTGCGCCGCAACCTCGGGGATCCGGTGGCGGCCGAGCAGTGGCTCCGCAAGGCCCAGCCGCTGGAGACGGATCCGCGGCTGGCCGTGCTGGTCACTGAGGCGCTGGCCGAGGCGCTGCTGGAACAGGGACGCTACGACGAGGCGCGGACCACCTTTGAGGCCAGCCTCCGCCAGGGGCCGGAGCGCAGCTCCAGCGACCGGGGCATCGCGGAGGCCTGGCTGCGGCAGGGCGAGCGCCTGGACCTGGCGCTGAACCGTGCCAAAACCGCGGTCGCCAAGCAGCAGGCCCGGGAGGACGATCCCGCCGGGAAGTACAACCTGGCGGAGAACCTCGCGTTGCTGGCCTGGGCCATCGCCGCGGCCGAACCGGACGCCTTCCGGGTCCAGGCGCTCGCCCGGGAGGCGTCGACTCTGATCTCGCCGCGGAAGAGCGTGCCCACCGCGGCGCAAGTGCAGTTCCACCTCGGCTGCGCCTATGCCGCCCTCCGCGACGACGCGCACAGCCGCGACCACTTCGCGGAGGCGGCGCGGATCGATCCGCACGGACACTGGGGCGCGGCGGCCCGCCGGTGCAGCGAAGTTCCGGTGGCGGAGTAACCCATGGCGCCGGACACGCTCGCCGCCGTGCCTTGGGACGAGCTGGAGCACGCCTACGGCGCCGCCGGTGACGTGCCCGACCTGCTGCGCCGCATCCCTACCGCGCGGGGAAACAAGCTCAACGAACTGGCCGGCGAATTGTGGTCCCGGGTCCTGCACCAGGGCACCTTCTACAGTGCGTCGCCCGCGGTGGCGCGCTGGATGGCGGACGCGCTGCCGGAAGCCGATGCCGAGCACCAGGAGCTCTACTTCACGATGCTCGGCGACTTCGGAAGCTCGGCTCGCCTGTCCTTCCAGGCGGGCCGCGCGATCGAGTGTTGTGCGGGCGGGGATCCCGTGCACGCCGCAGAACTCAAGCGGGTGCTGCAAGGCGTCCAGCAACAGGCGGCCGGCGCGCTGGCGCATCCGCGGATCGGGGTCCGGCTGGGGGCGGCGCAAGTCGCGGGCGCGTTTCCGGATATGGACCCGGCAGTGGCGGCGGCGCTGCGGGACCGCTACTTCGCCGAGCCGGAGCCGGAGGTCCGCGGGGCCATCCTCGAAGGGCTGGACCGCTTGCACGCCGCGGTCCTCGACTGGCCGGGATTCCTCGGAGAGGCCGCGGCGATCGAGAAGAACCCCCAACTCCTGCTCGAACTGCGCGCTCTCGCGGTGCGCACCGCCGGTCCGTCCGCAGGCGGCGGCGCCGCGCAGAACCTGGTGGCGAGCTTTGCGGACGCCGGCGTGAGCGTCTACAACGAACAAGCCACGGAGCGCTTCTTCGCGGCACTCGCCCAACTAGGCGAGGATCGCGAGTTCGAGGGCCTGCTGGCGGCTCTCGCCGGGGCCAAAAGCGACGGCGCGGCCCTGTTCCTGGCCGAGCGCCTGCTGCGGCGCGTGTTCCGCGACGGGCGCGAGGGCTGGGGCGAGCGCAGTTTCGGCTGGACCAACCCGGACGGCACTCCGCCGCCGCAACCGGGCCTGGCGCGCATGGCCGTGTGGGGGATCGGGCAGTTGCTGCTAATCAAACTGTTGCCGTGGGTCTTCCGGTGGAAAGTCCGGCGGGCGGCGAAGCGGCACAAGCCGCCGGGGATGCAGAAGATCGACTTCTGGGGCGTAAAAGGCGCGCCGCCGGCGATCCCGGATCCGCTGGAGCCGCGGCAGCGCGCCGCGCTCGAAGCCCTGGTCCGCTGCGACGCCGCCTGGACCTTCCGCACCAACCTCTGGAGCCTCTTCGCGCTTCCCGAGGAGCGCGACGCGCTCCGCGAGTGGCTGACCGGGCGCGCGTAGGTATACAATCCCCGGCATGACGATTCGCATGTTCGCCGGGCTCTGGTCCGCCGCGGCGCTACTCGCGCAGGCCCCGGACGCCGAGGCGCTGTACAAGAAAGCCTGCGCCATGTGCCACGACATCCGCAGCGCCGCGCGTGTACCGCCGCGCGACACCCTGGCGCGCATGTCGCCGGAGCTGGTCTACGAGTCCATGGTGGGCGGACTCATGCGCGACCAGGGCGCCGCGCTGAGCGACGCCGAGAAGCGCGCCCTCGCCGAGCACCTCACCCGGAAGAAGTTCGGCATGGAGCCGATGATGACCGGCGCCTGCGCCGCAAATCCGCCGCTGACCCTCGACGGGCCGTCCTGGAACGGCTGGGGCAACGGCCCCGCGAACCTCCGCTACCAGAAGGACCCCGGCATCACCGCCGAGCAGTTGCCGAAGCTCAAGCTCAAGTGGGCCTTCGGCTATCCCGGCGCGGTGATCGCCTACGCGCAGCCGGCGGTGGTGGGCGGGCGCGTCTTCGTCGGCAGCGCCGCCCGCAAAGTCTACTCGCTCGACGCTAAGTCCGGCTGCTACTACTGGCAGTTCGAGGCCACCGCGAACGTCCGCACCGCCGTCACCGTGGCGAAGGTCGGCGACCGGCTGCTCGCTTTCTTCGGCGACCAGCGGACCATCGCCTACGCTGTCGACGCCCAGTCCGGCAAGCTCGCCTGGAAAGCTACCGCCGACGACGGACCCCTGGTGCGCATCACCGGCGCGCCGGCCTACCACGAAGGACGAATCTACGTCCCGCTCTCCACCACCGAGGACGGTCCCGCCGTGAATCCAAAGTACGAGTGCTGCGTCTCCTCGGGCGGCGTGGTCGCCATGGACGCGCGCACCGGCGCGAAGCTCTGGACCACTTACACGATCCAGGAGAAGCCGTCCAAACAGGGCAAGAACGCGGTGGGCACCCAGTTGTGGGGACCCTCCGGCGCGGCCGTCTGGAACGCGCCGACGATCGACGTGAAGCGCAAGGTCCTCTACGTCGGCACCGGCGACAATCACTCGCACCCGGTAACCAAGACCTCCGACGCGATCCTCGCGCTGGCGCTCGACACCGGCAAGATCGTCTGGTCGCAGCAGTTCACCCCCGATGACGCTTTCAACGTCTCCTGCGTGACGCCGGTGAAGACCAATTGCCCGGATCCCCGCGGCCCGGACTTCGACATCGGCAGCTCGGCGAACCTGGTAACGCTGCGGAACGGCCGCGACGTGCTCGTCGTGGGCCAGAAGTCCGGCGTCGTCTTCGGGCTGGATCCGGACCAGAAGGGCAGGATCCTCTGGAAGACCGGCGTAGGCCGCGGCGGCGAGTTGGGGGGCATCCAGTGGGGCACCGCCTCCGACGGCGCCAACGTTTACGTCGCGGTGTCGGACATCGCCTTCGCGGACCCAGAGCTCAAGCCCGGCGTGCGCATGGTGCCGGATCCCAAGGTAGGCGGCGGGCTGTTCGCGCTGCAGGTCCTGACGGGCGAGAAACTCTGGCACACGCCGGCGCCGCCGTGTCCGGAGGGCAAGAAAGGCTGCAGCCCGGCGCAATCCTCGGCCGTCACCGCGGTGCCCGGCATCGTCTTCAGCGGTTCTGTCGACGGCAACCTGCGCGGCTACTCGGTGAAAGACGGCCGGATCGTGTGGACCTTCGACACGCACCGCGAGTTCCCGACCGTGAACGGCGTGAAGGCGGGCGGCGGCTCCATGGATGGCCCGGGCCCCGTGGTGGTGGGCGGCATGCTGTTTGTGAACTCCGGCTATGGCACCTGGGGCGGGTTCCCGGGCAACGTGCTGCTGGCCTTCGGCGTCGAGTAACGGCCATGAGAACGCTCTCTGGCATCGACGAACTCCGCGGTCTCACGGGCCAGGAGATCGCGGTCAGCGAATGGTGGACTATCACCCAGGAGATGATCGACCAGTTCGCCGTCCTCACGGGGGACCCGCAGTGGATCCACGAGGACACGGAGCGCACGCGCCGGGAGTCGCCCTTCGGCGGACCCATCGCCCACGGCTTCCTCACGCTTTCGCTGATCAGCCCGCTGCGCAAGACCGCGCTGCAGATCGCGGGCGATCACAAGATGGGCGTGAACTACGGTTTCGAGCG
Organism: uncultured Solibacteraceae bacterium; assembly: GCA_964471915.1. Taxonomy (GTDB): domain Bacteria; phylum Acidobacteriota; class Terriglobia; order Bryobacterales; family Bryobacteraceae; genus JAIEPW01. The sequence continues at coordinate 97,978 of CAYYID010000010.1, read as the reverse complement.
CGTCCGCTTCGTCGCGCCCGTGCCCAGCGGCGCGCGCATCCGCGGGCGCTACGGGCTGAAGTCCCTGCGGGACATCGACGGCGGCTACGAGATCGGCTGGAGCGTCCACATCGAAATAGAGGGCGGGTCGAAACCCGCCCTCGTTTGCGATTGGCTGACCCGCGTGTACGTCTGACGGAACCCGCTCCGGATCTCGCCGTCGCGCTCCACCAGCGCAGGCGTTGCGCCCCGGTGGTGCGGCTCCGACGGGATAACCGGCGGCGCGGCGAGCAAGGTCACGCGCGCCTGCAGCCCGCGATGACCTTACTACTTCACCGGCTAATCCGGCCTCTTGGTCATCCAGACCTCGAACTCCCGGTCCACGAACGACCATTCCGGGTTCGTGTCCCGGTTGCGCAGTTTCGCCAGCAACTCCCGGAACAGCGGCTCGTCCCCGCGCGCGAACTCGAAGTAGGTCAGAAAATCGAACGGCGCGTCCGGCACGAGATACCGCGCGTGATACAGCTTGCGATACACCCGCTCGACGTACGCCTGGCCGATCCGGGTGTGCCCCGGCCGCGCGCCGCTCGCGCGAAAGTGCTCCTGACGCCGGTCTTGCGGAAGCGCCCACCACTCCGCGCGCTTGCGGATCGGTATCAATACGGCTCGCGTGTCGGCGCCCGCCGGAAACTCTCCGCGCGAACTGGACAAATCGGCCACCTGCTCCGCGCTCGTGTACTCCAGGTGCCGCGTCACTCCCAGGTACGCCACGGGGGCCGTGCTCGCCACCGGATGCGGCGCTTCCCAACGGACCAGCCGCCACCCGGCGCGCGGATCCGGCGGCCGCTCTCCCGCCACCGCCACGACATCTTCCACCCGGTACCGGTCCACTCGCACGCCGCCTTTCGCCGCCGCCTCCAGCACGGCCGGCTCCGGCGCCGCGGCGAAGGTCCCATAAACCGTATTCGCTCCGCTCATCCTTGCGAGTCCCCCTCCTGCAAGCCCGGCCAGAAACCGCCGCCGTGTGCTCATTTTCGGTCCGCCCGCGCCTGGATCTGGTCTCTGAGGTCCACGACGCTGACCGGCACCAGCCCGCGCTCGGCGAACCGGAAGCATCGCGTTGTGGGCATTGGTGTGGAAGGCCAGCTCGTTTGCGCGGCCCGCGTACCATTCCGGCCGGGTCTGGGGCGAAGCCGCTGCCGGCGCCGCGGCATCCAAGCGAGCGCATTCACGGCTGGGGCTAGCACGCGGCCCCACGCCGCATGGCGCCGTTCGCCTTCACAACCTCTCCGGAGGGAGCCAGTTTCATCCCGCTACAGGATACCCGCGGCTCACCGGATTATTCCCGGCGCCGCGGGCCAGCACCAGCGCGGTTCCCGCAGCCCCGTGTGTGTGCGTTTAGCGGACCACGATCGTCACCGGCTTGCTGGTCTGCCCGGCGACCTCGAGCGTCACCGGCACCGCATCGCCCGCCGCGATGCCCGCAGGCACCGGCACGTTGATCTGATACAACCCCGGGAAGCCCGGCGCCAGACCCGCGAACTGCGGCGTCACCGCCACGCCCGCGATCCGCACCGTCACCGGATTCACCGTCCGCGACAGCGGCCCGGCCAGCGGCGCGGCGGCGCCCAGCGCCACCGTCGGATTCACCGCCCCCAGACCGTTGGCGTAGATCACCAGCACGTCGCCCGCGCGCGCCGGATTTCCGGCGTTGATCAGCCGGTTCGTCACTCCGTTTACGATCACGCCGGCGCCCGTGCCGCTCTGGTCCTGCGTGTAGATGGCCGGCTGCGCCGGCGCCACCACCACCGCCTCGGGAACCGAGATGGTGGCGCCGCGCTGCACCACCAGTTGATGCTGCGTATTCACCGTCAGGTCATACGGCACCAGCGCGTTCACCTGGCCGTCGCCGACGTAATTCAGCGGCAGATCCCGCCCGGCGAGCGTCACCTTGGTGCCGTTGATGTCCGTCGGCAGCGGGATGGAGCCCGCCTGTCCGACGTTGTCCGCCAGCTTCACGCCGAAGATCGACACGTAGCCGCCCGGCGACACCACCGCGCCCTCGAACGAAGCCGCGTTCACCACCGCGCCCGGCGCCACCAGCGGCGCGCGCTGCGCCCCCGGCTGGTTCAACTGCCCGGAGTGCGACGCCGCGCCCGCCTGGCTGCGGTTCCCGCCCAGCACCAGCAGCGCCGAAACTTCCAGCGTCACCGGACCGGAGCCGTTCACCGGGGTCCACGTGCCGGCCCACACGCCGTTGCCGACATGCGCCAAATCCACGCGCCGGTCGCGATTCGAGAACGAAGCCTGCACCAGCGGCGACCCGTCGCTCGGCAGCAACGGATTGCCGCAGTCGTCCACGATCTTGGCTTCAATCCGCGTCGGCTGTCCGATCGTGGCCGCGAATTGCGGCCGCTGCAAAGAAGTGATCTCCACGCGCAGGTCCGGCCGTGAGCAGCGCGCCGCGCCGATCCGCCCGTCCTTGGCGTCGCCCGAGTCCGGCGGCGGCACGATGCTCAGTACGTTCACCGTCCGCGAGCTGCCGTCCGAGAAGCCCAGGTTCAGGAAGCTGCGCGTCGCTCCGACGCTCAACCCCTGGAACTGCGGCTGCACCACGATCCGCGACGCATCCGTCGGCGACACCGAGCCCTCGCTCGGCAACTGCTGGAACCAGTTGCCGCCCGCCTGCAGGAACGTGCGGCTGGAGCCGAAGCTCACCGCGCTCGACGTCGGGTTCGCGATCTGAATCGTCTGCGATCCCGTGCTCCCGGTCTGGATGAACACCAGCGCCGTAGGTTGCACCTCCGGCCCTGGATTCGTTCCCGGAGGCAGCACGTTCAGCACCACCGAGATGGTCTGCGGCGAGTTGTCCGCGTTCGGCGCCGTCACCTGGATCTGCCCGTAATACTGCCCGGGCTGCAGGCTGGAGCCTTCAGCATTGATGTCCACGTTCGAAAGATCCAGGAACGGGCGGTCCACCGTGCCCGCCGTTGAGGACAGCCGCAGCCAGCCGCTGCCGCCCGAAAGCGTAACGCCCCGCGCCTGCCAGTTCATCGACCCCGAGCCCGTGTTCAGAATCGCCAGCGGCTGCGACAACGTGCGTCCGCCGCCCGACACGACGTTGAACGTCATGCCGAGCTGCGACAGCACGATCTTCGACGATTGCGCCGCGCCCACCGCCAGCGACACCGGCACGCTGACGTTCCCGCCGTTCGTCACGATGCTGATGCTGGCCGAATACGTGCCCGGCGCCAGCCCCGCGGGGTTCGCCGTCACGCTCAACGACACCGGAGCGTTCGGCGTTGCCACGCCGTTCGCCGGCGCCACCGCCAGCCAGTTGCCGCCCGTTCCCGCCGCCACGCTCGCCTGCACGTTCAGCGATCCGGAGCCGATGTTGGTCACGGCCAGTTGCCGCGTCACCGCCTGCGCGCCTTGCGTCAGGGAGAAGCTCAGCGTCGTGCTGCCCACGCTCACCCGTGGCGGCTGCGCGCCCGTCAGCGTCAGGCTCACCGGTACGTCGATGGTCGGCGGCTGCGCGCCCGGCGCACTGATCCGGATCGACCCGGAGTAATTACCTGCCGCCAGCGTCGTCGTATCCACGCTCACCTGCACCCGGTTCGGCATGGTGCCGCTCGCCGGATTCACCCGGATCCACGGCGCGTTCGCCGTCGCCGTGAACGGAATCCCCTGCAGCGATCCCGACAGTTGCAGGCTCTGCTCGGTCGTCACCCCGCTCCCGCTCGTTGCCGTGAACGTCAGCGACCCCGGCGACACCGAGTAACTCGTGGTCGAGGTCAGCACCGTCCGGATGCGATCGTTCAGAAAGTCCGCGATCAGCAGCCGCCCCGTCGCGTCCGCGGCCAGCCCGAAGGGGCTGTCCAGGGAGGCCGAGGTCGCCGGCCCGCCGTCGCCCGCGAAACCCGGGATGGCGTTACCCGCAAAGGTCGAGATCACGCCGTCCGTTCCCACCCGGCGGACCACGCTATGGAAATCGTCCGAAATGTACAGGTTGCCCGTGGCGTCGAAGGCCAGTCCGGTCACGCCGCCCAGCCGGGCGCTGGTCGCCGGACCTCCGTCGCCCGTATTCCCGCAGACCCCGCTGCCCGCGAACGCTCGGATCAGGCCGTCGCTCGTCACGCGGCGCACCCGGCAGCCGTCGTATTCCCCGATGTACACGTTGCCCGCCCGGTCCAGCGCCACCGCCAGCGGCGTGTAGACTCCCGCCGCCGTGGCCGCGCCGCCGTCGCCCGTGGAAGCCGAACTGCCGTTGCCCGCGAACGTGCGGATGATCCCGTCGGTCCCCACGCGCCGCACCCGGTTGTTGCACGTGTCGGCGATGTAGAAATTGCCCAGCGGATCATAAGCTACGGCGCTCGGCAGGCACAGGCCTGCCGCCGTCGCCGGTCCGCCATCACCCGAGAATTCCCGCAGCGCTTCGTTCCCCGCCAGCCGGTTGATCACGCCCTGCGCATTCACCCGGCGGATCGTGTCGTTGGCCCGGTCCGCGATCACCAACTCCCCCGTGGGCGTGAAGGCGATCCCGCGCGGAAGCGAGAGGCCCGAGTTCCGGGCATCCACGCCGTTCGGGCCAAAGCTCCGGAAGCCCAGGCCCGCCACCCGCGTCACCTGCCCGTTCCGGTCGATCTTGCGGACGATATTGTTCGAAGTGTCGGATACGTAGATCTCGCCGGTCGTGGGATGGATCGCCACGCCCGACGGCTGGAACAGATAGGTGTCCAGCGCCGCCGTGCCGTCCGCGGAGAAGCGGTACAGGCCGTTGCCCGCGAACGTCGCAATGGTCCGCCCCTGCACGATCCGCCGCACCCGCCCGTTGCCGCGGTCGACCACCAGCAGATCGCCGTTCGACGCGAAAGCCAGTCCGATCGTGAACCGGAACGCCGCCTGCGTGGGCGCCAGGCCATCGCCGGAGAAGCCGAAGTTCCCATTACCGGCGTACGTCGAGATAATCCCTTGCGGCGTAATCTGCCGCACCACGTAATTGTCGGAGTCGGATACGAAGACGTTGCCCTGCGCGTCGACCAGCAACGCCAGAATGGCATCGAAGGTCGCCGCATTCGCCGGTCCGCCGTCTCCACTGTAGCCGCGCTGCCCGGTACCCGCGAACGCGCTGATGACGCCTTCGCGCGAAATCCGGCGGACCTGGTTGCCGAACGAGCCGGCATAGATCACGCCGTTGCGGTCCACCGCCAGCGATGAGACGCCCTGCAGTTGCGCCTGCGTGGCCAGGCCGCCGTTGCCTTGATTGCCGAACTGCCCGGTGCCCGCGATCGTGCGGATGGTGCCGCTCGGCGCGATCGACCGGATCCGATTGAACGCGCCCACCAGCAGGTTCCCGTCATTGTCGAACACCATGTCCTCGACGAAGCCGATGCCGGCGCTCAACGCCGGTCCGCCGTCTCCCGAGAACTGGTTCCTCCCGTTGCCCGCGAACGTCGAGATGACCCCTTGCGGCGTCACCCGGCGGATCCGGTAATTGAACCCGTCGTAGATGTACACATTGTTTTGCGCGTCCACCGCCACGGCGTACGGAAAGTCCAGCGAAGCATCCGCCGCCGGACCGCCGTCGCCCGAGAAACCCGCGAGGCCGTTGCCCGCCACCGTGTCCAGGGTGCCGCTCGGGTTCACCCGGTAGACCTGGTGGTTCTCCGGATCTGCGATGTAGAGGTTCCCCGCCCGGTCGGTCGCGATCCGGTGGATGTTGAAGCTCAACGGACTCTGCAAGGCCGGCTTGTTGTTGAAGTCGAAGAACCAGTCGCGCCCGGCAAAGGTGGTCATCACCCGCTGGGCGTACCCCAGTTGGGGTAAAAGTGCCAATAGAATCAACAATATCGTGTTCAGTCGCAGAGCCATAACGTTACTCGCTTTCGGCCTTGTTTCTCACAAGGTAACCAACTGGATCGTATCACCTGCCGCGCCATACCGGTTACGCGTAAGAACGGCCACCTTTGGATCGCCAACGTCGGCGGGGGTACAATGCAGGCCATGTTCCGCGTCGCTGCCTTGCTGGTCTCCCTCGCCCTGCTTGCTCAGGCCCGCCAGCCCGTGCGCGCCCGCAACGGCATGGTAGTCGCGCAGGAGCCGCACGCCGCCGATGTGGGCCGCAAGATCCTGGCCGCCGGAGGCAACGCCGCCGACGCCGCCATCGCCACGGCGCTCGCCCTCGCGGTGACGCTCCCCGCCGCCGGCAACCTCGGAGGCGGCGGCTTCCTGCTGCTGCGCAAAGCCAGCGGCGAAACCCTGTTCCTCGACTTCCGCGAGCGCGCTCCCCTCGCCGCGAAACGTAACATGTACGTCGGCAAGGACGGCAAGATCACCCGCGACAACCTGGTCGGCTGGCGCGCCGCCGGCGTCCCCGGCACCGTCCGCGGCATGGAGCTGCTCCACAAGAAATTCGCGACCAAGCCCTGGGCCGACCTCGTCGCCCCCGCCATCGCCCTCGCCGCCCAGGGATTCCCGGTCTCCTGGGAGTTTGCCGATTCCCTGCGCGCCGCCGGTCGCCCCGCCCGCAACGACCAGGGTTTGTCGACGCTTACCGCGGGCGGCGTCCTCGCGCAGTTCCAGGAGTCGAAGCGCATCTTCCTCCGCGACGGCAAGTTCTACGAGCCCGGCGAGACCTTCGCCCAGCCGGACCTCGCCCGCACCCTCGGCCGCGTGCAGAAGAACCCCGCGGACTTCTACGAAGGAGAGTCCGCAAAGCGCCTCGCCGCCGAGATGGCGAAGCACGGTGGCCTGATCTCCCTCGAGGACCTCCGCTCCTACAAAGCCGTCGAGCGGGCGCCGCTCACCGGAAAATACAAAGGCTACGACCTCCTCGGCGCGGCCCCGCCCGCCTCCGGCGGCGCCGGACTCCTGCACATCCTCGGCATCCTCGAAGGTTCCGGCTACGAGAAAGACGGCACCGGCTCGGCGAAGGCGCTCCACTGGCAGGCCGAGGCCATGCGGCGCTTCTACGCCGACCGCGGCCAGTACTTCGGCGACCCCGATTTCGTGAAGGTCCCGCTGCGCGGCCTGCTCAGCCCCGCGTACATCGCGCAGCGCCGCGCGTCCATCGATCCGCGCCGCGCCACGCCGTCTTCCCAATTGGGCCACGGCGATCCCGCGCCCTACGAAAGCGGCGACACCACGCACTTCTCCGTGGTCGACAAGGACGGCAACGCCATCGCGCTCACCTACACCTTGAACGGCGGCTACGGCTCCGGCGTCACCATCCCGGGACTCGGGGTCCTGATGAACAACAACATGGATAACTTTGCCGCCCAGCCCGGACTCGCCAACAACTACGGCCTCATCCAGGGCGACGCCAACGCGATCGCCGGCGGCAAGCGCCCGGTGTCTTCGATGACGCCCACCATCGTCAGCCGTGACGGCAAGCTCGTGTTGGTAATCGGCGCGCCCGGCGGCACCCGCATCACCACCGGAGTCACCCAGGCGGTCTTGAACGTCCTCGACTTCGGCATGAACCTGCAGGACGCCATCGACGCTCCCCGCATCCACCACCAGTGGATGCCGGATCAGATCTTCGCCGAGCGCGGCCACTCGCCGGACACCCTGGCGCTGCTCGAAAAGATGGGCCACAAGATCGAACGCAATTCCGGCGCGGTCTCGCTGGTGGTCGGGATCCACGTCGAAATGGACCGCGAAGGCCGGCGCTGGCTCGCCGGGGCGTATGACGGCCGCCGCGGCGAGGGGAAAGCCTCGGGCTGGTAACGCAGATTGGCGGACTCCCCATGCTATCCGGGCTCGACACCGGAGCCTGATTTCTCGCTTAGGGACATCGCCGACTCTAGGACGACCCGGACGCAACCGAATCAGAGGGTGACGAGTGGGTCTGGTTAAAGAGAATCCACCAGGGCTTCCTTGGCTATTCCCTTGTGTGCGGCCACGGAGCGAAGGATCGAGTTCAGGGTGCCAACCCGAAGCGGTTGGTGTGCCGGCACTGCAATGCGATGGTGCCTGGGAGTCGCGGTCTCCAGGATGATATGGCTGCCAACCTGATGCACCCGCTGATACTCCCACCGGCGGGACAGTGCATCCGCGAGTTGCTGCCCGGACAGATCACGGGGGAGTTTCACGCCACTGCCACTACCTCATCGCGCACCAGGTGGAGACGGACGCTCGCCGGCGCAGGCCTGTCGAAGTAGAACGCGTTCACGGCTTCGACGACGCTCCGCCGCAATTCGTCCCACGAATCAGCCTGCGTGAAGATGCTCTCGGTCAGGCATTCGGCGCAGTAGCCGCCATCCGCCTCCTGCACCACCTCGAAGACCAGTTCGCCCATACGCCTCCATCATACGACGCTGGCTACTGCGGCTTCGCCGCGCCCACCAGCAGATCGATATCCCGAAGATCGGCCGGGATTTCTTGCCGTCGTGCGTCTCGCCCGTCAGCGACACCGCCGTGACGTCGTCGTCACGCTCCACGCGCAGCCGCCCGCCCCGTGTCCGCGCGGCGAGGGGATAGCTTCGGGCTGGTAACATACGTCGGCGGATTCGATATGCTAATCCGCACTCGACACCCGGAACATGCCAGCGACCATTCAGCTCGACCCGCTCTCGCTCATCGACATCGCCAACGGCGGGTACCACGTTAAGACTCACATCACGAACGAACCCTCTGAGTACGCTGTATTGCTCGAAGTGGGACGGTTCGGTCCCTGGCTCGACATCACCGGCGGATACACGACGGCGCATCTCGAGCCATTCCTGAAATGCCTTTCCGCCTACGCCTGGGGATCCACCATCTCCTGCAAGGCGTTACTGATCAGCTACTCGCCGCCCTTCACCGGCAGCTACCGCGTGCACTTCCCCGGCGGCGTGGGCGACCGGAACTGCAGCGTGCTGGCGGAGTCCAACGCCCAGGACCTGCAAACGCCGGTGGAGCCCTTGCCCGCGCCCATCGCCTGGGGACGCAGCGCGCTGGTGACCTTCGGTACCGTCGCCCCACCGCTCCGCTACGTCGGAGTGCCGGGACCCAATGGCATCATCGGCAAAGGCCGGGTGCTGTACTACCGGCCGCTGGCCGGTTACTACTTCTTTGCGAAGAACTGGGAGGGCAAGAGCGGGGATCCCGACCCCGAGGACCCGCAGCCAGCCGGACAGTTCACCGTGGACCCCGTCAAACGCGGCTTCGACTGCACCACCTACCCGCTCACCGCGTTTCAGGCCTGCCAGCAATACTCCCAGCCCCCGAACGCCTTTGGCGACGGGTCCAAAGTCGCCGAGTGCCTCAACGCCGTGGACACCGGTGTCAACGGTGCCTCGCGCGACACCGCCCAGGCGTTCTTCGAGCAGAACACCCGCGGTGACTTCATCCTGTGGATCACCGGACGGCATTGCACCATGGTGCTCAATGGCTGGGTCTACGAGTTCTCGCCCAAGAACATGGGGCACGGGTTCCGGTGCACCGAGGTCCAGCAGTGGCTGGCGCATGCCTCCCAGGGGAACGTTTGGAACGTCCGCGCTCTACCCGGCACGCAGTTCACGCCGCTCACCGGCGGCCAGGGGAAAGGCGGCGCCATCGGAATCGGGCAACCCGGCGGCGCCGGCGGCGGCCAGGGATCGTTGCCGCCGACCGGCGGCCAGAAAGGCGGGCAGTCTTACACGGTGGTTCCCGGCGACAGCCTGTCGCTCATCGCCGGGCGTTACTACAACGACGTCCTGCTGTGGCCCATCATCTATGACGCCAACCGCGCGGTGGTTGGCCCCGACCCGAACCTGATCCAGCCCGGGCAGCGCCTGACGATTCCCAAGCTCGATGGGTACAGCAAGACCCAACTGGAAGCGATCCGGCAGCGCGGACGGCAGAGCTGATTACTTCGGCTTCGCCGCGCCCACCAGCAGATCGATATCCACCCATCCGTACAACGGCCGGGACTTCTTGCCGTCGTGCGTCTCGCCCGTCAGCGACACCGCGGTGGCGTCGTAGTCGCGCTCCACGCGCAGCCGCCCCGCGTAGCCGGACCCTTGCCCCGTGTCCGCCGTGACCCACTTCGTCTTGTTCGACGGATCCACGATCACGCCCACGTGCGAGATGTTCTCATCCTTCAACTCGCCCGTGCAGAGAGCGTACAGGTCGCCCGGCTTCGGACCTTCCGGATGATCCTTGGCGAGCTTCCACGCGTTGTACCGCTTGCCTTCCTTGGGCAGCCCGGTGGTGGCCGGGAACCGGAACGGCCGCTCGAGCTTCAGCGCCACGTAGGCCGGCAGCGTGTAGCAAGTCGTCCCCGCGCCCTTGCCGTGCGGGTTGTACGGGTTGAGCAGGTATTTGGCCTGCGGCGTCCCTTTGGCGGGGCCGGGCGCGCCCTTGGTCTTGAGGTCGAAACCCTCGGGGAACTCGCAATCGAGCACCTCGGGCAGGATCTGGTTGATCACCTTGGCGCGCGCCGCCGTCAGCCCGCCCGCCGCGGCAGCCGCCGGCGCCGCGGTGGCGTCCGCCACCTGGCGCCACCAGATCAGGGCGTCCTTGAAGGCATTGTCTTTCGGTGCGACGATGCAGCCGTCGCCGGCCTTTGCCGTGCCGTCGGCCTCCCGCTTCGGCGCGTCCCACACCTGCAGCGTGTTCTTCTTCTCGCCGGTGTTCGCGGACGCGTCCCAGATCCAGATGGATCCCGTATCCCGTTGCTCGAAGCTGCCGTACTTCGAGAACCCAACCCGGGTCCAGATCTGGTCCGGATCGCCCTCCAGCGCCCACTTCTTCGGGCCCCAGTCGAGCTTGAGGCTAGCCTTTCCGCGGGTGAGGCCCGCCCGGTCTGCAATGTCGAAAGCAAGGATCATGCCGTTATTCGTGTCTCCACCGGGAAGCGCGAAGTCCGGCCGGCGACTTGATCATCCGCCTTTCTGAACACGTTCACTGAACGCGTTCCAGAAAACCCGGAACGTGTTCAGTGAACGTGTTCAGAGAGTATAGCCGCATCAACTATACCCGTTGACAATCTATCCACTATGGATATAATTGGCCATGGACCATCTCCCCCCGGCGACATTTCACATCCTGATGGCCCTGGCCGCGGGTGAGAAACATGGCTACGCGATCATCCAGGACGTCGCCGAACGCACCGGCGGCGCTTTGAAGCTCAGCGCCGGGACCCTGTACCGCTCGATCGCCCGGATGCTCGACCAGGGGCTGATCCTGGAGACAGCGGAGCGGCCCGCGCCGGAGGAGGACGACGAGCGCCGCCGCTACTACCGGATTACCGCGGCGGGTGAGGCGGCGGCGCGGGCCGAAGCCCGGCGGCTGGAGCAATTGCTGGACCTGGCGCGGCGGAGCGGGTTTGCCGAGGGAGGCGCGCGTTGATCGTCTATCGCCTGCTGCTGCACCTGTATCCCCGGGCGTTCCGGAACGAGTACGGCGGGGAGATGACCCGCGTGACGGTGCGCCGCCTGCGGGAGGCGGGGAGCCTTCTTGCGCGGGCGCTCGCGTGGGTCGCGATCCTGGCCGACCTGCTGGCGAGCGCGGCGGCGGTGCATTTCGATTACTTGCGTCAGGACCTGCGGTACGCCGCGCGGACGCTGCGGCGCGCGCCGGGCTTCGCCCTCACCGTGGTGCTGGTGACGGCGCTGGGGGTGGGCGCGAACGTCGCGACGTTCGCCGTAGTGGACCATGCCATGCTCCGTCCGCTGGCGCTGCCGGATCCCGAGCGGCTGGTGATGCTGTGGCAGGCCCACCCCGGGTATCCGCAAATGGAGCTTTCGCCGCCAAACTTCAAGGATTGGAGCGCGGCGACGTCGTCGTTTTCCGGCCTGGCGGCCTGGACCACTTTCGCCGGAAACCTGACGGGACTGGGCGAGCCGCGCCGCATCGAGACTACGCTCACCACCACGAACCTGTTCGGCGTGCTGGGCGTGCGGCCCGCGCTGGGGCGCGACTTTCTGCCCGGGGACGAGAGTCCGGCCGCGCCGGGCGTGGCGATTCTCAGCCACCGGTTATGGGTGACCCAGTTCGCGGCGGACCCGGCGATCGTGGGGCAGACCATCCGGCTGGACGGCAAGCCACACACCGTAACGGGCGTGATGCCCGCGGACTTCGCGTTCCCTCGCCGCACGATCGACCTGTGGACCCCGCTGCGCATGGATCCGGACGACGCGGCGGACCGCAATAACAATTTCCTGATCGCCACCGGCCGCCTGAAGCCCGGGGTGACGCTGGCGCAGGCCCGCGAGGAGTTCCGCGTGCTGACCGCGCGGCTGGCGCTCGCATACCCGAAGGAGAACCAGAACGTCGGCGCGTTTCTGCAACTGATGGGGAACCAGACCGGCGAGCGCACGCGGCTGACGCTGTGGACCCTGTTCGGTGCGTCGCTGTGCGTGCTGCTGATCGCGGTGGTGAATCTGGCGAACCTGCTGGTGACGCGGGCGCTGGCGCGACGCCGGGAACTGGCGGTGCGGGCGTCCCTCGGCGCGGGCACGGAGCGCCTGGTGCGGCAATTGCTGACCGAGAACCTGCTGCTCTCGGCGTTGGGCGGGCTGGGCGGAGTGGCCGCCGCGTACGCGGCGCTGCCGCTATTAGCGAGACTGGCGCCGCCGGCGATTCCGGCGCCGCCGCCGGCGCTGGACCTGCGGGTGCTGGCGTTCGCGGTGGGCCTGACGGTGCTGACGGCGCTGGCATTCGGATTGGGCCCCGCGATTGCCGCGTGCCGCGGCCTGGAGTCCGACCATTTGCGAGAGGGCGCGCGCGCCGGCATCGGCGGCCGCCGGGAGGGTCTGCGCCAGACGCTGGTGGCCATCGAAGTGGCGGTTTCGGTAATCCTGCTCGCCTCGGCGGGGCTACTGTTGCGCGCGCTGGCGCGGATCGAAGCGACGGATCCCGGATTCCGTACCGCGAACGTCCTGACGTTGCGCACGCCGCTGGCGATGCCGGCGTACGGGGAAACCGCGCGCCGGGAAGCGTTCTACAACCAGGTGCTCTCCGAGGTGCGCGCCCTGCCGGGCGTAGCGGACGCGGGGTTCACGACGTTCCTGCCGCTGGTGATGGGCGGCGGCATCTGGGCGGTGGAGATCGCGGGCCAAACCGCGAATCGCTCCGAGAACCACTCGGCGAGCTACCGGGTGGTAACCCCAGGGTTTTTCGGAGCGCTGGGCATTCCGCTGAAGCTGGGCCGCGGCTTCGGGCCACTGGACGCGCCGGGCGCGCCGGTGGCGGCGATCGTCAGCGAGTCCTTCGCGCGCCGCTACTGGCCGGGGGCGGATCCCCTCGGGCGGCGGTTCCAGATGGCCTTTGCAGAGCGGACGGTGGTGGGCGTGGTGGCCGACATCCGGGTGCGCGGCCTGGAGGCGTCGAGCGAGCCGCAGGTCTATGCCTTGAGCCGGCAAATGCGCGACAACGCGCTGGTGTTCTACGCGCCGAAGGATCTCGCCATCCGCACGGAGCGCCCGCCGGAGGCGCTGACGGCGGCGGTGCGCGACATCATCCGGCGCGCGGACCCCGATACGCCGGTGACGGCGGTGCAGACGCTGGAACGGGTGGTGGAGGACAGTTCGGCGGCGCGGCGCCTGCAGGTGCGCATCGTGGCGGCGTTCGCGGCGCTGGCGTTCCTGCTGGCGGCGGTGGGGATCTATGGCCTGCTGGCGTTCGCGGTGTCGCAGCGGATGCCGGAGTTCGCGGTGCGGATGGCGCTGGGGGCGAATCCGGGGGATATTTTGGGGCTGGTGCTGCGGCAGGGGTCCGTACCGGCGTTGCTCGGTGTGGCCGGGGGAACGCTCGGAGCAGTGGCCGCCGCCCGGAGCTTCGCGGCGCTGCTGGCAGGGGTATCGCCGGCGGATCCGCAGACGCTGGGCGCAGCGGTCGGGTTGGCGCTGGTGATGGTGGCGGCGGGGAGCGTGACGCCGGCGTTGCGCGCGACGCGCGTGGATCCGGCGCGGGTGATCCGGGCGGAGTAGGTGTATTGTTTGCGCTGGAGGTAGCCGCGCGGACGCCGTAGTGGTGCCTTGGCGAGGGTCAACGGTTACACGGCGCAAGGCGATCAGACTGCGCCGCTTTTGCGCGAAGAATCCCAACCTGTCATGATGCTTGCGGAGCTTACGGTGAAAGCTGTCGAATTCGAGGCGACCGTTTCTCCGGACGGCCAGATCGCGCTGCCGCCGGATGTGGCGGGCGACCTGCCGCCGGGAGGGCCCGTGCGCGTGGTGCTGCTGTGGGATGCCTCGTCCGCCGATGCCGCGTGGCGGGAGGCCGGCCGCAGGAAATTCAAAGAAGCGTATTGCCCCGCGGACGCGATCTATGAAGAGCTAGCTGCCAATGACGCTCCAGCCCGGTGATGTCGTTCTGATTCGGATGCAGTTCCATCAGGCGGAGGGTTCGAAGATCCGGCCTGCGCTTGTGCTGCTGGACACGGGAGACGAGGATTTCGTTGCCGCGCCGCTCACCTCGCACTCGCTCGACTGCCGTCGATCTCTCCTTGCTCGATTGGCGGTCGGCAGGGCTCAACGTGCCGTCATTAGGCCGGCTGCACAAGCTGGCGGTTCTACCTAAGTCCGAAGTTGTCCGGAAGCTTGGTTCGGCGTCGGTCGCGGATCGCGAGGCTCTGCATGCTTGTCTGTGCAAGGCCTTCTGCCGGCAAGACCCAAATACCTGAAGTACCGGAGCGGATCCGCGGCGCTTTGTGTCAAGGGTCAGATGAGTCTTCGTCGGGGGCGTGGAACTTCGCGGCGTTGCTGGCGCGTGTGTCGCCGGCGGATCCGCAGACGCTGGGCGCGGCGGTCGGGTTGGCGCTGGTGATGGTGGCGGCGGGGAGCGTGACGCCGGCGTGGCGGGCGGCGCGGGTGGATCCGGCGCGGGTGATCCGGGCGGAATAACGATTGCTGCTTCTTCGACCTCCGCGCGGTCGTGTTCGGGTTGCGTCGGCACTTAGCCGACACCGTTGCCGTAGTGGTGCTCGTTCCGCTGGATATGCAGGTCCATGGCGAAGGGTCAGCGGCAAAAGCGGCGCAGTTATCTACGCTTCGGCTATCCGGTAGTATCCGACGCCTGGGCTGGTTTCCTGGAATATCCCGTCATTCGATTCGCCATCGCAAGGGCACGCCCTGCGGATTACTTCAACGCGCCGTCGACTGTCCGGCCCTAGCAAGAGTGGACGAGAAGACGAAATTCGGGGCCAAGACCCGCACTCCTCCGGCCGCGACCAAGAAGTCTTTAGGGCACCGGGACTGGGCAGAGCACCTTAACTAACGCCCACCAACCAAAGCGCGCGGCGGCCAGGGACCACGGTCACGTTGACCGTTGCTTACAGCCGTCGGCGAGAGGCCAGGATTATCCGGGCCCCGGTAGTCGGCCTTGGGACAAGGTGGAAGGACTAAGGATAGGCTAGCAACGGCCTTAGAGGCGATGGTTGCCGCTCGGACTCGCGATGGCCACTTCGGCCTAAACCGGCAGAGGTCCGCTTCATTCAGGTCGACCAGACGGCGTGAGCTATACTATTCGATCAGAGCGAGGAAAATCCAGATGGCTGAATTGGCTGCCGACAACAAGAAAGCACCCAAGCCTAAGGCGAAGCGACGAACCGATTCGTCTTTTGCGAAGGGAAAGCCTTGGACGTTTCCGAAGAACACCCTTGAAGATGCCATCGGAATCGCAAAGGCAATTGAGGAGAAGAACGCAGGCAATCCGATGCCCGCACAAGATCTCGCAATCGCTGTAGGTTTTCGCCAGTCGAACGACTGGCGTTTTCTAGACCTACTGCGGTCAGCGAATCAGTATGGTTTGGCAGCTGGAACGGGTGCGGGTGCCTCAATACACCTCGCGAAGACCGGCCAGGATGTGGTTGCTCCCAGTTCGCCTCACCAACGATCCGAAGCCCTGCTCGCGGCGTTTCGCAATGTGAAGGATTTCGAGGCAGTGGAGAAATTCTACGGTGGCAAACGAATACCAGAAGATGAATTTTTCCTGAACACGCTGACGCGGGAGTTCAACATACCTCGTGACCGCGTTGAGCAATTCGCAAGGGTCTTCGTTGAGAACCTTCGTTTTCTGCGGGCTTTCTCAGGTACTGCCACTTCAGCGGAACCGACGTCGGCCAGTACGGCTGCTGGTCTGAGTACCCCTGCGGAGAAGGTTCCCAACCCAGTGATTTCAAAAGAGCCACGCGTGCGTGAGTTCTTGGATACCTGCTTTGTGATGATGCCCTTCGGGCAATGGTTCGATCGTTACTATCAAGAGATTTACGTTCCCGCAATCAAGGAGGCCGGTTTTGAGCCGGTCAGAGCGGATGAGTTGTTCACCACAGGTAGCGTGGTCGAACAGATCTGGGAACAAATCGAAAAGGCCAAGTTGCTTCTGGCAGATCTGACTGGCAAGAACCCGAACGTCTTCTACGAGCTTGGCCTATCCCATGCCGCACGAAAGCCAGTCGTCTTCACAGCAGGGGAGCTTGATGACGTCCCGTTTGACCTCCGGCACCTTCGGGTGATCATTTATGAAGTGCGTGAGCCGGATTGGGCTGCTCGGCTCCGGAAGAGCGTCACGGACTACCTTCGAAACGCTGCGAAAGAACCTGGGAAGTCCATTCCGCATCCGTTTAGAAAGATGGCTGAGGATGCAGAGAGCATAACGACTCGTCCCAGCCGACGCGCCTGACGGCGCACGACTGAACGCCGGCGTTAGGCCTCAAAGACGAACCGCAGCGCGACGACTTGCGTCTATAGTTTCATCGTCTATGGTCTCATCATGAAAAGGAAGCTATGCAACAGATTGATCACCGCGTCATCAAGCTTGCGATTGGTGTGATCGCATTATCCCTGGCTTTCTTCATGCAGATCGCATCGGGCGTGTCGTTGCGCTCGATTAGCGAGTCGTATCACTATCGAGCGAGAGACTGGTTTGTGGGCTTGCTCTTTGCGGTAGCGGCCCTCTTTCTTTCGTTTAAGGGAAGAACTCGCTTGAGCGCAGATTGACCTTGCTCGCAAGCTTGTGCGCAGCGCTTGTTGCGATTGCGCCGTGTGCATGTGGGCGCCCACCTGCCCTTATCTCCCATCTCCATTTTCCCGCGGCGGTCATTGTCTTTGCGATCCTCGGCTATTTTTGTCTGCGATTTCGGGAGACCGCCGTTTCCAAAACGGAGAAGTACCCAGAGGCAAAGAACAGAGTCCACGTCTACACACTCTGCCTATTTGGGATGGTCGTGTGCGCGCTCATGGCAGCTGGCTACGCTGTCGCGAGCGAGAAGATCGATGGCGCCTTCCCGGACTTCGTCTTCTGGCTTGAAGCCCTCGGACTGGTGTCCTTTGGAGTTGCATGGCTCAGCGCGAGCCGTACACTACCTCTCATCACGAATCCTCGTGAGAGATTTCACATTCTTGAGGGGAGCGCACGAGAAGATCAAGCCTCAGCCGGAGTGGACGAGAAGGAGCAAGAGCGCTGAACTTCATGACCGTAGCGATCGTGGCTGGCATGGCGCTGCTGGCCGCGAGCCGCGTGACCGAGAATCCAAAGCAGCCGGCGATCCGGAGCTCAACAGAGAAACCGGAGAAACTGTGACCGACGGCTATTTCTGAGATTTCATGACAACGTCAGCTCGCGCGGCGCGGTGGCCGCCGCGCCCGCCGATCCGCAGACGTTGGCCGCGACGGTCGCGTTAGCGCTGGTGATAGTGGCGGCAGGAAGCGTGAAACGCGTCCAATTCGTTCGTGATGAGGGCCTACTGCTTGTTCTCGATCCGGCGACGTTAGATCAAGGGGTCTCGAAGAGACTCTTGGCGAGTCCTGATTGCCGGATGACGCAACAGAGTTCCGCGCCGGACGAGGTCGTGAAGCGGGACGGGAACCGAGATGGTGGTGCCTTCCGTGCGCTTCTGCATGATGTTGTGGCTGCCATGCTGGCGGACCACAACGAAATCGTGTTCCTCGAGAATCTTGCAGACCTCGGAGCCGGAGAGGACTCGAAGTCTACCCAACCGGCACCTCGACTCGGGTTACGAAGACTTCGCTTTGAAAACGCCGAGAGACCTCGGACGGAGATGCGGTTTCGAAGAACAGAGTAAGGGCCTCAACCAGATTGGCCCGTGCCTCTTCGATCGACGCGCCCTGACTCGCAATATCCAACTCTGGGCACAACGCGACGAATCCTTCGTCCTCGCGTTCGATGATTGCCGTCAGGTGCCGGGCGTCAGGCATACACCGAGTTTACGCCTTTCAGCCCACCCTCGCGTTCGGCAACGGCGGTTGGAAAGAGGTCGACTCCGGCGGCGGAGGGCGGCGGGAGGCCCTTGGTACATGCCGAGGTTGAGCGCGAAGTAGAATGAGGGAAATGGCACGTCAATTCGATGTGGTGATCGAGCGGGATGAAGAAGGCATGTACGTGGCCTCGGTGCCCCAGTTGCCGGGCTGTCATACCGACGCAGCGTCCCTGGATGAGCTGATGGTGGCGATTCGCGAAGCGATCGAGCTTTGCCTCGAAGTCCAGGGTGGGGAGCCCGCTCCGCTGGAGTTCATCGGGATTCAACGAGTGACTGTCGCCGCATGAGCACGCTCCCGCGGCCAACGGGAAAAGAACTCGTCCGCGCGCTGGAGCGAGCCGGATTCGCGATAGAACGCACGCGAGGGAGCCACTGCTTTCTTCGGCATGCCGGATGGCCGAGCGACGGTGGTTCCCATGCATAACCGCACTCTGGGCTTAGGGCTGTTGCGAAAGATACTGGCCGATTGTTCCATCGAGCCAGCACAACTAAGAAACCTGCTGTGACGCTGGGCGCGCACGCCGGGGAGGCGGCGCTCGAAAAACAGGCACTCTGCCTCCCTTGCAACCGGTCACTCATGTTGTATACTGAACCGAATGGTTCAGTATAGCCAAAAACGCTTCGATGCCTCGTTCGGCGCGCTCTCGGACGCCACGCGGCGCGGCGTTCTGGAGCAGCTGGGGCGCGCGGACGCTTCGATCACCGCCCTGGCCGAGAGGTTCCACATGACGCTGACGGGCATGAAGAAGCATGTAGGCGTCTTGGAGCAAGCCGGTCTCGTCCGGACGGAGAAGGTGGGGCGCGTGCGGACCTGCAAGCTGGGGCGGCGCGGACTGGAGGAAGAGGCGGCCTGGATCGAGAAGCATCGCCAGTTGTGGGCCGCGCGCTTCGACGCATTGGACGCGGTTGTCGAGGAATTGAAAGCGAAGGAGAAGGCGAATGGACGCAAGAAGAGAAGGTGAGTCCGGCCCCACGAAGCACCGTACGGTGGTGGAGCGGAAGTCCGAGCGCGAAGTGGTCGTGACACGGACGGTCGACGCGCCGGCGCGCCTGGTGTTCGAGGCGTGGACGAAGGCGGAGCTATTCCGGAGGTGGTGGGTGCCCAAATCGTACGGGCTGACGCTGCTTTCGTGCGAAATGGACGTCCGCGTCGGGGGGCAGTATCGTTTGGCGTTTCGCCACGGAGATGCCACGATGGAGTTCTTCGGCACGTACCTGGAAGTGGCACCGCCTTCGCGCCTGGTTTGGACCAACGACGAAGGTGACAGCGGCCAGACCGTGACCACGGTGACCTTCGAGGAAAGCGGCGGCCGGACGTTGTTGACGGTACACGATCTCTATCCCTCGAAGGAAGCGGTGGACACGGGGTCGACGGGCGCGATGCCCGAGGTGCTGGAGCAACTCGACGAGCTACTCGCGAGCCTGGGGTCCGGCACTGCGACAAAGTGACGGAGCAGGGTAGCCGGGGTTCGCCGCCCGGACCTCTCGGCCCACGGGGCGCGCATTACTGCTTCTTCTGCGCCCGCGCGGTGGTGGGCGGGGTGATGCCTTTGCTGCGCAGATAGCCGACCATGTTGCCGTAGTGCTCGTTCCACTGGATGAGCAGGTCCATGGCGAGGTTCAGGGGGTAGACGGTGCGGGTGCCAGCGGTGACGGCCTGCATGCCTCTGGCGTCGGTCATGGTGTTGAACCCGGCGTCGCAGTACTCGAACGACTTCTTGAGCGCGGCGATCTGATCGGCCTTGGAGCGGCTGGCCGGCGCGGCGCCGGCGGGCGGTTGCTGGCCCTGCATGGTGGCGCAGAAGCGGTAGTTCATGCCGGTGGTGTGGTCCAGCCACTCGACCCAGGGACGCTGCGCGGGCGAGAGGCGGAACTCGTAGTGCTCCTCGGGCATGGCTTCGGCGGATTCGACGAGGTTTTGCTTGGCGTAGGCGTAGCGGGCTTTCACCTGGGTGGAGATGGGGTCCGCCTGGGCGAAGGCGAGGACGGCGAGGAGGGGGCAAAGGGCAAGGGGTTTCATTCGAGACAAGTGTAGCGGCAGGGCGAGAAGCGGGGCAAGGGTCCCGGGGCGGCGGATCACCGAGGCGCGGATCTTCGCGCCGGGGGCAGAGGAAGGGGCCTGCCGCTCCTGGTCACCGGGGATCGGGGGGCTGATCTGGCCGTGTCTACGGCCCGCTGCTTTCGCGAGTAGACTGACAACCATGCGATGCCTTGCCGCGGCTCTGCTGGTGGCCCTTTCTGCTTCCGCGCAACCCAACGAGTACAACCGCCTGTACTTGGCTGGCTCCGACATCTTCACGAGAGAACCGAACGCGTTCCTGGTCGAGGCCGTGCGGAACCGCAAACCAGGACGGGCCTTGGATGTCGGAATGGGGCAAGGCCGCAATGCGCTTTTTCTGGCCAGGCTTGGCTGGGAAGTTGCAGGCTTTGATTCCGCAGACGAGGGGGTTCGGCAGGCGAAGGCGGAAGCTGCTCGGCTTGCACTCCGCCTGAATGCCGAGGTCGACACCTTCGATGGTTTCGACTTCGGCGATGAGAAATGGGATCTGATCGTCCTCACCTACGAGCCGACCAAGATCATCGCGCCGAAGGCCGCCCGAGCCTTGCGGCCCGGCGGTATCGTCGTCGTGGAAGATCGGCACTTGGACACACGGAGGGTATGGCCAACGGGCACCTTCGGAGACAACGAATTGATTTCGCTCTTCCCCGGACTAAGAGTGCTGCGTTACGAGGACGTTTGGTCGCGGCCTGACTGGAGCGTCAAGAAACTGGACGAACGGTTGGTAAGACTGCTTGCGGAGAAGCCGCTCCCAAAGGCCCGCGGTTGCGTTTGGGAAGGCAGATCGGTCGCCGAGGGTGGAAGCGCCTGTTGGGATACAGCGGTGCTGCGCTGTGAGGCCGATGGTTGGAGATTCACCCAGGAAAGATGCTTCAGATAGGTGTGGCTTGCGTGTCCTGCTGATCGTTCGTGTACCTGGAATGGAAATGCGCAGGTACCTGGCTAAGCCGCGTCTTCCGTCTCCGCCAGCTTAATCGGCACCTCGACCCCGTCCGCGAACCGAGCGGCCAACACGAGCTCTCCGTTCATCGCCTCGATGAACTTCTTGAGGGTCCCAATGTACAGCTCGCTGCGCCGCTCCATCTTGGACACCTCGGCCTGGCTGACGCCGACTAGTTCCGCTACGGTTTCCTGAGTGAGTCCGCGCGCCTTCCGAAGCTGCGCGAGCTGAAGTTCGCCGGACAGACGGCTCGCCTCGGCCGCGATGCGCGTGCGCGTCCCGGCTTCATTTGCATCTTGATCTCGGCCGCGGGACGCGCACTCTTCGTTTTCGACGGTCAGTTATACTAATGGTATGAAAACCGCCGTGTCCATTCCGGACGCGATCTTCGAGCGTGCCGAGCGGTTTGCGCGGCGCGCCAAACGGTCGCGCAGCCAGGTGTTCAGCGATGCGCTCGAGGAATACCTGGCGCGTCATTCCGGGGACGAGATCACCGAAGCGATGAATCGGGTGCTGGACGCCACGGGCGACAAGACCGACCCCTTCACCTCCGCAGCCTCCCGACGCGCCCTGGCGCGAGTCGAATGGTAGTAGGACAAGGCGAGGTGTGGTGGGCGGATCTGCCCTCGCCTACTGGGTCGGGACCTGGGTACCGGAGGCCGGTCGTAGTCGTGCAGTGCGATCACCTGAATCGCAGCCGGATTGCCACCGTGGTTTGTGTACCACTCACCAGCAACCTGAAGTACGCCGAAGCGCCTGGAAACGTATTGCTGAGTGCGCGCGCGGCGGGCTTGCCCAAGGATTCCGTGGCGAATCCGACGCAGATTGTGAGCCTGGACAAAGAACTGCTGACCGAGCGCGTCGCCAAGCTAAGCAAGAATGCGATGACGTCCATTCTCAGCGGCATCGATATCGTGCTGGGGCGATAGCTCAGTTTTCGGGCAAGGGCCGAGAGGAGCCGACCCGTTCCCGGGCGGCGATTTCGAGCACACGCGCTGCACCACGCCGTTGCACAGGAGCGGCGAAGCTCGAATTCCAGTGGCGTGAGCGCACGGTTCGGGCGCGGAATACGACACAAGCCGTCCTTCTTGATGGTGGATGAGCGCCGCTTCAGAGATTCCGGCCAATTCGATTCGCCATGCCGGGCAGAGCCGATCATGACGATCACGTTGGAGATTCCGGAAGCGCTGGCTGGTAAGCTGGGAGCAGTTTCGGCCCAGGACTTGTCCCGGCAGGCTCTCGAAGCGCTCGTACTGGAAGGGTACCGGGCTGGTCGAATCGGTGGTCCCCAGGCGGCTGACGCCCTTGGGTTTTCCCGCATGCGCTGGGAACAGTTTCTCGAAGACCATCATGTGCTGGAGAACGCCTACACGGTGGAAGATCTGGAGCGGGACGTTGCGACGCTGCGCCGGCTGCGCAACGAGGGCAAGCTGCCCCCCGCAGCATGATGGTCGTCGTCGCCGATACCTCGCCCATTCGCTACCTGGTGCGGATTGAAGAGATCGGTCTACTCCACAGGCTCTATGAGGTCGTAGTGGTACCCGCCATCGTGCTGGACGAGTTAGTGGCTGAGGACGGACTCCCGGTGGTTCGCGCGTGGGCTGGAATCCTTCCCAATTAGGTACGGGTGCAGTCGCCGGCGAAGCCGTTGGCGGCGACACTATCGAATCTGCATCCGGGCGAGAGCCAAGCGATTGCGTTGGCCGAAGAATTGCAGGCGGCGCTCTGTTGATCGACGACCGGGTAGGAGCGCAGGTGGCGCTGGAGCGGGGCCTCACCATCACGGGCACGTTGGGGGTCCTGGTCGAGGCGGCCCAAATGGGATTGACACGGATCGAGGTCGTGCTGCGCAAATTGCGGGATACCAACTTGAGGGCCACACCCGGGTTGTACGACCGGGCGCTGGAGATGGCTCGTGAGCGACCTCCGGTTCTCCCGCGCCGCCGGAAGGAATGACTGGCTTTCGTCCCATGAGAATGGTTCAGGCCGGATCGGACGGCTTGCCTCGGCCCTGCTGAGGAACCTAGTTCTGGCCGAAGCAGTACAACGTCCCCGCCGTGCGGACATACAGGCGTCCCGCGGCGATGGCGGGCGTGGCCCAGATCTCCTCGCCGAGGTCGTTCTGGGCGAGCATTTCCCATTCGCCTTCGGCCTTGATGACGGAGACTTTGCCGGCCTGGCTGGCGGCGAAGACTTTGCCGTCGGCGGCGACGGGGGAGGCGTAGTAGGGGTCCAGCGCGCCGGTGAGCCGCGCCTGCTTGATCGGCTTGCCGGACTTGGCGTCGAGCGTGGAAAGGATGCCGCCTTCTTTGAGCAGGAACACGAGGTCCTTGTAGAAGACCGGCGAGGGGATGTTGGGCAGGGTCTTTTCGTAGCGCCAGAGGACGTTCTTCGAAAGGTCGCCGCGCGCTTCGGCGGCCGAGCGTGGCAACTGGATCGAGTACACGCCGTTCTTCGCGTTGTTGCGCAGGAACAGGACGTTCCATTCGTCCTTGTCGATGAAGCGGTCCTTGTTCAGATCGAAGAGGAACATCAGTTTGCGCATCTCTTCGTAGGGGATCTCAGCCTGAGAGAGTTTGCCGTCGCCGTCCTTATCCTGCTTGGGGAGTACTTCAGTCCACGGATCGATGGACTGGGGGAGGCCGACGCCGGTCATGTCGGCCATCCAGGAGTGGACGAAGAGCTTGTCGCCAGCGATGACGGGCAGCGACTTGTTCTGCCAGGCCATGCCGGTGACCCACCAGAGCTTTTCGCCGCTGGCGAGGTCGTGCGCCTGGAGCTGGTAGGAACCGAGCACCAGCAGTTGCGCGGGCTGGGCCTTGGGCTCCCACACCAGCGGCGAGGAGAAGCCGTGGGTGACCTCCGTGCGCTCCTGTTTCCAGCGGACCTTGCCGTCGGCGGCGTTGACGGCGATCAGAAACGAATCGCGGTCCTGATCGGCCTGGAGGAACACGGTGTCCTTGTGGAAGACCGGCGAGGCGGCCATGCCGTAAGGAGCTTTGTTGAAGGGCCCCAGGGGCAGCCGCCAGCGCTCCTTGCCCGCGCCGTCGTAGGAGATCATGCCGAAGCTCTCGAAGAAGACGTAGACGTTCGCGCCGTCGGTGACCGCGGAAGGGGAAACGGGCGTGTTGACGCCGCGCAGGGTCCCTTCGGCGGGCGCTTCCGTTTGCCAGAGAATCTTGCCGGTCTTGCGGTCGAGCGCGAGCGTGTAGAGCTTCTTCTTCTCGTGGCCGGTGAGAAAGATCCGGTCGGCGGTGAGCACCGGCGAGGAGTAGCCGGGCAGCAGCGGCGTCTTCCAGATGACGTTCTTATCGGGGCCGAACTCGGCGGGCAGGCCGGTGGTTTCGGCGACGCCGGAGCCATTGGGTCCGCGGAAGCGGGTCCAGGCTTCTTCTTCAGCAGCGGCGCAGGCCGCGGCGGCGAGCAGCAGAACGGGGATTTTCATTTACTTGGTTCCAATGCAGTAGAGGGCGGTGCGGGTGCGGACGTAGAGCCGGGCGTCCGCGATGGCGGGGGTCGCGTAGATTTCGTCGTCGAAGTTGTTGGCGGCGAGCAGTTCCTGATCCGGGCCGGCTTTCAGCACGGCGATTACGCCCTTGTGCGACGGGAAGAAAACCTTGCCGTCGGCGGCGACGGGCGAAGCGTAATAGTCGTCGGAGATGCCGCGGAGGCGGGCCTGCTTGTAGGATTCGCCGGTCTTGGGATTCAGGGTGGTGAGGACGCCCTTGTCGTTGATCATGTACAGGATGTCCTGGTAGAGGACCAGCGAAGGCAGTTGCGGGATGCTGCGCTGGAACTTCCAGGTGAGTTGGCCGGTGAGGTCGCCCTTGCCGCCCATCTTGTAGGCGTAGAGGCCGTTCTCGGCGACCACGGAAGTCGCCCAGATGTTCCATTCCGCCTCGTCCACCTTGCCGTCGGAGGAGAGGTCGATGAACTCCCAGTAGCGCTTCTCGCGCTGGCCGGGGGCTTCGTCCTTCTGCAACGCGCCGTCCTTATTGGTGTCCTGCTTGGCGATCATCGTCTTCCAGGGCTCGGCGGGCGTGGTCTTGCCGGCTTCGTTCTCGGGCGAATTGTAGCCGGAGATGTAGACGGTGTCCTGGTCGATCACCGGCACCGACTTCATTTCCGCGGCCAGACCGCGTACCCACCAGGCGGCCTCACCGTCGGCGGCGGAATAAACGTCCATGCGGAAGCTGGACGGCGCCAGGATCTGCGCCGGAGCATTGCCGTTCTTGATCAGGATGGGCGTCGAGGACCCCGAGAGCGCCTCCGGACGCGGGCGCTTCCACTTCAGCTTGCCGTCGTTCTGGCCCAGGGCGAGGATGTGGGAGTCGCGGTTCTGGTCGATGACCAGGATCACCTTATCGTCCGCGAGCACGGGCGATACGCCGATGCCGTAGACGTTCTGGAAGGGGCCGAGCGGGGTCCGCCAGCGTTCCTTGCCGTCCCAGGTGTAGGAGAGCATGCCGTAGTCCGGGAAGAAGACCCAGACGTTCCTGCCGTCAGCGACGGGCGTCGGCGAAGCGGGGTGGTTCAGGGCGTGGAGCTTTTCCTTGCGGGCGCGGGGCGCCTCCGCGCGCCAGGCGACCTTGCCGGTGGCGCGGTCGAGGGCGATGGTGAAGAGCTTGTCGTTTTCGGCGGCGGTGACGAAGATGCGGTCACGGCTGACGACCGGCGAGGAATGCCCGGCGGGAAGGTCCGTTTTCCAGACAACATTCTTGGACGGACCGAACTCGGCGGGAATGCCCGTGGTGCTCGCGACCCCCGATCCATTGGGCCCGCGGAAGCGGTCCCAATCGGCGGCGCCGGCGAGCAGCGGCAGCAGACAGGCAAGAAGACGCATCCTGATCATCGTTGCATAGACGCCGGAAGGTCCGCATCCGTTAGCGGGACGCTTAGAATGAAGCTAGTGAACCGCTCCTGGGTGATCGTCGCGTTCGTGGCCGCTATCGCCGGGACCTTCGGCATGGTGTTCTATTTCCAGGATGCACGGGTGCGGGAACTGCGGCAGGCGGCGGCGGACCGCGGCGGCGAGTTCTTCGCCACGGACACGATCGGCTTGCAAGGGCGCATTGCGGACCTGGTGGACGCGGAG
Organism: uncultured Solibacteraceae bacterium; assembly: GCA_964471915.1. Lineage (GTDB taxonomy): Bacteria > Acidobacteriota > Terriglobia > Bryobacterales > Bryobacteraceae > JAIEPW01. Next base: position 71,721 of record CAYYID010000010.1, on the reverse strand, counting down.
GTCTTCAAGCTGGAACTGATCCGGCGGTTCCGCGCAGGCTCGCGCACCGTCGAGGTGTTTGACTTCGGGCGGCGCGTGAAGACGGCGCGCGGCGAAGGCGACGTGGCGCGGTACACGGGCATTTACCTGGGGCGGGGTCCGGAGTCGCTGCGCGACGTGACGATCCGGTTCGAGCCGAAGTCCGCGACGCCGGAGCGCTTCGACCAGATGTACACGGTGACGGGAAACTTCCAGCCGACGCCGAAACTGGAGGCGGAACTGGTGCGCCAGGCGCGCGAGAAAACGGCTCTGGAGTCGGTGCGGGTGAAGGACCGGCGGGTGCTGCTGACGCTGCGCTGGGGGTCCGCCGTGCGGGACCTGGAGGACTGGCTGGCGCGGGCGCAGGCGATCGAGAGCGCACTGGCGGAAACGATTCAGGATACGGCGCCGGAGAATCCGCGCCGATGAAGCCCTGGCAGGCGACGGTGGCGCTGTTCGTGGTGGCGGGCGCGGGCCTGGGGGGCGCGGCGTGGTGGCGCGCGCGGGAGGCGGCGTCGTCGCGCGAGCTGCTGGGGGCGTTGCCGGGCACGTTGCCGGAAGACGGCGCGGTGACCGTGTACGCGGACGTCCGGGCGCTCCGCGCCTCCGGGATGCTGGAGCGGATCGCGGGGCCCGCCACGGGCCAGGACGCCGACTACCAGGAGTTCGTGAAGGCCACCGGATTCGATTACCGGCGGGACCTGGACGCGGCGGCGCTGGCGCTGACCGCTAACGCAAACTACTTCGTGCTGCGCGGGCGCTTCGATTTCGCGAAGCTCGCGGACTACGCGCGGCAGCAGGGGGGGCGTTGCGCGGGGGAGCTCTGCGAGATGCCGGCGAGCGACGGTGTGCGGCGGATCGCGTTCCGGCCGTTCGGCGCGGGGCTGGCGCTGGCGGTGGCGGCGGAGCCGGGGGCGCTGGAGCGGATCGCCGCGGGGGCGCGGACGGCGGGTGTGGAAGCGGCCGCGCCGTTGTGGATGGCGGCGCCGGGCGCGGCGTTCCGCCGCTGGCCGGACGCGCCGCTGGCGCGGACCTTCGCGCGGGCCGAGCGCAGCGAATTCGCGGTGGCGGCGAACGGCGGGCAGGTCGAACTGCGGCTGGCGATCGCGTGCGCGAGCGACGAGGCGGCGCGCGCGCTGGCGGCGGAACTGACGTCGGCCACGGCGCTGCTGCGCGGGCAGAATCCGCCGGCGGGGGAACTGGCGGGGATGCTGGCGCAGGGCGTGTATGCGGCGCGGGGGCGGGCGGTGGAGGGCCGCTGGCCGGTGCCCGCGGCCCTGCTGGACAACTTGCTGGGGGCGGCGCGGTGATCGCCTGCCTTGGCAACATCGCGTGGGACACGCTGACGCGGCCGGTGGACGAAGTCCGCTGGGGGCAGTCGGTGTGGGTGGAGACGATCGCGCACCGGCTGGGCGGCAACGGCGGGAACACGGCGTTCGGGCTGGCGAAGCTCGGGACGGCGGTGCGGCTGACGGGCTGGGTGGGCGAGGACGACGCCGGGGTCCGGTCGGTGGCGGAACTGGCGGAGGCGGGGGTCGCTACGGACGGCATCGCCCGGATCGCGGGCGCCACCGCGGCTACAGTGGTGCTGATCGGGTCCGACGGCGGGCGGAGCTTTTTGCACTGCCCCGGGGCGAGCCGCGAGGCGTTCCGGTGGACGGAGCCGCCGCCGCTCGCGCCCGGCGTGACGCACCTGCACATCGCGAACGTCTATGCGTTGCCGAACCTGCGGTACATCGCCGGGGAAGTGCTGCGGGCGGCGCGTGCGGCGGGGGCGACCACGTCGCTCGACACCGGCTGGGACTCCAAGGGCGCATGGATGCAGGTGCTGGCGCCGTGCCTGCCGCACCTGGATCTGCTGTTCGTGAACGAGACCGAGGCGCAGTTTCTGGCGGGCGTGGAAGACGCCGCGGCGGCGGCGCGGGCGCTGCGGGCGCGGGGCGCGGGGTGCGTGGTGTTGAAGCAGGCGGAGCGCGGCGCGACGGCGTTCGCCGAGGGAGAGACGGCGGTCCCCGGGTATAGTGTGGAGGCCGTGGATACCACCGGCGCGGGCGACAGCTTTTGCGCGGGGTATCTGGCGGCGCGGGCGCGCGGGTTCGGCATCGCGGAGTGCCTGCGCGTGGCGAACGCGGTGGGCGCGATGAACGTCCGGGTGCTGGGCGGGTGCGCGGGGGTGGGGACGTGGGAGGAGACGCTCGCGTTCGCGGGCGCCGCGCGCGGAGCGTGATGAGGGCAACTAAGCGGGCCGCTGCGACCTACTGCCGGTCGAAGACCATCACCTGATCCGGCGTAGTGTCCACACCCGCCGCCTGATCCACGGCGCGGGTCCCCTGCCGCATGCGGCGCGTAACGGTTAGCCGTTTGCCGCCGGCCGACAGCTCCCAGATGTCGACCCAGGTAACGCGCTCGCCGAGCATCGTGGTGGTGGACTCGAACACCAGTGTCGAGCCCTTCCAGGCGCCCCGGTAGGTGTAGCGGCTGCCGGCCTGCTCGCCTTCGGTCTCCTTGCCGTCGGAACGGAGGACGTAGGTGCGGGCCGCGCTACTGGTGGCGGAGTACTTGCGCTGGTAACGGAACTCGGGGTCGCGGTGCTCGACCACGTAGTAGACAGAACTGCTGCTGGTGAGACCGAGTCCCTGGGAAAGCGCCGGGTTGAGCTTCCAGACGCCCGAGAAGTCAGGAGCCGCCAATGCGAAGCTGGCGGTGGCGAGCAAGAGGAGTAAGCGCATCGATAGTCCATCGGCGGAGGCGCCGCCATAGTTTGGTGGCGGCGCGGGCCGCGAGGGTTGCAGGGAAAGCAAAAAAACGGCCGCCGGAGGGTTCCGGCGGCCGTTCCTTGCTTCGCGAGACTGAAGAGATCAGAACTCGACGCGCAGACCCATCTGAATCTGGCGCGGTCCGGCATACTGGGCGGTGATCACGCCGAAGCCGGTCGGATTGAAGTAATTCAGCGCCGGATCCGCGAACTCGACCCGGTTGAAAATGTTGATGAAGTCGGCTGTGAAGACCACCTTGATGCCCTCGGTGATGGAAGTCCGCTTGCCGATGGACTGGTCGTAGTTCCACCGCGGCAGGCCGCGGAAGACGTTGCGTCCGTGCCGGAAGTCGCGGCTGATCTCGATCTGGCGGAGGCTGTTGTAGACCGCCGCGGGATCCGAGAACAGGTTGAGGCCGGAACCCCGGCCGCCGGCCGCGGTGCCAACGCCCCCGGAGCCGACCGAGGCCGCCGAGGAGTTGTTGTACTTCTGCGGCACGATCGGGACCGCGCCGGCCGCCAGGCCGCCGAACACCTGCGCGCCGCCGAAGGCCTGCACGTTGGTGGTGGCCAGGATGGGTAGCCCCGAGTTGGACGCGAAGATGCCCGAGAAGTACCAGCCGCCCAGCACCCGGTCGAGCACTGGGTTCTCGATGCCGAACTTCTTGCCCTTGCCCACCGGCAGTTCGTAGTAGTACTGACCGTTGAACACGTGGGTGCGGTCAAAGATCGCCGGACCGTAGTCGATGTTCAGATCGTAAGGGGTCGAGACGACGCCGATATTCTCCTGGTTCAGCCCGTATTGATCGAGGGTTTTCGAGAGGGTGTAGTTCAGGGTGTAGCTCAAGCCGGAGCCGAAGCGCTTCGTGAGCGAGACGAAACCGGCGTTGTAGTTGGCGCGGCCGCCCGAGCCGCGGACGAACAGGTCGGTGACCTGGCGGCTATAGAACGGGTCGTTCGGCCGCACGGTGTTGTTGAAGTAGTTCACCAGGTTATTCACCTGGTTGTTGCGGAAGTCCGCGCCGCGGGCGGTGGCGAAGGCTACCGTGCAATTGGGCGCGCACACGGCGGCGCCGCGGAACTGGTTCTCGAAGAACGGCTGCGCCGCGACGTTGGAGGGCGCGGTGCCGCCGCGCAGCGCGCGAGCGACGGCGTCGTAAGCCTGGGCGAAGGTCTGCCCGGACGCGGAGTCCTTGAAGAACAGCGGCATCGCGTTGAGCTGGAAGTTCTGCGGCAGCTCGTTCGACCACCGGCCGACGTAGCCGGCCTCGACGATCATGTTGCCCGGGAGTTCGCGCTGCATGGTGAAGTTCAGCGAATGCGAGCGTCCGATCTGCATCTTCGGATCGATCGAGAAGCTGAGGGTCTCGCCCGCCACGCCGGGGGTGATGGGGATGCTCGGCTTCGCCAGCGCCGGCAGCGGCACCGTAGAGCCATCCACGCCGATGCGGAAGGCGTTCCGCTCGTCGCTGGTCAGGGCGCACGTGCCCCCCACCCGCGGACCGGTGCAGTTGACGGTCTGGGAGAAGCCGACGCCGAGGATGGGCAGCATCACGACGCCGACGCCGTTGGTGCGGTCGAAGGTCATGCCCCAGCCGCCGCGCAGCACGGTCTTCTTCGCGCCGAACATCGCGCCCAGCAACCCGCCGGAGAAGTTCGGGTTCCAGGCGGCCGCGATGCGCGGGCCGAAATTGTTGGTGTCGATGTCGTAAATGGCGCTCCGCTTGGAACTGCGGATCGGAACATAGCCGATCGAGGGGTTGAAGGTCCGGCCGGCGTTGGCCGCATCGGTGCGCTGCCGGTAGTAGTCCCGCTGCGCGATGTCCTGGCCGGTGGCCGTGTCCACGAGCACCGTCTGCAGCCCGTTGACGTCCTTGGGCGGCGTCTGGATGGTGTAGGTCAGGCCCGCCGTGATGTTCAGGCTGGGCGAGATGCGCCACACGTCGTTCACGAAGAACTCGTAGTTGTGGAAGTTCGCGAACACCCGCATGGGCGTGCCCAGGGCGTTCTGGTTCAACTGGCCGTCCCGCGTAACGATGACGCCGGCCTTATCCACCATGCCCGTGGCCGCGGCAAACAGGGTATTGAACCGCGTGGCGTCGGCGCTGCGGATCGCCGCGGGCCGCGTGCCGTCCGTAACGGTCGCCGCGGTGCCGGCGATCAGCTCGTAGACCAGCGAGGTCAGCGAGCCGATGACTTTGTCGTCGCGCTCGTGGAAGACGCGGAAGAAATTGTACGTGCCGCCGAACTGGACCGAGTGCTTGCCCTTGATCCAGCTCATGTTCTCGGTGATCGAGTAGGTCTGGTCGCGCCAGACGCGGCTGCGGGCCCGTTGCGTGTCCACGTCGATGCCCGAGTCGAGCGTGCCCTGGCCCACCATCAGCGCCCCCGCCGTCCCCGGCACCTGCGGGAACGGATTGATGCGCTTGTAGGCCCACCAGCCGCGCTTGTAGCCGATGTTGGTTTCGGAAATCAGGTTCGGCCGCAGGCTGCCGGTGATCGTGGTGCTGAAGAACCGCGGTTCGACCGGAGTGGTGCCGCCGGGCAGGATCTGGCCGCTCTGCCCGCCGGTGATGCCGGCGAAGTCCACCTGGCCGACGGCGGTTTCGAGCTGCGTGGCATAGCGGTAACTCGAGTTCATGCGCCAGTTCTGCGTGAAGTAATAGTCGAGCCGGGCGACGCCGAAATCCATGCGGACACTGTTATCCGCGGGTCCGGTAAAGTTGCCGGTGTTCAAGCCGTCGCCGGCGCTCAGATCGTTGGGGTTAGGGAACTTGGCCCACAGCGCCGCCACCACGGGGCTAATGCCCAGTCCGCGCGGGTCGATCTGGCGGATGTTGTAGCTGCGGACGGTGCCGCCGGCATCCGGGAAGCGCAGGATCCCCGACTTCAGTTCCTGCGTCGGGACCAGGCGGGAAACGATAGCCTGCCGCGGCAGGCGGCGGCTTTCCCAGTTCCCGAACAGGAACAGCTTGTTCTTGATGATCGGGCCGCCGAGCGATGCGCCGTAACGTTTGTCCTTCAGTTCCTGCCGCTTGATGCCGAGGCGGTTATTCGTCCAGGTATTCGCGTTCAGGTTGTCGTTCTGGAGATAGTAGTAACCGGATCCGTGCAGGGCATTCGTCCCTCGCTTCGTTACCAGGTTGATCTGTCCGCCGGAAGCGCCGCGGAAGGTCGCGTTGGCGTTCGTAGTCGAGACGCGGAACTCTTCCACGGACTCGAGCGGCACCGGAATGGTCGGCGTCGGACCCGCCCAGTCCACGGCGCCCGCGAAATAACCCGCGGTGCCGGACGTCAAGTCGGTGGCGTCGGCGCCGTCCAGGTTGAAACGGTTCTGATCGGACCGCATGCCGGCGACCTGGCCGGCGAAGTTCGGGTCGGTCTGGCCGCGCGAGGGGGTCACCAGGGGCTGGATGGTGAGCAGGGCGCTCGCCGAGCGGTTGATGGTCGGCAGGCGGAGGACGGTGTCGCCCTTCAGGACGCTGCCGACGGTGGCGTCGACGGTCTGCAACTCCACGCCCGCGCCCGCCGTCACTTCGACGACTTCGGCGACCGCGCCGAGTTCCATCTTGAAGTTCACCGTATAGGACTTCGAGACGTCCACCTTCAGGTCGTTGACCGCGGCCTGACGGAAGCCGGCCATTTGCACCGTGACCCGGTAAGTTCCGGGCGCCACCGACACGAAGTTGTACTGACCGACGTCGTTGGTGGTCATGGTCAGGGTCTGGTTGGTGGCCTTTTCCGTCATGGTGACGGTGGCGCCGACGACTACCGCGCCGGTGGCGTCGGCGACGGTGCCGAGCACGGTGCCAGTGGAAGCGGTTTGCCCGAAGAGCCCGCTAGACAAGAGCGCCAGGCCGCAAGCGGCCAGAAACAGCTTTCTCATAGATCTCCCCAGTTCGGCCTCGGCACCCAGGAGGGCGCCGGCGATTCGTTTTGGAATATCGGATTACCCCGGCCGAGGGAACAAACCCGGACCCCCCAAGGCAGGGTTACAAAGTTATGAGTGAGGATAAGTGCCTTCCAAACCGGAGTCAACGAGTCCGGTTACGAATGTATGAAAATTAATAACAAGATGTCTCTTAACGTTTGGCGGGAAAACCCAGGCTGCCGAGGGCCGAGGCAAAGCGAGGGTCCGAGCGGAGCGGTGCGAGCGGGAGGTTGAATTTCATCCACACGAGGGCCGTGGTCCGAAGCTGGATGGCCCGGTCTAACTCTTGGAAAGCTTGATCTTTTTCCCCGAGCGCGCCGTGCGCCATCGCTCGCGCGTACGCCACCGGGTCCTCGGGGTTGTCGCTGCGTATCGTTGGGAGCACCTGCCGGGCGGCTTCCCGTTCGCCGCTTTCCGCCAGGAAGAACACCAGTTCGCCGCGCGCGATCGGGAGGTTGGTGACCTGCAGCGCCTCCCGCTGGAGCGCGATGGCTTCGGCGCGCCGATTCTGCCGCCAGCGGAGCTTGGCGAGAAGCCGGATAGCGAACTGGTCGTCGGGACGCTTGTGGCGGAGTTCGAGAAGCCGCCGTTCGGCGGCTTCGAGGAATCCCGCCTCCATTTCGGCCAGCGACAGGAAGGGCTGCGGCTCCCGCCAATCGGGGTCGAGTTCCGCGGCGGTGCGCAGCTCGTGGATGGCGGTGTCGAACTCGGTGAGACAGATCGACAACATTCCGCAGAACTGGCGGACGACAGCGTCACGGGGATCCAGTTCTTTGGCTTTCGCGCAGGATGCCTGCGCGCCGGACCAGTTCCAGTCGCCCCACAGTTGGACGCCCCCGAGCGCGGCGTGGCCGCGGGCGAGTTCCGGGTCCAGGTCGAGGGCTTTCACCGCATTCTGGCGGGCCAGTTCGCGAACTTCCGGCGTCGCCTGTGTTTTCAGCGAATCGACCATCGCCTCGGAGAGCGCGCCGTAGGCCTGGGCGAAGGCCGGATCGAGCGCAATGGCCTTCCGGAGGTGGGTCATGGCGACCTCGTTTTCCCCGCGCCGGTCGCTGCTCAGGAAGTAGCGGCCGATCACGAACTCTTTGTACGCTTCGGTGCTCTCGGTGGGCCGGCGGGCCATGCGGGCGCGCGCTGCGCCGCTGAGTTGCATCGACAAAGAGTCCGCAACGCGCGTAGCAATCGCGTCCTGCACCATGAAAATGTTCGTGAACGCGTTCTCGAACTGGCCGCTCCAGACCGCCTTGCCGTCGGAAACGCGCAGGAGCTGCGTTGTCACCCGGAGCTTCTTGCCGTCCGCCTGAACGAAACCGGTAAGGACCGCGTCGACGCCGAGGGTCCGCCCGGCGGCCAAGGGGTCCGGTTCCGCGGCGAAACGGAGCACCGAGGAAGTAGGCCGCACCGTCACCGTCTGGGCGGCCGCCAGCCGGTAGATCAGGGAATCCGCCATGCCGAGGCCCAGCGAGGCGGTGGCCGGATCGGTCGCCGTGGTGCGGAACGGGAGGACCGCGAGACTCCGGTAGGCGCCGGCGGGGCGCAGGAAGTACCACGCGGTCGCTCCGGCGACTGCCAGCAACACCGCCGTGGCAATCGCCGGCAGCACCCACCCGCGCCGGACGGCGGCGGGCGCCGGAGGAGCTTCCGGCTCGGCCTCGAACCCTTGAACCGGCGAAACAAACCGGTAGCCGCGCCGGGGGACCGTCTCGATAAACCGGACTTCGGGCGGCTGCTCGCCCAGCGCCTTGCGGAGCGCCGACATCGTCACCGAGAGGTTGGCTTCCTCCACCACGGCGTCCGGCCACAGACGCGCCATTAGTTCTTCTTTCGTCAGCAGCTCGCCCGGACGTTCCACCAGGGCCAGCAGCAGCGCATAGACTTTCGGGGTAACGGGCAGCGTCTCGTCCCCGCGGCGGAGCGCACCGGCGGCGGTATCGAGCGCGAAGTCCGCGAATCGAAAGGTGCGCTTCATGGAGCCGCCTTCGCCTCCCTATTCGGGTTCCTGGAGGGAGCGCGGCGCCGCGGCGACACGGTGCGCGGTTTCGACGCCGCAAACGGGCAGGCTGGGGTCGGGCAACAGCCCGATCTGCCGGAGCACCGACGCCTGGTCCCAATAGATGTGCTCGTGCGCGAGCTTGCCGTCGCGGAAACGGACGATCGCCACCAGCGGGATCTCCACGCGCTTGCCGGTGGGCGGGACGCCGGGCAGCATCCAGGGCATTTCACAAGTATGCGTGAAAGAAAAGATCATTTCATCCACCAGCTGGTCGCGCCCGATGGTACGGGAGATGGGATCGAGCTTAGTGTCGGGCGGCATCACGGGAATGAAGTCCCGCGCGTAGAATTCGCGGAGCTGGTGCTTCCCGCGGCCGCCGGTGAGCACCGGGACGTGGTTGACATAGGCGTCGTCCACCATGGTGGCGAGCGTGGCCTCGGTGTCGCGCGTGGCGAACTCGTGCTCGGTGTGCTGACGCCAGAGTTCGGAGAGTTCCTGGGGAGACATGGGTTCTTAAGTTACCGCAGGAATTGGGGGTCCCGGACGTCCCAAGCGCGCATGCGATCCGAATCGATCGGCACGGGAGTTTTATTCCATTCATGCACGGAAAGATGAAACGCCCCGCGGAAGTGAATCACACAGGAAAGGGCGGCGAGGGCTAGGATCGTCCAGCGGCGGCGCGGCCATTCCCGCAGCACGGGGACCAGCAGCAGAACGAACGCCGGCAGCAGGTCGGCGAAGTAGCGGGGGCCGTAGGAATAGCCGCCGGTCCAATCGATGTAGAGCGAGATCAGGATCCAGTGGGCGCCGATCAGCCCGGCGAGAGAAAGAGCGAGCGGGCGGTTACGCCCGGCGAGGTCCCGCCAGCCGGGCAGACACAACAGAAAGACGGGACAGAAGATCAGCAGGCCGCGCGAGGGGCTGATCCAGTTGCCGGCGAGCGCGGCGAAGGTCTCGGCGCTGAAGCCGAAGACGCCGGATTGCCGGAAATAGGGCGGCGTGAAGGCGTGCCAGGCGGGATAGCAGAGCGCGGCTCCGGCGGCGAAGACCAGCGCCGCGGCGCCGAAGAAGTACAGGCCGCGGCGGCGCTGCGTGTAGAGCAGGTATCCGCCGAGGAACAAGAGCGGCAGCAGGTTGGTGGGGCGGCACCAGAACGAGAACCCAAGCGCCAGTCCGGCCAGGAAAGCGTGCCGGGGGATCCAGTAGAGCGCGGCGGCGAGCAGCAGCATGGAAGAGGTGTGCTGCATCAAGGAGCGGCTGCCGGTGGACCAGGCGGGAGTACAGAAGGCAAAGATGCCGGCGGCCGCGAAGCTTAGCGGCACGGAGAGGTCGCGCCGGACGGTGAGGAAGACGAAGAACGCCGCGACGGCGACCAGGAACGAGGCGAGCAGGACTTCGACGGCGGTCCGCTTGCCGATATAGTCCGCCTTGAGGAAATTGCCCGGGGTCCGGTCGAGAATCAGGAACGGCGGAATGGCCAGCAGGTAACTGGCGACGGGGTACCGCGAATAGATGCGCGCGCCGGGCGGACAGCCGCGCGTCGCGTCCGCGTTCCCGACCGTGAAGTCCGGCAGGACGCATTCGATGGCGTAGTATTGCTGCTCGCGCAGCAGGTCCGGGTAGCGGGAGAGTTCGGGGCTGCCGGAATCGAGGAGCGCGAGGAGGGCGGGTACGGACCAACGGGAATCGCCGGAGAGTCCGAGGGGACTGGCCGAATGGGAGGCGAAGACGACGAGAGCGGCGAGCGTGGCGAACAGCAGATCGCGTGCGCGCGGCGGAAGCAAGCTGTCATTATAGCGGGCATCGGCATGTCGCGAACCGCCAAAGGGGCGCTGGGTTTGGGAGTGGCGATCGCCGCCGCGCTGGCCGGGCTGTACCTGTTCCCGGAGGAGCGGGAAGCGGCGGCGCCGGGCCAGGAGCGGGACTTTTTCGAAGGCGAGGCAGGACCACTAGACCTGGGGACATCGTTCACCGAGTTCGTCCGCGAGCATGCGGGCGAGGTCGTAGATCTGGACGTGCGGATCCCGGAGCGTGTCTTCGAGGGCACCAGCAACGAATTTTTCATCGCCGAGGAGTGCCCGGCGGGCGGCAGCGGTCCGCGGGCGGGACGCTGCGAAGGGACCCAGTACCGGATCTCCGGGGCGGGGCGCATAGCCCAAAAGGATGGGGCGTACCGGCTGGCGGGGCGGTTCCGGCTGGAGCGGCGGTCCGCGCGCCTGGTGTGGCTGCGGACGATCGAATAGCGGACGATTGCGCGGGGCGGCGGACCAGCGTATTCTGCATGTACCCCCACGCCGGGGTGGAAACATGGGCCAGCACGAGATCCAGGGCGGGCCGGACGAAGCGCGGGCGCTCGAGTTCGAGCGCGCGCTGCTCGAAGACATGACCGCGCTCGAGAAGATGCTCGCCGAGGGCGTCTTCGAGCACGGGGTGTGCCGGATCGGCGCGGAGCAGGAGCTGTTCCTGATTGACGCGCAGATGCGGCCGGCGCCGGTGAATCTGGCGGTGCTGGAGCATCTGAAGGACGCGCCGTTCACCACCGAGATCGGGCGGTACAACCTCGAGGCGAATCTCGAGCCGCAGGGCTTTACAGGCCCGGCGCTCAGCGAAATGGAGCGGGAACTGCGGCTGCTGCTGGCGCGGGCGCGGGCGGCGGCGCGGGCGGAGGGCGCCGACGTGGTGCTGTGCGGGATCCTGCCGACGCTCCGCAAGTCCGATCTGGGGATCGAGAACCTGACGCCGAAGGCGCGGTATCAGGAGCTGGATCGCGTGATGCGGCGGCTGCGCGGGGACCGGTATCAGTTCCTGGTGAAGGGACTGGATGAGCTGGCGCTGGAGCACGACAACGTGGTGCTGGAGGCCTGCTGCACCAGCTTCCAGGTGCATTTCCAGGTGGGCCCGGACCACTTCGCGCCGCTCTACAACCTGGCGCAGATGATCGCGGGGCCGGTGCTGGCGGCGGCGGTGAACTCGCCGGTGCTGCTGGGGCGGCGGCTGTGGCAGGAGACGCGGATCGCGGTGTTCCAGCATTCGGTGGACGAGCGCAGCGCGGCGAGCGTGGCGCGTCACCGGCCGACCCGGGTCGGCTTCGGCGAACGCTGGGTGGACCACTCGGTACTCGAAGTGCTGCAGGAGGACATCGCGCGGTTCCGCGTGCTGCTGACCGCGGCGGTGGAACGGGAGGGAGGTCCGGTGCCGGAACTGCGGGCGCTGCGGCTGCACAATGGGACCATCTGGCGCTGGAACCGGCCCTGCTACGGGATCACGAACGGGCGTCCGCACCTGCGGATCGAGGCGCGGGCGCTGCCGGCCGGTCCCAGCATTCCGGACGAGGTGGCCAACGCGGCGTTCCATTTCGGCCTGCTGGCCGCGATGAGCGGCGAATACGGCGAGATCGCGAAGCTGTTCCGCTTCGAGGACGCCAAGGCGAATTTCTTCGCGGCGGCGCGGCACGGCTTGTCGGCCCAGTTCGTGTGGCTGGGCGGGAAGCGCTGGCCGGCGGCGGCGTTGATCCTGCAGGTCCTGTTGCCGCTGGCCCACCAGGGACTGCGCGAGGCGGGCATTGCGGCCGAGGATCGCGACCGGTATCTCGGGATCCTGGAGGAGCGGGTCCGCAAGGACCGGACCGGCAGCCAGTGGATGCTGATGAGCCTGGCGCACGCCGAGCAGACCGTACCTCGCGAAGCGGCACTGCGGCGGATGACGGCGGCGATGCTGCGGCACCAACAGACGAACGACCCGGCACACGAGTGGCCGGTGCTGGCCGAATCGCCGGCCGCGGAGGATTGCTTCGAGACTGCCGGCGACATCATGTCGCGGGACCTGATCACGGTGCGCGGCTCCGACCTGGCGGATCTGGCCGCGCGGATCATGCAGTGGCGGCACCTGCGGCACATGCCGGTGGAGGACGACGCGGGCAAGTTCATCGGCCTGGTGTCGTTCCGCGAACTGGGCCGCGACGATGGGCACAAGGCGGTGTGGGAGCTGATGAACCCCGCGCCGGTGACGATCGCGCCGGAGACGCCCACCACGGAGGTGGTCGCGTTGATGCGCCAGCACCGGATCGACTGCCTGCCAGTGTTGCGCGAAGGCAAGCTGCTCGGCGTGGTGACGGCGCACGACCTGTTGGGCGTGCTGGCGGCGCTGCTGCCGCCAAAAGCGCAGGTTCAGGCCAACAGCGCCGCGATGTGATCGGCGTCGTTCGGCACAACAACGGGCTGATTGGCGAACGCGCCTGAGATTCCGGCAAGCTGCCCGGTGTGATAGCGGTAGATGTAATCGGGATCCTTGAGGACGTGGCCGGTGAGCACCGCGACCACGCGCGCGGCGGGGTCCACCACGCCGGAGGCGACCAGGTTCTTCAAGCCGGCGAGCGTGGCGGCGGACGCCGGTTCGCAGCCGATGCCGCACAGGCCGATGACGGCCTTGGCGTCGGCGATTTCCTGCTCGGTGACCTTGCCCACCGCGCCCTGCGAGGTCCGGACCTCGAGTTCGGCCTTGGGCCACGACACCGGGTCGCCGATCTTGATGGCGGTAGCCAGCGTCTCCGGATGTGCGACGGCGCGGAAGGCGCCGCCCGTGCGCCAGTATTCCTCGAACGGAGCCGCGCCCGCCGCCTGAATCACGGCCAGGCGCGGCAGGCGCGAGAGGAAGCCCCAGGCGTGCAGTTCGCGCAAGCCCTTGCCGAAGGCGGAAACGTTGCCGAGGTTGCCGCCGGGGACGACGATCCAATCCGGCGGGGTCCAGTCGAGCTGGTCCATCATTTCGAAAACGATGCTCTTCTGTCCTTCGATGCGGAAGGGGTTGATGGAGTTCAGCAGGTAAATGCCAAGCCGCTCGGCGAGCACGCGGACGAGGGCGAGGATCTGATCGAAGTTTGCGTCCACCTGAAAGGTGCGCGCGCCGTACTCGAGCGCCTGCGCGAGTTTGCCATAGGCGATGTTGCCGTTGGGGATGAAGATCACCGGCGCGATGCCGCCGGCGCTGGCGTATGCGGCGAGCGACGCCGAGGTATTGCCGGTGGAAACGCAGGCGGCGCGGGTCATGCCCAGGCGGCGCGCCTGCGCGACGCCGGCGGTCATGCCGTTATCCTTGAAGGATCCCGTCGGGTTGTAGCCCTGGTGCTTGAAGGTGAGGCCATCTAGGCCGGCGTAGGTGGCGGCGCGCGGCGCGTCGAGCAGCGGGGTATCGCCTTCCCGAAGGGTGACGATGTGCCGCGCGTCGTCGAGGAACGGGAACAACTCGCGGTAGCGCCACACGCCGCTCTGGTCGATGGGGGCGTTGGAGGTCCGGCGGCGGCGGAACAGCAGCTTCAGCGACGCGGGGTCGCCCGGGGACCCCGTGTAGTCCGCCTCGAGCAACCCGCCGCACTTCGGGCAGTTGTAAATGACCTCCGTCACCGGGTAGCGGGCGCGGCAGGACTTCTCGAAGCAGACGAGTTCAGCGAGCATGAACCTACTAGAATGAGAGGTCGCATGAAGGAGCGTCAACTTCGGGATCTGGCGGGGGTGGGGAAAGCCACGCTCGGGGACTTCGAATTGTTGGGCATTCGGAGCGTGGCGGCGCTCGCGCGGGCGGACGGCCTGCGGCTGTACCGGCGCCTGCAGGACCTGACGGAGAAACCGCAGGATCCGTGCGTGCTGGACGTGTTCCGCTGCGCGATCGCGCAGGCCCGGGATCCCGAATTGCCGGCGGAACAGCGCAATTGGTGGTGGTGGAGCCGCGAGCGGAAGGCGGGCCGGTGATCGCGGTCCACCTGGAGGACGGCAAGGTGACGGTGCGGCCGAAGCCGCGGCCCCGGCGGCCGCGCGGCTTCGCGCGGATCCGGATGCTGGCGGCCGGAATCTGCAACACGGACCTCGAACTTCAGCGCGGCTATTACGGCTTCCGCGGGACGCCGGGGCACGAGTTCGTGGGCGAGGTGACGGAGGCGGACGACCCTCGGTGGATCGGGCGGCGCGTGGCGGGCGAGATCAACCTGGCGTGCGGGAACTGCGAGTGGTGCCGGCGGGGGTTACGGCGACATTGCCCGCGCCGCACGGTGCTGGGTATCGTGGAGCATCCCGGCGCATTCGCCGAGTACCTGACGCTGCCGCTCGAGAACCTACACCGCATCCCGGCGGGCGTGAGCGTCGAGGAGGCGGTGTTCGCGGAGCCCGCGGCGGCTGCCGGCGAAATCCTGGATCAGGTGAAGATCCCGCGCGGCGAGCGCGTGGCCGTTCTGGGCGACGGGAAGCTGGGACTGCTGATCGCGCAGGTGCTGGCGGCGCACGGCGCGCGAGTCGCGCAGTTCGGGCGGCACAGGAACAAGCTGGCGATCGCGGCGGCGGCGGGCGTGGAAACCGCGATCCTCGGGAACCGGGTGCCGCGCGCCGCGTATCCGGTCGTGGTGGACGCCACCGGGTCGGCGGAGGGATTGCGGGCGGCGGTCGCGATGACGGAGCCGCGCGGCACGGTGGTGATGAAGTCCACCCTGCATGGTACGGTGGCGCTGGACGCCGCGCCGGTGATCGTGAACGAGATCACGATGGTGGGCAGCCGATGCGGGCGGTTTGAGCCCGCGCTGCGGCTCTTACAGGCCGGCAAGCTGAACGTCCGCGCCATGATCGCGGACCGCCTGCCGTTGCGGGAAGCGCCGCGCGCCTTCGCGCGGGCGGCGGAGAAGGGTGTGCTGAAAGTCCTGTTGCTGGGGGAGTCCTGATGCGGAAACAGATCGCCGCGCTCGCGTGCGCGAGCCTGCTGGCCGGATGCTCGGTGAAGAAGTACGCGGTGAATCAGCTCGGCAACGCCCTGGCCGGGCTGTCGCCGAGCTTCGCCGCGGACGAGGATCCGGAGCTGATCAAGAGCGCGGTGCCGTTTACGCTGAAGCTGATCGAGACGCTGCTGGTGGAGAGTCCCAAGAACCAGGGGCTGCTGCTGGCGGCGTCGAGCGGCTTCACGCAGTACGCCTATGCGTTCGTGCAGCAGGACGCCGAGGAGATCGAGGACCGCGAGCGCGCGGCGGCGGGCGCAATGCGGGCGCGCGCCAAGAAGCTGTACCTGCGGTCCCGCGAGTACGGCATGAAGGGCATCGAGCTGAAGCACCCGGGCTTCCGCGAGCAGTTGAAGGCTAACCCGGCCGCGGCGGTGAAGTCCCTCAAGAAAGACGACGTGCCGTTCGTCTACTGGACCGCGATCTCGTGGGCGGCGGCGCTGTCGGTCTCGCGCGACATGTTCATGGTGCCCGAAATCCCGCGCATCGAGGCGTTGATCGAGCGTTGCCTGGAACTGGACGAGGGCTACGACAACGGCGTAATCCACGGGTTCCTGATCACGTACGAAATGAACCGGCTTAAGCCCAAGGGCGACAAGTTCGAGAACGCCAAGTTCCACTTCGACCGCGCGATGCAGTACGCCAAGGGCGAGCAGGCGGGTCCCCTGGTGGCGTACGCGGAGAACGTCTCGGTGTTGCGCAAAGATAAGGAAGAGTTCCAGAAGCTGCTGAACCAGGCGCTGAAGGTGAACCTGGACACGGCGCCGAACTACCGGCAGTTGAACCTGGTGAACCAGCGGCGCGCGCGGTGGCTGCTGGCGCGGACGGACCGGCTGTTCCCGCCGCCGCGCCGGCAGGACTGAGGAGAAACGACGATGAACCGGCGAATGTTCCTGTGGCTGCTGCCCGCGCTCGCGCTGGGCGCGGACCGCAAGGCGGAAGTGGACGCCATGCTGGCGCCGCTGCTGGCGGCCGGCAAGCTCAAGAGCGCGGCGATCGCCGTCCGGGAGGACGGCGCCGTGCAGCACTTCGCCTACGGCGATCCGAAACCGAACCGCAACAGCGTGTTCGAGATCGGATCCGTCTCGAAGGTCTTCACGGGGATACTGCTGGCGGAGGCCGTGCACCGCAAGGAGGCCGCGCTGGAGGATCCGGTGCGCAAGCTGCTGCCCGCCACCGGCGCCGCGGATCCGCGGGCGAACGACCAGGAGATCCGGCTGGTGGATCTCGCGACCCATTCCTCGGGCCTGCCGCGCATGCCCAACAATTTTCAGCCGAAGAACATGGCCAATCCGTACGCCGATTACAACGGCGACAAGCTGCTCGAATGGGTCGGCAAGAACGGCCTGGTGCGCAATCCGGACTCGAAGTACAACTACAGCAACCTCGGCGCGGGGATGCTCGGCTTCGCGCTCGCCTGGCGCGCCGACCGGACCTACGAACAGCTCCTGCTGGAACGGATCTGCGGTCCGCTGAAGATGAACGACACGCGCATCAAGCTGACGCCAGAACTGGCGGCGCGCCTGGTGCCGGGTCACGACGCGAAGGGCTCTCCGGTGGCGAACTGGGACCTCGATGCGCTGGCCGGCGCGGGCGCGATCCGCTCCACGGCGGCGGATCTGATGAAGTTCCTGGAGGCGAACCTCATGCCCGGAGGTCCTTTGGCGGCCGCGCTGGTGCTGGCGCAGAAGCCGCAGGCGAAGATCGAGCGGCCGGCCGGCGAGATCGCGCTGGGCTGGCACATCAAGCCCAACGGGATCTACTGGCACAACGGCGGCACGGGCGGGTACACCAGCTACGTTTCGTTCGACGCGAAACGCGGCACGGCCGTGGTGGTGTTGCTGAACATTTCTGGCGACTGGATGAACCAGATCGGCCTCCGGCTGGAGCGGATGCTCGTGGGCGAGAAGTTCCCGCCCATCGAGGTTAAGTAAGGCCCGTTACTCGGCGAAGAACGCGGCGAGCAGCGCGGGCGTCCGCCCGTCGAGTCCCGCGACGTGGAGACGCAGCGGATCCGCCGGAGCGGGCGCCGCGCGACCGGCCGGCGAGACCACCGCGAGCCGCGCGGCGATGCCGGAGCGCTCGCGATACAGCCGCAGGGCGGCGTCGAGGCGCGGATCGTCCCCCTGGTTGGTGACGACGGTGAACGCCTCGATGGCGAGGTTGTCGTCCAGCGCCGCGGCAAACACCGCGCCGGGGTCGGCCGGTCCCGGTTGGGTGACCAGTTCCAGGCGGTGCAGGGCCAGCGGCGCGATGCCGCGGGCGTAGCCGAAGGCGTAAGCGTGCTGCTCGGCGCGCAGCACGGAGAGCGCCAGCGCCGCGGCGCGGCGTCCGGCGAAGCCGGTAAGCGCGCCGGGCGTGACGTCGAGCGCCACCAGGGATCGCCGGCCTGAAGCCGGCACCATCCCGAAGGAAGCCTCCAGCGCCGCGTGCAGCGCGTCGAGCAGCGCCGGCACCGGCTGCCAACGCGCGCCGTGGCGGTAGGCGTCGAGCGACGCGGCCAGCGTCACCGGCGACACGCCGGAGCGTTCCAGCCGGCGGACGTCGGCGAGGCGCGACGCGGCGAGGGCGGTCTCGGGTCCCGTGGGGCGCAACACGCCAAGCGCCGTCAGCTTGCCCAGCCGCCCGAGCAGCGCCGCGTAGGGCAGCGCCCCGAGCAGCGCCTCCCAGACGCGCGGCGAGCGGTGCCAGCGGACGGGCAGCATGTCGTAGGTCAGCCCGTAGTCCTCCACCAGGCGGACGATCTCCGCCTCCTCGGTGGACTGGCGCGCCAGGGTGAAGGCGTAGAGCTGCGTGAGGTTCTCGGCGGCGGAGGCCAGTTCGCCCGAGGCGATCCAGCGGAACAGCGCCTGCTGCTCCGGCGTTTCGGGCTTCGGGTGGGCCAGCCGCACCAGATCGCGGTGCGACCAGCCGAGCGACGCCGGACGCCGCATCACCTCGCGCGCCACGGCGGCCGGCGGCTGGTGCCGGTACCAGGCGGCGACGGCGGAGCGCAAAGCACGGCCCCAGCCGCGCGTCCGCGAAGCGAACGCGGCGAAGCGTAGCAGGTCCCGCCCGGTGCGCGCCACCAGCGGCAGCGCCTGCAAGGCGAGCGCGTTGGTCCGCGCGTCGGCGTAGCGCGGGCTGGCGGCCAGCGCGAGCGCAAATAGCGCGGTCTCGGCGCCGGGATGTTCGGTGAGCTGGTTGACCACCTGGGGTCCGTGGGCGGCCAGCACGGCGCGCAGCGATTCGTGCGCTTCGGCGGGATACACGCCCCGCGCGCGCACGGCGAGCCCGCGCTCGTCGCCGAAGCGCAGGAATCGCCGCGCCCGGAACCAAAGCCCTTCGGGAGGCGCGGGGACACCGCGCCATTGGTCGAGAAGTCGATCGACGTATTTCATATACGCTCCACTCGCAACAAAGAAGATAAGAATGCGCGGATAAAAGACCGGCCTGAAATGATCCCGCCGCCAGGCCGCGACCCGCTGGTTGCTAAGTTTTCGCGTCCGCCAGCCTGGGCGCAACGCGCAAGGTCATGGGGAAAGAGAACGGCGCGTCAGTCGTGAAACACCGGCCGCGCGCGGAACCCGAAGCGCTCGCCCTCCGCCCGCGGCTCGATCGCCCAGGCGATCTCGCGCAACTCGTGGAGCGACTCTTCGGTGCGGTCCTCGAAACGCGAGCACTGGATCACCCGGATGCTCACCGGGCGCTCCAGACGCTCGCAGAAGACCAGTTCTTCGCTGTCCGCGGCGCCGCGCAGCACGACGCCGCTCCAGCAGCGGTCGCACAGGCGGGGAGCTTCGACGGAACGGGTGCCGCCCGGAACGTTGACACTCATCGGTTTCGATCCTCCAAAAAGAGAAAGGGAGACTGCGACTCACGCCCACGCGGCGTGCAGCGAATCGAAAGAGTAAGGAACGGGGGTGGTTACGAGAACTGCGGGACGAAAAGGACGCCCGTCAGGGTCTTCGTGTCGGCAATATCCATTTAGGCGCTCCTTTCGTGTATTGAGGAAATACTTCTTCAGACGATAACACGGCCTTGGGGTTCGGGCAACCCGGAATTTCGTTAAAGAAAATTTCTGGGGCGAATCACGCAGTCTCGACGCCGGCCGCCTTCTCCAGGCCAAGCCGCCGGATCGCGGCCTGCCGGATGGCGTACTTCTGGATCTTGCCGGTCACGGTCATCGGGAACGCTTCGACGAAGTGCACATACTGCGGGACCTTGAAGTGCGCAATGCGCGCCTTGGCGAACTCGCGGATCTCTTCTTCGGTGGCGGTTTCACCCGGCTTCAGCTTGATCCACGCCAGCACGGTCTCGCCGTACTTGAGGTCCGGCAGGCCGACTACCTGGACGTCGGCGACCTTCGGGTGCGTGTACAGGAACTCCTCGATCTCGCGCGGGTAGATGTTCTCGCCGCCGCGGATGATCATGTCCTTGGCGCGCCCGGTGATGCGGAAGTAGCCGTCGGGGCGCATGGTGGCGAGGTCGCCGGTGTGCAGCCAGCCCTCGGGGTCGATGGCGCGCGCGGTGGCTTCCGGTTCGTCGTCGTAGCCCTGCATCACCAGATAACCGCGCGCGCACAGTTCGCCCTGCTCGCCCGCGAGCACGGTGCGCCCGGCGGGATCGACGATCTTCACTTCGGTTTCGGGCATGGCGCAGCCCACGGTGGAGACGCGCAATTCCAGGGGGTCTTCGACGCGCGACGACGTGATCACCGGCGAGCTTTCGGTCTGCCCGTAAGCGATGCTCATTTCGCGCGCGCCCATTTCGCTCACCACGCGCTTCATCACTTCGATGGGACACGGCGAACCAGCCATGATCCCCGTGCGCAGGCTGCGCAGATCGTAGCGCGCGAAGTCCGAATGGTCGAGCATGGCGATGAACATGGTGGGGACGCCGTAGATCGAGGTCGCCCGCTCCTCGGCGATGGCCGCGAGCGTCGCGCCCGCGTCGAAGCTCCAGTTCGGGAAGATGATCGCCGCGCCGGTGGCCACCGCGGCCAGCACGCCCATCACGCAGCCGAAGCAGTGGTACATCGGCACCGGGACCACAATGCGATCCCGCTCCGAGTACCGCAGTCCCTGCGCGCACAGCCAGCCGTTGTTGATGAGGTTGCGGTGCGTCAGCACGACCCCTTTGGGGAACCCGGTGGTGCCCGAGGTGTACTGAATGTTGACGGGATCCCGGGCCGCGGGGACGTGCGAACCAAGGTCGCGGCCGTTCTCGAGGAACCGGTCCCAGGAGGCTTCGCCGAAGTACACGGCGTCCCGCAGCGGAACATCGTCTCCGCGGCGCGCTTCCTCGAGAATCTCCCCGTAGGCCGACCGTGTATCCCCGCGGCGCAGGAACAAGGCCTGCATCCGGGACTTGCGCAGCACGAATGCGAGTTCCGACGCCCGGTAGGACGGGTTGACGTTCACCAGCACCACGCCGGCCCGCGCCGCGCCGAGCTGCAGCGTGACCCACTCGAAGCAGTTCGTGGCCCAGACGCCGGCGCGATCCCCGGGCGCGAGGCCCAGCCCGCGCAACGCGCGCGCGGTGCGCCCCACTTCGCGGGCCAGTTCGCTCCAGGTCCAGCGCAGGTCCTGGTGGCGGACCACCAGCGCGGGCGCGTCGGGCACGCGCACGGCGGTGGCGCGGAGCACCTCCGGAATGCTCTGCTCGATCAGTTGGGCCTGGGGTCCGCGGACGTAGCTTTCCATCCGGCAAAAGTTTATCGTGGATCACATGCCCCGGGAAGACCTGCTCGCGTTTCTCGCCTCCCAGGAGTATGGCGTGCTCGCCACCCTCGGCCCGGACGGGCGTCCGCAGGCCGCCACCATGGGGATCGCCGTCACGCCGGACCTGGAGATCGTCTTCGACACCGTGCGGCGCACGCGCAAGTACGCCAACCTGCTTAGCGAGCCGGCCTGCTGCCTGGTGATCGGCTGCTCGGGCGCGGCCACCGTGCAGTACGAAGGCGAGGCGCGGGAGCTGGCCGGCGAGGAGATGGAACGCTACCAGAGGATCTACTTCGCGCGGCACCCGGACGGGCCGGAGCGGTTGCAGTGGGAGGGGATCGTGTACTTCGCGGTGCGGCCGCGGTGGATCCGGTTCACGCGCTACGGAGAGGGTCCGCCGCGGATCGAGGAGTATCCGGAAACACCCAGCCCCCGGGGTTAGCCGGGGGCTGGGATTCGAACATGGTTTGGGGCTGTAACTACCAGCGCGGTTCCCGGCGGCCACCGCCGCCGTAGCCGCCCCGGCCGCCGCCACCGCCGCCCGAGGCCTTCGGACGAGCTTCGTTGACGTTGATCGCGCGGCCGTTCAGCATCTGGCCGTTCAGCGCCGCGATGGCCTGATCCGCCTCACCGTCCACGGGCATTTCGACGAAACCGAAGCCGCGGCTCTTGCCCGTGTCCCGGTCCATCACCACCTGCGCGCGCTCCACGGTCCCGTACGCCGAGAACAGGTTCAGCAGATCGTGGTCGCCCGTCTGAAACGGCAGATTTCCAACAAAGATATTCTTCACTGACTAACCTTCCAGTGCTTTGAGCCAATTTATCGAAAGCCGAGCGACCCCATCGAACAAGAAAGCGTCAGCGAGCTTCGGACAGCACCGTACACGAACGGGTGCTCAAACACCGTTTCTATTATATCAATCCAGCAGGGCGATTTCGCTGGTGTCAAGGCTGTATTGCGCCGCAACAACCCGCAGGCGCCGGACCGCCACCAGGCCCCGGAGGACGGGACCCGATGCGCGGATCTGCCCGGCCACGAGCCGCGCGTTCTGACGTACGGCGTTCTCGAGCGGGTCGCCGGGTAGAAGCCGGGCCGCCTGGACGGCTGGACGGATCGCGCGCACCAGCGACTTGACGTGGCCTGGGCGCTCGCCCCGCAGTGCCGCCTCCACCGCGCCGCACTTGCCGTGGCCGAGCACGAGCACCAGCGGCACGTTCAGATGGGACGCTGCATACTCGATACTGCCGAGCACGGCGTCGTCGGCGATGTTGCCGGCCACCCGGATCACGAAGAGGTCGCCGAGGCCCTGATCGAAGATCACTTCGGGCGGGACTCGGGAATCCGCGCAGGTGAGCACGCAGGCGAAGGGGTGCTGCCCCATGGTGAGGGAGAACCGGCGTCCCGTGGATTGGTCCGGATGCAGGGCCATCGCGGACCGGAACCGGGCGTTGCCGGCGAGCAGCCGCGCCAACGGATCCGCCGCCGGCGCCGGGAGATCCTGGGCCGGCAGTGGCGTGGCGAGGAACGCCCGCCGCGTGACGCGGGTCATCGCGCCGCTCCCGCCAGGACCCGCACGCGGTACACGGCGGCGCCCGAAGTGATAAAGAGCGTGGCGCCGTCCTCGCCCCAGGCGCAGTTGCCCGTGGCGCCGCCCAGGTCGATGCGTCCCAGCAGCGCACCGTCCGGCGCGAGGATCCACAACCCACCGGGCGCGGCGGCAAAGAGATTACCAGCCCGGTCTGTTTTCATCCCGTCTGCCGATCCGGCGTGTCCGGCCGCCAGCGCGGCGCCGTCGAGGAGCAGTCGCTTCGCGCCGAGCGTGCCGTCGGCGCGCACGGGAAAGGCATACCACCGGGTGGTCCGCGCATCCGAGAGATAGAGGATCTTCCCGCCGGGAGCGAACGCGATCCCGTTAGGCCCCTCCAGGTCCCGGGTGAGCAGATCCACGCGCCCCCCCGGCGTCAGCCGGTACACGCCGGAGTAGGCTAGTTCGCGCCCCGGGTCGGCGAAGACGCCCGGCAATCCGAAGGGCGGATCCGTGAAGTAGAGATCGCCGTTGGCGTGGTAGACGAGATCGTTGGGGCTGTTGAGGCGCCGGCCCCGGTAGCGCGCCGCGAGCGTGGTCCGGGATCCGTCCTTTTCGATCCGCGCGATCGCCCGCTCACCGTGCTGGCAGAACACGAGCCTCCCCTGCCGGTCGAAGGTCAGCCCGTTCGAGCCGGGTTCCCGCCCGGGAAAGGGCGGGGATCCCGTGTAGCCGGAGCGTTCGAGGAACGTCCGCGTGACTCCGTTGCGCCATTCGTGGATCCGGTTGCCCGGCACATCCGAGAACAGCAGAAACGATCCGGCAGGGTTCCACACGGGGCCTTCGGTCCACGTGAAGCTGTCCGCAATGCGCTCGATCCGGGCGTCCGGAGCCAGAATCCGGTCAAGGCGGGGATCGAGGCGCACGATCGTTTGGCCCGCCAGCGGCAACCCGGCGAGGATCGGCAAAAGAACTCGGGACGTCATCTCCCGGAGAATGCGCCGCGAGGCGCTGCCTATTCCGCCGGAATAATCGGGTGGGGCGACCGCCTAGAGGCGGATGGATGCGCTTTCCCTTCTTCCGGATCTGCATTCCCGGGATCCTCGCTGCCGTTGCCGGCGCACAGGACGTCGAGCCGGCGATGATCGACATGCGCCCGGGTGACACGCACCTGGCGAGGACGCCCGCCGCGGCGCTGGTCCGCTGGATGACGCTCGACACGGCTTCCATCGGCACGCGGTACCGGTGGGCCCATACGGTTGCGGGCGCTCCGCTGTGGAACCAGCAGCAGCACCAGTTGGCCCTCCGCGGCGCGCTGCACGCCGGCTCGTTTCGGGCCCTGGAACTGCGCTTTGGGCTCTTCACCGGAAGCGGGTTTCTCGCTGGCTGGAACAACACCGGTCCGGGCACCGGCCGCCGGCGCGCCAACCTGTACCTGAAGCAACTCGCCCTTGAGGTGCGACCCCTGAGCGGCCTCACCCTGGAAGCCGGCGGGCTCGACTTTCTGCGCGGGCTGGCAACCGAAATCACGTCCTTCGACGCTGACGGCTACCTGGTGGGCCAGCGCGTTCGTGTGCGCAGGAAAGAGCGGTTCTTCTTCGAGGAGATTTCGTTTGCGAACGGCTACCTGGGGAACCTGAACCGGCCGGGCGTGCTGCCCCGTCTCGGGAGTTTCGCCCGCTCCAACTACCGGCAGGTACTGGTGACAAAGTCGCTGCGCGAAGGGATCCACGCATCCGCGGAATATGCCTGGGAGGCCGGGTCGCACACCTTCCGGCAGTCGGTAAGCGTTCGGGTCCCCGACAGCCGTTGGATTGACTCGGTCCGGTTCGAGCAGGTTGCGATTGCGAACTCCGGCTACGGATTCGCGACGTACGGGGAGAAGCGCATGCGGCCGTGGCTGACCGGCGGCAGCGGCGTCTCGCGCCACCCCCGCGCGGGGCTTTACTCGGACCGCTTCGGACCCGGGTGGCACTGGTTCGGCAACCTCCTGGTGGCACCCGCGCGGTCCTGGAGCACTATGGTTCAGGTAACGCAGGCTCTCGGCGGAACTCCGCGGCAGGCACAAGGCGCGCGGGTGGATGTGGTGTTCGGTTACAACCTCCGCGCGCACCGGAGGTGAGCCGTCCGGCCGCGGTCCGCTACCATAAAGGCTTATGCGGATCGGCGTGATCGGACTCGGGTTCATGGGCGCCACCCACTTGCGGGCCTACCGGAGCGTGGCCCACGCGGAGGTGGTCGCCGTCGCGAGCCGCGGCAAGCCGGACCTCGCCCGCAGCCAGGGTAACCTCGATCTGGCCGAGGAGCCGCTGGACCTCGGCGACTTTCGGCATTACCAGCGCTGGGAGGATCTGGTGGCGGACCCCGGCGTGGAAGCCGTCGATATCTGCCTCCCCACCGCGCACCACGAAGCCGCGGCGGTGGCCGCGCTGCAGGCGGGCAAGCACGTCCTCGTGGAGAAGCCGATGGCGCTCGACCACGACGGCGCGCGCCGCATGATCGACGCCGCCCGCGCGGCGGAGCGGATCCTCATGACCGCCCAGGTGCTGCGCTTCTTTCCCGCCTACCAGGCGCTGGCGGACGGCGCAAAAGAGATCGGGACGCCCCGCGCCGCCGCATTCCGGCGGCGCTGCGCCGCGCCGGATTGGGCCGACTGGATGCGCGACGCCCTGCAATCGGGCGGCGGCGCTTTCGACCTGCTGATCCACGACGTGGACTTCGCGCTCCATCTCTACGGCCCGCCGGATGCGCTGATCGCCACCGGTCACCAGGATCTGGCGGGCTCCATCGATGTGCTGACCGCGCAGTGGCTGTATGCGTCGGATTTCGCGGTGACGATCAGCGGCGGCTGGCACCATCCGCGGGGCTTTCCGTTCGCGATGGAGTACACCGTGGTGGGCGACGGCGGCACCATCGACTACAGCTCGGCCGGACGGTTGCCCGTGCTCTTCGACGCCTCGGGACGGACGCGGCCGCTCCCTCTGGGCGCGCAGGACGGCTTCATCAGCGAGCTGCAGTATTTCGTGGACTGCGCCCGCACGGGCCAGCACCCAGCGAAGTGCCCGCCCGAGGATTCCGCGCGGGCGGTGGCGATGATGCGGCTGATGCTCGAGGCGCGGCGGCGCAACGGGGAGGTGCTGCCGTGCAAGTTGGCGTAATGATGTGGGCCGAGCGCGGCGACCTGGCCAAGGCGCGGGCGTTGGGCTTCACCGCGGGGCAGCTCGGTCTCGAGGAGAGCACGCCGCTGTCGGAGGAGCTGCTGGCGGAATGGCGCGACGGCGGGATCCGGCTGGAGACCGTCTTCTGCGCGTATGAAGGCGAGAGCTACGCCGATGTCGCGGCGGTGGAGGCGACCGTGGGGTTCGTGCCGCCCGCCACGCGGGACCGCCGGGTGGCCCGGACGCTCGCGGCGGCCGACTTCGCGGCGCGGCTGGGCGTGAAAACGATCGCGTGCCATATCGGTTGCGTGCCGGATAACCCGGCGCATCCCGATTTGGCGGCGGTGCGCGACGCCGTGCGCCGGGTCTGCGATCATGCAGCGGGACACGGCCAGACTTTCGCGCTCGAAACCGGCCAGGAGAGCGCGCCGGTGCTGGCGCGGTTCCTGGAGGACGCCGGACGGCCGAACCTGCGGGTCAATTTCGATCCCGCGAACATGGTGATGTACGGCAGCGGCGAGCCATTGGCCGCCGTCGAGGTGCTGGCGCCGTGGCTGGCCTCGGTTCATGCGAAGGATGGTATCGCTCCGGCGGCGCCGGGAGAACTCGGGCGGGAGCGGCCGCTCGGGGAAGGCGCGGTGGGCCTGGAGCGCTTCGTAGCGAAGCTCCGCGCGCTGGGCTATGACGGTATCCTGAGCATCGAGCGCGAGGCGGCGGACCAGGAGGTCCGGTGGCGGGACATCGCAGCGGGCCGCGAGCGGCTGCTCGGGATCCTGACGCGGTGACCGTTTCGCCCCAAAGCTAATCGACCACTCTTGCAACCGACTTTCCGGGTGAAGTAACCTTAACGCAACACTGTTGATTGGGGATCTGCACCAGCATTCTCATGTTGCGCCGTTCCCGATCAGGGGCGAACGTTATTCCAACGAGGTACTTCTATGATTCGCAGAGCACTTTCCCTGGCGATATTAGCGCTGGTCCTGTGCATGGGCGGGTTGGCGCAAACCATTGAC
The DNA here is from genome assembly GCA_964471915.1 of uncultured Solibacteraceae bacterium. GTDB lineage: Bacteria > Acidobacteriota > Terriglobia > Bryobacterales > Bryobacteraceae > JAIEPW01. The sequence goes on along the minus strand of CAYYID010000010.1, from coordinate 44,874 downwards.
GCAATTCTCTCCGGCACCGTGGCCGACCCGAGCGGGGCGTTGATCCCCGGCGCGACCGTGACCGCGATCAACGTCGCCACCGGCGTCACCACGAAGACGGTCTCGAATAACGCAGGGTCCTATCAACTGCCACCCCTCGCACCCGGCAGGTACCGGGTATCGGCCGAAACGAGCGGCTTCAAGAAGTTCACCTTCACCGAGGTGAACCTCGAGGTCGGGACGCGCGCGACCCTCGACTTCAAGCTGGACGTGGGCACCGTCACCGAAGCGGTGGAGGTGAAAGCCTCGGCGGAGACGCTCCAGACCGCGACCGCCACCATCGGCGGCACCGTTTCCGGACGGCAGATCCTCGACCTGCCGCTGCCGTCGCGCGATGCGTTGGGGCTGGTCTTCACGCAAGCTGGCCTTGTGGGCGACAACTTCGCCGGCGCGCGCCTCGGGGCTTTGAACATCACCTTCGACGGCATCAACGTACAGGACAACCGCATCAATTCGGGCGTGTTCTCGCCGATCTTCCAGAGCGTCGACAAGGTGGCGGAGTTCCGGGTGGTGACGTCGCCGGCGGACGCCGAACTCGGCCGCGGTTCGGGCCAGATTCAGGTGATCTCGCGCTCCGGCACCAACGAGTTTCACGGAAGCTTGTTCGAGTTCCATCGCAATACCCTGTTGAACGCCAACACCTGGTTCAATAACCAGCGCGGGCGGGACGCGAGCGGAGCGGAGATCTCGCCGCGCAACATCCTCATCCGGAATCAGTTCGGGGGGCGCGTGGAAGGCCCCATCATCAAGAACAAACTGTTCTTCGCGTTCCTGGCGGATTTCCAGCGCGAGGTGACCCGCAACGCCGTTAACACCACGGTGCTCACGCCGCAGGCCCGGCAGGGGCTGTTCCGGTTCTTCCCGGGCGCGCAGAACGGCAACATCGAAGCCGCGCGTCCCACCGTGGACATCAACGGCAACCCCGTGCGGCCGTCGACCGCGACGGGCGACCTGCAAACAATCAACCTGCTGTCTTACGATCCGAACCGCCGGGCGATCGATCCGACCGTCGCCCGCACGCTGGGGTTCGTGCCGCTGCCGAACAACTACCGGTTCGGAGACGGCCTCAACACGGCCGGGTACACGTGGAGCCGCGGCGCGACGTCCGACCGCGACCAATGGAATCTGAAGATCGACTACAACCTCAACGAACGGAATCGCATTTCGTTCTCATGGACCAAGGAAACCAACGACCTGATCAACGCCTTCCTGGCGCAGCCGTTTCCCGAGGCTCCGGGGGGCACGCAGATCGGCCGCGACCAGTTGTACACCTTCAACGTCACCTCCACCATCCGGCCGACGCTGCTGAACGAGTTCCGCGCCGGCGTGTTCCGCCCGCGCGTCCAGTTCCTCGCGCCCTGGGAGGTGGAAGGGACGGGCATTTTCCCCGCGCGCAACAACGTGCCGTTCGCGATCGACTTCCTCACCATCACGGACCCGATCAACGTCAGCAACGATCCGCAGGGCCGGATTTCCCCCGTGTACTCCTACCAGGACATCATGCGGTGGAACGTCGGCAAGCACGCCTTCAAATGGGGCGGGATGGTGCAGTTCACCTCGACCAATGGTTACAACTCGTTCAATGTGCTGCCGCGCGGTATCGTGGGCTCCGGGGGAGCACCGATCGTGGGTGTGCCGAACGTCGCGGGCATCGGCCTCAACAACGGACTGGCTCAGAACCTGCTGAACAATCTCTCAGGTTCGCTCGCCAACCTGCTGCAGGCGTTCAATGCGTCGGCGCCGCCGAATCCGGCGTTCCTGTCCGGCGAGTACAAGCAGCGCACCTGGCGGCAACGCGAGGTGAGTTGGTTTTTCCAGGACGACTGGAAGGTCACGCGGCGGCTGACGCTGAATCTAGGCGTCCGCTGGGAGTACTACGGGGTGCCGTGGGACGCCAACGGCCGCACGGCCGGGCTGGTGGGCGGATCCGCCGGCATCTTCGGCCTTTCGGGCGCCAGTTTCGGCGACCTCTACCAGGCGGGCCGGGTGCAGAACGGGAGTCTGACCAACGTCGAGCTGGTCGGCAAGAACTCGCCGAAGGACCAGCCGCTCTACCGGAACGACTGGAACAACTTCGCGCCGGCCGTGGGCCTCGCGTACAACGTACCGTGGTTCGGCGAGAACAAGACGGTCTTCCGCGCGGGTTTCGGCATGGGCTATGAGCGTAACTCGTTGCGCAATTTCGACGTGATCGCGGGCGATCAGCCGGGGCTGCGGGTGGAGAATAACTTCCGCCAGGGAAATTTTCTGAGCGTGGGCAACGCCCCGCTGCCCCTGGAGCCCACTGCGGCGCCGTTGGCAACGGTTAGCTTGCAAGATCGCGGCCAGTCCGTGCGCGCGTACGACACCGGAATCCGGACGCCGTACATCATGAATTGGAATATCTCGCTGCAGCGGACCTTGCCCGGGAACGCCACCGTTGAAGCCCGCTACGTGGGGTCCAAGGGCACCAGACTGCTGCGCGCGGTGAATGTTAACGAAGCAAACATCTTCGAGACGCAGATTCTGGACGCGTTCCTGGCGGCGCAACGCGGCGGCACGCATCCCCTGCTGGATCGCATTTTTAGCGGGATTTCGGTCCCCGGCGGCGGCACGGTCGGTACGGACCGCACCGGCGGCGACTATATGCGCGCACTGGCCACCACCCAGACCCAACTGGCGGCGAACAACGCCGGCCTCTTCGCGACTTTCCTGAATGCGACCGCCGTGTCCACGAACGACCCGCGCACCGCGACCCCCGGCGGCTGGCTCCGCCGGGCTGGGCTGCCCGAGAACTTCATCGTCGGCAATCCGCAGTTCGCGGCGGCGAACCTGGTGGGGAACTTCGCCAACTCAACGTTCCATTCGTTCCAGCTCGAGTACAACAAGCGTTTTTCGAACGGCTGGAACATCCTCGCGAACTACACCTTCGCCAAAGCGCTCGGCGAGGAGGAAGGCGCGGGACAGGAACTGCTCGACAGCTTCCGCTTCGGCCGCAACCGCCGGCTGGAGAAGCGCCCGCTCACCTTCGGACTGCGCCACGTGTACCGCAGTTCCGGAGTCTATGACCTGCCCTTCGGGCCTGGCAAGAAGTGGGCCAGCGGCAATAGCTGGATGAAGCACGTGGTGGGCGGCTGGCAAGTCGGCGGCATCTGGAACATGTTCTCGGGCCAGCCCATGAATGTCCTCAGTGGCCGCAGCTCGGTCAATCAGTTCGGCGGCGACAACCCGCCGCTCGTCGCCCAGGCCATCTCCTCCGGCATCGGCAGCCCGCAGCGGCTCCCGAACGGCGTCACGTTCTTCCCGGGTTTCTCCCAGCAGGCGGATCCCATCCGGCAGACTATGACGACCGCCGGCAATATCCAGCAGTTGTCCGCGCTGCTCGCGGTTTATGACCAGAGCGGTCGGCTGTTGTTCTCGAATCCCGGTCCGGGACAGTTGGGAAATCTGCAGCCTTTCTTCCTGACCGGACCACGCACCTTCCGGCTGGATATCAACGTGGCAAAGACGATCCGCCTGGCGCGCGACGGTCGCGTCAACCTGCAATTCCGTGCGGATGCGATCGACGCGCTGAACCGCCCCATCTGGGACGTCGACAACCTGAACCTCGATATCAACAGTGTGAACTTCGGCCGCTTCACCGCGGCTGGGGGCACGCGGATCGTGGTGGTCAGCGGACGTTTCAACTTCTAGAGCCGGAGACCATTCGGTTGCGGCACCGCAGCCCCCGGCTCCGGCCCGGGGGTTGCTTATCTTCGTTCCAGGATCTCGGAGACGTTGCCGTCCAGTTCCTCGAAGCGCACGCGCAGGTTGCGGCGCTGCTCGACGGCGCGCTCCGTGAGTTCCACGCGCGCGGCGGCCATGCGGTCCAGCACCTGCCGCGCCGGGATCTGGTCCTTGATGATCAGCAGTTCGTTGAATTTCGGGCCGGCCAGCCGCTGCGCGGCGAACAGGCGGTCGAGGTCCCGGCGGGCGATCGGTTCGCCGTCGTGCCAGACTCCGTCGGCGTCCTGGACGCCGACGGTGACCGTCTTGACCACCCACGGATAGTCGGCTTTGTTGCGCACGCGCGCGTCAACGACGACGAGCGCGGCCTTTTCGTCGAGGGCGAGCGTGCGGACCTTCAGCACTTCGCCCGACAGCTCGAGATACTTGCCGCTTTGCGTCGTCAGCAGCAGGCCGACGCCGGCGCCGACCACCAGGATGCCCGCTGCGACGAAGAGAAGGATGCGCGTATTCACGTCAATTGCCAGCCTCAGTCACCCAAAAGGCGCGCATAGGGCTGTAGGCTCTCGACGTTATCACAGACGGCCTTCACCGCGGCCGTGATCGGGATGCCCAGCAGCAGGCCGATGCCGCCCCAGATGGTGCCCCAGAACATCAGCGCCAGCGTGACGGCGAGCGGATTCAACTGCACGCGCGAGCCGACGAACTTCGGATAGAGCAGGTTCAGCGCCAGCAGGTGCAGGATCGCCACCGTGAAAGAAATGCCGAGGTACATGCCGAGTTCCTTGTAGGCGGGCAGCGCGGCGATCACCGGGGGCAGGATCGCCATGGGCAGGCCGACGTAAGGCACCAGGCTGAGGAACCCGCTGACGGGTCCCACCAGCAGCCAGTAGGGCAGTTCGATGGCGGCGAAGAAGATCGAGCTGGCTACGCCGATGAGGACGCCGAGCACAAAGTTGCCGATGACGAACGCGCGCGCGCGGTCCGCCACGGCGTGCCAGCTCCGGCGCGCCACTTCGCGGTCGTCGTCGTCGAAGAACGAGAGGAACGCGCGGCGCACGTGGTCGCGCCAGGCGAGCATGAAGTAGACCAGGAAGGGTACGAACGAGGTCATCAGCAGCACGTCGTAAAAGGACTGGACGTAGCCCACCAGGTAGCTGAGCAGCGGGCGCGGCTCGGGCCGGATGCGGACCTCGGGTACGGGGGCGGGCGTGGGCGCCGCGGCGGGGTCCGCCGGCTTGCGTTTCTTCGCGGTGCGCGCGGGCTCCTCCACCAGCGGGTCCGGCGCTTTCCGGGGCGACAGGATCTGGACGATGCTCTTTTCCATCTGGTCCACGCGGCCGGTGGCGCTGTCGACGAGTTCGCGGATCCGTTCGGAGTAGGCCGGCAATTCTTCGGCGAGCGCGGCGCCTTCCATGTACAGCCCCAGGCCGGCGAAGTAGAGCACGGTGAGGGTGATGCTGCAGACGACGAAGCTGGCGCCGCTGCGGGGCAGCTTGAGGCGCATGAAGAAGTCGACCATGGGGTCGAGGAGGAAGGCGAAGATCGCCGAGATGACGACGGTAATGAAGAACACCCGTCCGTAATACAGCAACGCGATCGACGCCGCCAGGGCGAGCACCGAGAGGCTCGCCTGCGCGGGGCGCTGTTTGGTCGCGGTGGGAATGAGAACCGGCGCGCTCAACTTTAGTGTCCGCCCTGCTCAGTAATCTAGCATGCTGGTTCTCCGCGATGACAATCCTGACGCTGCAATGACAGCGCCACCTATACTGAGAGAGAACCGCAAGATGCTTGGACGAATACTGGCGCTGGACGTCGGCCGCAGGCGCATCGGGCTCGCGCTGAGCGATCCTTTGGGGATCACGGCGCAGGGCCTCGACACGCTACAGCGGAGCAACCTGCGCGCGGATCTGGACGCGCTGGCCGCGCTGGCCACCGAGAAGGAAGTCCGCCGGTTCCTGGTGGGCCATCCGCTGCACATGAGCGGCCGGGAGGGGCGCCAGGCCGAGTACGTGCGCGAGTTCGCGGGCCGCCTCGAGGAACGCACGGGGATCCCGGTGGAGTTCCGTGACGAGCGCCTCACCACGGTGGAGGCGCAGCGCGTGCTGCGGGAAAGCGGCGTGAGCCTCGAGAAGCGCAAGCGGGCCGTGGACAAGCTGGCCGCGGTGATCCTGCTCGAAGGCTATCTGGATTCGCTGACCGACGCGGCGGGAGAGGCCGGTTGATGGGGCGCCGGGCGAAGCTCGCGATCGGCGCGGCGGCAGCCGCGGCGGTGCTGGCGGGGGGCGTGGCCGCGAGCCTGGCGCTCACCCGGACAGCGCCGGCGGGCGAGGTGTTCGTCGAGGTCGAGCGCGGGGCGCCGGCCACGGCGATCGCGGCGCGCCTGGCCGAGCACGGCGTAGTCCGCTACGGCTGGCAGTTCCTCGGAGTCCGCGCGCTGCGCTGGAATGCGCGCGTGCAGGCCGGCGAGTACCGCTTCTCGGGGCCGGCGACACCTTTTGCGGTGTTCGAGCGCCTGGTGCACGGCGATGTTCACTACTACGAACTGACTGTGCCCGAGGGCGCGAATCAGTTCGACATCGCGGCCGCGGTGGAGAAGCTCGGCGTGATCCCGAAGGCGGAGTTCCTCAAGGCAGCCGCCGATCCCGCGCCGATCAAAGATCTGGACCCCGGCGCCCGGAACCTGGAAGGGTATCTGTTCCCGTCCACCTACCGCCTGACGCGGCGCACCACGGCGGCGCAACTGTGCCGCATGATGACCGGCGAGTTCCGCCGCCATTGGAAGCAGGTGCGCGCGGAGCAGCCGGTGCGCGAACTGGTGACGCTCGCCTCGCTGGTGGAGAAAGAAACCGGCGTCGCGGCGGAGCGGCCCTTGATCGCAAGCGTCTACCGCAACCGCCTCGACAAAGCGATGCTGCTGCAATGCGACCCGACGGTGATCTACGCGGCGCTTCTCGAAGGGCGTTACAAGGGCGCGGTGTACAAGTCCGATCTGGCGAGCGAGCACCCGTTCAATACGTACCGTCATGCCGGACTGCCGCCCGGCCCGATCGCCAACCCGGGGCTCGCCGCGCTGAAGGCCGCCGCCCAACCCGCGATCACCGACTACTTGTACTTCGTCGCCCAGCCCGGCGGTTCCGGCGCGCACACCTTCACCAAAGTCTTTCAGGACCACCTCAAGGCTGTCTTCGCGTACCGCCGTGGCCAGAAAACCAACGCAGCGCGATAGGCTCGCCGGACTCACGCGCGGACTCGAACGCGTGGACCGCGCGGCGTTCGAGCGCCTGCTGGCGGACCTGGCGCCGATCAGCGAAAGCCGGCTGCGTAAGCTGCTCCGCGAGTCCGGCGTGCCGCTTGCGCCGCTGGTCAACGGCGTGCGGCAGGAGCATTTCGCCGCGCTCGCCGCGACACTGATGGACCTGCACGGCGAGCTGGCGGAGGCGCGAACGAGCGGAGACCGCGCCCGCGAGTCGCTGTGCCGGATGCTGGTGATCGAGGCGAAGGATCACGCGCGCTGGGCGGCGCAGCGCGCCGGGGATCCCGCGCACCGCGCGGAGAAAGAAGAGATGGCCGCGTGGATGCTGGTGTGGCTGGAGAACCCGGAGATCTTTCCCGCGTGGCTGCGCGCGCGGATCGCTACTTCCACTCGATCGCCTGCACCTTGAGCACGGGGCCGTCCAGCACCCCGGTGACGGCGGCCTTCAGGTCCTTGTCGCGCGTGGACGCGCGCAGCAGCTTCAGCGCCAGCGCGTTGCCCTGCTCGTCGAACTTGAGGAACCGGCCTTCCGCCAGCACCACGCCGAAGCCGGTGCGCCCGCACTTCAGCGCGCATTCCCGGGTGTGATTCGGCAGGTCGGAACCGCGGCAGGTGGTGTCCACCACGGTGCCCGGATAGACCTCGGCGCGCGCGGCCCAAGCTGCCAGTAACAGCATCGCCAAGCGCCACATCTTTCCATTGTAATTCACTTGCGCACCACTCAGGCCGTGTTTATACTGCTGTTTTCGGCAGGGCCTGCCGATCAGAGCTGTATCGGTTTTATGACGATTCGCGACGAACTCGATCCGTTGGCGCCCCAGCGCGAGGCGGCCTTGTTCTACGGGCTGTTCCTGCGCGGGCACTCGGCCGAAAAGCTGCGCCGCGATATCGACCTTCCCAAGAAGTTGGTCGACAAGTGGTTCAAGCGCGAAAAGCATGACCCGCAGTTTTGCGCGAACCTCCGCCGGCTGTACGAGTACCGCAAGCGGGTCCTGGCGATTTTCGACAACCTCGTCGATCATGAGCGCCATCGTTCCGGGCTAGGCGGGGTTCACTAGGATCCCTGGCTTGCCGCTCCGTTGAAGGTCATGGACTGTCCGGATGGGCGCATGGGTAACTTTGAACTCGGGCTATTGGCGGGGCTGTAACAGAGCCAATGCCACCGAATCGAACTGGAGCCCCCGCCGGCAGGCGAGGGCCAAAGTCTGCGCCTTCGCGATCTACGGTGGAGCGGTGAGCCCGGAACGCTACACTAAGGCATGACCATCCCCGTGTTTCAGGTGGACGCATTCGCCTCGCGCCCGTTCACCGGAAACCCCGCCGCCGTTTGCCCGCTCGACGCGTGGCTCCCCGACGAGCAGATGCAAGCCATCGCCATGGAGAACAACCTGGCCGAAACCGCGTTCTTCATCCCGCACGGCGACCGCTACCATCTACGCTGGTTCACGCCCAAAGTCGAAGTGGACCTCTGCGGCCACGCGACCCTGGCCTCCGCCGCGGTGCTGTTCGAACGGCTTGGACACACCGGCGACCGCGTGGCGTTCGACACCAAGAGCGGCGAACTGCTGGTCGAACGGCAGGACGGCCTGCTGCGCCTCGATTTTCCCTCCCGTCCGCCGGGACCCGTGCCCGTGCATCCGCGGCTGATTGACGCGCTCGGCACGCAGCCGGAGACCGTGCTCGGCGCGCGCGATTACCTGGTGGTGTACCGCAACGAAGTCGATGTCCGCTCGCTGCAGCCCGACCTCCACCTGCTGGCCGCGGTGGACCGCTTCGCGGTGATCGTCACCGCGCCCGGCAAGGATGTCGACTTCGTGTCGCGCTTTTTCGCGCCGGCCAAGGGCGTACCCGAGGATCCGGTCACCGGCTCCGCGCACTGCACGCTGATTCCGTACTGGTCGCGCCGCCTGGACAAGACCAAACTGACGGCCCGGCAGGTCTCCGAACGCGGCGGCGAGCTGTGGTGCGAGGATCGCGGCGAGCGCGTGTTCATCGCCGGCCGCGCGTTCTTCTTCCTCGAAGGGCGGATCTCCCTTTAGGCCATGCGCGTCTCGATCTTCGTGACGTGCCTGGTGGATCAGTTCTTCCCGCGCACGGGCCTGGCGATGGCGGAGGTGCTGGAGCGCGCGGGCTGCACGGTAGAGTTCCGCGAGGCGCAAACCTGCTGCGGCCAGCCCGCGTTCAACGCCGGCTATCGCGACGAGGCGCGCGCGGTGGCGCGGCACTTCGCGCGGGTCTTCGCGGACGCCGAGCACATCGTGGTGCCCTCGGGATCCTGCGCCTCGATGCTGGCGCATCATCTGCCGGAGGTCCTCTCGGATGCGAAGGAGCTGAGCGGGAGGGTCCACGAGTTCGCGACGTTTCTCACGGACGTCGTGGGCGTGGAGGACCTGGGCGCGCGGTTCCCGGCGGTCGCGACCTATCATGACTCCTGCCACGCGCTCCGCGAAATGGGCGTGAAGTCCGCGCCGCGGCGCCTGCTGGCGCGCGTGCGGGACCTGGAACTCCGCGAAATGGATCTCGCGGAAGAGTGCTGCGGCTTCGGCGGAACGTTCTCGGTGAAGTTCCCGGAGGTCTCGTCGGCGATGGGTCGCACCAAGCTCGAGTCCATTGCGCGCACGGGGGCGGACACACTAATCTCGATCGACTCGGGGTGCCTCCTCCAACTCAGTGGCACACTGCGCCGCGCCGGATCCCCGGTACGGGCGGTGCATCTGGCGGAGGTGCTCGCGGCGCGCTAGCCATGCCGGAAGCTCCCCATCCCGCCATCCGCCAGACGGTTTCGGACGCGAAGCTGCAGCTCGCCATCTTCTCGGCCACCGGCCGCCTGGTGGAGAATCGCCGCGCCGCGAAGGCGCTGCTGCCGGAGTTCGAGGAACTCCGCGAGCGCGCCCGCGCCATCAAGCAGCACACGCTCGAGAACCTGGATCACTACCTGGAGCAGCTCGAAACGAAAGTGACGGCGCTCGGCGGCGTGGTGCACTGGGCCCGCGACGGCGCCGAAGCCGCGGAGATCGTCACCCGGCTGGCGCGGGAGTGCGGCGCGCAGCTCGCCGTCAAGTCGAAGTCCATGACCACCGAGGAGATCCATCTCAATGAGCGGCTGGCCGAGGCCGGCATCGAAGCCGTGGAGACGGATCTGGGCGAGTACATCTTGCAACTCGGCAACGAGAAGCCGTACCACATCATCGCGCCCGCGCTGCACAAAACGCGCGAAGACGTCGCGGACCTGTTCAGCGCCAAACTGGGGGTCCCGCGCGATACCGAGATCCCGCGCCAGACCGCGCTGGCCCGCAAAGTGCTGCGCGAGATGTTCCTGCGGGCGGGGATTGGGATCACCGGCGCGAACTTCCTGATTGCGGACTCCGGCGCGATCGTGATCGTCGAGAACGAAGGCAACGGCCGTCTTTCCAGCTCCGCGCCGCCGGTGCACGTCGCCATCGCGGGGATCGAGAAGGTGATCCCGCGCGCGGTGGATCTGGCCGTGTTTCTGAAACTGCTGGCGCGCAGCGCTACAGGACAGGCGCTGTCGGTGTACACGTCGGTGCTCGCCGGACCCCGGCGCGCCGCCGAAGTCGACGGCCCGCGCGCCTTCCACCTGATCCTGCTCGACAACGGCCGCACGCGCGTGCTCGCCGACCGCGGCAAGCGCGAATCGCTGGCGTGCATCCGCTGCGGGGCGTGCCTGAACCACTGTCCCGTGTACCGGAAGATCGGCGGGCACAACTACCCGTGGGTCTACTCGGGACCCATCGGCGCGATCCTGACGCCGCAGTTCATGGGCCGCGCGCAGGAGCCGTGGCTGCCGGACGCGTCGAGCCTGTGCGGGGCGTGCGGCGCCGTGTGTCCCGTGAAGATCGACATTCCGCGCATCCTGCTGGAGTTGCGCGCCGAAACCGCCGCCGAGCGTCCGGATCCGGCCCAACGCACCGCGTTCCGGCTGTGGGCCTGGTTGATGCGCCATCCGCGGAGCTATGAGAAAGCCGCCACCGTGGCGCGGGGCCTGACGGATGCGGGCGGCTGGACGCAACCGGCGTCGCGCTGGCTGGGCCCGCTCAGCGCGTGGACCGCGGAGCGCGACTTGCCCGCGCTCGCGCCGCGCAGCTTCCGCGAACTGTGGCGTGAGCGCCAGGGGGGGCGGTAAGTGTCGCGCGAGCACGTGCTGCACAAGATCCGCACCGCGCTGGGCCGGAACGCCGGCCAGAGCGTGCCGCCGCCGCCCGCGCCGGTGCTGACACCGCCCGCTCCGGACCTCGCCGGGCTTATCGCATCGTTCGGACACGCGCTGGAGGCGCTGGCGGCGCGGCTCCACGTCGCGGAGTCTCCCGGATCCGGGCGGGCGATCGTCGAGGGCATCCTCGCGGGCCGGTCCGCCGCGCTATCCCGCTCGCCGCTGCTCGCCGAACTGGATCTGCCGGGCGACCGCTCCTGGACCGACGCCCGCGAAGTTGCGGCCTCGGTGGATGCCGGCATCACGGCGGCGGACTACGGCCTGGCCGACACCGGCACGCTGGCGGTGTTCGCCAGCGAGGCCGAGGGCCGGCTGCTGTCGCTGCTGCCCCCGGTCCACATCGCGGTGCTGGCGAAGGATCGCCTGCTCACCGGGCTGGACGAGCTGTTTCTGGTGCGCCCGCAGCCGCTCGCGGATTCCAGCGCCATGGTGCTGATCACCGGGCCCAGCCGCACGGCGGATATCGAGCTGATCCTGGTGCGCGGGGTCCACGGGCCGGGCGAGCTGCACGTGATCCTGGTTTAGGCAACCGCGTGGCGGGAACGCCGCCTGTACTCTGGTAAACTCACAACACTCATGCTGCTTGCGCCGGGAACGTTGTTGGGACCCTACGAGATTCTTGCCTCGATCGGCGTCGGCGGGATGGGGCAGGTCTACAAGGCGCGCGATTCGCGGCTGGGCCGCGAGGTCGCGCTCAAGGTGCTGCCGGAGGAGACGTTTCTCGATCAGGCCTCGCGGGAGCGGTTCCAGCGGGAGGCGCGGGCGTCCTCGGCGTTGAGTCACCCCAACATCTGCCCGATTTACGACATCGGCGAATCGGGCGGGCGGCCCTTCCTGGTGATGGAACTCCTGGAGGGCGCGACGTTGAAGGATCACCTCAACGGCCGCGCCCTGGACCTGGCGAAGCTGCTGCCGCTGGCGATCGAGATGGCCGACGCCATCGACTTCGCGCACTCCAAGGGCATCATCCACCGCGACTTGAAGCCGGCCAACATTTTCATCACTGCGCGGGGGCACGCGAAGATTCTCGACTTCGGGCTGGCCAAGCTGGTGGCGCCGGACGGCCGGATCGACGAGACCAAGCCCTTCGGCGACACCCTGACGACGCTGGGCACCACGATGGGCACGTACGCCTACATGTCGCCCGAACAGGCGCGGGGCCAGCAGGTGGACGCGCGTACGGACCAGTGGAGCCTGGGAGTGGTGCTGTACGAGATGGCGGCCGGCGAGCCGCCGTTTTCGGGCACGTCGAGCGGGGCGATTCTGGAGGCCTTGTTCACCCGCACGCCCCGGCCGCTGCGGGAGTACAACGCGAACGTCAGTGAAGCGTTCGAGCGCGCGGTGGCGCGGACGCTCGAGAAGGACCGCGAGGCGCGCTACGCCTCGGCCGCGGAATTGCGGGACGCGCTGAAGGCCGCGGAACGCGAACTGAGCGGCTCCAGCCTGCCGGCGAGCACCAGCCGCACGGTAATCGCGACTCCGGCGGCTCCCGTGTCCGTGGCCAGCGTGAACTCCGCCAGCGTGATGCCAGACAGCGTCCCGCCGGCGCCCGCGGCTCGCGCGGGGTGGATCAAGTACGCCGCCGCCGCGGGGGCCGTGATCCTGGCAATCGCCGCGGGGCTCTACTTTACGCGCCGTCCCGCCGCGCCGGCGGCCAAGCTCTCGGACCGCGACATCGTGGTGCTGGCCGACTTCAACAACACGACCGGCGAAACCGTGTTCGACGGCGCTCTGAAGCAGGCGCTGGCCATCCAACTGGAGCAGTCGCCGTTTCTGAAGATCAAGTCCGAAGGCGAGGTGCGCGGCGCGCTCAAGTTGACGGGCCGCGCGCCCGACGAGAAGCTGACGCACGGCATCGCCCGCGAGATCTGCGAGCGCGACGCGCACAAGGCGATGATCGCGGGCTCCATCGGGAGCCTGGGCAAGATGTTCGTGGTCACGCTGGAAGCCGTCAACTGCTCGACGGGCGAAACGCTGGCGCGGGAGCAAGTAGAATCCGAGGATAAGGAGCATGTGCTGAAGGCGCTGTCCACGGCGGCGTCCAGCCTGCGCGCGCGGCTCGGCGAGTCGCTGGCCTCCATCCAGAAGCTGAATTACGAGTTCAAGCAGGCGACCACCGGGTCCCTGGAGGCGTTCAAGTCGTATTCGCTGGGTGAGGCGCAGAAGAGCCAGGGACTGTGGCTGACGGCGATTCCGTTCTACGAACGCGCCGTCAAGCTGGACCCCAACTTCGCCATGGCGTACGCGCGCATGGCGGTGGTTTACAGCAACGCCGGGGAGCGGACCAAGGCCCGCGAGTTCGCCAAGAAAGCTTACGCGCTGGTGGACCGCGTGAGCGAGCGCGAGCGCCTGTATGTCACGGCACGATACAACGACTCCGTGACGCGGGACCGGACGAAAATGCTGGAGACGTATCAGCTCTACGCCGCGACCTATCCGCGCGACCTCACGCCCGTGGTCAACATGGGCACGGTCTATTCCGAAGGCGGCGAACTGGAGCAGGCGGTGCAGGCGTATCAGGGCGCCATGCGCCTGGAGCCGCGGTCGGCGGTCTCGTACACGAACCTGGTGCAGACGTTCACCCAGCTCAACCGCTTCGCCGAGGCCAAGGAAGTAGCACAGAAAGCGATCGGCATGCGCATCGGCTCCACCGATTCGCACCTGGGGCTGCTGCGGATCGCCTATCTCGAAGGCGATCCGGCTACCGAAGCGAAGGAACTGCAATGGGCGTCCGGGAATGGGGTGGAGTACAAGTGCCTGCCGGAGCAGGCGCTGCAAGCCGACAACCGGGGCCAGCGGCAGAAGGCGTCCGAGTTCCGGCGCAAGGCGGCGGAGATGGCGCGGCAACGGGACTTGCCGAACTTCGCGGCGGGGACGCTGGTGACGGAAGCGACGGCCGCCGCCGCGACCGGCAACTGCCCCGCGGCGCGCAGCGTGGCGCGGGAGGCCCTGACGCTCGATCGCGACACGCAGACCCTGACGTCCGCCGCCGTGGCCCTGGGTTTGTGCGGCGATGCAAGCGGCGCCCGGAAGCTGCTGGAAGACACCCGCAAGGACTTTCCCGACGATACCTTGAACAACGAACTGCACCTTCCCACCGCGCAAGCGGCCATCGACGTCCAGCGCGGCGCCTGGCAGGCGGCCATCGACGGGCTCCAGCCCGCCAAGCGCTTCGACCGGGTGTATGCGTTCCCGGTGTATCTGCGCGCGACGGCGCTGGCGAACGCTGGCCGGCACGCCGAAGCCGCCGCCGCGTTCCAGTCGATCGTGAAGCACCGCGAGGTCTACTGGTCGGACGCAATTCTGGTGCCGCTCGCGCAACTCGGCCTCGCTCGCGCCACCGCGAAGAGCGGGGATGTAGCGGGCGCGCGCAAGGCGTACGAAGCGTTCCTCGCCCTGTGGAAGGACGCCGACGCGGGGCTGCCCGCGCTGGCGGAAGCGAAGAAGGAACTCGCGGCGCTCAAGTAGCTCGCGCCGCCGCGCTGCGATAATGGCCGGAGCCATGGAGCAGCTCGGTTTCACCTACGCCGCGGAACGCCGCGTCTACACCGTCAGCGGACTTACCGGCGAGCTGCGCGCGCTGCTCAACGACGCCTATCCCGACATCTGGGTGGCCGGCGAAATCTCGGGCGCCAAGCTGGCGCCCAGCGGCCACTACTACTTCACGCTCAAAGACGAAGAGGCGCAGATCCAGTGCGTCTGCTACCGCATGACGGCCCGCTATCTCAAGTTCAAGCCGCAGGACGGCGTGGCGGTGGTGGCGCGCGGGCGCGTGGACGTCTACGACCAGCGCGGCGTGTATCAGCTGATCGTGGAGGCGCTGGAGCCGCGCGGCGCGGGCGCGCTGCAGCTCGCTTTCGAGCAACTGAAGAAGAAGCTCGGCGAGGAGGGCCTGTTCGAAGCGGCCCGCAAACGGCGGCTGCCCGCCGTGCCGCGGCGCATCGGCATCGTGACCTCGCCCACCGGCGCCGTAGTCCAGGATCTGCTGCAGGTGCTGGACCGGCGGTTCCCCGGGCTGCACGTGCGCATCTTCCCTTCCCTGGTCCAGGGCGACGAAGCCGCCGCGCAACTGGCGCGCGGCATCGAGTACTTCTCGGCGAATCCGTGGGCCGAAGTGGTGATTCTGGCGCGGGGCGGCGGCAGTTTCGAGGACCTGTTCTGCTTCAACGACGAACGGCTGGCGCGGGCGGTCGCGGCCTCGAGCGTGCCGGTGATCTCCGCCGTAGGGCACGAAACGGACTTCACCATCGCGGACTTCGTGGCCGACCTGCGCGCGCCCACGCCGTCGGCGGCGGCCGAACTCGCCGTACCGACGCGCGACAGCCTGCGGGAGCGCGTGGATTCGCTGGAGCGCAAGCTGCGCCAGGGCATGCGCCTGACGCTGGCGCACCTGGCGCGGCGGTTGCATCTGCTGGGCGTGGAACGGGCGGGCGGCGCGGTGGAGCGGCGCACGGCGCGCTCCCTGCAGCGCGTGGACGAGCTCGACGGCCGGCTGAAAGCCGCGCTGCGCGGCGCGCTCGAAACCCGGCGGCGCCGGTGGACGAACCTGGCCGGACGCCTGGCGGCAGGCGACGTGCGGGTGCGTTTCCAGCAGGCGCACCGGCGGCTGGATGGCGCGGGCGTCGCGCTGGAGCGGCGGATCGCGGCGCGGCTATCCGGGTCGCGGGCGGCGTGGAAAGAAGCCGCGGCGCGGCTGACGCCCCTCAGCCCGCTCGCGGTGCTGGAGCGCGGCTATGCGATCGTACGGACGGCGGCGGGTGCGGTGCTGAAGTCCCCGCAGGAAACGGCCCCGGGCGAGGTGCTGGAGGTCCGGCTGGCGCGCGGCAGGCTGGACGTCGTGGTGCCCGGCTCAGAGCGTCGGTAGCGTCGGCTGGCGCAGTTCCAGCGGCGGCGCGGGCTGATTCGTGCGCCACCACCGATCCGCGCTTTCGGCCGTCCAGGGCTGGGGCACGGCCCGGTCCAGCAGCCGGATCAGTTCTTCCGCGGATTGCGGCCGGCGGTCGGGCGCTTTTTCCAGGCACTGCAGGATCACCGCCTCCAGCGCGGGCGGAACCGGCAGCTCGGTGCGCACCGACGGCGGCAGCGGTTTGTCGTTCATCTGCGCCAGCGCCATCGCCAGCGAGGTCTTGGCCGGGAACAGCAACTGGCCCGTGAGCAGCCAGTAGCCCACCGCGCCCACGCAGTAGACATCGGTGCGGCCGTCGATCTCGCCGCCGGAGACCATCTCCGGCGCCATGAAGGCCGGGGTGCCGGTGGTGACGCCCTCGCGCGTTACTCGATTGTCCTCGTTGACGCGCTTCACCAGCCCGAAGTCGAGCACCTTGACGAAGTCGGACTCGAGACCCAGCCGGGTGATGAACACGTTGGTGGGCTTCACGTCCCGGTGGACCAGCCCGCGGTGGTGCGCCTCGGCCAGCGAGCGGCAGAGCTGCCGCAGCAGGTGCGCGGCGCGCTCGGCGGGCAGCGGCCCGTGGCGCTCCACCAGCGACTCGAGGTCCACGCCTTCGAGCAGTTCCATCACGTAGTAAAAGCTACCGTCCTGCGCGACGCCGAAGTCGTAGAGTTCCACCGTGTGGGGTGACCGCAACGACGCCGTGGCCCGCGCTTCGCGCTCGAAGCGCTCGCGCAGCGTCTGGATCTGCCGCTCGCTCTCCGACACCAGCATCTCGGGACGAATCAGCTTGATGGCCGCCTCGCGCGCCAGCATCCGGTGCTTCGCGCGCCACACTTCACCCATGCCGCCCTGGCCGATCTTCTCTTCCAGGTGGTAACTGCCCAGGTCCTCGGCCTGGTTGGCGTCCACCTCGAGCCGGTACATGCGGGAGCCCAGGAACGCGGCCCAGCCGGCCATGAAGTACGGCGGCAGCAGGAACAAGATCAGTTTCTGCGCCGGCCACGCCGGATAGCCGGAAATCCAGAGGGTGGCAAAGTAGGCCGCGGGCCCCATGGTGGCGGCCAGTACTCCGGCGGCGAGCGTCCGGCGCCAGGGATTGGGCAGCACCAGTCCGCAGCTCATCACCCACACGCTGATCCAGGAGGTGCCGCGGACGACGAGGTCTCCTTCCCAGGGCCCCTGGAATTCTTCGAGGGCCAGCGACAGGGCCGCGAGGACTTCGAAACCGAGCGCGGCCGTCAGCACCGCCACCGGGCTCAGCCGTCCGCTGCGCGCGAAAGCGAAGAGCAGGTAGGCCGCGCCGGTGGCGGCGTAGCTCCAGTAGAGGATCCGCAGGTCCCAGTGCGGCGGGGTCACTATGGTGAGGTGGATAATTACGTTCATCACCACCTGCATGACGCCGAAAACGATGGCGAGCCACGTCAGCCGCGCCCCGGCTTTGGCGAGCAGTTCCGGCGGGATGGTGGTGGTCAGCCGCGAGTCCGTCAGCGCGGCCGGCGCTTCGCGCAGCTTGTCGGGGCAACGCAGCTTGCCGCCGCACGGTTTGGCAAGGGCCCGGGTGGGCGCGAGAGTAGGCGGCATGGATTCTATTGTGATGCGGAAACCGGCCGGCCGGGTGCGGCCTTCCACCGGACCGGGATTTACGCGGCGGAATCGCGCCAGTAGACTGGAAGTGCGATGCAGCCTCGGCGAATCCTGCTGGCGCTTTGGGCGGTGCTCGCCGCCTCCTCGCTCCTGCGCGGTGCGGAGACGGTTTGCTCCCTGTTCCGCGACTTCGCGGCTGCGCATGGCCGGCAGGTGATCCTGACGGGTGACCTCATCATCTCCGCGAAGCTGGGGGTCCTTGGCGCGGCCGATTGTGACGAGGAATACACTACGGACTCCGGCGGGATCGGTCACGTTTGGCCGGTCGCCCTGCGTCTGCGGCTTTCGCCAGGACTCCCGGCGGAACAACGGGAACGGTTCGCGACCGCGGCGCGAGAAGCGGATCGGTTGCGTGCGGCGGGCGAGATCGTCGAGGCCTCGGCAACCATGGCAGGCCGCGTGCGCGTCGACCCGGATGGGGACCTCCCCGGCGAGTTGACGGTTGATTCCATCGAGAGCCTGGCGGTGGCAGCCCGCCCGGATCCGCGAAAGCTCCCCGTGATTCCCATCTGCGAGCTGTTCCAGGACCTGCAGGCTTGGAAGGGCAAGCGGATCGCCGTCCGGGGCGAGAGCGCCGACACGAGGGAAGGGGCATGGATCGCCGGAAGCTGCCCGGGTCGGTTCTACACGGGAAAGCACCGCTGGCCGGTGTTATTGACCCGCGGCGTCCCGGCGTACTTCAGCACGGAAACTGAGCCGCTCATCCCGAGAACCCGAGCAACGGGTCCGGCGAAGGGAGAAGATCAACTGCGCGGCCGAAGCAGTCTGGTGCGCAGCGCCACCTACGTCGGTGTTCTGCGAATGAGAGAGCAGTACGACGTGGCCTGCAGCAACGGCTTCTATTTTGGCTCAGGCTACGGGCACATGAACGCCGCCGCGGCGGAACTCATCGTCGAGGCCGAGTTCGACCAGGAGGTCTCGGCGCGGCCGTCGGCGAAGGACGCCGACGGCGAGTCCGAGCCCGCCTGCCAGCCAGCGGATCTGCGGGAGAGGTGTGCCGAGGCTGCGACTCTCGAAGATGCCGCTGGTCTCGGTTGCCTGCAGCGCGTCCGCGATCTCCTCAAGCAGGACGGCATCGATAGCCGGGAAGGTGGCGAGTCGCCCGCATTGCTGGTTGCGATCCGCCGGGGGTTCGAGGAAGTCGTGCGGCTCTTGATCGCGGGCGGTGCGCCCGTGAACCCCGCGCGCTTTAGCGACCGGACGCCGCTCCATGAGGCGGCCAGCGCCCGCCGTTACTCGATCATGAAGCTGTTGCGCGACGCCGGAGCCGAAGCAGACGTCCGGAAGAGCGGTGAGTCGTATCTTGCCACGTTCGGCTTCTTCGATCTCCGATCGCTGCGCTTCCTGCTGGAAGCCGGCGCCGACCCGAACGGCCGCGACCGCCAGGGCGCCACCGCCTTGATGCACGCCGCAGCCTATGGCTACGAAGACCAGGTCAAGCTGCTCCTCCAGCACAAGGCGGACATTCATCTGACCGACAACGCCGGCCGCAACGCGCTGATGCACGCCGCGAGCGGCACGTATATCGACGCGATTGCTGTCCTGCTCGAGAAGGGGGCAGATCCGTACGCCAAGGACCGCGACGGACGCACCGCGCTCGATCTCGCCAGAAAGTCGAAGAACGCGGCTGCCACGGAGTTACTCTCGGCGGCGATCAAGTAGTTGAGTCGATTACGGTCAGCCGCTTGCCTCCGCGGCTTCTTCCGCCGCCAGCCGGTCCAGGATCAGCCGCGCCGCCTCCTGCCCCGCGCTCTTCTTCGACTGACCCTTGGCGCGGCTCGCCCACTGCTTGCCGAGACGCGCCTCGACCGTGAACGTCTTGTGGTGCTCCGGGCCCTCCTCGCCGACGATGACATAACGCGGCGGGGGCAGCTTCATGGCCTGCGCGGTCTCCTGCAGCGCGCTCTTGTAGTCGGTCATGGTGGCGCTGCCGTTCTCGTCGGGGAACGCGAAGTCTCCCACGACGTTGGCGGCCACGAAAGCGCGGGCGGCGTCCACGCCGCCGTCGAGAAAGATGGCGGCGATGACGGCCTCCAGCGCGTTCGCGAGCAGGGCCTTCTTGGCGCGTCCGCCGGACAATTCCTCGCCGCGGCCCAGGAACAGATGGTCGCCGAGCTGGAGCGCGCTCGCCACCTCGTGCAGGCGCGTGGCGCTGACCAGATGGGCTTTGAGCTTGGAGAGCTTGCCTTCGGGGTAGGAGGGATAGCGGCGGACCAGCAGGTCGCTGACCAGGAACCCGAGCACCGAGTCCCCGAGGAACTCGAGCTGCTCGTTGTCCGCGGAGCCGTTGGGGAACTCCGCGAGCCGGGACTTATGGGTAAGGGCGCGAATCAGCAGTTCCCGGTCCGTGAACCGGTGTTCGAGCGTCGCTTCCAGCGCCTCGAGGTCCGCGCCCATTCCCCTTTCCGGAACTACTTCTTCGCCGCTTTCAGCTTGGTGGCGGTGGCCTTCACGCTCTCGGCCACGGATTTGATCTGCGCGTTGAGATCCGCCATGGCGAGCACCTTGTCCACGGTGGCGATCGCGTCGTCGGGCTTGCCGGCCTGGTTATAGGTGTCGGCCAGCCGGACCCAGGTGGCCGGATCCGGCGGATTCGCCATCTCCGCCGCCGTCTTGAACTCCGTAATCGCGACGTCGAGCTTCTTGCGGGCGATCGCAGCGAAGGCCAGGGCCTGGTGCGCCTGCGCGGTCAGGTCGGTCTTTGCGCCGTTCCACTGCTCGTCGGTGATGTCGGGGCGCGGCTTGGTGGCGGTCTGGAGAATATCCATCGCGCCCTTGGCCAGTTTCTCGACGCGCCCCAGCTTCTCTTCGCGGTCGAGGTCGAACTCTTTGGTCTTCTGCGCGATGGTGTTGGCGAGGGTGATCATCGCCGTGTAGTTCTTGGGGTCGGCTTCGAGGGTCCGCTCCCCGTAGATGATCGTCTTTTCGTAGTCGCCCTGCTGTTGCGCCAGGCCGGTGGCCATCTGCAGGAGCACCGGCTTGAACTCGGTGTCCGCGAACTTGGTCAGCATCGCGTCGATGGCGGCCAGGCGCGCATCGATGGTGGCCGCGTTCTGGATCGCCTGGATCGCTTCGGCCTCGGACTTGGACTTTACCTTGGGCTGGGCCGCCAAGAGCCCCGCCATCGCCACGGCTCCCGCCGCCAACCGCATGATACCCGTCTTCATTCCTGTTTCGTCCTTATTCCTTGTCCTTCAGTTTTTTGAGATCGTCTTCCGCCAGTTGCCGGACCTGCTCGGGCACGCCCGCTACGGCCAGGGCGGCCTTCCACTGGGTTTCGGCTTCGGTTCTGTCGCCCCGCGATCCGGCCAGACGCCCGAGATACAAATGCGCCCAGCTTTTCAAAGCCGGATCCGCCGTCGCCTCCACGGTCTTTTGGAAGAGTTTCTCGGCGAGCTCCGGGTCCTTCTCCAGCGCGGCAATCCGCGCCAAACCATAATACGCCCGTCCGTGTACCACCTTGTCCTCGGTCAGTTGCAGCGTCCGGGCAAAGGACTGCTTCGCGGCCGCCCAGTCCTTGTCGGCGTACTTCTGCTCCGCGTCCGCCAGCAGGCGCGCCGCGGGGGTCGCCGGCGCCGCGGGCTCCGGCTTCGGAGCCGTGACGCGCACGGTGCGCACCGGCTTTTCCTTCAGGAACTCGATCGCGGCCAGCCGGTTCTGCTCCTTCTTTACATCGATGCCGGCTACCATCTCGGTGAAGAAGAACCGCATGGCGCGTTCCTGCTTCTCGTACGCCGGCAGTTGCTCGGCGAAGGCGCCTGTCAGCACGAACCCTTCCTGAATCGCCTGCTGCGCGGCGGCTTGCTTCGCATCCGGAGCCCCCTTCACCAGGCGGCTCTCGACGGCGCGCACCAGGCTCCGCGTGGCGAGCAGCGTGAAGTCGTTGCGATAGAAGGCGTCCAGCGCGGGCGCTTTCACGGCGAACTCGGCCAGCACCGACTTCTTGCGCAGGTTCTCCGTTTGCCGCAGCACGATGGGATCCAGCAGATAAGTCAAGTAGGCGCGGCGGATGTCCTCCACGGGAAGTTCCGTGGTCGGCGTCACCACGACGTAAGTCTCGCTGCCGTAGATGCGTGTATGGAACTGGTTCGGCGCCCCGAGCAGTTCCACGTAGATCTGAAACTCGCGGTCCGTGTAGCCGGAGGTCGGCGTCCGGAGATACGCGTTGGCCTCCATGATGGCGCGCGTCACCGGCTGGTGGTACTGCTCGATCACCTGCTCGTAGGCCGGCTGGACCCGCAGCCAGAGCTTGTCGAGCTCGGCCTCCTTGTAGAAGTCGGCGAGCAGCGGCGCCAGGCCGCGGAGATCGTTGACGTCGGGCGGCAGCGATTCGGCGAGCTGCTTGAAGCTGAAGTCCGGCGCGCCCTTGAGCAGCAGGGCAAACGAAACGTACTGGCTGAACTCGGCGCTGGGATCCGCCTGCCGGTGCGTGCGGAAGAACTCCTGCAAGGGCGCCACGGACTTGAGCGGTTTCTGCGCCAGGTAATCGCGCAGCGCTTTGCGCAGCGGGTGGTTCGCGGCGGACGCCAGGTCCGCGTCATAGCCGGCGGCATTGATGGCCGCGGCCACGGTGAAAAGGGTCTGACTGCCGTCGAGCTGTCCCGAAAGCGGCTTCGGGGGTGCGGCAGGGGGATTCTGGGCCAGCGCGGCGGCGACCGCCGCCACGGCCATGAACGAGATACGGATCAAACGGAGATTCCTGTTCTGGTCTTTCAGTTTATCAGCCGCTCCCGTTACCATGAGACGTGGACCCGGACACCGCGTTTCTGGCGATCGTTGCCTACTTCGTGTTTCTGTTCTCCACGGTTTGCCACGAGGCGGCGCACGCGCTGGCCGCGCGGCTGCTGGGGGACCCGACCGCCTACCACAACGGCCAGGTATCCCTCAGTCCCTTCCCGCACATCCAGCAGGAGCCGCTGGGGCTCGGCCTCTTGCCGGTGGTGAGCCTGCTGATCGCCATGCAGGGCCGCAGCTTCGGCGTCTTCGGCTACGCCAGCGCGCCCTTCGATCCGCTGTGGGCGCTGCGCAACCCGCGGCGGGCGGGCGTGATGGCGATGGCAGGTCCGGCGGCGAACTTCCTCCTGGTGCTGCTGGCGGGGCTGGGGATGAAAGCCGGCATTGCCGCGCAGGCGTTCCGGTTCGGCGAGAGTTCTTCGTTCTGGCGGATCGTCGAGGGCTCCGGGACCGCCGACGGCGCCGCCGTCCTGCTGTCCGTGTTTTTCTCGCAGAACCTCATGCTCGGGCTCTGGAATCTGCTGCCCGTGCCGCCGATGGACGGCTTCTCGATGTTGCTGTTCGTGCTGCCGCAGCGCAGCGCCGCCTGGTTCTTCGAAACGCGCCAGACGCTCGGGATGTTCTTCCCCATGGCGATGTTCGGGCTCTCGACCGTCTTCTGGCCGTGGTTCGCCAAGCTGTGGACCGCCGCGGTCATCGCACTGATCGTCTGAGCGGTCCTATAATCGGACTCGAAGGCGTGCCTCGCAAACCCCAGAACTGGATGGTGCTGTTCGCGCGCTATAGCTCGCTGGCGTTCCTCTTGCCCGCGGCGGCGTTCGTCGGCTACGCCCTCGGCTACCTGCTGGACCGGTGGCTCGGGACGCGGTTCCTCACCCTGGTGTTCCTGCTCGTCGGCATCGGCGGCGGCATCCTGAACGTGCTGCGCGAGCTGGCGAAAGACGAGAAGCCAGGCAAGGACGGGACATGACCAGCGATTCCTCCATCCAGCGCATGGCGAAGATCGCCCTCGGCCTGGGGCTCGCCGGGATCGTCGCCGCAGCGGCGCTGCGCGGAGCCGCCGCCGCGGGAGGCTTCGCCATCGGCGCCGCCATCTCCGTGGTGAACTTCCGCTGGTGGGCGCGGCTGGTGGATGGCGTGGGCGCGCCCGGCAGGGAACCGCCCCGGGCGGCCGTCTTCCTGGGCTTGCGCTACATCCTGCTGGCGGGCCTGATCTACGCCTGCGTCGCGCTCGTCAAGTTGGACGCCGGCTGGCTGCTGGGAGGCCTGTTGACCGCGGCAGCGGCGGTGATTGCCGGACTGGTGCTCGAGCTGTTCGGCAGATAAGAGATTATTGCCCTTCCCCTGGACGTGAAACTCCGCTAATCTACGGCCATGGACCCCGAGACTTACTCCACTGGCTACACCGTCGCGGAAGCCGCCCCCGAACAGCGCACCCTGTTCATTCGCAACACCTATGTCCACCTCGCGTTCGCCATCATGGCCTTCGTGGTGCTGGAGGCCGTCCTGTTCTCCACCGGACTCCCGGTGAAGGTGATGGAGTTGCTCGGCACCAGCCGGTACTCGTGGCTGATCGTGCTGGGCGCGTTCATGGGCGTCTCGTACCTGGCGCAGAGCTGGGCCTCCGGTGACGCTTCGCCGCAGCGCCAGTACCTGGGGCTGGGCTTGTATGTCGTCGCCGAAGCGATCGTCTTCATGCCGTTGCTCTTCATCGCGGCCGCGATCAGCGGTCCCGAGACCATCTTCCTCGCGGGCTTCATCACCATCGCGCTGTTCGCCGGTCTCACGTATACGGCGTTCACCACCAAGAAGGACTTCAGCTTCCTCGGCAGCTTCCTGAAAGTCGGCGGATTCATCGCCCTCGGCGTAATCGCCGCCAGCATCCTGTTCGGCTTCAACCTGGGATTGATCTTCGCCGCGGTGATGGTGCTGTTCGCGGCCGGTTCGATCCTCTACGAGACCTCGAACATCATGTACCGCTACCATCCGGCCCAGCACGTGGCGGCCTCGCTGGCGCTGTTCGCCTCGGTGGCCCTGCTGTTCTGGTACGTGTTGCGGATCGTGATGGGCGGCGGCCGGCGGTAATACTAGGCTCGCTTGGACTTGGCCTTGCGCGGCGGCTCCGGCTCGGGAGCCGCGCCTGCGGGCGAGCGCAAGGTCAGCAGCGCCCCCAGCAACAGCGCCGGTAACACCTGTAAAAACAAACGGTTAGCCGCGGTGCTGAGGTGCCAGGCGAGATCCGCCGTGGTCAGTAGCAGCACCACGAAGTCGGCGACCAGCAGACCGGCGGGGGCCAGCAACAGCACGGCGACCGTCCGGCGATCGAAGCTCGCGAACCGCAGCGCGAACGCCAGCGCCGCGAAGAGCAGCACTGGGTGCGCCCATGGGTGGCTGAGATCCAACAGATTGCGGGCGAAGGCTCCGGATACCTGGCCCCAGCGCCCCAGGTCGGTGAGCTTCTGGACCGCGTCCGCCGCGGTCGCGGGAAAGCTGTTCGTGGTCAGCCCGGCGATCAGGATGGTTCGGTAGGCGGCAACCAGCACGAGCACCGGCGCCGCGCCCGCGGCGAACGCGGCCATCCGGCGTCCCGCGCCCAGCGCGAGCGCCGCCGCCGCCGCCAGCAGCGCGAAGACGATTCCCTCGTTCTTGGTCCAGGCCGCCGCTGCAGTCATCAACCCCGCCAGGGCGGTGAGTCCCGCCGGCCAGTTCCGAAGCCGGGCCGCGGCAAGGCACCCGAGCGTGGCCGTCAGGAACAAGGCCAGGGGCAGGTCGGCGTATTGCGATCCGGCTTGCGAGGCGAACAGCTCACTGCCCGCGAAGATGAGCATCCCCGCAAGCGCGAGGGTTTCGGACCGCAGCAGCGCCAATGCGCCGCCCAGCACCCCGAGCGCCGCCAGCGAGAACAGCGCGCCCAGCGCGATCCCAGCCTCCGGCCCGGTGGATCCGCCAAGTTGCCAGCACCGCGCCAGGAACGCCGAAGTCAGCAGCGGATAGTCCGGGTGGCTGGCGCCCAGCAATCGGCCGGCCAGGTCCGGCGAGACCGCCCGCCGCCAGGTCTCCGCGCCGCCCGCCAGAAACTTCGCCCGCAAATTCCAGATGGACCAGGCGTCCCAATCGCCGTTCCGCTGGTACTCGGTGGACTCGGCGATGTTCAGCGCCAGGAATAGCACCGCCAGTGCCAGCGCGGACCGCAAGATCCAGTTCCATTCGAAGGGCGGCTCGGGGTCCGGGGGCGCGGCCGCCGGCGGCGGGCAGGTCCACCAGCACGCCGCGCCGGCCACGATCTCGAAGCCCAGGGCGATCCACGCGGCCGGCAGTCCGATCCACAGCGCCGCGAAATACACCGCCGACGACAACGCCACGCCGGCGCCGAACCCGGCCGAGAGTTCCCAGAGCCAGCGCAGCCACACCGGACCCCAATTCGCCCCGTCCTGCAGGCGTCGCACCACCGCCCAGCCCATCGCCCAGGCCGGAAGTATGACCAGCACTCCGATCATGGCCGGTCTCTCCGGTACAGGACCACGCCGTTGCCAAGATCCTCCGCCACGGCCAGGCCATGCGGCTGGCCGGCGGCGGCGTAATCGGCGGGCTGGTTAAAGTTGCCCACCACCCACTCGGCGTCCAGCCGGTTGGCGAGCGGCATCAGTTGCCGGGGCGCCAGGACGTACTGCGCCGTGAGAAAGGCCGGCGTCGCCGCGGCGTGCTCCGGCGGCAGGTCGCTCAGGTACCCGACCACGGCGTTGGCGGGCACTCGCGTCAGGACCGGCGCCATGCGCGTGGCGGTGCGCTCCAGTCCATAGGGATCGGTGCCCTGACGGCGCAGCCCCTGGGCGATCGAATAGGACTGGAAGGCGGCCACGACGCTCAGCAGCGAAACCGCGAGCAGGATGAGCTTGACGGGGAAAGAAGACATGCCGGACAGGGACAGTATCTCAGATAGCGGTAGAACGCATTGAACTTTGGTTACGAAAGGCGTAATCTGAGTGAAACGCTGACGGGCATGCTGTGGCCCGGCGGCTTCTTGCTCGAAGGGGTGAATATGATGCACAACATGTGGCGGACTGCCATCCTGGCGGTTCTGACGGCCGCGCTTTCCCTGGCGCAGACCTCGACCTCGCAGATCTCCGGCACGGTTTCCGATTCCACGGGTGCGGTGGTGCCCGGCGCTACGGTGACCGCGGTCAACGAAGCTACCGGCGTTTCATTCAAGCAGGTGACCACGGAGGCCGGGATCTATGCCTTCCCGTCCCTCAACGTGGGCACTTACACCATCACGGTCGAGATGCAGGGCTTCAAGAAATACTCGCGCACTGGCAATACCATCCTGGTCAACACACCGCTGGTGGCCGACATCCGGCTGGAGGTCGGCGGGGCCGCGGAGACCGTGCAGGTGGAGGCCAGCGCGCAGCAACTGCAGACCAACAACGCCGTGATCGGCAACGTGGTGGAGCGGAAGGCGATCGTGGAGTTGCCGCTGAACGGCCGCAACCCGCTGACGCTGCTGAGCTACGAGCCGGGCGTGGTGCAGCGCTCCGGCAATACGGTCAACGTCAACGGAGCGCGGTCGGCGGCGGCGAACGTCACCATCGACGGCATCGAAGCCAACGAGAGCTCGAACCCGAATCCAACGTTGAACATCTTCCGGCTGAACCCCGACAACGTGCAGGAGTTCAAGGTGACCACGCAGAACCCGTCGGCCGAAGAAGGCCGGAACTCGGGCGCGAACGTGGCGATCGCAACGCGCGGCGGCACCAACCAGATCCGCGGCACGGCGTTCTACTTCAACCGCAACACGGCCTTCAATTCGAACGAGTTCTACCTGAACGCCCAAGGCCAGAAGCGGCCGGAGTTGAAGCTGAACCAGTACGGCTTCGAACTCGGCGGCCCCATCAAGAAGAACAAGACCTTCGTTTTCGGAAGCTGGCAGGGCCAGAAAGTAAACTTCTCGGACCCGATCGACAAGGTGTTCGGCTCGGTGGACGTCTTCACGCCGGAGGCGCTGCGCAGCGGCCAGTTCCGTTACGTGCAACTGGATCCGAACGTGCCGTTCACTTTCAACGGCCAGCGGATCACCCAGAACACGCCGCTGCTGATCAACTCGGGAAACGGAGCGCTGCTGCCCGGACTGCGGAACTGCGCGGGTGCTACCGATGTCAACTGCATCGCGACGTTCAACATGTTCGGGGCGGATCCACGGGGCATCGGCGCGGACCGGACGATCGCGAACCTGTTCCGCAGCTATCCGGGACCGAACGCCTACTCGGCCGGCGACGGGCTCAACGCGGGCAACTACGTGTGGAACACGCCGACGCAGGTGCGGGGACCCCATTGGCTGATCCGCGTGGACCACACCATCAACGACAAGCATTCCCTGTTCGGACGCTGGATCCAGGCGGACCAGAACACGCTCGGAGGGGATCCCCTCAACAGCCGTCCGGTCGTATTCCCCGGCTTCCCGCCGCTCGGCGAGGTGTTCCGTCCGGCGAAGAACGCCGCCATCGGTCTCCGGAGCACGCTGACGCCGCGGCTGATCAATGAACTGACGCTCGGCTACTCCCGGTTCACGTTCTTCTTCTCGCAGGGCGAAGCCAACCCGGAGTTCCCCAACACGCCGCCCTGGACCTTCGACTTCGTGGACAGCCACTACATCAACACGCCGCGCACGTTCCGGGCGCTGAACACGCCGCAACTGGTCAACAACACCACTTACGTAAAGGGCGCGCACGTGTTCAAGTTCGGTGTGAACATGCGCTTCTACCAGCACAACGACCAGCGCGGGCTGCTCGGCACCAGCAACCTGACGCCCAACGTCAACTTCTCGCGGACCACGCGGCCGCCGGTGGGCTTCAATACACCGGCGCTGTCCGCCGCGGGGCGGCCGGGCATTTCCGCCAATGATCTGAACCGGCTGAACAGCTACCTGAACATCCTGATGGGCATTCCGGCGCAGATCAGTCAGAGCTACGTGGGCGACCTGAAGAGCGACAGCTTCCTGCCGTATCGCTCGGGCGACGGCGTGACGTTGTGGTACGCCTCCACCCGCGCGAACCAGTACAACCTGTTCCTGCAGGACGAATGGAAGATCCGGAAGGACCTGACCCTCAGCTACGGGCTGCGGTGGGAAATGAACCCGCCGCCGAACGAGAAGTACGACCGCGTCTATCGCCCCGACAAGGACATCCTGGGGTCGCAGGGCCTGGTGACCTACCGGCAGGAGGACGGCTGGGTGAGCCGCAGCAACCGGAACCTGCTGGCGCCGCGGTTCGGATTCGCCTGGCAGCCGTTCGGCAGCCAGAAGACGGTGATCCGGGGCGGCTACGGTATGGCGTTCGACACCATCTCGACGTTCCAGGTGACGGCCGTGGCGAATAGCGTGCCGGGGTTGCGGGGCACGTGCTCCTCGACGCCGGGCGGCGCGACGACGCCGGGTTGCACCGCGGCGCCGGACCGGCGAATCTCGGAGGGCTTCCTGCGGGAACTGCCGCCGCCGACGTTCAAGCCGTCGTCGTTCCTGTCGCCGCCGGTGCAGACGCGTCAGAACGCGCCGAGCATCACGGTGTTCGACGCCAACCTCAAAGTCCCCACTACGCACATGTGGAACCTGACCATCCAGCGGGAGTTGCCCGCGGGCTTCGTCGTCAGCGCGGGCTACGTCGGACGCCGCGGCACGCGGCTGTTCTACACGCGGGACGTGAACCAGATCACCGCGAATTCGCGGATCCTGGAGTCGTTCCGGGTGATGCAGGCCAACGTGGCGACCGCCGGCTGCCGTCCCGACGGCACCACGGCGGCCGGCGCGCGCTGCGGCGGCATCGTGCCGCTGGTGGCCTCCGGAACGCTGACCAGCGCCTTCGTCAACGGGACGCAGACCGTCACCGATCTGCAGCAGAACGCCGCCGGCAACTTCGCCGGCCGCGCCGATCAGATCGACGCGAACACCTCCCGCGCGCTCGCGTTGCGGCCGAACCTGCAGTTCGACCGCATTACCTACATCGACAACGCGGGCGACAGCTACTACCACGCGGCGCAGTTCACCTTCCGGCGGCGCTTCGACGCTGCGGGCCTCCTGGTGACCGGCGCTTACACCCTCGGCAAGTCGATCGACAACCAGTCCATCGATCCGGTGGGCGCCACCTCCGGCGGCGGCCTCGGCCAGACGGCGGCCCGCACGCCGGTCGACTCCTGGAACCTGCCGCTCGAACGGGCACGCAGCGACTTCGACCAGCGGCACGTGCTCAACATCTCGGGCATCTACGAACTCCCCTTCGGCAAGGGCAAGAAGTTCGCGAGCGGCGCGCCCACATTCGTCAATCACCTGATCGGCGGGTGGAGCATGAACGCGATTTACACGTTCCAGTCGGGCGAACCGTTCAACGTCCGTTCCGGCGTGCTGACGCACAACTTCTCGTCCCAGTCCCGCGCCGTCGCCGTGGGCGAACTGCCGAAGTCGGAGTTGCAGTCGAAGGCCGGCGTCATCGGGCCGGTGTTGTTCCCGGATGCCAGCGGCTTCGCGAACCCCGGCGCCGGCAACGTCGGTTTCGGACGCAACCTGTTCCAGGGTCCGAAGTTCTGGAACATCGACATGTCGGTCTCCAAGTCCGTGCAGATCACCGAGAAGGTGAAGTTCGTGATCCGCGGTGAGGCGTTCAACGCGCTGAACCACCCGAACTTCCGCAATCCGCGCGACGCTTCGGTCGGCAGCCCCAGCATCCTGTCCAACGTTTTCGGCCAGGCGTGCTGCGTAACGCTCTCGACGGCGAGCTCGGCCACCACGAACCAGAACGGCGAAAGCTGGCGCGTCATCCAGATCGCCGCGAAGATCGTGTTCTGATCTCCGGGGATCGAAGCAGAGGGCCGGCGCCTGGTGCGCCGGCCCTTTTGCTTTTCGCGATACTGAATCTTATGATGCGGTGCTGGATCGCCGGATGTTTGGCGGTCGCCGCCTGGGGCGCGGATTGGTCCCAGTCGCCGGCTTTCGCGCACTTCTATAACCTGCGCTACGACGCCGCCCTGGCCGCGCTGGACCAGCAGTTGCGGACGACCCCCGACGACCCGGGGGTCCACAACTTCGTCGCCTACACGTTGCTCTACCGGCGGCTGTTCCTCTCCGGCGCCTTGAGTTCCAGCCTGGCGCTGGATCTCGCCGGGTTCCGGCAACGCGGCAACGTGGTGTTCACTCCGGAGGAACAGCAGCGGTTCGAGACGGCGCTCCGCAAGTCGCTGGAGCTCAGCGAAGCCCGGCTGCGCGCCAATCCCCGCGACGTCGAGGCGCTTTACACGCTCGGCGTCGCGCAGGTCCACCGCGCGGCGTACGCCTGGCTGATCAAGAAGAACTGGCGCGACGCCCTGGGCGGCGGCACGGCCAGCCGCAAGTACCACCAGCGCGTGCTGGAGACCGACGCATCCTTTAACGACGCGCGCCTGCTGCCCGCGGTGCACGACTTCGTGGTCGGCAGCCTGCCCGGGTGGATGAAACCACTCGCGTTCCTGGCAGGCTTTCGCGGCGATAAGGACGGCGGCCTGCGCGAGATCGAGCGCGTCACCCGCGAGGGCCGGGGCGTGCGCACCGAAGCGCGGGTGATTCTGGCCATGTTCCTGCGCCGCGAGAAGCAGTACACCCGCGCCGTGCCAATCATGGCGCAACTGGCGGCGGATTATCCCCAAAACTACCTGTACCGGATGGAGTACGTCCGGCTGCTGCTGCTGACGGACCGGCCCGCGGACGCCGCGCGGGAGTTCGCGATTCTCGAAGCCGGGATGGGTCAGGAGGGCCGGTACGCGGCGCTGGCGCCGGCGAAGACGCTCGCGCTGAAGGCCGATGTCGAGATCGCGACTGGCAAGCTGGACGCTGCGCTCGAGACCCTGGCGCGACTGGATGCGTCGGCCGCGGGGGACGCCCGGGTGACCGCGCAGGCCTGGGTGCGGCGCGGGCGCGTGCAGGAATTGCGCGGCAACCGCGCGGAAGCGGTCGCGGCATACCGGGCGGCGATCCGGACGGCGCCGGATTCGGACTCGGCAGCCGAGGCGAAGAAGCAGCTCGATCGGTAGCGAATGGTTGACAAAGTCAACTAAATTAGTTGACTTTGTCAACTAATTCGGAGAAGAAGTCGATATTCCCCTGGGGTGTATCCGGCGGAAACTCCCCGCAGCCCTGAGAAAACAATAGCGTTAGCGGCAAGGCTCCAGCGAACGGGGCCTGCCCCGAACTGCCCCCGTTCGCCGTTCGCGCTCCCCGTTCGCCGTTCGCGCTTAGTGGCCATGGCCGAGGGCTTCGAGCGCGGCGCGCTCCATCACCGGGCGCGGGGCGGAGTCGCCGGTCCAGATCTCGAACTGGCGCGCAGCCTGGTGGAGGAACATCTCGAGCCCCGGAATGACCGTCTTGCCCTCGGAGCGCGCGCGTTGGATCAGCTTCGTATCCAACGGGTTATAAACCATGTCGAAGACGATCTCGGCGGGAATCCGGTCCGTGAAAAAGCACTGGTCGACATGCGGGAACATGCCCAGCGGCGTGGCGTGGATCACCACGTCGAAGCTGGC
Organism: uncultured Solibacteraceae bacterium; assembly: GCA_964471915.1. Taxonomy (GTDB): domain Bacteria; phylum Acidobacteriota; class Terriglobia; order Bryobacterales; family Bryobacteraceae; genus JAIEPW01. The sequence continues at coordinate 12,834 of CAYYID010000010.1, read as the reverse complement.
CGCGGCGGCCTGTTCGCGGGAGAGAGGCGTGGCATCGGTGGCTTTGGCCAGGGCGCGCACGCGGTCGACGTTGCGGCCGGCGATGGAGACCTTGGCGCCTGCTTCGGCAAGCGTGTAAGCGGCAGTGCGGGCCGCGCCGCCGTTGCCGGCGATGAGCACCGAAGCCTTGGCCGGGCGGATGTGCTTCGCCAGGGGCCGCAGGATGCCTTCGGCGTCGGTATTGTCGCCGCGCCAGCGGCCGGCTTTCTTCCACACCGTGTTCACGGCGCCGATGCGCTTGGCCAGCGGTTCCACGGCGTCGAGGTAGCGCAGGATTTTCTGCTTGTGCGGCAGCGTGACGCTGAAGCCGGCGAGCGGCAGCCGCTCGGCCAGCGTGAGCAGGTCCTTGAGCTGGGGCGGCTTCACCAGCAAGGGGACGTACACCGCGTCGATCCGGCGGGCCTGGAAGGCGCGGTTGTGAACTGCGGGCGAGATGGAATGGCGCACCGGGTCCGCAATGACGCCGTAGACCTTGGCGTTCTTACCCAGGCGGTCGACGCGGTAGAGATTGCGCAGGATCTTCGCGGCCACCTGGCCGGTGGCGGTGCCTTCGGCGGCGTTCGGGGCGGCGTAGGTGTAGAGTCCGCCGAACACCGGAGACAGGACGCGCGACGGGAAGCCGGTCTCGCCCATGGCGAGCACGACCATCGGCTGCTTGACGTGGGCGCGGGCGAGCGAGAGCACGCGGAAGTTGTCGGACGGCTTGCGCGCGGTGGTGACGATCTTATAGCCGTCGGCGGAGACCTTCATCATGCGGCGCACCAGGCTCTCCATGGCCGGCGTGCCGCTCCAGTTGTGGTACGAGAGCAACACCATGGCGCGGGCGCGCAGGGCGGCGACCTTGGTGACCGCGTTTTCGGCGCTTTCGATTTCGATATCGACGGCGCGCGCGCCGGCGTCAATGGCCGCGTTCAGGATGCGGATCTCTTCTTCGACGGAGCCGGTGAACTTGCCGTGGTTCTGATGGCGGCGGCACGTCGCCATCACCGTGCATTCAGGATGCTTGGCCAGGAAGGTGGAAATCGCCGCGATGCCTTGCTCCGGCTTGGGGAGATAGTCGAGCCGGAACTCGAGGAAGCTCTCCCCGGCTTCGACCTCACGGTCCGCATGCGCCAGCAGGGCCGGAACGTCCGGGAAGCCCATGGCAATGCAAATTCGAGGAAGGCGCTGCAGCGACATGGAAAACGCCATCAGAATAGCATGGCTGCTAGAATCGGCTGCGGAAGCTAAATTCTGCCGGTGCAGGGCCTGGTCTTCAAAACCAGTGAGCGGCGCTCAGCGTCGCTGGTGGGTTCGACTCCCACTAGCTTCCGCCACGGCCTTCCAGGTTATTGATTTGTCATTAACTTGGCATCGGATGTTCATGCCCCGGCCGCCGCTCCATGGGATGCTGATCGGTCTAAGGAGACGATCGGAATGAGATTACTATGGCTGGGAGTTGGGGCAGCCGCGCTGGTTCTTGCTCAAAGCGGCACGGTGCAGGCACGCTATCAGTTGGGCGAGGTCCCGCTGGGGCAGATCCTGTTGTCGCGGATGGGCGTCGATGTCAACGACCGGGGCGTGAAACTCGGCGGCATCGGGAGCGGCTTGTGGCACGACCCGGCTGAACCGAACGTCTTCTGGATGGTCACCGACCGCGGACCGAACGGGCAGGTGCCGGTGAGTGGAGTGAATCGCCGGACGTTTCCCGTGCCCGAGTTCACCCCGTTCATCCTGCAGGTGGTGGCGGTGGATAACAAGTTCGAAGTGGCGCAAGCCATTCCGCTGACCGGGTTGAACGGCAAGGGCGTCACGGGCGTGTCGAACGCGGCGCGCGACGAAGCTCCCTACGATTGCACGGCGACGGTGCGCCTGCCGTTCAATCCGAACGGGCTGGACACGGAGGGGATCGTGCGCCTGCGGGACGGCTCGTTCTGGATGGTGGACGAGTATGGGCCGTCGATTCTGAAAGCGAATTCGCGCGGGGTCGTGGAGAAGCGCTTCCAGCCGCGCGGGCTGGCGAACGACTCGACGCAGTACCAATCGGTCGGGGTGTTGCCGTCGATCTACTCGCGCCGGACTTCGAATCGCGGCTTCGAAGACATTGCGGTGAGCGGCGACCAGAGAACGGTCTACGCCGCCCTGCAGAGCCCGCTGCAGAATCCGAACGCCGCGACCGGCAACGAGTCGCTGAATACGCGGATTCTCGGATTCGACCTGCGGAACGAGGCGGCCTCGGGGGAATGGGTTTACCGGTTCCAGCCCGCGAGTGAATACGAGCCGGGCGCGCGGCCGCGCGATCTCAAGGTTTCCGGACTCGTTGTGTTGAACGACCGGTACATGCTGGTGCTCGAGCGCACGGACCTGGTGGCCAAGATCTACAAGGTGGATCTCCAAGGGGCCACGAACATTCTGCGCAGCAAGTGGGACGCGGAGACGACGTCGCCGAGCCTGGAGTCGTTGACGGCGGCGCAACTGGACGAGAACGGCGTCAAGACGCTGCCGAAAGAGTTCATCCTGGAGATGGATTCGCGCAAGGGCTGGCCGCAGAAGATCGAGGGTATCGCCGTGCTGGACGGCTCCACGCTCGCGGTCGTCAACGACAACGACTTCGGGGTCGGCGACTTCGCGGGGATCGGCTGCGAGCTGAAGGACACGGGGTTCAAGAGCCAGTTGCTGATCGTGAAGCTCGACAAAGCGATCAAATAGCTGACTTTCCGCGAGGCGGCACGTCCATTAAGAGTGATGGCCCTCCCGGAATGGCTGAACCCGCTGGCGTTGCTCCCGGCTGAGGCCGAGGTTCGCCGGCGGCCCGTCGGCTCGGCGGAACTCACCGTGGACGTCTCGCCCATTGCGGGTTGGGAGGCGCTGTCGGTGGAGCTTTCGGCGGGAGCAGCGGGCGGCCGGCACATCCTGGTGACTCTGGACGGAAGCGGAACGCCCATCGCCGCGAACGATCACGTAGCGTTGCGAGAGGAAGGGGAAGGTCCGGCGCGCTGGCGGCATGAGAGCATCGGCGGGCGCATCGAGGCGGACGGCAGCTTTCGCGGTACCTGTTGGACGGTGTTCCTAGCGGAGACGGACGGCGAAGACGCCGCGGTGACGGAGGCCGTGAAGCGCGAGCCGTCCCCCGCGGAGGCAGACGCAATTCTCGAGCTGGCGCGCGAAATCCTGCGCAGGCTGAACCCAGGCTCGGCCCGGCCTATTTCTTCGGCTTCTTGACGGGCACCCCGAGTTCGTTCTTGACGCTGAACACCCCCGAAACCCCGTTGGCGGTGATCTCGGCAATGGCGCGGTCGCTTTCGTTGTCCACCATGCCGGTGAGCGTGACGTTACCGTTCTTCACGATGATATGGATGGGGTGAAAGCCGATGGGCGGATCGTTGGTGATGCCGAAGTTACGCATGGTCATCGACCGGAAGATGGGCGCGCCGCGGTTGGGGTTGTAACGCTGCAGCACGGTGTTGCCGTAGATCGCTATGTAGGTGCGCAGACGGATTTGGTCGTCATTAGGCGAGAGCGGCAGGACCTCGATCTCGTTGATGACGTCGGAAACGCCTTCGATTCTCTTAACCACGTTTTCGGCGGCGGATTTCAGAATCGGGCGAGAGGCGTACCCGCGCAAGATCACCGCGGAGCCTTTGATGCCGAAGCTGATCTCATCGAAGACGCCGTACTCGGTGAGGCGCAGGACTTCTTTCTGGATGGAGCGAGCGAGCTTCGCGACGCGGTCGTAATCTGCTCGCTGCATTTCGGGCGTCCTGGATTCTTGCGCGAGAGCAGCGGCGGTGATGATCAACGGCAGGGCTAGGGAACGCATTCGCATAATGGAGACTCCGAGGAGGATTGTCGCATACGGGTAAGGTAGGAGGGTGATGATCCAGGTGACCGGAGGGGGTCCGGCGGGTGCGACAGCGGCGCGGCTGCTGGCGCAATGGGGACACGAGGTCCGGCTGGCGGACGCCGGTGCTCCCGCGCGCCGGGTGGAGAGCCTGCCGCCGAGCATCCGGCGGCACTTGCAGTTGCTGGGGATCCTGGAGGCGGTGGATCAAGCCGGGTTTGGGCGCAGCGCCGGGAACGCGGTCTGGTGGGGCGCGGAGGAGCCGCGGGTGGAGGGGTTTGCGGACGCGCCCGGGTATCACGTGGCGCGGGCGGAGTTCGACCGGCGGCTGCGGGAACTGGCATTCGCGGCGGGGGTTACGGCCGGGGACGGCGCCGCCGACTGGGTGCTCGACTGTGCGGGCCGGGCGAGCGTGCGGGGGCGGGCGGTCCGCCGGATGGGTGAACGCCGGACGGTGTGCCTGTGCGGGGAGTGGACCGGCCGGTTCGCCTATCCCGAGCATACGTGGATCGAGAGCTACCGGGACGGTTGGGCGTGGTCGGCGCCGCGGAGCGCGGGGGCGCGGCAGGTGGCGGTGATGGTGGATTACGACCTGACGGCGCTCGAGCGCGGGAACGGGATCGAGGCCACGTACACGGCCGAGTTGCGGAAGACGGGGGCGTTCGCGGCGCTGCTGGCGGACGCGGCGCCCGCCGGCGCGGTGTGGGGTTGCGAGGCGACGAGCTATACAAGCGCCCGCTTTGTGGACGGCCAGTGCCTGCTCGTGGGCGACGCGGGGAGCGCGGTGGATCCGCTGTCGTCGTACGGCGTGCGCAAAGCCATGGGATCGGCCTGGCTGGCGGCGGTGGTGGTGCACACGTGCATCCGGTATCCGGAACGGCGGGAACTGGCGCTCGGGTACTACGAGGAGCGGGAGGGGCAAGTGTTCCAGAACCTGGAGCGGCGGACCGCGCCGTATTTTGCGCAGGCGGGCGAGCACGAGTTCTTCGGGGAACGCGCGGCGCAGGCCGAGGAACCGTTCTACCGGCAGGCGGATCTGGCCGAGGCCTGGGAGACGCTGCGGAACGCGCCGTCGATCCGGCTGCGGCCGGGCCCGGGCGTGGGCAAGGAGGTCCGGGCGGGGATCGCGGGGAACGAGATCGTGCCGCGGGAGGCGCTGGCGGCGCCCGGGCTGCCGGCCGGGCTCGAGTTCGTGCAGGGGGTGGACCTGGTGCGGCTGGTGGAACTGGCGCCGGAGTTCTCGCAGGTGCCGGATTTGTTCGAGGCTTATAACCGAGGGGCGCAGCCGGTGGAGTTGCCGGGCTTCGCCGGGGTCCTGTCGTTGCTGGTGGCGAATGGAGTCTTGCGGAATGAATAGAGTTCTGTGCCTGGCGGCGCTGGCGCTGACGGGCTGCAACACGTTTCGGGAGCCGCGCCAGGCGCGGGAAGGTCCGCTGCGGATCACCGTGGACGGCGTGGACCAGGTGCTGGTGCTCACGGACCAGGATGCGGGGGAATGGCGCACCGTGGAGTTGTGGTCGTTCGGCGTGCCCGACATGAAGGTCCGGTGGCGGCGGGAGCTGCCGTCGCGGAAGTACGCGTCGCGGTACGAGGGGACGTTGCTGGGCGTGAGCGCGGGGATCGCCTGGGTATTCTCGGACGGCGTGCACGGGGTGGCGGTGGCGGATGGGAGCCTGCGGTGGACGGCGGAGGCTTTGCGCAAGAAGAACCCCGCGCTCGCGGAACTGTGGCCCAAGGAGCAGAAGTTCTTCGAGCTGAAGAACGGGCTGGTGTTCACGGCGGCGGACGCTAACCGCTACCGGATCGACCCGTCGAACGGGGAGGCGCGGCCGGCCGCGAGCGGCGCGGGAAGCCGCGGCGGGGATGTCGCGCCTGCGTATTACACGCCTTCGGCGACCTATTCGTTCCAGGCCCGGGGCGGGTTGTTCGGGGATCAATGGTTGGGGCTGGCGGACGAGCAGGACATGACGGTGTTGCAGACCCAGCACGCGACGCCCGGCCTGGACGCCTCCGGGGCGAGGCGCTATCAGATCTGGCGGGCGGATGTTAAGTCCGATGCGACATCGACGGAGCGGGACTACTTGGCGACGTATGTCTGGAAGCGGGCGCTGGTAAATTTGCGTCCCGCGGGCGCGGAGCACGTATTTCTCAAGGCGGGGTTGCTGCAGGATCCGCTGACGCGGACGGTGGTGCGGCTGCGGGACCCCGAGGGCGCGCTGGTGTTGTACCACGACCGGATCGACGAGGACGCCCATCTGCAACTGGCGCGGCTGACGGCCGCCGGCGAGGTGAAGTGGAAGACGGCGTTGCCCCTGTCGCTGTTGCAGAGCGTGATGCCCGGCGACCGCGTGCTGGTGTTGAAGGGATTGCAGTACGACCGCAACCGGCCGAAGGGCTCGGATCCGCACCATACGGGACGGTCGCAGGTGGTGAGCGTGGAGCTGGCGGGCGGCAAGGTGGAGTGGGTCGATGTTGCCGCGAAACGTTGACGCCGCAAAACGTTGACGGGGCCAAGCTGTTACACTCGGGGAAATCGGGAGGTCCGATCTTGCGCAAGCTGGGATTAGCAGCGCTGGTTGCGGCGATCGTGTGGACAGGTCCGGCGCGGGGACAGACGCCCGCGGAGCCGAAGCCCGCCGAGCAGAAGAAGGACGGCAAGGATCCGCAGGCCGACGAAGGGATCCCGATCGACCACGCGCTGGTGAAGCGCGCCTGCGCGGCCTGTCACCCGAGCGACGATAAAGGCCGCATGAGCCGGATCTCCTACCGGCGGACGACTCCCGAAGGCTGGCAGGAAACCATCAAGCGCATGGTGGCGCTGAACGGGGTGGTCCTGAAGCCGGAGGAAGCCAAGCAGATCGTGAAATATCTTGCGAACCATCTCGGCCTGGCGCCGGAGGAAGCGCGCCCCGGGCAGTTCGAAGTGGAACGCAAGCTGATCGAGTGGAAGTACACCGCCGATAACGACACCGAGCAGACCTGCAACAAGTGCCATTCGCTGGGGCGGGTGATCCTGCAGCGGCGGACCAAGCAGGAATGGGAACTGCTGATCGCGATGCACCGGGGCTACTATCCGCTGACGGACTTCCAGGCGTTCCGGCGGATGGGTCCGGTGCAGACGGCGCCGGGTCCGGACGGGCGTCCGCCGGACAACCGGCATCCGATGGAGAAGGCGATCGGGCATCTGGCGGGGGCGTTTCCGCTGAAGACGCCGGAGTGGTCGGCGTGGTCGGCGGCGATGGGCGCGCCGCGCGCGGAAGGCCGCTGGGCGCTGTCGGGGTACGAAGCGGGCAAGGGTCCGATCTTCGGCGAGGTGACGATCCGCAAGAACGACTCTTCGGCCGAGGGCGATGAATTTCTCACCGAGGCGCGCTACACGTACGCACGGTCGGGCAAGACAGTGAGCCGCACGGGACGTTCGATCGTGTACACGGGCTTCCAATGGCGCGGCCGGTCGAGCGAAGGCGGCCAGGACGAACTGCGCGAGACGATGCTGCTGGATCGCAATCGCCGGGCAATGTCGGGGCGGTGGTTCAACGGCGGCTACGACGAGCGCGGCATCGAGGTGCAACTGGCGCGGATCACGAACGATCCCCAGATCAGCGGGTTGAGCCGGGCGGTGTGGAAGCGCGGGGCTCCGGCGGCGGAGGTGACGATTTACGGCGCGAACCTGCCGGCGGGGCTGGCCGCGAAGGATCTCGATTTCGGGCCCGGCGTGACCGTGAAGCGCGTGGCGAGCGCGGCCTCGGCCAAAGTGGTGGCGGAGATCGAGGTGGCCGCGGGGGCGGCGCTCGGCAAGCGCGATGTCACCGTGGGCGGCGCGGTGAAGGAAGGCGCGCTGCTCGTTTACGAGAAGGTGGACACGCTGAAGGTGCGTCCGCAGGCGGGGCTGGCGCGCGTGGGCGGGGTGGTGTTCCCGAAGCAGTACCAGCAGTTCGAGGCGACCGGCTACGACAACGGTCCGGACGGCAAGCCGGAGACCGCGGACGATCTGGAACTCGGCGTGGTGGACGTCGCGTGGAGCGTCGAGGAGTTCACGGCGACGTTCGATGACAACGATAAAGACTTTGTCGGCACGCTGGACCAGAACGGGCTGTTCACGCCGAACGTGGATGGTCCGAACCCGAAGCGGCGCAACAACGCGAACAACTTCGGCGACATCTGGGTGGTGGCGACCTATAAGGCGGCGGCGGACGCGAAGCCGATCCGGGCGCGGGCGCACCTGCTGGTGACGGTGCCGATTTACATGAAGTGGGATCAACCCGAGGTCTCCAAGTGAACGCAGTAAGTCTGGGCGAGTTTCATTCGTTCGCGGCCGGGGGCGGGGAGTTCCTGTACCTGGTGCCGAGCGCGGCCGTGTTTCAACTGGACGCGGCCTCGGCCGCGGTGCTGGAGGAACTGCGCGCGGGGCCGGTCGAGGTAGGTGGTCTGTTGGAGCGGCTGACGCCGCGGTTCCGGGCGTCGGAGGTGCACGACGCGATCGTGGAACTGCGCGACGTGCGAGCGATTCGCGAGGAGGGACGGTACGCGGCGCCGGCGCCGAAGCAGATGCCGCCGCCGGATTTCCCGCTGGCGACGATGGTGCTGAACGTCACGAACCAGTGCAACCTGGCGTGCACGTATTGTTACGAGTACGGCGAGGACAAGATCGTCGATACGGCGTTTGGGGAGAAGCCGAAGTTCATGAGCGAGGAAACGGCGCGGGAGAGCGTCGAGTTCCTGCTGCGCGAGGCGGGGAAGTCCGCGCACCTGACGTTCTTCGGGGGCGAGACCCTGCTGAACTTTCCGGTGGTGCGGAAGACGATCGAGTACGCGCGGCGGCGGGCGGCGGAGGAAGGCAAGTCGATCGATTTCTCGATGACGACGAACGCCACGCTGCTGAAGCCGGAGATCGTGGAGTTCCTGGCCGAAAACCACGTGGGCGTGACGGTGTCGATCGACGGGCCGAAGGAGATGCAGGACCAGTTCCGCGTCTTCCACAACGGCAAGGGCAGCTACGACGTGGTGATGCCGAAGGTGAAGGAGCTGCTGGCGCGGCACCGCTCGCGGCCGATCGGCGCGCGGGTGACGCTGACGTCGCAGACGCTGGACATCAAGCGGATCTTCGACCACCTGCGCAACGAGATCGGCTTCTGGGAGGTCGGCTTCGCGCCGGTCACCACGGCGTCGAACCGCGGCTATGCGATCGAGAACGAGGGCTTCGATCACATGCTGGGGCAGTTCCGGGACCTGGCGGCCGAGTTTCTGGAATATGCGCTGCAAAACCGGCACCACGGGTTCTCGAACGTGCGGGACACGCTCGAGGAGATCCACAAGGGGATGAGCAAGTCTCATCCGTGCGGCGCGGGGCTGGGGTTGATGGGCGTGGCGACGGACGGCGATGTCGGGCTGTGCCATCGCTTCGCCGGCAGCGACGAGCACAAGTTCGGGACGGTGAAGGACGGCATTGACCGGCTGGTGCAAATCTCATTTCTGGAACAGCACCACGTCGACGAGAAGACCGATTGCGCGCGGTGCTGGGCGCGCCCGCTGTGCGCGGGGGGCTGTTACCACGAGGCGCACGTCCGCTACGGGGACACCGGGCGGCCGAACCTGCACTATTGCGAGTGGATCCGCGGCTGGACGGACACTTGCCTGAAGATCTACGGCGAGCTGGCGGTACGCAACCCGGGATTCCTGCAGCAGTTCGAAAGCGAGGAGCAGCATGAAGCATCTCAAGTCAGTTAACAAGAAGGCGGCGCGCATGGCCGATGTCGTAGCGCTGCAGGGCCGGGGCCCGGGAGGACCGGGAGGTCCGGGGGGCGGGCCGCACATTCCGCTGGGCTGTTCGCTGGTGTTCTCGCCGGGCTGGGAAGCGGACGCCGCGGGCGGCGCCGCAGGCCTGTGCCAGCCGGTGGAGCGGGATCTTTTCGACTGCCATTCGGGCTGCTTCTGGCCGGCGCAGGTTCCGGACCAGTTGAACCACGCGCCGAACTGGACCGCCAAGTGCGCGGCGGCGCAGAAGGACTGGCGCAAGATCGATTTGGTTTTCCCCTAGAGAGGATCGAGCATGAAGCGACGCGAATTCCTGGCGCTCGGCGCGGCGGCTCCGCTACTTCACGGACAGACGGGCGCCGCCGGCAACCAGTTGATCTATGTCGGCGCCTTTCAGAACTTCTTCTATGTGATCGACGAGGCGACCGAGAAGGTCGTCGACAAGATCGCCATGACCAAGGGCACGCCGCGCGGCACCACGCTCTCCGACGACAAAAAGCGCTTCTATGTAGTCTCCGACAGCATGGAGGATGTCGAGGTCGTCGACATCCCGAACCGCAAGGTGATCGACACGTTCCGGCTGAGCGAAGGCAACAAGAAGATCCGGCTGCGGGGCGGCATGGCGATTGACCCGCAGCAGAACTACGCGATCCTGCTGACAAAGTCCGCCGAGAAGCACCTGGACCGCTGGGAAGTGGGGGCGAACACGATCCTGCAATACGACCTGAAGGCCAAGAAGGTGATGCGCACGATTCCGTGGCCGAAGGGCGAGGAACGCGAGTTCGCAAGCTTCAAGATCTCGCCGGACGGCAAGAATCTCTACCTTTTCGGCGACGACGTGCTGATCCTCGACACGAAGGACTTCAAGGAAGTCGACAAGTGGGAGCTGTCGAAGCCGCTCGAGAACGGCCTGGGCCGCGTGAACTTCGGTCCGTCGGACGACACTTACGAAGAACCCGGATACTTCACGGGGCTGTTCTTCGTGCAGGACGCGGTGCAGAATCGCCGCATCATGGGGATCGCGCGGGTGAACCTGGCGCAGAAGAGCGTGGACTTCTACGCGCTGGGGCCGCAGACGTTCGTGAGCTTCGCGCTGGCCCCGGACCGGAAGTGGGCGTACGGCGTGCAGGAGCAGATCGGGCGCTGGGAGTTCTGGACCTTCGATCTGGTGAACAAGCGGGTGCACAGCCGCCAGGAGTTCCCGGGGCGGTCGCGGATGGGGCTGAAGCCGAGTTCGAACGGCAAAGTCCTGTACATTTACGTGGCGGGGAACACGATCGACCTGTACGACGCGCAGACGTACAAGTACCTGCGGACGATCACGATCGACGGCGACATGTCCTCGAACATGTTCATCCTGCCGCGCGCCTGAGGCGGCGGAACCCATGACCACGGACCTGCGGCGCGCGTTCGGCTACCTGAAGCCGCACCGCGCGGCGCTGGGCGGCGTACTGGCGCTCAGCCTGGGCGGAACGCTGCTGTCGCTCGCGATTCCGTACCTTTCGAAGCAACTGGTCGACGAGGCGCTGGTAGGGCGGGACGCCGGGGCGCTGGCGCGCATTCTGGCATGGTTTGCGGCGCTGACGCTCGGGGGCGCGGCGCTATCGGCCGCGACGGGGCTGCTCTACACGCGCCTCTCGGCCGAGATCCTGTTCGCGATGCGCCTGGACCTGTACCGGCACCTGCAGAGCCTGTCGCCGCGCTTCTTCGCCCGGATGCGGCTTGGGGAGATTCTGAGCCGCATCAACGGCGACCTGGCCGAGGTGCAGCGCACGGCGGCGGACACGGCGCTGGCGTGGTTCGGCAACGCGGCGTTCCTGGCGGGGACGCTGGGGATGCTGGCGTGGCTCGACTGGCGGATGTTCCTGCTCAGCCTGGCGCCGCTGCCCTTTTCCGTGTGGGCGCTGACGGCATACCGGCGGACGCTGGAGACGCGCGCGGGCGCGGTGCGGCAGGCGAGCGCGGATATCGGCAGCTTCCTGATCGAGACGCTGCGCGGGGTGCGGTTCGTGGTGACGGCGAATGCCGCGGCGCGGGAGCAGGCGGTTTTCCGCGGGAAGCACGACCGCTTCGTGAAGTCCCTGCTGGCGCTGCAGCGGATCAGTTACGGCGGCGGAGCGGCGCCGGGGCTGATTCTCTCGCTGGGCACGATGGCGGTGTTCTGGTACGGGGGCAGCCGCGTGATCGCGGGCGCGATGTCGGTGGGCACGCTGGTGGCGTTTCTGGCCTACCAGATGCGGCTGCTGCCGCCGGTGCAGGCGCTGATGGGGCTGTACACCGGACTGGCGACGGTGCGCGTGTCGTTGCGCCGGGTGGAGGAACTGTTCGCGGAGCGCGTGGAGGTTCGCGACGGCGCGACGGCACTGGGACGCGCGCGGGGCGGCATCGCGTTCGCGGGCGTGGGGTTCTCGTTCGACCGGCAGCCGCTGCTGGAGGACGCGAACTTCACCATCGCGCCCGGCGAGACGGTGGCCATCGTGGGGCCGAGCGGCGCGGGAAAGTCCACCATCGCGGACCTGCTGGTGCGGCTGTTCGATCCGGACGCCGGGACGATCACGCTCGACGGGACGGACCTGCGCGCCCTGCGGCTCGCAGACCTGCGCCGCAATGTCGTACTCGTGGATCAGGAGCCGTTCTTTTTTCACGCGACGATCGACGAGAATCTGCGGTACCTGAAGCCGGAAGCGAGCGAGGCAAAGGTCCGCGCCGCGGCGTCCGCTGCCGGTATCGCGGAGTTCCTGGAGACGCTGCCCCGCGGTTACGCGACCGTGATGGGCGAGGAAGGCGTGGCGTTCTCGACCGGCGAGCGCCAGCGGCTGGCGCTGGCGCGCGCGCTGCTGGCGGACCCCGCCGTGCTGGTGCTCGACGAGCCGAGCGCGGCGCTGGACGCGGAGAGCGAGCAGCGGATCCTCGCCGGATATCGCGAAAGAATGCGCGGGCGCACCGTGATCGTGATCACGCACCGCGCGGAGCTGGCGCGCGCGGCGGATCGCGTGCTGCGCCTGGAGGGCGCGCGAATCACCGAGGCCGCGGTCCCGGCGACATGAGGATTGCGATCATCGACTCCGGGATTACGCCCACGCCCGAGACCGGTCCGGTGGCGGGCGGCGTGTCGTTCGTCGACGAAACCACCCGCGATCTGCTGGGTCACGGGACGGCGGTGGCGGCGGTGATCCGCGCGCTGGCTCCCGAAGCCGAGCTCTACGCGGTGAGGATCTTTC
>CAYYID010000009.1:0-117358 GCA_964471915.1 uncultured Solibacteraceae bacterium | reverse complement strand
AACTGCTCCACCGCTACGGCGTCGCCATCAGCCGCAGCTACCTCCGCCACCTCCGCGAACTCCAGCGCCTCCGCCCCGCCGCCTTCGGCATGGAGGCGCCCTCCCGGAGCTTGCCGCTCGCTGACGCTCGCGGCTCTGAAAACCCCGGCGCCAACGGAGCCGCGACCGTCAGGGAGCGGCAAGCCCTCGGAACCCCGAGTGTCAGCGAGGGGCCAAGCGATGTAGGACAAAGCCCCGCAGAACAAAGCCAGCCCCACGAACCACTTACATCAAGATTTCCAAACGAACTCCCCCCGCTCGCCGAGTTCCGCGAGCCGGAGCGGGATTCCATCCTGAACCACCACGAATGGCCCGAACTCAAGGACCTCCTGTTCACCGCCCTCGCCCCCCACCCCGAAGCTACCCGCTCCCTGCTCGCCAAACTCGACGAACTCCCCAAATGACCCAGGGGCGCCCCAAATCGCCGGTGCGCCGGAAGTCGGCGACCATTGAGCAGTGGAGCCGCGCGCGTCAGCGAGCGGCAAGTCCAAGTCATGCCCTGGCAACCAGATACAGAAAAATTACCAAACGAACTACCCGCTGGCTACTCCGGGATCCGCAGCACCCGGATCTCCGGAGCCTCGGGCGGCGCCTGCGTCAGGGGCTTCCCGTTGTCGTCGAACCGGTCCCAGCCGGCGTTCGCGATGAAGTAGAAATCGCGGCCTGCCAGCACGCCGTGCGACGGCTCGCCGAGCCCCGGCGAGTTCTGCTCCAGGACTTCGCACGCCGCGACCGAGTCTCCGGCAAGGCGCAGCCGCAGGATCCGCTTCGGCGAAGTTCCGTTCTGGATCGCGACCAGCGAGTCGCGGTACGCGTACATCCCGTCGATGCCGGTGAGCGCGCAGCCGTGCGGGTTCTTCAGCCACGACACCTGGCGGGTGGCGAGATCGAGCCGCGCGATCCCGGCGGGATAATCCGGGACATACAGAGCCTTCTCCCCGGGCGCGAGCGCGGGCGTCTGCGGCGAAAGAAATTCGCGCTGCGCCGTCAGCGCTTCGAACTTACCGTCGCGCAGCCGGAACACCCCGCCGCCGGTGCTGTCAGTGACATAGACATCGCCATTCTTGGCCACGGCAAGGTCGCCGAGGTTGCCGCGCTGCTCGAACCGGGCGAGTTCGCGGCCGGACTTCGGGTCCAGACGCAGGACCGCGCCTTTGCCCGCGATCGCCGCGGAAAACCCCTCGCCCTGGGCGATCGCGGCGCTCGACGCCCACAGCCGTTTCCCGGCGCGCTGCAACGCGAAAGCGCTGTACGGCGTCGCGGCGAAGTCGCTCACCGAGCCATCGCGCCGCACACGCACGATCTTGCTCTTGCGGACGCTCGACACGAGGAACCCATCGCCGTCGAGCGCGAGGTCCTCGGCGATCCACTCCTGGGCCGGCAGCTTGACCACGAGACGCGCCGCCGCGCGCGGCGTGGCGTTGGCGCGCATCGTCTCCACCACTTTCTGGAACCGGGGATCGTCCTTCAGCGCTCGCAAGCTCGGGTCGTTGTCGAGCCGCAACGCGAGCCCCGTCTTGGCCAGCCGCTCGATCGTCGCGAGCGCGGCCTTGGCGTCGCCCGCCTGCATCTGCGCCCGCGCCAGCGTGGCGAGCATGTTGGGAGGCCCGCCGAGCCGGACGTCGAGTTCGGCGTACTTCGCCGCGCAGGCGTCCCACTGGCGGGCGCGGCAGGCGTCGTTCGCCGCCTGGCGCAAGTCCATCCACGAAGCGGCCGCGAACGTGACAAAGAACAAGAAGGGCAGCACCCGATCAGGATACGCGCCCGCGCCGCCCGCGTGCTTTCCGTTTCGCCCCATCATCCGCGTGCGGTACAATCCGCGAAGCCATGAACAAACTTTCCGCGGAACTGATCGCCGAATTCCTCGGCACGATGGTGCTGATCCTGTTCGGCAATGGCGTGGTGGCGATGGTGGTGCTGTTCGGCAGCGGCACGCCGGGCGAGATCGTCAACGGCGGCTTCACGAACATCACGCTCGCCTGGGGACTCGCCGTCACCATGGGCATCTATATAGCGGGCAAGACCACCGGCGCGCACCTGAATCCGGCAGTGACGGTGACGCTGGCCGTGTTTCGCGACTTCCCGTGGGCCAAGGTGGTTCCGTATTCGGTGGCGCAGATCGCCGGGGCGTTCGCGGGCGCGGCCGTGGTCTTCTGGAACTACCATCCGCAGTTCCTTAAAGTGGATCCGAACCTGGAAAAGACCGCGGGCGTGTTTACGACCTTCCCGGCCTTCCCCGCCCTGCCCTTCGCCGGGCTGCTGGACCAGACCATCGGAACGGCGCTGCTGCTGATGCTGATCTTCGCGATCACGGACGAGCGGAACACGCCGCCGGACGCGATGGGTCCGCTGATGGTGGGCCTCATCGTGGTGGCGATCGGCATGGCGTTCGGCGGGCTGCACGGGTATGCGATCAACCCGGCGCGGGACTTCGGTCCGCGGCTGCTTTCCGTGGTGGCGGGGTTTAAGAACAACGGGCTGACGGATGGGTCCGGCGTCTGGTGGGTGCCGGTGGTGGGTCCGCTGGTGGGCGGACTGATCGGCGGGGCCGTGTATGACTACGGGATCCGGCGCTTCTTGCCCAGATGATGCTGCTCAAACCCAAAACCTGGGACAGTTCCGGGTTTTCGGGTTTCTCCAGCCTTCGATCTGGCCACAACGGCGGTTTCGTCAATACGCTCATAGACATACGGGATCTGGAACGACAGAAATCGCGGCAACGAAACCCGGGCACTCGTCAAACCGAGGGTAGTTCCGGTTTTCCTGCCTTCCGCAGACCGAATGCTATATAAAGCAATAACTTACCGGCGGAAAAAACTCGGCGCACCCGGAACTGTCCCGGGTTTCCGCTCACGGCCGCACTTCGCTCATCAGCGCCAGCAGGTTCCGGTCCGGATCCCGGAAGAACGCCATCCACAGTTCGTGGTCCGGCATCTTCGCGATCAGCAACGGATCGCGCTCGAACGCCACGCCGCGCGCCTTCATCCCGTCGGCTTCGGCCTGGATATCCTCCACCTTGAAGTACAGGATCGAGCTGTGCGTGCCATGGCTGGTTTCGTTCGACAACATCAGGCGGATGTCGCCGCACTGGAAGAACAGCATGTTGCCGGCCGGGAACAGAAACGGCAGGCCGAGCTGCTCCTGATAGAAGGACTTCGCGCGGCCGAGGTCCGAAACGGTAAGGGCGATCTGCCCGATGTGGTTTAGCATGAGGCGATCGTAGCTCCGCGGCGGGCGCCGAGCTTCTTCAAACTTGCTCTTTTCGCGCCGCCGAGGGCGGCACTCCGAACCGCCGCCGAAACAGCGCGGAGAAGCTCCCCAGGCTTTCGAACCCCGCGTCCAGGCAGGCCTCGGTGACCCCGAAGCCCAGCTCCAGCCGCCGCCGCGCGCGCTCCAGCCGGAGTTGGGTCCGGTACTGGTGCGGCGTCACCCCGAACGTCCGCCGGAACAGCCGGTGGAAATGAAACGGTGACAGGCACGCCGCGCGCGCCGCCTCGGCCAGGTCGATCTCCTCCGCCGCGTGCGCGTGCAGGAACTCGCGCGCCCGCTCCAGCCGCCGCAGCGATTCTTCGCGCGTCGCCGCCCGCGCCGCCGGCACCAGCGCAATCCGCCGCGCGCATTCGCGGTCCAGCAGCACCAGGTCCCGCGCCGCTTCCAGGAACTGCTCCTCGCCCCAACCGGACCCCACGGCCGGGCTCGCGGCCAGCACGCGGATGCGCGGCAGCAACCGGCCGTCGGCCGGACGCAGCCCGACCGCGAAGCGGTGCGGGGTGGCCTGCGGCTCGGGATCCGGATCCAGCAGCGCCGCGCGCACGCCCTCGACGAAACCCGCCGCGAAGAACAGGCAGCAGGTCGCCTGCGGCAGCGCCTCATCGATCCGCATCGAGTACGGCTGCCCGGCGTTCAGCACCAGGAACGACGCTTCGTCGACCACCCGCTCCCGCCCGTCAGCCCTCCAGGCCACGCGCCCGTCGATCACGGCCTTGATGGACAGCGGACCGGGGAAGTCGTCGACAAAGTGACTCCGGGCGCGCGCCCGCAACAGGACGTTGGCGCGTCCAAAGTCGCCGGCCGAGGGTTGGGTTACGACAGGCATCCGGGGGGCGAGGGAAACGGCCCGCGCGCGTTCTCCAGCCGCACGCCGATTTCGAGCAGCACTTCTTCCTCCCAGGGCTTGCCCGCCAGTTGGACCCCCACCGGGATCCCCGCCGCGTCCTGGCCGTAGGGCAGCACCAGCCCCGGCAACCCCAGCACGTTCAGCCACGTCGCCGCGATCATGGCCTGGAACAGGCCCATCGGTTTCTCGCCCACCGGGAAACGGCGCTCGCGGTGCGGAAACGCCACGATGCTCGACACGGGCAGCAGGACGGCGGCGTAATCCCGCATCTGCGCGATCGCGCTCCGCCGCAGGCGGTCCCGTTCCTCGATCTGGGCCAGGTACTCGAGCGCGCTGGGCTGCGGCATCGCACACAGCTTCTCCAGTCCCTCAGTAGCGGTCCAGCTCGCTTCGGCCGCGCCGATCAGATCCCGCCGCGCCGGCGCGGGCACTTGGTTGAAGAGGAAGCTCCACACATTCGGGGCGCGCTCCAGCCCCTCCAGGCGGACCTCCTCCACCGCAAAGCCCGCGGTTGCTAGGTCGCGCGCAGCTTTCCGAATCGCCTCGCGCACCGCGTCGCACACCGGGACGCCGAGAAAGCTCTCCATCACCCCAATCCGCGCGCCCTGCACGTTCAACGGCCGGGGCGTCACCGGCGCCGAAAGCGGATCCGCGGCGTCATATCCGGCCAGCACCCGGAACAGCGTGCGCACGTCGGCCACCGTGCGGGCCAGGGGTCCGGGCACGCCGATCCCCGCCGGCATCAGCGGCGGATTGCGTTCGCCCGTGGTGGAAAGGCGGCCGGGCGTCGGCTTCAGCCCGCAGATACCCGTGAAGTGCGCCGGAATGCGGATGGACCCGCCGCCGTCGGAGCCGATGCCGCCCGCCGAGCAGAGCGACGCGATCGCCGCCGCCTCGCCGCCGCTCGAACCGCCAGGCGTCCGCTCCAGATCCCACGGGTTATTCGTGCGACCATGCAGCAGGTTGTCGGTCTCGTAGTTCACCATGAACTCGGGCGTGTTGGTTTTGCCGAGGATGATGGCGCCCGCCGCGCGCAGCCGCGCCACCAGCGCGGAATCCTCCGCGGCCGGGGTGTCCGGCAGCACCCGGCTGCCGATCCGCGTCGGCAACCCGGCGACATCGAAGCAGTCTTTTACGGTGAGCGGAATGCCGTACAGGGACCCGGAGGCGCCCGCGGCGGCGGAGTTCGAAACGCGCATTTGCTCCTCCGCGCGCCGCGCCGCGTCGCGCGCGCGGTCGAAGTCCGGGACGGTGATCGCGTTCAGGCGCGGGTTCCAGCGCTCGATTTGCCGCAAGTGCGACTCCAGCAGTTCCACGGGAGACAGGCGGCGGTCCTGAATCTGGGCGGCCATCGCCGCCAGGGACAGTCGGTGGGGCATGCGACCGCTAGTGTTACACAGCTACTCCGCCCGCAGCGAATCCAGCGGGTCCACCCGGGACGCCTGCCGCGCCGGCATCCAGGACGCCAGTCCGGATAGCGACAACACCGCCACCGCCGCGGCGGCGAAGGACGCCGTGTCCAGTGGCGTCACGCCGTGCAGCAGCCCGCGCAGCGCCCCGGTGCCGCCGGCGGCCATCGCCGCGCCGGCCGCCGCGCCCGCCGCCGCCAGCGTCACTCCCTGGCGCAGCACCATCCAGCGAATCCCTCCCGGCGATGCCCCCACGGCGAGCCGGATCGCGTACTCCCGCCGCCGCAGTTGCGAGGTCAGGCTGACCAGGGCGAACAGCCCGAAGGCGCACAGCGCCACCGCGGTGATTCCGAAGAACGTCAGCGCCAGCATCGCCACGCGGTGCCGCGCCGTCTGGTCCGCGGCCATTTGCGTCACCCGCGTCACCGTTCCCATCGCCACGGAGGGGTCCACCTTGCGCAAGGCGGCCCGGAGTTCGGCGGCCGGGGCCGGCCCGGCGGTACGAATCGTGAAAAAGCGCCGCGGCCACGAATACTGATAGGTCGAGCCGAAAGCTGTCGGGCGGATCGCCCGCACCGGACCCTGCTGGCGCATGTCCCCCACGATGCCCACCACGGTAATCCACTCCTCCGTGGGACCTCCCGGGCCCAGTTGGATCCGCGCTCCGATGGCGTTCCCTTCCGGCCAGAATCGCCGCGCCATCAGCTCGTTAATCACGGCGACTTTGGGCGCGGACGCGACGTCGGCTTCCGCGATCTCGCGGCCGGCGATCATGCGCGCGCCGATGGCGTCGAGGAAGCCCGGAGACGCCGAGAAGTACGCCACCTCTTCCTGCCCGGCGCTGTCGGAGCGCCCCTGGATGGAAAGCGCCGCGCCCGGCCCGCCGAGCACCGGGAGTCCAACCGAGGAAGTGGCGGCAGCCACCCCCGGAATGCGGCGCAATTCGGCCAGGACCTCGCGTTCGAACTGGATGTGCTGCTCCTCCTCGCGGTACTTGGGTCCGGTCAGGTTGACCGGGAAGCTGGTCAATTGCTCCGGGCGGAAGCCGAGGGGCAGATCGGCCAGATGCCGGACGGTTCGCACCAACAGCCCGGCGCCCACCACCAGCACGAACGCCAGCGCTACCTGCAGGACCACGAGGCCGGAACGCAGCAGCGTCACTCGCTCGCCGCCGCTGCTGGAGCGGCCGGCGCGCAAGCACTCGGCGGCGCTGATCGTGTTCACCGCGCTTTGGGAAACCAGCGGCGCCGCGATCCCCAGCGCCAGTCCGGCCACCAGGCCGAAGAGCGCCGTGGCCCAGTCCAGGCGCAGCGGCTGGAAGCTTCCCAGGAACTGCTCCTGATAGGACGCCAGCACCGGGATCAGCGCGGCGGCCAGCCACACCCCGGATACGGATCCGAGTGCGGCGGTCACCAGGCTGTCGGTGAGGCGTTCCGTCAGCAGCCGCGAGCGCCCGGCGCCCAGCGCCGCGCGGATCGCATACTGCTGCCGCGACGCGATGGCCCGGGCCACGGAGAGCCCCGCCAGGTTGGCGCCCACGATGAGCAGCAGCAGAGTGGCGGCGATCGCGGTGCCCACTAGCACGGGCCGCGTGGGGCCGGCCAGTTCCTCGCGCAGCGGCCGCGCCACCCAGGACTGGCGGCCCTGCACCGCCGGGAACCGCTCGCGCTGCTGCTGCGAGAACACGGCCAGGGCCGCGTCCACTTGCCGCGGCGTGGCTCCCGGCGCGCGGCGGGCGATCACCGTGAGCTGCCGGCGGCCGCGGGCGGGATCGGCGAGCAGCGCGTTCCGGTCCAGCGGCGCCCACACGTCCACGGCGACGAAGTACGGCGCCCGGAAATCCCGCGGCATCACGCCGGTGATCGTTCGCTCCCCGCCATCCAGGCGGATCCGCTTGCCAATGACTCCCGGCGACCCGGCAAACAGGCGCTGCCACATCCCCCAACTGATCACGATCGAATCGCGATCGCCCTCCCGCCACGCGCTGCCCAGCGCCGGCGCGGCCAGCACGCGAAAGAACGAGGCGGAGACCGCCGCGCCGGCCACCCCTTCGGTGGAATCGGCGGCGGTGTAGGTGAACCCCGCGGGGCGGATGGATACGAAGTCCGTCAACGGCACGCGGCTGGATTCCAGATCCGCCAGGACGTGCGCCGAAACCGGCGAGTTTCGCCCGTCCACGTCCGTGAGCAGCGACACCATGCGCGCCGCCTCGGGATAGGGCAGTTCGTCGAGCAACGCCAGTTTAACGGCGGAGAAGCTCGCGGTGGCGGCCGCGACGGCCAGGGCCAGCGTCCCGAGGATCGCGAAGGTAGCGAGCGTCTGGTGGCGGAACTGGCGGACGGCGGAACGCCACAGGGTTGGCAGCATATCTGCTCTACGCGCCGCCGCGGAAAAGGTTTGAGCACGGCAGCGCTGGAGCGCTGGGGACGGTCACCTCCGTCCCCGCCCCGCTACCCGAGCCCCTGCCGCGCCGCGTCCACCGTCTCGAAGAACTTGAACACCGTGTCGAGCCGCGTCACGCGGAACGCTTCGCGCACCGTGCCCCCCGCGCCGGCCAGCCGCATCTGCCCGCCGCCCTTGCCCACGCGGCTATAGGCATCAATGAACCGGCCGATGCCCGTCGAGTCGATGTGGGTCACCCCGGACAAATCGAAGATCAGGTGCCGCGCCCCCGCTTCCAGCAGTCCCGGGACCAGCGTCTGCAACTCGGCGCTCTCTTTGCCGAGCATCAGCTTGCCGTGCAGCGCCACCACCGCGATCTCGGGCGTCAGCGTGCGCGTTTGAATTTCGAGGATCGAGGGCTTCAAACTAGGCCTTCCGGGTCATCGTCTGCGGATTCCATTCCACGGGCTTGCCTTCCGCGTAGCTGACATTCGACAGCACCGCGGGACCGGCCGCGCGCAGCCCGAAGGCCGCGTCCTCCACCACCGGCTTGCGCGTGCGCACGGCTTCAACGAAGTTGCGCAGGTGGTCGGCATGGTCATTGTAGCCGCGCGGCGGCGCGTAGCGATCCAGGCTCTTGGCCCGCATCGCGTCCGCCGTGGGCCGCTGGAAAGGATATTGCTTGCGGTACTCCTGGATGAACTTGCGTTGCGTGGCTTCGGCGAAGCTCCCTACGGTGAAGCCCGGCTCCGCCGCGCGCGGCTGCTTGGCTACCGTCACCTCGTCGTCCACCGACAGGACCCCTTCGCTGCCGATGAACCGGAACCCCGAGTTCTCCTGCGCGCCGCACACGAAGTTCACCCGCAGCGACAGCGTAAAGGCCGGGAAGCGCTCCGTCGCCTCGTAGTCGTACAACCCGAGCATCACGTCGGGTACGTCGCGGCCGTCCTTCCAGAAACGCAGCCCGCCGGTCGAGTAGATCCGCGACGGCCCCAGCGATCCGGTGATGAAGTGCATGCCGCTGAACAGGTGCACGAACAGGTCGCCCGCCACGCCGGTGCCGTAGTCCTGGTAGTTGCGCCAGCGGAACAGCCGCATCGCCTCAAACGGGCGCTTGGGCGCTTCCCCCAGGAAGCGGTCCCAGTCGATGTTCTCGGGCGTCGCGTCGGGCGGAATCGAGTATTGCCAGGCCCCGATGGCGGAGTTGCGGTCCCACCACGCCTCGATCATGTTCACTTCGCCGATCGCGCCGGCGCGGATCAGATCCTGGGCCTTCTGGTAGATCACGGAACTGACCCGCTGGCTGCCCACCTGCACGATGCGGCCGGTCCGCTTCTGCGCCTCGATCATCGGCGCACCCTGCTCCACACGCTGCACCATCGGCTTCTCGACGTAGACGTCCTTGCGGGCGTCCATCGCTTCCACCGCGATCCGCGAATGCCAGTGGTCCGGCGTGCCGATGACCACGCAATCGACATCCGGCTTCGCCAGCACCTCGCGGTAGTCGCGCGTGGTGAACAGGTTCTTGCCCCACAGTTCCTTGCAGCGCTGCAGCCGCCCGTCGTAGACGTCGGCGGCGGCCACCATCTCGACGCCGCCCGCGGCCAGCGCCAGGCGCAGGTCCGCCATGCCCTGATCGCCCGCGCCGATCAGCGCGATGCGGATCCGGTCGTTCGCCGAAGTGGTCTGCGCGGCTTGCGCGAGCGGGGCGGCCAGGGCGGCGGCCGTGGTCGTAGCTCCGAGGAAATGTCGCCGGGTTGCCATGGGGATCTCGCAACATTCTAACGTGTCAGAGACGCCCCGGGCCGCCGCTCAGTCGCCGCCGAGCAGTTCCCGCAGCCGCGCCTGCCCGCTGCGGCTCACCGGGAGCTTCGCGCCGGTGTCGAGCACGGCCACTTTCGAGTCCTTGCTGTACGGCTCCAGGCGCGTCAGGCGCTCCAGGTTCATCACGTACGACCGGTGGACGCGCACGAATTTCGCGGGATCCAGCGCCGCCTCCAGCGCGGAGATCGGCTGCTGCTTGAGGAAGGTCCGCTTGTCGCTGTGCAGCGCGACGTAGTCGTCCTGCGCCTCGGCGTAATCCAGCTTCTCGATCGGGATGATGTGCACCTTCGTGCCGTCCTTCACCACGATCCGCGTGGCGTATTGCTCCGGCGCGCGCGCCGCCTGCGCCAGCTCGGCCGGTGCCGGCGCGGAGGAAGCCGGTGCAGAGGGAAGCGGCCCGGCGGACGCCGCCGGCGTTTCGCGCAGCCGCGCCCGCGCCCGTTCCAGCGCGGTCTGGAACCGGTCGAGCGCGAATGGCTTCAGCAGATAGTCCACCGCGTGCGCGTCGAAGGCGCGCATGGCGTACTGGTCGTACGCGGTGACGAACACCACCGGCACTTCCCGGCCGATCAGCTCCAGCACCTCGAACCCGTTGAGCTTCGGCATCTGGACATCGAGGAACACCAGGTCCGGCTTCAGCTCGCCGATCGCCTTCACTGCCTCGAACCCGTTGGCGCACTCGGCGATCACCTCAACGCCCGGGGAGGCCTTGAGATACTCGCGCAGCAGGCCGCGCGCGAGTTCCTCGTCGTCGACGATCACCACCCGCAGCGTCGCCGGCACCGGCCGGGGAGCCGCTTCGGCGAGGTCCCGCGCCAGGTTCCGCAGGTCCACCAGCAGGTCCCCGGCGGATTGATAGCGGCGGCCCGGGTCCTTCTCCAGGCACTTCCGGATCAGGCGCTCCAGCCCCTCGGGCAGCGCGTAGTTGAAGCGGGCGATCGCCTCGGGCTGCGCGCCGGTGATCTTCAGCAGCGTCTCCTGCGACGTCAGGCCGGAGAACGGCAGGCGCCCCGTGGCCATCTCGTACAGCACCACGCCGGCGCTGAACAGGTCGGTGCGGTGGTCCACCGCCAGGCCCTGGGCCTGCTCCGGGCTCATGTACGGCAGCGTGCCCAGCAGCGCGCCGGCCGTGGTGAGGAACATCGTGTCGGCGTCGGCCGCGCGCGGCCCGGCCACCTTGGCGAGCCCGAAGTCCAGCACCTTCAGGTGCCCGCGCGGCGTAATCACCAGGTTCGCCGGCTTGACGTCGCGGTGGACGATCCCCTTGGCGTGCGCGGCATCCAGTGCCTCGGCCAGTTGCCCGCCCAGTTCCAGAATCCGCGCCGCGGCCACCGGCTGGCCCCCGATCCACTGGTCCAGCGTCTGACCCTCGACATACTCCATCGCCAGGTACCGCGCGCCGTCGCTTTCGCCGATCTCGTGGATGTAGGCGATGTTCGGGTGGCTGAGCGACGACGCCGCACGCGCTTCGTTCAGAAACCGTTCCAGCCGCTCGGGGTCGCGCGCGTACTCCGCCTTCAGCACCTTCACGGCCACGCGCCGGCCCAGGCGATCGTCCTCGGCCAGCCACACCTCGCCCATGCCGCCCGCGCCCAGGCGTTCCAGCATCCGGTAGTGGCTCAACCGCGCGCCGCTCTCCATCGGGTTATCCTTCCGCATCTTCGCACGGGACGTGCATCTCCACGCGGAACCACTGGTCGCCGCCCCGCACCTGGAAGTACGCCTGCCCGCCGTAGCGGGCCTCCAGGCGTCCGCGGATGTTCCGCAACCCGAGGCCGCTGCGCCGCGGCGCGGGCGAATCCGGATCGAACGGATTCTCCACCACCACCACCAGCTTGCCCGCGCCCGTCCGGGCCCGCAGGCGGATCTCGCCGCCCTCCACCAGGGACGCGATGCCGTGCTTGATGGCGTTTTCCACCAGCGGTTGCAGCACCAGCGACGGCACTTGGCAGGCATCGCATTCCGGCGCCGTGTCGAAACTCACGCGGAGCCGGTCGCCGAAGCGGATCTGCTCGACGGCCAGATAGGCCTGGGCCAGCGCCAGTTCTTCGCTCCAGCTCACCGTGGTCCGTTCGCCCAGCCCCAGCGTGCTCCGCAGGAACTCCGAGAGCCGGATGCACATTTCGCGCGCGCGGCCCGCGTCGATCGCGGTCAGCGCGCTGATGGAGTTCAGCGCGTTGAACAGGAAGTGCGGGTTGATCTGGGCCTTCAGCGCCCGCAGCTCGGCTTCGCGCGCCAGCACCTCGGCCTCCCGCGCGGCCTCCACCTCGCACATGACGTAGTGCACCACGACGGCCACGGCGTAGTAGAGCACTCCGGTGACGAAAATCAGCCCGAAGCGGGCGGAGACGCGCTCATATAGGCCGGGGAAGAAACGTCCCAGCGCCTCGGGCATCGCGAGCGTCAAGGCGACGCCCGCCAGCAGGAGGCCCGCCAACAGAGCGGGCGCGCCGTGGTTGGCCAGCAGGCGCCAGAACGCGGTGCCGCGCACCGGCAGACGGCGGCATTGGAACTGTGGCGACAGGCAGACGAAGGCGTAGAAGAGGCACAGCGGCGCGGCGAGGGCGGCGGCCTCCGCCGTAGTGAAGCCGCCCGGCGTCCAGATCAGGTAGGCGAGCAGCAGCGCCGGCAGGCTCCACGCCGCGAGATAGGCAAGCAGTTTCCTGGGACTGGCGAGAACCGGATGCATGCCGGTCCTCTAGTTCTTGATCTCGACGCCGCCGAACATCGCCAGGCCGGTGACAATCAGTTCGTGCTTCGCGCTGCCCTGCACCTCCGGGTGCGAGGTCTTGTCCTCGTAGCCGCCGAAAATGCTGGTGCCGCGGCAGACCACCGTCCACTCCTCCGGCACCCGCAGCTCGATGCCGCCGAACATCGCCGAAGTGTCGATCACCACGCGGTCTTTCTTCATGGCGGCCTTGCGCAGGTCGAGCTTGATGCCGCCGAACATGGTGCTGGCCTGGCCGCCCTGGAAATCCTGCGAGGCGTTGCGCTTGTCGATGCCGCCGAACATGCAGAATTCGTTCACGGTGTCCACGGACGCTTCCGCCGCGCGCGCCGAGGGCCGCGAGAGCATCCGCGCCAGCATCAAGACGCCCACCGCGATGATCACGAACGGGAACACCAGTTCTCCGTCCATGCGGAACCAGCGCAGGTTCGAGGCCAGCAACAGCCCGCCCGCCGTGGCGATCAGGGCGCCCATCGCGCGGCCGGTCCAGTCGTAGGCCGTCCCGATCCGCGTCGCTCCCACGCCGACCAGCAGCAGCGGCCAGAACTTCCAGGCGTCGCGGAAGTAGTAGACATCCAGGCGGTCGAGCAGCAGCAGCACGCCGAACAGGATGATCGCGAGGGCAAAGAACGTACCGCCCCAGCCCTGGCGCCGCCGCCGGACCCGCTCTTCCCAACGTCCTTCGAATTCCTCGCGCATGCGCAGCTCCCTTCCCCCACTCTCTCTCAATACCGCCGCCAGCACTCGGGGCGGGTATCCACGTAACGATTCCAGAGCACCGCGTCCACCAGCCGGCCGATGCCCAGGGCGATCAGCCCGAGCGGCCACAGCTCCCACAGGTCGCGGACCTGGACCATGCCCAGCCGGTCCAGCAGCAGGATCACGCCGGCCGCGATCAAGAGCATCGCCCAAACCACTCCCCACGCTGTCTGCCGCCGCCAGTGCGCCTCGCGCATCGTCGCCACCTCCAGCCTCATGCTACGGCCTGCCCGCTGGCCCGTCGCGGCTGGTTCGGTGAACGCCGTCCGGTTACCGGCGAGCGGCGGACTCGGACGGCAGGATCATATAGGTAACCAGCGCGGCGCCGGCCAGTTTCTTGTGGTCGTCGTACAGCTTGACTTCGCCGACGCAGATCTTCGAGCCGTCGCGAATCAGCTTGGCCTCCGCCCGCACGGACCCGTGGGCGATGGGGACGAAGTAGTTGATCTTCAGTTCCACCGTGGTGCACCGCCGCTCCACGCCGTGTTTCAGGGCGATGGCAAACCGCACCGCGGCATCGGCCAGCGACGCGGTGACGCCGCCGTGCAGCATCCCGGCCACGTTGCGCAGGTCCTCGCGGAACTTGCAGGCCAGGGTCACCTTGCCCGCCGAAGCCTTCACCACGCGCATCCCGAGGGCCTCGTTGAAGGGGATCCGGTGCATCAGTTCGTCGAGGGACTGCCGGGTGACGCTCATCGCTTGCCGATGGTAGCGCACCGGCCCGGCCCGGCGGAATCCGCCGAATTTACGAAATGCTGCGTTTCGCCCGGCCGCCGGGCGTTAGCATGGAACTTGGAGGTCCGCCATGCGAACCGGACTTCTGGTCTTCGCCGGCGCAGCCGCCCTGGCTGCCCAATCCCTCAGCTTCCCAAGCGCCGAAACCTGCCGGCGCTGTCATGCCGTGCTCCCGGCGCCCGAAGCGGCAACGAACGCCGTTTCGGCCTATCCCTCGCCGCACACCCTGTGGTCCGGAACGATGATGGCCCACGCCTCGCGCGACCCTTATTGGAAAGCGCGCGTCCGCTGGGAGGCGGCGCAAATGCCCGGCGCCGAGGCCGCGATCGAGGACCATTGCCTGCGGTGCCATGCTCCCGCCCAGCAGTACGCGCAGCGGCCCGGCAAGCTCCGGCTCGATCAGGTCGCGGGCGTGGGCCTCGAAGGGGTGACGTGCACGGTCTGCCACCAGATCCAGCCGGTCAACCTCGGCCGGCCCGAGACGTTCTCCGCGAACTTCCGGATCGGCGCCGAGGGCATCATCTATGGACCCCACGCGGATCCCTTCTCCATGCCCATGCGCATGATGGCGGGCGTGACGCCCCGGGAAAGCAAACATATCCTGGAATCGGCGCTGTGCGCCACCTGCCACACCGTGGTCACCGAGTCCCGCCGCCCGGACGGCGTCGAGCGGGGCGAGTTCGTCGAGCAGGGTCCGTTCCTCGAATGGCGGGAAAGCGACTACGCGAGGAACGAAATCTCGTGCCAGGCCTGCCATTTGCCGCTGCTCCGTGACGCCGCCGGCGAGCCCGTGCCGCAGTACATCGCCCACAACCCCATGGGCCGCTTCTTTCCGCCCACCCGGCCCCGGACGCCCTTCGGCCAGCATGTCTTCCTCGGCGGGAACTTCCAGGTGGCCGCGCTGCTCGGGCTCGAGCGCACCGCCGAGCGCGCCCGGCAGAACCTCAGCCGGGCCGTCGACCTGACCGCCACCGCGGAGTTTCGCGGCGGAACGCTGGCTGCGGACGTCACGGTCCTGAACCTCACCGGGCACAAGCTGCCGACCGGATTCCCCAGCCGCCGGCTGTGGCTGCACCTGACGGCCCGCGACGCCGCGGGCAAGGTGGTGTTCGAATCCGGCGCCTGGGATGGCGTGCGGGGCGAGATCTCCGGCTCCGCCGGTTTCGAAACGCACTACGCCGTCATCACCGGTCCGCGGCAAACGCAGATCTATGAGGCCGAGTACGCCGATGAGGCCGGCCGGCCCACGTTGTCGCTGACGCGCGCCGCGGCGCACCGCAAGGACAACCGGATCCTGCCCTCCGGATTCGCGGCGGCCGGCGCGCCACCGGCGATCCGCCCGGAAGGTGTGACGGGCGATCCGGATTTCGGCGACGGCCGCGACACCACGGCGTACCGGATCCCCGTCGGTGGCCGCCCGGCAACGGTCGAGATCGAGGTGCTGTTCCAGAACATCAAGAGCCGTGACGCGCAGGCGCTGGGCTCCGTCTCGCACCCGGACATCGAGGACTTCCTCGCCCGCTGGCGGCAACACTGGGCGCCAGCGCAGCTCGCCCGCCTAGTGGTGCCGGTCCGGTAGGGTTCTTGCGGTGAATGGTTGACAAAGTCAACGATTAATAGTTGACTTTGTCAACCATTTTGCCCTGAAATCAGCCTTTGGGCCGGATGGCCGCCATCTTGCGCGCCACCAGTAACGCGAGTTCCAGGGACTGCTCGTAGTTCAACCGCGGATCCACCTCGGTGCGGTAGGCCTCCGCCAGGCCCTCTTCGGTGAGCCCGCGCGCGCCGCCAATGCACTCGGTGACGTTTTCGCCCGTCAACTCGAAGTGCACGCCGCCCAGATACGAGCCCGAGGCCGCGTGGATCTCGAACGCCTGCTCCAGTTCGTTCAGAATGTCCGCGAAGTTCCGGGTCTTCCAGCCGGACGCCGTCATCTGCGTGTTGCCGTGCATGGGATCGCAGATCCACAGCACGGTTTTGCCGCTGGCGCGCACGGTGTCGAGCAGCGGCGGCAGCAGCCGCCCGATTTGCGCCGCGCCCAGCCGGTGGATCAGCGTCAGACGGCCGGGCGCGTTGTCCGGGTGCAGGATGTCGAGCAGCCGCCGCAGTTGTTCGGGCTTCGTGGACGGGCCGACCTTCAGGCCCACGGGGTTCACGAGGCCGCGCAGGTATTCGACGTGCGCGCCGTCCGGATCCGAGGTCCGCACCCCGATCCAGGGAAAGTGCGTGCCGAGGTTGAACCAGCCCTCGCGCCGCGGCACCTGGCGCGTTTGCGCGCTTTCGTAGACCAGGTGCAGCGCTTCGTGGCTGGCGAAGAAGTCCACTTTGCTGATCTCGCCCGGATGCACGCCGAGGATGTTCTCCATGAACCGCAGGGCGTCGCCGAGGTTCTCAGTGAAGCGATGGAACTCGTCGGCCATGGGCGAGTGGCGCACGAAATCGAGGTCCCAATACTCGGGGTGGTGCAGGTCCGCGAAGCCGCCTTTCACCAGGCTGCGGATGAAGTTGAGTGTCAAGGCCGCGCGCTCATAGCCGCGCAGGAGCAACTGCGGGTCGGGGCGGCGGTCGGCGGGCGTGAACGGCGCGCGGTTTACGAGGTCGCCACGGTAGGAGGGCAGCGTAACGCCGTCCCGGGTTTCGAGATCGTCGGTGCGCGGCTTGGCGTACTGGCCGCCGAAACGCCCGATGCGGGTGACCGGCTTCTTGGCGCCGAGGACCAGCACCAGGCTCATTTGGAGCAGGATCTTGAGCTTGGCCGCGATGAGCGGAGACGTGCAATCCGCGAAGCGTTCGGCGCAGTCGCCGCCCTGCAGGACGAACCTCCGGCCGGCGGCCGCTTCGGCGATCTGTTCGCGCAGCGCGGACACTTCCCACGAGGTGACCAGGGGCGGCAGGGCGGCCAGCTCGGCGGCGACGGCTGCCAGTTCCGCGGGGTCGTCGTAGCGGGGTTGCTGCAGCGCGGGCCGGGAGGCCCACGATTCGGGGGTCCACACGGGAGGGCGCGGGTCGGTAAGCAAAGCCAAAATTTAGCGTAGCGCAGTGCGGAGCAGCGTAAGCTGGCCGGTGTCCGGCTCCCACAGCCAGGCATCGCGCCGGGCGAAGTAGTCGAGCAGCTTGCGGTTGCGCTCGTCGCCGTAGTCGCGCGCCCAGACGATCTTTTGCTCGTCGATCGAGGCCGTATTCGTCACCCAGTCCTCGTGCGGGGAATGGCCGGGGCCGTAGCGGACTACGATGAGCTGGGGCCCCGGGCGCGCTCGCAGCGTCTCAGCCAGTTCGCTGCGTTGCTTGGGGAAGGAATTCAGCCGGGCATCCGCCCGCTCTTGCGCCAGACGCGCCACCGGCGCGGCCAGCAGCGACGACACGAGCAGCACGGCGGCGAGCGGCCGGCCCCACGGGCGGGCCCACAGATGGCGCAAAGCGAGCACCAGGATGGCCAGCAGTCCGGCGGTCGCGGGCGCCGCGTAGTGCGGATGCACCCACTCGGTGACGAAGTTGAGCGCCACCACGGCGGCGGTCAGGGCCATCAGAGGCCGCACACGGCGATCCCGCGCCAGCCACGGCAGCAGCAGCAGCGGCGCCAGCCATAACGCGCCGCCGAAGAGGTTCAACACCGGTTCGTACTTCGCCTGGAAGCGCGCCCAGCCGGTGAGTTCGGCGCGATAGTGCATGCGCGCGACGTCCGCCAGGAAGGGATGCGGCGCGGGAGGATCCGGCCGGTGCTGCTGCCACACGAACATGCGGCGGCTCACCTGGTTGCGCATGCCGAGGGCGTAGGGCAGCAGTAGCGGATCGCCGGTGACGCGCCAGTTGTAGTAGGCCTGTCCGGCCAGCGCAACCGCAGCCACGGCGACGGCCGGCAACAGCGCGCGGCCATGTCCGCCGCGGAACGCGATCCATAGCAGGTAGAGCGCCGCCGCGCCGGAGAGCGCCGCGCCCTCGGCCGGCCGCACGGCCAACAGCACCACGCCGCCGAGCGCGGCCACCGCGGCCCACTTGCCGATGGGATGCCGGCGGAAACGGCCGATCGCTCCCAGCAACACCGCGCCGCCGAGGGCGGCCAGCGCTCCGCCCCAATAACTGTGCGCCCAGTAACTGAAGCCGGTGTACGCGATGCCGAGCAAGGCTCCGGTCATGGCCCAGACGGGCGGCATCCACGCCTCCAGCGCCCACACCAGCACCAGCGCCATGGCGAACACCGTCAGCGCCACGCCATACCAGGGGTCGCCGAGCCAGATCCCGAGCGCGAGCACCACGCCGGGTCCCGGTTGGTACATCGAGCTGTATGTCGGCTTCTGTAACACGTACGGCGTTTCGAAGTACTCGCTGAGCGCATGCGGCGGATTGGTCAGACGGCCGCGCACGAAGGTATCGGCGGAGAGCAGGTAGCTGCGTTCGTCCATCACCCAGGGTTGGGGCGGGCCCAGGTAGTAGTGGCCGGCCAGCAGGAAGGCCGCCGCGGTCATCCCGGCGATGCCGTACCGGCGGGGAGCCAGCGCACGCCAGCGAACCCCGAGAGCACGGGCTCCGCGCCTTGCCCGGACGCCGCGCAGCAGCACGACCGCCATCGACACGGCCAGCACCGCGGCAAGGTACGGAAGGTTCTGGAGGTCGTACAAAGAACGGGTGAGTTCGGGCAAATGCTCCTCGGTGACGCACTCCTTGAGCGCGCGCGGGAAAATCCGGAGTAATCTATTAGACGATGGTCCACGTCATTTCGTTTACGCGGCTGCAAGACGCGTGCGCGGCATGAAAGTCATCATCCAGATTCCGGCATATAACGAAGAGCAGACTCTCGGCAAGACGCTCGCCGCGTTGCCCCGTTCGCTACCGGGCGTCCGGTGCGTGGAATGGCTGGTGATCGACGACGGCAGCACCGACCGCACGCAGGAAGTAGCGCGCGCCGCGGGCGTCGATCACTGTATTCGTATTCCGCGCAACACCGGCCTGGCCAACGCCTTCATGCGCGGGCTGGAAGCGAGCCTGGCCGCGGGCGCGGATATCATCGTCAATACCGACGCCGATAACCAGTATTGCGCCGCCGACATTTCCGCGCTGCTGGCGCCGATATTGCGCGGCGAGGCGGATATCGTGATCGGGGCGCGGCCCATTGAGGCGATCCGCCACTTCTCTCCGGTGAAGAAGTTCCTGCAGCGCCTGGGGAGCTGGGTGGTCCGCTGGGTGAGCGGCACCCAGATCGAGGACGCGCCCAGCGGGTTCCGCGCCATCCGCCGCCGCGCGGCGCAGCGGCTGCACATTTTCGGGAAGTACACCTACACGCTCGAGATGATCATCCAGGCCGGCCAGAAGCGGATGCCCATCGTCAGCGTGCCGATCCACGTCAACAATTACGAGCGTCCTTCGCGGCTGATGCGCAGCACGTCTTCGTACATCTTCGAATCGGTGCTCACCATCCTGCGGATGTTCGTGATGTACCGGCCGTTCCGGTTCTTCACCGCGGTGGGGTTCCTGCCGATTCTGGCCGGAGCGGGACTGGCGCTGGCCGCCTGGCGTCCGCCGCAGCCGCTGGCGTTGCTGGCGGCGGGCGTGCTGATCATCTTCGGGCTCCAGCTCTGGATCTTCGGCGTGATCGCGGACCTGCTGGCTTCAAACCGGTCGCTGCTCGAAGACATCCGGCTGCGCATGCGGCAAGACGCCGCGGTCCGGGAGGTCACGGGATCCACCGAGGGCGCCCCGGCGCGCGCCCTGATCGAGTGAGCGTCGCGCCGCCGCACGTCCGGGGCGGCAATCTGTACGACAAGTACCATAGCCGCAACCCGGTGGCGCGCCGGCTGATGGACGGCTTTCTCGCGTCGTTCGACGAGCTGACGTTGCGGAGCGGCGCGCGCACGGTGCTAGAGGCCGGGTGCGGCGAAGGCGAGCTGTCGCTGCGGCTCGCCGCGCGCGGCTGTACCGTCCGCGGCTTCGACGTCGATGCGCCGGTGGTGGAGCAGGCGCGGGCGGAGGCCCGGCGGCGAGGATTGACGGTCCCGTTCTCGGCAGCCAGCGTGTTCGACTTCCGGCTGCCGGCCGGCGAGCCGAGACCGGAACTCGTGGTGTGCTGCGAGGTGCTGGAGCATCTGGAAGATCCCGGGGGCGCGCTGGATGCCTTGTGCGCGCTGACGGCGCGGCACCTGCTGCTGAGCGTGCCGCGCGAACCGCTGTGGCGGATCCTGAATTGCGCCCGCGGAGCGTATTGGCCGAGCCTCGGCAATACGCCGGGGCACGTGCAGCACTGGAGCGCTAGTTCGTTCGTCCGGTTCGCCGAAACGCGGGTGCGCGTGGTCGAGGTCCGCAGGCCGGTGCCGTGGACGATGGTGCTGTGCGAGCGGCGCGGATGATAGACTGAAGAGAATTCCCCGGTCGTCTAACGGTAGGACAGCGGCCTTTGGAGCCGTGAATCGTGGTTCGAATCCATGCCGGGGAGCCAATTCTCAAATTGGCCGTTTTTCACTCCGCTCATCGCTTCATCCCCTCCGCCAGCCTCACGCACAAGTGCCAACATGTCAAATGGTTGGCGATATTCTGCGGTGAGGACACCCGCCTTCCAAACGCAGTTCGAGAGTAGAAAATTCAGGAGTCGCCGTTTTTGCCCGGCTTCCTGCCTTTCGAACAACTCGTGCGCCCGGTGGGCCAACTGCAACAACTGGACCCCTTCCTCAATGTAGGTCTGGTTGGCGGCCTGGTGCGTCGCGATGTCGCGGAGTAGGCGGTCCTGCTCGGCGCGCCACTCGGCCGACTTGCTGTCGAAAAAGGCAGTGTCGATCCGGCCGTCGAGCTTGTCCAGGTACATGGCGTCGATTCGGCTCTGGAGGCGGCGGTACTCGGCCTGCAGGCGAGAGATCGCCTCGTCGTGGAACGCCTTCTCGTCGGTGTGGCTCTCGCGCAACGCCGTTACGATCCACTCCAGGATTTCCTTGGGGAAGCTGAGGCCACGCAGCAACTGGCCGAAACGCTCTTCCAGGATCTCCTCCCGCGTGTAGGGCTCCGGGCACTTTCCCTTGTAGCCAGTGCAGTGGTAGTAGACGTATTGCTTCTTCTTCAACTCGCCGACCATGGCGCAGCCGCAGTGCCCGCACTTGATCAGGTTGCTGAATGCAAAGTCACGCCGAACCGGACTGGGTTTGGTTCGGTTGCGCCCATCGATAACGTCCTGGGCCTGGGCCCAAAGGTCGCGAGAGATGATTGGCTCGTACTTGCCGGCGTATGTCGTCCCGTCGAAGTCAAAGTCGCCGCAATAGATTCGATTGCGGAGAATCTTATGGACGGTGGAGGTCGGCACGGGGAGCTTGCTCTTGGGGTATTGCATGCCGTCCTGGCGCGCGAGTTTGGCGATTTCCTTCAGGGAGTGACGGCCGGTCGCATACCGTTCGAACATGGACCGGATGAGCGGTGACAGAGCGGGGTTCGGGGTGATCGTCCGCTTTCCGTCTGCGCCCATGATGTTGAGGTAGCCGAGCGGCGCACAAGACGGCCAGATCCCCTGGCGGGCCTTTTCGAGCATGCCCTTCTTCGTCTCCTCGGACAGGTTGTCGATGTAGTTCTTGGCCATCAGCACCTTGATGCCGTGCATGAACTTCTCCGACGAGCGTGAGTCCTGGGAGATGATGATGTTCTCCTTCACTAGATGGATTTCGAGATCCAGTTCGTCGAGCGTGACCCAGTCTTTGAGGTTGCGGTAGAGGCGGTCGGTCTTCTCGACCAGCAGGATGCGGCAAGACTTGTCCTTCCGCATGAAGGTCAGCATCTCGCCGAAGCCGTTGCGGCCGGCCTGCTTGGCGGTCTCCACGTCCACGAACTCCTTCAGGACGGTCAGTTCCCGGTTCGCGGCGTAGCCGCGCAGCAGTTGGGTCTGGGCCGGGATCGAGAAGCCCTCCCGCTCCTGGTCCTTGGAGGAGACACGGGCGTAAAGCACCGCGTTCTTCTCGCCGCGTTGTGGTTGCGTTCGTGGAGGCATGTTTATCCGCATCTGGTTACTGTACAGTACCTACTATACATCCTCGGGCGCCGCAACACTCGGTGGAGTTTGGGCGGGCGGCTCACCGGTCTCGATCCAGGGGTACCGGAAAATTTCCTGCCAATCATACTGCCAAGTTGGAAGCACGGAAGTCAGACCGACGCCACGGAAAAGATGCAGGTATCGTTTAACCAGTGTTTCGAGGCAGTCGATTGCGTCGTCCAACTCCTGGAATTTGGGTAATTCCTTCGCCGGCTCCGCACCCAGGTGGGCCACGTGGGTGTCAACAAAGTCCTTGAGCTTCTGCGTCCTGGCTTCCAAATCCTTGATCTCACGCTCGATCTCCCCAGGGTCCGGCTGCTGCTTTCCCTTGCCAACCAGGCCGTCGTAGTCCCTGTCCAGGAAACCTCTCGGCAAATCTGGATTCGTGCAGCGGCTCTTGTACGCGGCTCTGGAGAACAGCCCAGTGTCCTTCTTAAGCTGCTCCAGCAGGCGAACAAACGAAACGGTGTCCTTTCGCCGATCAACCAGCCGCCTCACCGCTGCCGACATCGCCGCCGCGTACATGTTGCCCATCCAACCGTAGAACGTGCTGGGTTTGTGAAGATTCGGATTGTTGCGGATGAG
Source organism: uncultured Solibacteraceae bacterium (assembly GCA_964471915.1). Taxonomy (GTDB): domain Bacteria; phylum Acidobacteriota; class Terriglobia; order Bryobacterales; family Bryobacteraceae; genus JAIEPW01. The sequence goes on along the minus strand of CAYYID010000009.1, from coordinate 94,784 downwards.
CGCCTGCACCTCCCAAAAGACATGCTGGTTGATGCGCAGAGCCTGGATCTCGCGGTAGATCTGCCCGAGTTGACCGTCCAGCTTCTGGTACCTCAGTTGATCAGGCATTATCGGTTCACCATTCTCGAATTGTCCCTCGCCTGCGACCTCGGCAGGCAGTTCCGGCCCTTCGCCCAACGGGTGCGCGACATAGAAATGGGAATTAGGCGGCGCGTGATCGGGATTCCCAGTAGTCCTCGAAGCGGCCACTCAGGCGGCAGCAGCGCAGGGCGATGATGGCGTTGGCGCCGCGGACGGACCAGAACATGCCGGATCGCTTCAGGCGGGCGCCGATGACGGTTCTGCAGCCGGCCTCGATCACGCCTGATCCAACAAACAAGCCCTGCGCACGAAACTGCGGGTAGCGCATGCGCTCGGCGTTGCGCTGGAAGTAGTCGGCGTCGTTGTGGACCGCTTCAGCGACTTTCTCGTTGGACGGGTGCAGGTCGCGCAAAATCTTCACCAGCGCTTCGATCTTGCCGTCGTTGAGTTGATCGAGACAGATTGCAGTCCATTGTTTGTGGGCCTGCTCTTCGTTGGGAAAGAGCTTGGCCGCCAGTTCCCAGATGTGCTGGCGGGCGTGGTAGAGATCCACGATCTGGATGGCGCCGGGGAAATGCAGGCCGGCGAGATTCCAGATCCAGGTCGCGCCGTCGCCGAGCACGACCTTCTGGCGCGCCCTGCTCCAACCGCGCCGCCAAGCTTCGGTGTAGAGACGCAGACCGAATTCTTCCGCCGGCTCGATGGAGGCGACGTAGGAGGTGGAGTCCTCGTCACGAACAGGCCGGCCTTCCACATCGGTGGTGGTCTGGGTGAAGACGCAACCGAGCTTGACCTCGCGCGTGCGAGCCGGTTGGCCCTCGGTCTTGCCGGCGCGGCCCTCTCGCTCCTTCTTGGTCACCGGCACGCCGGTGCCGTCCATCTCGATGTAGAAGACCGGCGCGGCGGATCTCTTCCTGCCCGGCGGCTTCGATGGCGGCGCCGATGGCCTCGGCTTCGCGCTCGACGGCCTTGGCGGTAACCGCCAGTCCGGCGAGCAACTGCAGTTGCTCGCGGCTCTGCTCGAAGCTGGCCTCTGCGCCGACGGCGGCCATCATCCGCCGCACGCCGGGCGAGAACTCCGTACCTTCCACGTCCAACTCGCGGTCGCGCGGGCTCTGGCCCTGATGGCAGTGCGGACAGACGAAGTAGCCTCGCTGGAATTCGACCGGCCCCAGCATGGTCAATAGCTGGCGGGAGCGCGTGTCGTGATAACGCGCGGTGTGTCCACAGGCGCAGGGCGCGGGGCGCGCCTGGGCGCCAGGCGCTGACAGAAGATGGCCGAGGATCGACGCCCCGGCATTGTGCATCGATCCGCGCACCAGCGTCTCGACGGCCTCCAGATCCAATTGGCCTGTCTTGCGGCAGCCGGCGAAGATCACCGCCAACATCCGGCTTACTTCCTGGGCGACCTCGCGCTGGGCCGCTTCGGTCGTTTTTTTTCCTGCGGTGTGAGGCTGTCCTCGACCGGACGGAACCGGCAGATCTGCTCATTGACCTGCACGAAGGCATGACTGAGTTCTTGAAACCTGCGGAACTCGGCAATCTCGGCTTCCGCCTTCCGCACAGCGACGGGTGTGGGCAGGGCTTCGGTGATCGTCTTGCCTTGAACCTTGTAGGTGAGCCGCAGGTTGGGGCCGTGTCCGGGATCGTCCGGACGGGCGCAATGGCAACGGGGCTTGCCGCAACGCCGGATGATGCCAGTGATGGAGCCGGGGCGCATGTCGCCCAACTCGGAGATGGTACGCAGCAGAGAACGCTTCTGTTCTTCCAGTTCCAGTAGGGATGGGAGCATTCGGGTGGCCTCCTAGGCTGAACGTATCACATACGCTCAGAATAGAGCCACAAAAAAAGGAACTCAACCACTTCCCACTTTCATGTCGCGCACCCTCGCCCAACCGGATCAGAGACTTGGATGTCCGAAGGAGAATACAATAGTGCTCTTGCCCTGTATTTTTGTTGACCGCCTCTCGAGGCGACTGGATGCGAATGGCCATGCTTGGACTCAACCTACGACCGGAGTTTCGCAGCAAGCGAATCTCGGGCACCATGATCGAGCTTTCGAATGCTCAGAACACCGGTGCCACACAGCGCCCTGCCGCTGAATTCCTAGAGATCAGCTATCCAACGACGGATCTACTGTCTGCCATCGAGGCGGTGGGCCCGAAGAACGACCGCCCGGTCGTCTTCATCGGTGAGCGCGGCCAAGGTAAATCGCACCTGATGGCCGTGTTGTACCACGCGCTCACAGACCAGGCGGCGACGCAGGCCTGGCTCACTGCATGGGCCGGGCGCCTCCAGTTGCCGAAGATCGCGAGTCTCCCCCTGCGCCAGGGGATGCATGTCATCACGGAAAGCCTGGTCCACCAGAACTACAAGTTTCTCTGGGACCTGCTCCTGGAACGGCATCCGCAAGGAGCTTATATTCGGGGTAAGTGGGAAGGCCAAGGAGCCGCGAAGACCGACATCCTCAGTTACGACCTGACGCTCGAGTTACTCCAGAAGCAGCCGACTGCTCTCATCCTCGACGAGTATCAAACCTGGTTCGACGGTCTGACCAACACCAAGCAGTATCCGTGGAAGAACTGGGCATTCAACTTCATCCAGATCCTTTCTGAGATCGCGAAGTCTCACCCGGAAGTGCTGCTGTTGGTCGTCTCGGTGCGGAACGGCAACACCGACGCATACCAGCAGATTCACCGCGTCGATCCCGCAAGGATCGATTTCAAGGGGCCGTATGCACGACGCGACCGCCAGCGCTTGTTGCTGCACAGGCTATTCGAAAACCGTCTACAGATCCCTCCGGAATCAATCGAAGCACTTGCCGAGACCCACGTCTCGGAGCACCTGCGGCTGTCGCAGGCACCGGCATCAGAACATGCCGAGATCAGGAAGACCTTCGCCGATGCGTGGCCTTTCTCGCCGCAACTCCTCCAACTGCTCGAAGACCAGGTGCTCGTCGCGACGAGCGCGCAGGAGACGCGGGATCTCATCCTGATTCTCGCCAACCTCTTTAAGCAGCGCGGTGACAAGTCGCCGGTACTGACCGCAGCCGACTTCCCCATCGATGACGAGCAGAACGCCATCGGCGCCCTGCTCGACTCGGTTTCCAACCAGCATCACAACGTGCTGCGGGAGAAGGCGATTCGCAATCTGGAACAGGTCAAAGAGGTTTTGTTTCCAACCGAGGTGCCCCATCTCGACGAGATCATGAGTGCCCTCTGGCTGCGCTCCCTTGCGGTGGAGAAACTAGCTGGTGCAGAACCGGCCACGATTCACTCCGACATCACGCGTGACACGGCGCTGGACGACAATTTCTTCCAGGTCGAACTGCGCAAAGTCGCGGACAACAGTTTCAACATTCACGAGATCGGCGCCCGCTTCGTCTTTCTCGAACCGGAGAATCAGCGCGCCAAGCTGATGTCCTTCGCCAGGAACGACAAGCTGTTCACCGGCGGTGAGGACTTGACTCAGCTGGCCCTGGAGACCCGGTACGTCATTGGCGGCGCAGGAGACGCCCCTAACAAATTCCGCGTGATCGTGTTGCGAGGGGATTGGCTGAAGAAGCCGTGGGACGACCTCGACCCCGCGGAACATCCGGATCAATGGGATGACCGCATCCCCATCCTCATCCTGCCGGAAGAGCCAGACGACTTTCATGCGCGGCTCGGCGAGTGGCTCAAGAGCCACGTTCCCCGCCGGCGGAATACGGTTCGCTTTCTCATTCCGAAAGCAGGAAGTCAGAACGCATTCCTGGATCGGGATCTGATCATCCTCGCCCGCGCTATCGTCAAAGCCGAGGAATGGAAGAAAGAGGATAGCGAGTACGGTAAGCTCCACACGAAATACCGAGGCGAACTGCACGGCATCCTGAAGGTCCGCTTCGACCGATACGCCATTCTCGACACGTGGAACTACCAGGAGCCGAAGAAGTGTCATTTCCACATTGAGAACCACTCCGCGCAGGGAGGGCGAATCCCGGAAGCAATCGACGAGTCGGTTCGCCAGAACCTCTTCATCCCCGAGGATTTCCAAGATCTGGTGATGGCGCACGCCAAGAACAGCGAGACTGTCGCCAAGCTGATTCTGGAGCTTGGCGAGCCGCGTCCGAACCAGGCCGCGTGCATCCCCTGGCTCGGCGACGTCGAAGCGAAGGAACGTCTGGTTCGCGTGTGCGCCAAAGGAAAGATCGCAATCAACATCCGCGGTCTGGAGTTCCTGCAGGCCAAGCCTGGTGAGGATGCCGATCAGGCGTACAACCGGATGAAGGCAAAGATCCCCTCCGGTAAGCACCTGGAGGAGACTTGGATACTCCTCCCGGATGCAGTGCCGGCGGCGGGTGGCTACAAGCCGCCAGCCCCCCCGCCGGCGCCAGGGGGCACGACTCCGGTTCAGCCGCCCACCACCGGCTCGCTGTTTCCAACGACGCCTGTCGGCGATCCCCCGGGTGGAGCCCAGCCGGGCGGTGGATCGGTGCCCGATCCCGGTTCCATCTTTGGAGGACCCGAACCCGCGCCGCTTGTGACGCTCCACGCCCCAGCCACGTCGGCGCTGAATCTCCTGGGGAAGGCGGAATCATGGGGCGTGGGACCCGCAACAAGCGTCAAGAACGTGAATCTCAAGGTGGATCAGATCACCGGCGCCCAGTTGCAGAAGCTCTTGAAGAGCCTGCCTGACGGCATCTCCTATGAGCTGGACCTGGATAAGGAGTCCTCGTAATGGCGCTCCCACTGGATCTAGCCCGACGAATCCAGAGCGCACCGCCAGGCGAAGCGTGGCGAATCGTCCTGGATTATGCCTGGAGCGTCTGTGCCGAACCCATCACAATCGAGTCGCCAACGAAGGAAGTGATGCGGCGGGAGCGCGAACTGTATGCGCTCGACCTCTATCTCGCCACCGCCGGGTACGATCTTTGGGCCCAGGTGGAAAGCTGCGCTCCGCGTAACACCAAGGCGCTGGCTGCGTGGTGGTCGCAAGGCGGTCCTGGGCGGGCAGTCCTGATCCTGGATGCACTGTCCTTGCGGGAAGTCCCGTGGATTCTCCATGCGGCACCGAAGTTGGGGTACACGGTTCAGTCCGCGCGAGTGAACGTCTCTGAGATGCCCGGCGAGACGACTCCGTTTGCCAAGGCGCTCGGCTTCGCTCAACGGTCGTCTCTCGAGTCCAACGGTGCTGGCAGTGGACACTGCTTCCCTGGTGCCAAGACGGAGTGCGTGGGAATCCCCTGGGCCGAGGCGGCCGCCTACGTCACTTCCGATCCAGACTTCGTTCTGTGGCACCACTGGCCGGATGATCGGGTTGACTCCGGCAACGCAAGCCTGGAGAGCCTGGCCAAGGAAGCCGCGCAGCAACTTACCAGCAAGGACTTCTGGTATCTCGTGCAGCGGCTCACCACCGGTCGCCGCCTCGTGATCACCTCCGATCACGGTTACGCCGCAACTGGGCACTTCCCCCTGACGGAGGATGAAGACCAGGCCAAGTATCTGCAGCAGAACTTCAAGAGCGGACGGCTGGCCAGTAACGGAAGTCCGGGACCGTGGATTCCTCCTCTTGATCTGCAGATTCACTCCGAGCACGGCGACCGGCGGCTCGTTCTCGGCCGCAGGAAGTGGAAGAGCCCAGGCGGTTACCCCGCATTGGCTCACGGCGGCCTCTCCATTTTCGAAGTTGCTCTTCCGTTCATCGAGCTGTCTAGACCCTAAACTCCATGCTTCCTACAACCGCGCGAACTAACGGAAAGACGAAAAAAGAGCGGCTCGCTCAAGAAATCGCGAAAGCCGTCGGTGCCGGGCGGCCAGTCGCGGTAGAGACCGTCGACTTCAACGACCCGAATCGACCAAAGACCTGTCTTGAAGTGGATTTTCCAATCCTACTGATCAACCAGATCTCGCAGATTGAAGGCAATGCGGGGAAACCGATCTACCAGATGTCGAAATGGTGGGCAAGACGCCGTTCGAGCGTCTTCCGGGCGATGTTGTTGGCGGGGGCGATGAAAGCACCGGAAGATCCGGCGCTGGCAGCAAAGCTGGTCTGGGACGTCTACTATGCGAACCATCAGAAGAAGGGGGCTCTGAAGAATCTCAAGGTCGCCGACATCTTCATGGGCGGCGGAACCACAATCGTCGAGGGTAGCCGCCTTGGCATGCAGATGTATGGTTGCGATCTGAACCCGGTCGCCTGGCTCATTGTGAAGAATGAGATGGCCAAGGTCGATCCGGCCGAGGTGCGAGCGCTGGTCGCCGAGATCGAAGCTGAGGTCAGACCGCAGATCATGCCCTTCTATGCCTGCGACTGCCCTCGGGGGCACAAGGGCAAGTGGACGCGGATCTCAACGGGTGTGGTGATGGGCTCCGGGTTCGATCCACTAGCCGTTGGCCCGGACGAACGGAAGGACTACCGATACGAAGGCCCGGAGTTGATCTACGTTTTCTGGGCGAAGCACGGGCCTTGCCAGATGACCGGATGCGGACACCGTACTCCAATCATGAGCTCGCCGGTCGTCGCGGTGAAGACACTGACCGTGAAGGCATGGGAGGACTTCCAGTGTGAGGCGTGCGGAGCGATCTTCGACGTCGAGGCGTCGGACGCGCGTATGGCCCCAGGTGTGCCTTTTGTCGCTGCCGACAGTGAGAAACTTTACACCCTCCTTCAATCTGATACCTCGGTGAAGTGTCCCCAGTGCGGAAGCCTGCATCGTTTCCCCGACCTGGAAGGGAAAGGGACGAACAAGAAGATCAGCCTGACCCTCTTGATCCACCCAGAATGGCTTGCTGGTTCGCCAAGCAAGGACTCGAGCGGTTTGGAGTTCGGCGGGACCGCCACGGACAATGCTGCCAGCACTGAAGCATGGGACCGGGAGCGGAAGCGGCATCTGCGTTTGGTCGAAGTACGGGGTGACCTCCCCGACTCAGTGACGTGTCCTGAATCGGGCACCGTGATTGACACCGGCAAAGGGACGGTGCCCAAGAAATCACACTTTGCTTGCGGCGCGTGCGGTGCTGTGCAGGATGTTCTTGACAGCATCAAGGCCACGAAGACAACGGGACCGGTTGCTGGGTATGTGATTCAGGGATACTGCCCGAAGTGCAACGGTGAGGGGCAACCTTACGACGGGCGCTTCTTCGATACCCTTCCGGATTCCAGCTCGTTTTTCGTCGCCCACCATGAGTGGGAAACGAGGAAGAATGCTGATCTTGCAGGCTATTGGCCCACCAGCGAGTTGCCGTACGGCTTCATGACACACATGAACAATGGTGGGATTCCGAATCACGGGTTCACCCATTGGTGGAAAATGTTCAACCACCGCCAATTACTAGTCCAGTCCCTGCTCTTGCGCTCGGTTGACCGTACAGGCAACTACTCCGAAGGGGTGCGCGAGTTCGTTCTGGGAGGTTTTCAGCAGTACCTCCGGAATCAGAACATGTTCTGTATCTGGAATATTCAGGCAGACAAGCTTGAACCCGCCCTCTCGAGTGCCAACTTCCACCCCAAGGCGACGATGGTTGAGAACAGCGTATTCGCCCACCTCGGTCGGGGCAATTGGCGCTCATGCGTTGAGTCGTTTCCTGAGACGCTGGAATGGTGTGGAGAGCCCTGGGAACTCGTCGACAAGCGGATGATCGCTGATGTGATCGCGGAATATGGATCGTCCACTTCGACCGGAAAGAGCGAGAAGGTGAAGTGCGGAGATCCTCTTCTGAATTCGGCAGTTCTGGAGTGCCGATCCGCGACTGATCTCGATGGCGTCCCTGCGGGCTCCGTAGACCTCGTCGTTACCGATCCACCTTTCGAAGGGCTTCTCCATTACTCAGAACTGTCGGACTTCTTTCACGTTTGGCTTCGGCTAGTACTGAAGCAGCGATACCCTGCACAGTTCGAGCCAGACTACACGCCCAAGACACTCGAGGTCGTGGCGAATCGGGCGCGACAACCCGACGACCCGACTGGCTTCTACAAACGCCTGATGACCGAAACATGGAGTGAATCAAAGAGGATTCTCAAACCGACAGGGCTGCTCACGTTCACCTTCCACCACAGCGAGGACGAGCCCTGGGTGAGGGTATTGGAAAGCCTGTTCGATGCAGGCTTCTACCTTGAGGCCACGTACCCGATTCGAAGTGATGAAACAAAGGGTGAAGGGTCAAAACCGGGGACCTTTGGCTCGCAGACGATCGAATACGACATTATCCATGTCTGCCGCAAACGCACGGAAGAACCGAAGCCAGTGAGCTGGGCCAGGATGCGCCGGGAAGTTCTCGCGGAAGTGAAGCAACTGACTGAGTTGTTGACGCTCCACCAGAAGGCTGGCCTGGCAAGTGGCGACTTAAAGGTCATCAAGCGGGGTAAGGCGCTGGAGTACTTCTCTCGCCACTACGGGAAGGTCTTCGTCGACGAAGGCAAGGAGTTCTCGGTTCGGGATGCCCTAATTGGCATCAACCAGTTGCTGGACGAAGAAACAGGCGGCGGGAAAGAACCCCCTCCCGTGAACGCCGAACCTTTCACCAGACAGTTCCTCCGGCTGTTTGACGGAACCTCCCAACAGCCCCGCGAGCAGATGCAGATGCTACTGCGCGGAACCACCATCGATCCGAAGGAGTACGAAGAGCGCGGGTGGTGCTCGGTGGCGCAGAAGGTCTACCACCTGGTCTCGCCTCTCGACATAGCGCAGGAGTGGTACGGAAAGCACCGCCGCCGTTTGACGTCCGATTACGATCAGGCCATGGTGATCATCGGCGCTAGTTTTCCCAATAGCGGCATCAACGTCACCGACACACTCAGCAACCCGAACTTCCGGCCGCACCCCGCTCTCGGTCGGTTGCTCAAGTGGCACACGACGCACGGCGCAACGCAGCGCATTCGAGATGCGGCCGCCATCGCCGTCCAACTCTACGGAACTTGGGAGAGCCAGCATCAGGATGTCACACAGCAGTTGAAACTGTTCTTCGAGGACGGTGAGGAGGGTTGATGCGCGTGGTGAGTGATCAGAGTTGGTCCCGTCGCGGACTGAGCCTCCTCTGGGGGGCGGAAGCCCTTTCGCAAATCGCACAGCCCCATCAGGTTGTGTCGGTTCGGCAGTTGTTTGCGCTCTCGCGCGCGTGGCCGGACGATCTCCCGGCGGTGGACGGCAATGCCGTGGTGGTGGCAGGCGTGGATGGATGCCTGGACGCGCTCAGCCCCGAGGACGCGGCGCAGTGGCTGGAGGAGGACTTTCGGCGGATCGTTGTCGGTTTCCAGGACCGTTACGAGAATCAGGCCGCACTCATCCTGTGGATACCTGACGGCCGGCGGCGGATCGCGATGCCGCGCGCCACTGAGGAGTACGAATGGCATTGCTCCGGCAGCGATCTCGGCAAAACGGTGCCGGTGGGCAGATGTCTTTGGGCTGGTGCTGATTTGGATACCCGGAGGATCCTGGATCGTCACGAAGCGAATCAAGACCCGGATGGGGCCGCCTGGATCGGACTCAACCACCCGCGGATCTCCTGATGAGTCCTTCCTTGTTCCCTGGCCAACGAGTCCAGCACCCCGAATTCGGGGAGGGCGTCGTTGTCGAGATTTCGCATGATGGGTACGTCCGCGCGTTCTTCGGTGTTGGCGAGAAGCAGATTCCGGCGCGCACGCTGGCGCCGCTCGTGGGCCGGGCCGAACGGATACTGGGTCACGTGGCGGCCGGCACGCGAGAGCGGCTGCGCCGGGCGTGGCTGGTCTATGAGTCCTATGCGCTTCCGTTGATGGAGTCGGCGGCGGCGCTTACCGCCGCGAAGATCGATCTGCTGCCCCATCAGGTAGTCCTAACCCACCGCATCGCGACGGCTTCGCCCCGCCGCTTCCTCATCGCGGATGAAGTGGGGCTCGGGAAAACTATCGAAACCGCACTGATCTTGCGGGAACTCGCATCGCGCGGAGAATTGCACCGCGCACTCATGGTGGTGCCTGCCGGTCTGGTGAACAACTGGCACCGCGAACTCAATGAGGTCTTCCATCTCAACTTCGAGGTGTTCGGCAGCGAAGGTGACGTGACGGACCGGAAGTCCAACGCATTCGCCAAGCACGACCGGCTGATTGCCAGCATCGACACGCTGAAGCGGCCCAAACGCGTGCAACGCTTGAAGGATGCGCCGCCGTGGGACCTGGTCGTGTTTGATGAGGCCCACCATCTGACGGCATTCCGCAGTGGCAACCGGATCCGAAAGACGGAAAACTACAAACTCGCCGAGGCGCTGAAGGCGCACTCGCGCGATCTTCTGCTCCTCTCGGCAACGCCTCACCAGGGCGATCACTTCCGTTTCTGGATGTTGATACAACTGCTGAATTCCACTCTGTTCAATTCCGCCGATGAGATGGTTAGGGAGCGGCACCGGCTGAACTCGGTCGTCTACCGCAGGACGAAGGCGGATTCCTGCCGGTCGGACGGGTCACCGCTTTTTGCCCGACGGTGGGTGCACACGGAGTCGTTCGTCATGTCCCAGGACGAGCAGCGGTTCTACGAAAAGCTCCGCGAGTACCTGGAGGACGGCTTTGCGCTCGCCAAGCGCCAGGGCAGCAAGGGGCGCGCGCTGGGCTTTGTGATGACGATCTTCCAGAAGATCGCATCTTCGAGCTTCGCCGCCGTGCGCCGGACCCTCCGCCGGCGCCTGTTGATGCTCACCATCCACGAGGCTATGGTCCGCGATCAGAAGCTGGACATCGATGGCCGGGAGCAACTGTACCGGGAAGCGCGCGCCATGATCCACCAGGAGTTCGGGCTTCCGGAGGACTTGGTGGGCCGAAGCCAGGCCGACTGCATTCTCGCAGACCTGAGAGTCCGCGTGGCGCGAAAACTGGACGAGGATGAGTTGGCGCTTGCCTCTGACCACTATTCCATCGAGTACGAAAGCGCGCAGAGCGAAGAGTTGGCCGCGTCCGCTGTGAGCCTTGCCTTGCCCGAGGAGCGCCTTCGAATACAGGGCCTTCTTACGGAGTTTCCTGCGCGGGCCGAGACCAAGGTGGACAAACTGCTTCACGCGCTCGGCGCACTGTGGCGGCAGGACGCCCGAGAGAGGGTGGTCATCTTCGCGACGTACCTCGGCACTGTTGACCTTCTCGGAAAGGCCATAGAAGAGACATATCCGGGCCAGGGTGTGGTGGTCTTGCGTGGTGGTGACCACGGCGCGAAACTCGCAGCCGAACGCCGCTTCAAGTCGAAGGACGGTCCTCGCGTGCTGGTCTGCACGGCCGCGGGCCGGGAGGGGATCAACCTCCAGTTTGCCCGTATCCTGTTCAATTTCGATCTGCCGTGGAATCCAATGGACTTGGAGCAGCGGATTGGACGGATTCACCGCTACGGCCAGCTACACACCGCGCAGGTCTACAACCTGGTGCTCTCGGATACCATCGAAGGGCGCATCTTCCTTCTGCTGAACGACAAGCTACACGAGATCGCTCGTGCCCTGGGAAAAGTGGACGAACAGGGCAACGTGGCGGAAGATCTGCGGGCACAGATTCTTGGGCAACTCTCCGAGCGACTCAACTACGACCGCCTGTATCAAGAGGCGCTCTCCGATCCGGAATTGAAAAGGACCCGCCTCGAGTTAGAGGCGGCGGTCGGCAACGCGGAGGAAGCGCGCCGGGTGGTTTTCGACCTGTTCCAGGACCTGGATGACTTCCGCCTTGATGACTACAAGCCGTTCTCCGATGTGGAGTCGAGCCTGGCCCGATTGATTCGTTTCCTCACCGCCGCGATGGAGGAATCTGGGCATCGTGTCCGGACTGTTGAGAAGGGCGTGAACGAGATCGAGTTTGCAAACGGCAGAAAACTGAAGATCACGACGGACAGGGAGCTTGGCAAGGAACGCCAGGAATTGGAACTGATGGGGCTGGATCATCCACTGGCGCAGGAGCTTCTGGGTCGATACAAGCGGGTGCCTGCGGAAGCGATTGGGGTCGCGGTCCAGGCTGACGACACCCCGGCTGGGGTGGTGTCGTTGTGGTTCGTGGAGAGCCATGGCAAAGCTGGCGAGCGCAAAGGCAACGTCCAGGCGATGGCGGTTGACCTGGATGGCCAGCGGCTCCCGCAAATGGAACGCGCGGTCGACAAGGTCTTCCACCAAGCGCCGGCGGAGCCGTCCCTGACTTTGGACGAACGCCTGGCAATTCTGAAAAGGGATCTGGAGCCAATGCTCTCTCGCGACCTCCAACACCGGGGAGTGGTGGTGGATGGGATGGGATTCTCGTCCGAACTCATTGGCTGGATTGAAGTTACGCCGTCCTCTCCGTCGCGGGCCCCAAGGCAGGAATAGAGCTAGGAATATTTTGTGTTGTAATCCGTGAAAAACGGCGCTATCATCAAGGTGGATCACATCTTGTGATCGAGGTGAATATGCGCAGACTTTCTCGCCAGGCGGCCCTCCCCCTCATTGAAGCACATAAGGAACGGTTTTGGCGCATCTGCGAAGAGCCCTGGGAACGCTGGAAACAGAGTCCCGACCCACGGCTCTCGCCGAGAACCCGAGCCAACCTGATTTACGACTGGATGTTGGATACGGCCCGCCGCGAGTTTGCCGGCGTTCCCGGCACCGAGTTTGTTGACATTGAGAGCAAGGGGCTGGTTCTTTTGCGTCTGGATGGGCAGATCCTGGTTCGGTTCAAGAAGTTCGACGATATGCGTCGGCCGAGGAATTACCCGACCGCCCACGCCAGGCAGTACGACCAACAGATGTCGTTGCCGGAGATCCCGAAGGCGACCCGCGTCTACTGTGGTTACCGGCTCAACCGTTTTCAGACGGACATCAGAGATGTGTCGATCTCGTGCATGAGCGGAACAAGGGTGGAATGGAACATCGAAATCGAACAGGCGGAACAGTCGGTGATCCGGCTCCCTCAGCCTGACTCTGGCAGCGATGGCGAGGCGCGGCGACCTCGCGTCCGGATTCGCCGCACCGAAATCCAAAGCGACCTCGCCCTATGAGGGAGGAGATCAATCCCGAGATGGTAACGCTCGCCCGCGAGTCGCGGGGGATGACTCAAGCTGGACTTGCGCGAGCGATGAACGTACAGCAGGGGACGGTTTCGAAGATCGAGGCAGGGCTTCAGAATCCATCGGATGAGATGATCGATAAGCTGGCGCGCACGCTGCGGTACCCGAGAGCGTTTTTCCATCAGGATGACCGTGTGCACGGCTTTGGCTCCAGTGTGTTTTACCACCGCAAGCGGCAGAGCCTGCCCCAGAGCGTTCTGCGCAAGCTCCATGCGGACATGAACATCCGACGCTTCCACATTGAGCGCCTTCTGCGTTCTGCGGCGATCGAGTCGACCTTCAGCTTTCACGCATATGACCTGGCTGACTTCGGTGGCAGCGTCGAGGACGTGGCTCAACTGGTCCGTGCCGACTGGAAGTTGCCGCGGGGGCCGGTGAGGAACGTCACGGAAGCCATCGAATCCGCGGGAGGTGTGGTTGTCCGGTGCGACTTCGGCACCCGCAAGATCGACGCCATCAGCGAATGGGTCTCTACCTGTCCGCCAATCTTCTTCGTCAACTCCAACACAGCGATCACCGGCGACCGCCTCCGTTTCAACCTCGCCCACGAGTTGGGACACATCATCCTGCACCAGGGTGGCGGGGGCCCGAACATCGAGGATGAAGCTGACCGCTTCGCGGGCGAGTTTCTCACACCCGCCGCCGAGATCAAGCCATCTCTCCACCGGTTGAACATTCCAAAGCTCGCGTCATTGAAGCAGTACTGGAAAGTCTCCATGCAGGCCCTGGTGATGAGGGCGTACCGGCTCAAGACGATCACCGAGGCGCAGATGCGGTACCTTTTCATCCAATTCAGCCAGGCCGGATACCGCATGAGGGAGCCAGAGGAACTGGATATCCCCGTGGAGAAGCCGGCGCTGCTGAAGATGATGATTGAAGCTCATGCAAATGAGCTTGGATACTCGGCCGCCGATCTCGGCAAGATCCTCAACCTGGAAGAGGATGAGTTTCGAGACCTTTACACGGAGCGATCGCTGAGGCTCATCCGCGCTTGAAGAATCGGGGATTGACATGGAAATCAGGAGGTGTATACTAACTACTAAACAGTCATGGAAAGGTGACAGTGGCAAACGAGCCCAAGCAGAAGAAATTCGGCGCCCACATTCGAGCCCTCCGGGAGGCCCAGGAAATCAGCCTCCGGAAGTTTGCCGACCGCGCCCAGATCAGCCCGACGTATCTTTCGAAGGTAGAGCGCGATGAATTCCCGCCGCCGGGAGAGGAGGCCGTCCGCCGGATCGCCGAGATCCTTGGCGAGGATCCTGACGAGTTGCTGGCGTTGGCCGGAAAGGTCGCTTCCGATCTTCCGGAGATTATCCAGCAGCACCCGCGGGCGATGGCCACGTTCCTACGTGCCGCGAGCGGATTGTCGGCTACCGAGATTGAGAAATTGGCCCGGCGTGCAGAAGGCCTGAGAAAAAAAGGACCGGAGAGATAGGCTGGCCGGTCGGCAAATCGCCGGCTCCCACCCGGTGTCCGGGAATGAAAATAACAATGAGGATGACAGATTTGGATGCCAGTCAAAGTCAAGTACCTACCCAAACAACACATTGAATGGAACGCCCAGAAGCTGCTCGCCGAGTACGGCGGCCGCTACGGCGAGGTTGTCGTTCCTCCGATCCCGGTTGAGGAGATCCTGGAGAAACACCTCAAGCTGACGCTGGAGATTGACAACCTGGAAGCCCGCCTCGGGCATCCTGACATCCTCGGTGCACTGTGGGCGCCCGACAAACTGGTGGCCATCGACGAGAGCCTCGAGCCGACGGAACACCCCAACAGGGAGGGACGGTTCCGCTACACCGTCGGGCATGAGATCGGTCACTGGGTTCAACATCGCCACTATTTCCTGGAGAACCCGGATCAGGGATCGCTGTTCCCGAAAACCACATCGGAGGCAACCGTGATCTGCCGGACTAGCCAGTCCAAGGACCCGATAGAGCGGCAGGCGGACTACTTCTCGGCGTACCTGTTGATGCCCAAAGAAATGGTGTACGCAGCCTGGGAAAGGCATCGTGGTGCCATGACTCCCTATATCTTCAATCGAGCCGCGCGCGAGAACCTGCGTGCGATGGGGTTCGTCGAGCCCGATGAGCTTCTCGCATCGATGGCGATCGAGTTCGTCGCCGGCGAGATCGCGCCCATCTTTCGGGTGTCGGCGAAGGCGATGCAGATTCGCCTCGAAGAACTGAAGCTGGTGCAGCGGGAAGATGGATCGCTGTTCTCAATGGAAGGAGTGGCGTAGTCGTCCGCCAATAGTGTTTAGTATGGACATGACTCTGGACAGTCTCGCGGCAGAACATCCGTACCCCTCACGGTACGAAACCGGCGACTTCTACCTCGCGTGCTTCTTGCGCTGCATCGGCTATGATCTACAGGGCCTGCGTCGTGATGGAAGGCGGGCGTTCTTTGTGTTCGAGGATCGGCCGAGCCGACAGGCCGATCTCATGGGGTTCTTCGGCAACAAGGCCGAAGTGAAACCCTTGCAGTTCGTTTCGGCGATCAAGGACTTGAAGGCACTAATCCACAATTCATAGGGGATACCGAATGCAAAGGATGCCGACCTCTGAGGCGGGTACGCTGGCGAAAGCCATTGCGAAGATCGAAGCCGAAGTCCGCGAGGGTGTCAGCCATGGTCACTTCGACCTGGCGATCTCCTGCAAGATCGGCAACAGTGGCAAACGCGAGCTTCTCGTGAAGGCCGGCAAGAACCACAAGTACCTCATCCCCGAGGATGAACTGAAGCAGTCCGCGTAAGACACTGAGGACCCCCGCTAACGGGGGCCTCGATCAGTCAAAACCATAGATCGCTCACCATCGGCGCCAATGCCGAGGTGGAGGGTCGAAGCCGGATGGCGCGAATGCGCTGTCCGACAGGATCTCCACTTTTCGGATGAGCGAGCCCTCTGAACCGTTCCTCGAACAAACCCGGCGCTTCTGGCAAGCGCAGACGGATCGACCGTTGTCGGTCGAAGATGCGCGCCAGATTACGGCCAACGTGACCGGCCTCTTCCAGGTCCTGGCAGAGTGGGCTGCTGCTGAAGACCGGCAGCAGTCCACCCCCGCGCCGGAGGTGATCCGATGACGGGCAGCCTCACTCTGCGCGAAATTGCCTGCGATGCAGTCCAGGTGGCGGATCGCCACCGGCGCGATATGGGTGACCTGGAGGTGCTGGCGACAAGTATCGCCACGGAAGGACTCCTCCAGCCGATCGGCGTCACCGAGGACAACGTCCTGGTGTTCGGCGCGCGGAGGCTCCTGGCGGTGCGCGACGTCTTGCGGGAACCCACCATCGTGGCGCGGGTCGTTCACGTCTCCTCCATCTTGGCCGGCGAGTACGCCGAGAATGAGATCCGCAAGGACTTCACCGAGTCAGAGCGTGTCGCGATTGCCAACGCGGTTGAAGCCGCCCTCGGCAACCGGCAGGGCCAACGCACCGACATCCAACTTCCGCGCAATTGCGCGGAAGTTGTCCGGGGCGAAGAGACGCGCGATGTGGCCGCGCGCAAAGCCGGCTTTCCAAGCAAAGACACCTATGAACGCGCCAAGCGGGTGGTTGAGGCCGGCGCCCCCGAACTTGTAGCTGCCATGGACTCCGGTGAAGTTTCCATCCACGCCGCCAGCGTAATTGCGACGCAGCCCGCGGAACGCCAAGCCGAAATCGTCAAGACCCCTCGTGAATTGCGGCGCCAGATTGTGCGCGAGATCCGCGACGCCATGGATCTTCCTACGACCAGTGAAGCACGCCGGATGGCGCGGGAGAGTGGGACGCTCGTCGCCGACAACACCGGTAGATACCGTTCGGGAGCTTCGGCCGAGGAGCGGGCTGCGACGAAGGCGGACCTCGATGCGATCTGGGACGTCACGCGCGGCGTGCTGGCGATTGCCGCCTCAAAGCTCGACCCTGCCGAACTCGCCGCCCGGCTTGAGTACTGGCACTGCCCCGACATTCGCTCCAAGACCACGGCCGCGCTCGATTGGCTTACCAGCTTTCAGAAAGGACTCGATCAAAATGCCCAGATTCCATGATTCGGAATTGTCGCGCCGGATTGACGACACCATACTGGCGCACCTCGAAACCGGCGAGCCCACCGCTGACGAAGTCAGCCAGGATGTGCTTACCCAGTACGAAGAGTTAATTCGGGAGTACGGTCACGAGCTGGCAGTTTCCCAAATCCGCAGCATCGTCTCCGACCGGATGAAAAAGACCTTGGCCACACAGAAGGCCAAGTCGCTGCAGCTCCGGTTGGACATCAGGTTTGGCACGCTCGAACCCGAGTCCGCGCTCACCTTCCGGGACGATTCCGAAACCGTACGCTACATCGCGACGGCCCGGGCCACCGCGGAGCACCACCGGCGATACATCGCTCTGCTGCATGAGCAGATCCAGGCCGACACGGCGCGCCTGAAAACAGCCGAGTGGTTCTACGCCTGGCTGGAACCCGCATTCCAAAGGCATCCGGGCATCACCACGGCCGAGGCCATCGAGATCCTTGCCTCGCGGGGCCAGGAGGACTGATTGGTGGCACGCATGAATTCAAAACAGCCGACCTCGGAAGCCAGCGCGCGGCGGCTCCTGGCTGAGTTGGACGCGGAGACGGCACGCATCGACGAACGCCTGGAGGAGCGGCGCCGGCAATATGCGGCGATGGCAAAGCTCCGTGCGATCTGCGAGCCGTATTTGCGCGACAACCCGCACCTCACTGTCGCCGAGGCACTGGCGCTGGATCGGAGGGCACGCCCATGGGCGCATCGCAAGCCGCAATGACAGATTTGCTGGCGAACCCACTCTTCAAGACGGTTCCCTGGCGCCATCAGCGCGAGGCGGTTGCATTCGTCCAGCAACTCTTTCGCCGAGGAAAGCGCGGCGCAATGATCGCGGCCGTGATGGGTACGGGCAAATCGGCCATGACGGTCTACCTGTGCGTCGTGGAAGGCTTTCAATTCATTCTGATCCTCTGCCCACTGCGCGTGGTTCAGGTGTGGCGGCCGCAGTTTGAGATGCACTCGACGGTCCCGTTCCTGGTGGTGGCGCTCGATGACACGTTCTCGAATGTGAAGGCGAAGAGGGACGAAGCTCAACGAAAGATCAACCTCGCGAAGGCGCGCGGCGTGCCGGTCGTGGTGGTGATCAACTACGATTCCGCGTGGCGTACGCCGTTCGCAGAGTGGGCACTCAAGCAGAAATGGGACCTGGTGGTTGCCGACGAAGTTCACCGGTGCAAGGCGCCCGGTGGCAAGGCCAGCCGGTACCTCGCGCGGCTCGGGAAGGCGGCGCGGTTCCGTCTGGGGCTGTCCGGCACGCCGATGCCCCACTCGCCCCTCGACGTGTACGGCTACTTCCGCTTCATCGATGCCACGATTTTCGGCTGGTCATTCAACCGCTTCCGGCAGCACTTCGCCGTGATGGGCGGCTACCAGAATCACCAGGTCGTCGGCTACGACAACCTCGAAGAACTGAACCGGAAGTTCTACTCCGTCGCCTACGCATGCGGCAAGGACGTCCTCGACCTGCCGCCGGAGGTGCACATCACCTACAACTGCCATCTGGGCAGCGACGCGCGCAAGGTCTACCGGTCGCTCGAGCGGGATCTTATTGCCGAGGTTCAGTCCGGTGAGGTCACCGCCGCGAACGCCCTGGTGAAGCTGCTGCGCCTGCAGCAGATCACAGGCGGCTACGTTCGCACTGACGACGGGCAAGAGGTCCAGATCGATTCCGCCAAGATGAACCTGCTGCGCGATGTGCTCGAAGACATCGCACCCGATGAGCCGGTGGTGGTCTTCTGCCGGTTCCATCGAGACCTCGATGCCGTGAACCGCGTCGCCGATGAAGCGGGCCGGCGGTCCCTCGAACTGTCCGGCCGGATCGACGATCTGAAACGCTGGCAAGCCGGTGAAGCGCCGGTGCTGGCCGTCCAGATTGACTCCGGAGGCGTCGGCATCGATCTCACCCGGGCTCGCTACTCGATTTACTACTCGCTCGGCTTTTCGCTGGGCTCTTACGAACAGAGTCTGGCGCGCGTTCACCGGCCCGGTCAGACGCGGCCCGTCGAATACATCCATCTGCTTGCAGAAGGCACCGTCGACGAAAAGGTCATGGCTGCCTTGGCCCGCCGCTCCGATGTCGTCAACACCGTTCTCCAGCAAATGAAAGGTGGCCAGTAAATGCCCCGTTTCATCGACCGCCTGATCGCCGCCAAGCGGTGGAATACCGAATCTTTCAATCTTCCACCGGAGATGTTCGAGCGCGCCGATCTCCTCCGCGCCAGAGACGCATTGGTCCGCGCGGACCTCCGCACGGCGACTGTGCTCGATATCGACAACGTCGCCCAGTACTACTTCAAACACCACACGCGCACCGATGGGCACATGGACGGTCCGGAGCAGTTTCCCCAACTGGCTCCGCCGTTCCCCTGCGCGTTTTACGAATACGCGCTCGAACCCTCCATGTACGACGTCATGTTCACCGAGAGGGAGCGCGCCCTTCCGCCGGTGATCAACCAGATCGGGATCCTCGTGCAGAGCATGGACGTAGGGCGCTTTCGCGATCATTTCGCGAACTGGGGCGACTTTCTGCAAGAGCAGCGCAGTGATGTTCCCGCCAAGTGGGTCCTGTTCATTACGGTTTTCGCAGGACACAAAGCCGCCCGTGACATTCGCGCACCGTGCACACTGCTCATTCTGGCGGTGGGAGAGGATGGCCAGGCGACCAGCCAACTGCGCTGCCGTATTTGGGGAATCGAAGATGAGTGTTACGAACTGATCCCACCAGAGCGCCACGTGGCAATCGGCTCGTTGGGCAGCCTCGCGTTCCCCGCGTTTCTGGCAACGTCGTTCCTGCACTGCCGGAACGTCGCGACCGAGGAAAACCTCCCTCCGGCAAAGCTCAGCAAGGCCTACAGCAGGCGGCATGGCCAGCCCCTCGTCCGGTTTAAGACGCTCAGCATCGAACCCATGAAACAGGTCCTGCGCAAGCAGGGGCACATCGAAAACCACGGCCTCAGCCATGCGCTTCACCTTTGCCGTGGGCACTTCAAGGATTACCGGAATTCCTCTGGGCTGTTCGGAAAGCACAAGGGGCTCTTCTGGTGGGACATGCACGCGAGGGGCGCGCTTGATCAAGGCGCTGTGGTGAAGGATTACGCAATCAAACTACCCGAATCAGGAGACTCACTTGAATACAGATGAACTGAAACGTTTTGTCGCCCTCGAAGAGCAGCGACGGCAACTCGAAGCCGAGGTCGACACCATCAAGGCCGAAGCCGCGGAACTCGAAGGGCGGCTGCTGCCGCAATTCGAGCAGAGCGGCATGGAGCGGGTTGCAATCGACGGGCGTACCGTGTACGTCGAGCGCAAGCTGTGGGCCAAGGCCAAGGACGGCGACAAGCCCGCTGTCTGCAAGGCGCTGAAGCGTTGCCGCCTCGGCGACTACGTGGAAGAGACCTTCAATACCAACTCGCTCAGTGCTTATGTGCGGGAACTGGACCGGGAGGGCAAGCCGTTGTCGCCCGCGCTCGCCTCGGTCCTCGATGTTAGCGAAGTTTTCAAACTCAGAACCAGGAGAAGCTGAATGGCCACCAAGGAACTCGTGAAAAAGGAAGCTGCAAAGAAAGAAACCGCGATCAGCCCCTTCGTGATTTTCAACACAGAGATTGCTGACATCCGCGAAGCCATGAACGTCAACGTCGGGGACGGCGGCCTCACCGCCGGCGACCTCGAACGCATCAAGATCCCCGCCGGCGGCGGGACCGCCTGGACGATCCAGGGGCTCGACGGTGAGGAGATGGTGAAAGAGTTGTCCGGCATCATCATCGCCTGGCGCGACACCCGGGCCTACTGGAGTGTGCCGATGGAGGAGTCCGACGGCAACATGCCTCCGGACTGCTACTCGCTCGACGCACGCACGGGGGAGGGCGAGCCTGGCGGCAACTGCCACAAGTGCCCGAACGCGGAGTTTGGCAGCGATGCGAAGGGCGAGGGCCAGGCCTGCAAGCTCGTGCGTCAGTTGTTCTTGGTCCGCGAGGACAACCTGCTGCCGGAAATCGTGCACCTGCCGCCCAGTTCGCTGAAGCCCGCGCGGCAGTACTTCCTGCGCCTCGCCTCGAAGGGTGTGCCCTGCTACAGCGTCATCACCAAGATCGGATTGGAGAAGACGAAGAACGGCCAGGGCATTGTCTACGCGAAAGCGGCACTCACCTCCGGCGGCCGCCTGACGCCCGAGCAGACCAAGCGGGCCAAGGACTACGCCGCCATGATCGACCCGTTCCTGAAGGCCGCGCCCGCCGTGCCGGTGGCCAAGGACGTCGCCGAGACGGTCGAGGGCGAGGTGGTGTAGCGGGATGGAGGCTGACCGGCATGCAATCCGGCAGTTCCTTGAGCGCGTCCATGGTCCCGAGCCGGCGGGCTGGCTCATCCTGTGGACGCGCCAGGACAAAGCGACCCGGGCGTTCAACCTGGGCGAGGAGGGCGCCCTCGACCAGGCGGTCGAATACTGCGCCGAGAAGGCCTCCACCTTCGACGTGTACGCCGCCGTGGGCCTCCAGCACGAGAGGCCCGCCAACACCAGCCGGGGGGCGGAGGCGGGCGTTTCCGTCATTCCCGGCCTTTGGGCCGACGTCGATGTCGCGGGTGCCGCGCACAAGGCAGAGGCCCTGCCGCCAACCGAGCAGGATGCTCGAAGTCTCATCGACACCGCGGGCCTGGAGCCGAGCCTCGTAGTACACAGCGGGTTCGGCCTCCAGCCCTATTGGCTTTTCCGCGAACCCTACCAGATTGAGAGCGAGGACGAACGCAAGCAGTTGAAGTCGCTCTCATCGCGATTCCAGTTGAACCTCAGGCTGCGCGCCAACGTGCGGGGCTGGACGATGGATTCGACCGCGGATCTGTGCCGCGTGTTGCGCGTGCCAGGCACCTTCAACCACAAAGTCGATGGCGATGTCCGGATGGTCACCGCCGAATACTTTGATCGCGCCTACAACCTCGGTGACTTCGAAGATCTCCTCGGCGGCGTCGAGGCTCCGGGCGACGGGGTGCGGGAAACGCCGCCACCGTTGGATCTGACCCCAGCCAAGCTACCTCCGATCCTCGATGGCTGCGTCTGGATGCGCCATTGCCGCAACGACGCTGCCGGCCTGGCCGAGCCGGAATGGTATCGGATGTTGACGGTCGTGGCCAGATGCCAGGATGCCGAGCACTGGGCGCACGACCTGAGCCAGGCCTACCCGAAGTACTCCCGGCGGGAAACGCAGCGAAAACTGAAACAGGCGTCCAGCGACAAGGTGGCGCCGGTGACATGCGCCTACGTGCAGTCGGACCTCAATGGCGGTCGCTTCTGCGGGGAGTGCCTTTTTCGCGGCAATATCAACTCGCCCATCGCGATCGGCAGGATCGAAGGGGTTGAAGCCGCACCCGACGCCGAACCCGCGTCCGGCGATGATCCGCCGCCACCCAAACCGCCAGAGTCCGCCGAAGCCGCCGCAACGAAAATCGAAAAATACACGGACCTGGGTAATGCGCGGAGGTTCGTCGCCCGGTATCGCGGCGCAGTTCTCTACTGCGAGGCATGGGGCAGATGGTTTCACTGGGATGCAATGCGATGGGCCGAGGATGAACGGCTCGAGGTCTTTGCCCGCGCCACCGACCTGATCCGCAGCCTGTATGCGCTCGCCAAGAAGATCAAGGACGAAGACGAGCGGAAAGCGTTCCTCAGCCACCTGATCAAGTCGGAATCGCACCGGTCTATTCACGCGATGGTCACGCTGGCGAAGTCGGATCGCACCGTGGCGCGGCATCCTGATGATTTCGACAACGACCAATGGCTGTGCGCCGTCAAGAACGGCACCCTCGATCTGCGAACGGGTAGACTCCGGTCCCACGACCAGAAGGACATGATCACCAAGCTCGCGCCCGTCGCCTACGACCCTGCGGCGCGATGCCCGAACTGGCTGGAATTCCTGAACATGATCATGCTCGGCCGGCAGAGCCTGGTCGATTTCCTGAAGCGCGCTCTGGGTTCGAGTCTGACTGGAATAACGAGCGACAAGGCGATGTTCATTCTCTACGGACCCGGTGGCGATAACGGCAAATCCACCATGGTGGAAGTCATGGAAATGCTCCTGGGGAATTACGCCCGGCGAACGCCGGTGGAGACGTTCCTCAAAAAGCGTGAGGGCAGCATTCCGAACGACATTGCCCGTCTCCGCGGCGCGCGGTTCGTGTGGGCCGCCGAGAACGACCGCGGAGTGCGGCTCGCCGAATCACTGATCAAGGAAATGACGGGCGGCGACCGGATGGCGGCGCGTTTCCTGCACGGCGAGTTCTTCGAGTTTATGCCCACGTTCAAGATCTGGTTCGCGACGAACCATAAGCCCACCATTCGCGGCGACGCGGCCATCTGGCGCCGGCTGAAGCTCGTTCCTTTCGACTACACCATCCCCAAAGATCACCAGAGGAAGCGCCACGAGGTTATGGCGATGTTTCAGGCGGAACTACCGGGCATCTTGAACTGGGCCATCGAAGGGTGCCTGGAATGGCAGCGCGACGGGCTGGGCGTGCCGGACGAGGTAATCAACGCGACGCGGGAGTACGAGTCGGAACAGGATACGTTCTCGATGTTCCTGGAAGAAAAGTGCGTGCGCGTCGCCAATGCGCGGGTGCTTTCGCTGGCCCTTTACCGCGAATACAAAACCTGGGCCGAGGAGCATGGGGAGACGCCGGCCAGCCACAAAACCTTCGCCTCTCTGATGAGCGAACGGGGCTTCGCCAAATCGAAAACCATGAAAGGCGCGCTCTATTCCGGCCTCGGATTGCGCACCGAAGACCACTACGATTCGCCGAAGGCGGCCCAAACGACGCCGAGGCAATCGCGCTTTGATCGCGACGATGACGGCGAGGAGGTTTGAGCACAACCCGTCATGCCCTATCGATTAAGCCCTTTAGATTCAGTAAACCCATATGACGGATGACGGGTTATGACGGATTTTCCCATTTTGCACACATGGCGCGCGCGCGCACACACACCTGAGAGCTAAATGCGAAAACCCGTCATAACCCGTCATCCGGCATTGATCCGTCATGGGGAGGTTGGCTGTGGATATTGAAGCTGTCCTGGACCGGCTCATGGAAGCGAGCGTCTCGGTCTGGCTGGACGCCGAGGGCAAATTGCGCATCGACAAGGGTGCGTCGCAGGAACTGAAGGATCTCGTCCACGAACACAAGCAGGAGTTGACAGAAGTGCGGAAAGCGCAGGCCGTGATGAACCGTCCGGGCATGCGCTGCATCCGCTTGCCGCTGGGCCACCTTGCCGTAGCCTATCCGCTCGGCGCGGACCTGGATGAGATTCGCGGGGCGATGAAGGTGCTTCGTATGGACCCGATGCCGCTGGTGATCAACGACGAGGGCCTGGAATGGATCAGCCCCGAAGAGTGGCGGCGCCGGCAGGTCGCCAGGATTTTCGAGGAGTACCGGCGAGAGCGGTTGAAGCAACCGGCAGAGGCGGCTGAGCGGCAGCCAGCCAGGAGGCGGCGGGCATGACCGAAAGGGCGATTGTGAAGGCGATCCTGGCGTACCTCAACGGCCTGCCGGGTTGTCTGGCGCGCAAGCGCTGGGGCGGCGGCATGGGCGTGGCAGGTGATCCCGACATCGATGCGTGTCTCCGCGGCCGGAGTCTCCAACTCGAGGTGAAGCGGCCGGGTGAGAAACCGACGCTGTTGCAGGTGAAGCGGCTCGAAGAGTGGCGGCGGGCGGGCGCGATCGCCGGCGTAGTCCTCAGTGTTGACGAAGTCAAAGCTCTGTTGGCAAGGGAGGGATTGTGATACGGGCACAGGACGTTGCATTCAAGACCGCCGAGGTAGCCCGGATCGCTGAGGTGAGCCTGCGGCAACTTCAGATCTGGGAGGAGAAGAGGGTGGCGGTCGCTTCCCGGCGTGGCAGGGCTCGGGCCTACGATGCCACCCAGGCGATCTTTGTCGTCGTGTTCGCGGAACTGCGCCGTCGCGGTCTGTCTTTCCAGCGACTGCAACGAGTGGCGCGTGAGCTGCGCCAGTTGTTGGTCGAGCAACGGGTCGCGGACATCGACTGTCACCGCCAGGTGTTCCTCCTCACCGACGGACGGCACGTCCAGTTTGCCGACTCTCCAAACAAAACCTGCGAACTTGTTTCAAACTTTTTCCGGCCAATCGTATGCGTGAACGTCTCAGATTGCATGCAACGCATTCAGAACGCGGCGCTTACGGAAAGTCATTGCGGGTCTTGTTCCTGAATTCACGTTCCCTCAAAATAGAATCGAGCCGAGCGACGGGACTCTCGTCAGACTCCCTCCCGCTCGATGGAGCCTTGGCCGCGAAATGCGGCCGCGCCTTCCGCTTTCCTTTGCGGGCATACCCGCACTCCCATCTGGGCATCACACGAGAACTATGCGCAAAAACATCCGAATCGAGAACCCGGTGTCCGGGTGTGGATTCACTTCGACGAATCGCGCCAAGCGGTTTGTGGCGCAGGGACGAGCGGAGTGGGTAGAGACCGGAGTTTCGATCCGGTTTGTTCAGTCGGACCATCGGCACAGCTCCGCACAGAAGTCCGTGGATCAGACGCGCTTCGGGTACGAGCGGGCGGCGCACACCGGCATGGCAACACTTGCTGAACTGGCGAACCTACCCATGATCTTGCCGGGCGTGCTCTTGGGTATCGGCAAGAGGAAGGGCGCCGGCAGACGCACCTTCCGGGCGACGCAAGGGCTGTGATTGCGGTATGCCGATCAAGCTTCCCACCAGCCATGGTTTCCCGGCCAGGATTCGCATCCCCCGGCAGAAGTCCGTGGTCCACGTGCTGGTGAAAGACGGAATCCCCTGCGATGAGTTCGTCGAGGTGATCATTCCAGCAAGGACCGTCGGTATGCGCGACGCGCGAAGACGGCCGTCTCGTTGCGACACCCCCGGCAAAATTGGCCGGTAAAAAGACATGTGCCCCGAATGCTTGAGCAACGACGTCGAGGTTCACGAGTTTGACTTCGGCGTCTGCCCGCAGACTGGCTACCACGATGCCGGCGAGCGATTCCGATGCCGAGCTTGCGGGGCGACGGGCGACGCCAATGATCTAGTTCGGGACGAGGCCGCCTATCTGGTGCAAAGCACCAGATGCGTAGCAATCCTGGGTCCCTCCTGGGCATGACGGCGGCGGGTGGACTGGTGGCACGATTTCGCTTGCGTCACGGGCTGGAAAAGGTTGCCAGGTTGCCGGTTGCCACCCACGTTTGATCACGGAGCACTGCAATGGCTGATTCTCCCTCCCTCCAACCGCGATCGCTTGGGAAGATCGCGGTCCCCGCACCGGGAACATCCGTCCGGGTGACCTCCGACACCACGATCCGGGCCCACCGGATCCGCTTCGCCGTTTCCATCGGCGAGACGGGACGGGTGTTCCTAGGCGTGCAGGGGATGAACAAAGCGACCGGGGCCGGCGTCGTGAAGGAATTTTGGCCCACGGGCGCCGGCGGCGGTGTGGCCGACGAACTGGTGATCGAGTCCGCCGCCGGCGAGTTGCGGCCGTCGGACTACTACGTGGATGCCAACAGCGCTGGCGAGGGTTTGATCGTTGCCTACTGGATCTGGGTCCCGAGCTTCAATAGCTGAGCGAGTGACGCCGGCCATGGCGCGGCGCATCGAGCTGTGGCCGGTGGAGCGGCTGGTGCCGTACGCACGGAACGCGAGAACGCATTCGGCGGAGCAAGTTGCCCAGATCGCGGCCTCAATCGCGGAGTTCGGATTCGTGAATCCGATCCTGGTCGATTCCAGGGACGGCATCGTTGCCGGGCACGGGCGGCTGCTGGCGGCGCGCAAGCTCGGCCTGGCTGAGGTGCCGGTGATCGTGCTCGATCATCTCAGCGAGACGCAACGGCGCGCATACGTGTTGGCCGACAACCGCCTGGCGCTCAGCGCGGGGTGGGACGACGAGGTCCTGGCCGCCGAATTGGCGGCGCTCGAAGGCGACGGCTTTGACCTCAGGTTGATCGGGTTCAGCGAGCACGAACTTGCTGACCTGATGGCCGATCCAGAAGAGGCGCCCGCGACCGCAGCGGATGAGGAAGTCCCGCTGCTGCCCGCCAAGGCAGTAACGCAACCGGGCGACTTGTGGCTCGTTGGACCGCACCGGCTTATCTGTGGTGACTGCCGGGATGCCTCGGCCGTGGCGAAGTTGTTCGATGGCCGGAGGGCCAACGTCGTAGTGACGTCGCCGCCCTACGCCACGCGGCGCGAGTACGACCCGGCAAGCGGATTCCGCCCGGTTGCGCCCGAGGATTACGTGGAGTGGTACCGCGACTTGGCGGTGGGCATCGCCTCGGTGCTGGCGGCCAACGGATCTTACTTCTTGAACATCAAGGAGCATGCCGAGGATGGGCAGCGGCACCTATACGTGAAGGATCTCTTCATTGCCCACGTGCGCGAGTGGGGTTGGCGGTTTGTGGATGAGTTCTGCTGGCGCAAGACCGACAACGGCGTGCCCGGCGGATGGAACAACCGCTTCAAGAACGCCTGGGAGCCCATCGCGCACTTCAGCCTCGCGGACGCTATCAAGTTTCATCCGTTTGCCGTGGGGCACCGGTCAGAAGACTGTTTTGATTACTCGCCCGACAATCCGAAGTCGACTTCCGGCAGCGGCCTGCTCGGTACCGGCGCGCGCGGCGACGCTGCGGGCAAAGCCGACAGCCGTGATGAAGACGGCCGCCATGCCGGGATCGCCCGGCCATCGAATGTCATTGAGGCGAAGACGGAATCAAGTCAGGGATCGCATTCGGCGCCATTTCCGAGAGCGGTCCCCGAGTTCTTTATCAAGGCGTTTTCAGATCCAGGCGATGTGATCTTCGATCCGT
Organism: uncultured Solibacteraceae bacterium; assembly: GCA_964471915.1. Classification (GTDB taxonomy): domain Bacteria; phylum Acidobacteriota; class Terriglobia; order Bryobacterales; family Bryobacteraceae; genus JAIEPW01. Next base: position 66,831 of record CAYYID010000009.1, on the reverse strand, counting down.
TCCTGGGGAGCGGAACCACGCTGGTGGCGGCGGGCGCGCTCGATAGAGCCGGATTCGGCAGCGAGATCAGCCCAAGCTACTGTGACGTGATCCTGCGGCGCGCGATGGACGCCTTCGGTGTGACGCCGACGCTGGCAGCAACCGGCGAGACGTTCACCGAAGTCGCCCGCGCGCGTGAAGTGCCCGCGGATGCGGCGGCGGATCTGCGCGCCGCCGATTCGAAATCCATCCGGCGCAAGCCCAATGGAATGCCCTGCTACGGTCCGCAGCGAAAGACGCGACAGACCGTGGCGCAGACAGTGTAGCAGTTCAATCCCTTCGAAGGAGAAAACAACAATGCCCGAAGTAGCCACGCCCAACCAGGCCGAACGCGAGTTCGAGACCGGGACGGACGAGTTCTTCAAGAACCAGAGCCAGGTCAATGCCGGTTACGGCAATGTCCTGTTCGCCAACATCAAGCGGACGTACGACGAGTACCAGCAGGAGTCGCTGGAGTCGATCAAGCGCAACCGCTCCATCGTGGACAAGCTGGTCTCCGACGCGCAGCAGTTCGACAACCAGCGCCAGGTGATCGCCAACCAGGCCCTCCAGAACTCGGTGGAGACGGCCAACATGGTCGCCAAGCAGGCCGTGCGTCACAGCGACATCGCCATCGACGGCCAGTGGAATCCGGTGCAGCAGGGCGCCGGCGACACGCTGACGGCGCGTGCGGTGTCCATCGACGACGTGTCGCTGAAGGCCATCGGCGCGGTGGTCGCGGCCGCCGTGGCCGACGCGCTGACGAAGAAGGCCTGAGCATCCTGAGTCGGGGCGGGCTCCGCGTCCGCCCCGGTCCCTTGCGAGGTAACTCATGAAGATCCTATTCGCCGTCCTTCGCCTTCTCCCGCTCATCTTGCCGCTTGTCCGCGCCGTCGAGGAAGCGGTCCCGCTCCCTGGGCAGGGCCGCCGAAAGCTCGACCTAGTCCTGACCATGCTGAAGCAGGTCTACGATGGCGCGGACGACCTGGCTCGCGAGTTCTCCTTCGAGAAGCTCGCCGCGATCGTCGTTCCCGTCATCGGCACGATTGTCGACATGAACAACGAGCTCGGGTTGTTTCAGAAATCGTCCCCGCCAGTCAAACCATGACGGATCTCCAGGTAGTGCGTTGGCCGGTCGAGAAGTTGATTCCCTTCGCCAGGAACGCGCGCACGCATAGTGACGAGCAGGTGGCCCAGATCGCGGCGTCCATCGCCGAGTTTGGCTGGGCCAACCCGATCCTCGCCGGCGCTGACGGGATCATCATCGCCGGCCACGCCCGCCTGCTGGCCGCCCGCAAACTCGGCCTGACCGAGGTTCCCGTCATTGTTCTGGATCATCTCAGCGAGACGCAGCGGCGCGCCCTGGTGATCGCGGACAACCGCCTAGCCCTCAACGCGGGCTGGGATGAGGAGATGCTGCGCGTCGAGTTGGAGTCGCTGAGGGAAGGCGAGTTCGATCTCGACCTGCTGGGCTTCACCGACGAAGAGATCGACCTTCTTCTCCAGGAGCCCGAGGAAGCGGCCACCGGCAACACCGACGATGATGCGGTCCCGGAGGCGCCGGAGACTGCGGTCACGGTCCCCGGGGACGTTTGGATCCTCGGCAATCACCGGCTGCTGTGCGGCGACGCCACCCAGATGGAAGCGGTGGAGCGCGTGCTCGCCGGCGGCCTGGCCGACATGGTCTTCTGCGACCCGCCGTACAACGTGAACTACGGCGCCACGATGAAAGATAAGCTGCGCGGGAAGTCGCATCGCAAAATCGCCAACGACAATCTGGGCGCGGAGTTCGCGCAGTTCCTGCGGGATGCCTGCACCAACATTCTGGCCGTTACCAAGGGCGCCGTCTACATCTGCATGTCGTCTTCGGAGCTGCACACACTCCAGCAGACGTTCCGCGAGGCGGGCGGGCATTGGTCCACGTTCGTGATCTGGGCGAAGAACACCTTCACCATGGGGCGCTCCGATTACCAGCGGCAGTATGAGCCGATCTTGTACGGCTGGAAGGAAGGGACGGATCACTTCTGGTGCGGCGCCCGCGACCAGGGCGACGTGTGGTTCGTGAAAAAGCCTGTCGTCAATGACCTGCACCCGACGATGAAGCCGGTGGAGCTGGTTGAGCGGGCGGTGCGGAACTCGAGCAAGAGCCGCGACACCGTGCTCGATCCGTTCGGCGGGTCCGGCTCCACGCTGATTGCCTGCGAGAAAACGGGCCGCCAGGCGCGCCTGATTGAACTGGAGCCGAAGTACTGTGACGTCACTGTCCGGCGCTTCCAGGAATTCAGTGGCAAGCCGGTGGTTCTCGAATCGGACGGCCGGAAGTTCTCCGAGGTCGCCGCGGAGCGATTGCAGGTGGCCACATGAATCGAACGTTGCCGCCGGGAGCTTGCGGCCGTCGAGGCGCTGCTGCGCGCGGGACACCCAGACGTGCAAGGGTTGTGCCTGGCGCTGTCGGACTGGTCTGCCGAGCTTCGCATCCTTGAGGCGTTGCCATGGAAAAGAACATTCTTCAACTTCTCATCCCCGGCATCGGATTGGTCTCGGGACTGATCGCCACGTACGTTAGCCTTCAAAACCGGGCGCTGTTGGCCGAAGTGCGCAGGGAGATCGCAGAAATGGAACATCGGCTTTTCTTAAAAATCAACGGCACGTACATGCGTCGGTCGGAGTGTCAGTTGAAGGAGGCGCTGACCGAGGAACGGCTCAGCGCCTTGGTGGAAGATGTGAGGAACAAGAACGCCGCCGGTGGTTGAGGCCGGCGGCGGTGAGCGACTCGGTGCAGTTACTTCGCAGCGGTGCGGTAACCTCGGGCGCCTTCAGGCGTCTTGAAAGACTCGACGGTGAGGCCCATCTTCTTACCCAGGGCCCCGGAGATGAAGCCGCGCACGCTGTGGGCCTGCCAACCGGTTGCGGACTGGATGTCGGCGAGTGTGGCGCCCTCGGGGCGGCGGAGCATGTCGAGCACGATTGCCTTCTTGCTACCCTCACGCGCCCCTTTGGGTGCCGCGTCCTTGGCGGTGGACTCCTTGGCCGCCCTGGCCTTCTTCGGCGCGGCGGGGGCGGCGTGGCGCGCGGGGGCAGGCGTCAGGGCCTGGACCGCCTTCCAGATTCGGGCGACCGCCGTCTTGCGGTCCGTGAACTTCTTGACCGGCTTGAGCGCGTCGAAGGGGACCACGCCGGCAAAGGTATTCCAGACGTCGACGAACCGCGTGATGGGCCAGTCGGCGGAGAGTTTGGAGAGTTCCTTCTGGGTGGCGAAGGTCCCCTCGGTGCTGCCGATGCGGTGGTTCAGCGCATCTTCGTATTCGGCGAACGCCGTGATGTTGTTGTCGGTGTCGATGGCAAAAGTGGACATGATCAGGTTCCTTTCTATCGGGTCATGCCGGCGAGTTGGTCGTCGGCGGTGATGTGCAAGTGTTTGTAGTAACCGCTGGCAAGTCTCGCGAAGCCGAAAGGCGTCGCGATCTCGTGCCGGGCGGCGATGCGACTCAACTTCAGCCGGTGCGTACCGTTGTCGAACTCTTTCTTGAGGTGGCCCCAGCGGTCGAGTTTCCAGCCGTTCCGCGTGGCCCAGGCGATCAGTTCGTCGCGTGTCATGGCGTCAGTACTCCAGCCCTTTGGCGTCGACCGCGCTGCGGTCGCCCAGGTCGGCCAGGACGTAGGCGAGCTGTTCTGTGATGCGGCCGAGGTCGCCAGCGTACCCCCAGTTGGCGGGCTCCTGCGACTGGCTCTTGCGGTGCTGATCGAGGCGGGCGCCGATGCGTTTCAGCAGATCCTGGGCGTCGGCAAACCGCTCGGCGTAGCAGGCGGCGGCGCTTTGTTTGGTGTTCTTCATCGCGAACCCATTCATCACTTCGGTGGCGATTAGAAGCAAGCGGAATCCGCGAGTGAATCGCGAGAAAGTTCGATGCCTCTCCTGAGCCTGCGCGCTTACGCCAAACACCGCGGCGTAAGCCACGCCGCTGTGCAAAAGGCGATCCGTTCCGGCCGGATTGCCACCAACGCCGACGGCCTGATCGACAGCGAGCGCGCCGATGCCGAATGGAATGCGAAGACGCGGCCGGGGCAGCGCCGCGCTCAGAAGGAAACGCCGGTTGCGGCCATCCCGGATCCTGTCCGGGCGGAACCAACCGGCGGACTCGATTACTTTCGCGCGCGGGCCATCCGCGAGAACTACCTGGCGCGGCTGGCCAAGATTGAGTTCGAAGAGAAAACGGCGAAGCTGATCAGCCGCGACGAGGTGCAAGTGGCGGCGTTCACCAAGGCGCGCACGGTGCGCGACAACCTGCTGAACATCCCGGACCGGCTCGCGGCGACGCTCGCCGCGGAGGCTGACGCCGACAAAGTACACGTGATTCTGACTGGGGAGATCCGGAAGGCGCTCGATGAACTTGCAGGCGCAAACACCGACTGAGGTTTACGACGAGGCATTCCGCGCGGGCCTGAGGCCCGACCCGCTGCTGACGATCTCGGAGTGGGCTGACCGATACCGGCGGCTCTCCGGGAAAGCGGCGGCCGAACCGGGGCCTTGGCGCACGGAGCGAACGCCGTACCTGCGCGAGATCATGGACGGCCTGTCGCCATCCTCGCCCGTGGAACGCGTGGTGTTCATGAAGGGCAGTCAAATCGGTGGAACCGAGTGCGGGAACAACTGGGTCGGCTACGTGATCCACAAGTCGCCCGGGCCGATGATGGTCGTGCAGCCCACCGTCGAACTGGCCCGGCGCAACTCGAAGCAGCGCATTGACCCACTGATCGAAGAGAGCCAGGTGTTGCGCGAGCTGGTAAAGAGCCCGCGTTCCCGCGACTCCGGCAACACCGTTCTGTCGAAGCAGTTCCCCGGCGGCGTGCTGGTGATGACGGGGGCCAACAGCGCCGTGGGACTGCGCTCGATGGCGGTACGCTACCTGTTTCTGGATGAGATCGACGCCTACCCGGGCGACGTCGACGGTGAGGGCGACCCGATCAACCTGGCCTTCGCGCGCACGCGCACCTTCTCGCGGCGCAAGGTCTTCATGGTATCGACGCCGCTCGTCACCGGGCTGAGCCGGATCGAGGCGGCTTTCGCCGAAAGCGACCAGCGGCGTTACTGGGTGCCGTGCCCGCACTGCGGCGAGTTCCAGGTGTTGAAGTTCGAGCGGCTCCGTTGGCCCAAGGGCGAACCGCAAAAAGCCGCCTATCACTGCATCGCGTGTGAGCAGGCCTTCTTCAATCACCAGAAGAACGCGATGCTCGCGCGCGGCGAGTGGCGGCCCGAGGCGGAAGGCGATGGCCGCACGCGCGGCTATCACCTGTCGAGCCTCTATAGCCCCGTGGGCTGGTACGCGTGGGAGCGCGCCGCCGATGACTGGGAGAAAGCCCAGAAGGATGTCGAGCGGCTGAAGTCGTTCGTCAACCTGGTGCTGGGCGAATCGTGGCAGGAGCGCGGCGACGCGCCCGATTGGCAGCCGCTCTACGATCGCCGCGAAGACTACTCGGTGGGCACTGTGTCGCAGGGCGGCTTGTTCCTCACGGCGGGCGCCGACGTCCACCCGAATCGCATTGAGGTGGAGGTAGTGGCGTGGGGCCGCGGCAAGGAATCGTGGTCGGTCGACTACCGAGTGCTGACTGGCGACACGGCGCGGGCAGATGTATGGCGGCAACTCGACGCGGTGCTGGACGAAGAATTCCCGCACGCAAGCGGCCTGCGGCTGCCGATCCGGGTGCTGTGCGTGGACTCCGGCTTCAACCCGCGCATCACGTACGACTGGGTGCGCGGGCATCCGCAGGCGTCCTGGGGTCCGGCCGGAGCGCGGGCAGCAAATCCGAAGACGGCGGTCGCAGTGAAGGGTACGGCGCGCATGGACCGGCTCATCCTGGGCGCCTCGCCGGTGGACGCGAGCAAGCGACGCGGCACACGCCTGTGGACGCTCGGCACGCCGGTGGCGAAGTCGGAACTCTACAGCCGGTTACGCCTAGCGCCGCCGACGGAAGAAAGCGGCGAAGCCTTCCCGGCGGGCTACTGCCACTTCCCGCGCTACGAGGAAGAGTACTTCCGGCAGCTCACATCGGAGAGTTTCGTGAAGGGGCACTGGGTGCTGGGCGCTAACACGAGGAATGAGGCACTCGACGCGAGAGTATACGCCCGCGCGGCGGCTTCGATCTACGGCATCGACCGCTTCGCCGAGCGCCACTGGCGGGAACTCGAGGGCCTGCTGCCCGCGACGGCAGCGCAGCCCGAGCCCGTCACCGCGTCGTCAGCGCGCACCCAACGACGCGTCACAGTCAGTTCGAACTGGATGAAGCGATGACACTACAGGAACTCGAGGCGCAACGGGAGGCGCTGCTGGCCGCGCTGAGCGCACCAGATTCCGTTTCGTTCGGCGACCGGTCCCTGCGGCACCGTAGCCCGGAGCAGATCCGGACGGCTCTGCAACAGGTGGATGCGGAGATCGCCAAGGCCAGGGCCTCGGCGGACTCGGCCGCGCCGCGCTCCCGCGTCATCCGGGTACACACCGGGAAGGGCTTCTGATGGGGTACTGGCGGAATCTCGCGCACGCGGCGTTCGTAGCGCCTCTTCGCGCCATCGCGGGTTACGAGGCAGCCGCCAGCACGCGCCGCACGCAGGGATGGAACCCTTCGAGCGACGGGATCAATGCCCTCGTCACCGGCGGCGGGGATGCGCTGCGCTCCCGTTCGCGCGACATGGTCCGCCGGAACGCGTGGGCAAGTAACGCCATCGAGAGCTTCGTCGGCAACTCGGTCGGCACGGGCATCAAGCCGCAATCCAGGCACCCTGATGCGGCGGTGAAGCGGAGCCTTCAGGAACTCTGGCTGCGGTGGACCGACGAGGCTGACGCTGCCGGGCTGACGGACTTCTACGGACTGCAATCGCTCGTGTGCCGGTCCACGATCGAGGGTGGCGAGTGTCTGGTACGCATCCGCGAGCGCCGGCCCGAGGATGGGTTGACGGTTCCGCTTCAACTCCAATTGCTCGAAGCTGAGCACCTGCCGACTTCGAAGGACGAGAACTTGCCGGGCGGAAACGTCATCCGCGCCGGAATCGAGTTCGACAAACTGGCCCGCCGCGTCGCGTATCACCTCTATCGTGAGCACCCGGGCGAGAGGCTGTTGTTCTTCAACGCCGGCGAGACGACGCGCGTCACGGCGGACTCGGTGTTGCACATCTACAAGCCGCTCCGCCCTGGGCAGCACCGTGGCCAGCCGTGGCTCACGCAGGTGCTGGTGAAGCTGCACGAACTGGATCAGTACGACGACGCGGAACTGGTCCGCAAGAAGCTGGCGGCCATGTTCGCGGCGTTCATCACCGAGAACAACCCGGAGGATCCGGTGATCGGGAGTAAGCCCGGCGAGGGTGAGACCGATGCGAGCGGCGTGCCACTGGCCGGGATCGAGCCGGGGTCGATGGTGAAGCTCCTGCCCGGCGAGGACGTGAAGTTTACCGAGCCTGGCGATGTGGGTGGCATGTACACGGAGTTCATGCGGGTGCAGTTGCGCGCGATCGCCGCGGGCCTGGGGATCACCTACGAGCAGCTCACCGGGGACCTGGAGCGCGTCAACTACTCGTCGATCCGCGCGGGCCTGCTCGAGTTCCGGCGCCGCTGCGAACAGTTCCAGCACCAGGTGATGGTGTTTCAGTTCTGCCGCCCCGTGTGGCACGCGTGGATCGAAGCGGCGGTAGTTGCCGGTGAGATTGACCCGTTCGACTTTGCGAAGAATCGCAACCAGTATCTCGACGTCGAATGGCGGCCACCGTCCTGGGACTGGGTTGATCCGTTGAAGGACATGAACGCCGAGGTCGTCGCCGTGCGGGCGGGCTTCAAGCCGCGCAGCGCCGTCATCAACGAGATGGGCTACGACGAGGAAGACGTCGACCGGCAAGTCGCCGCCGACAATGCGCGCTCCGATTCACTAGGGTTGACGTTCGACTCCGATCCGCGAAAGACCACCGGCAATGGGCAACGGGTGGCAGAGAAGGAACCTGCAACGGAAATCCAATGACGAATCTTTCACATATCGCCTCGCGCGTGTTCAACACGCCGCTGATGATCGACTCGAAGAAACTGGCGGCGATTCTCGCTGTGCTCGCGCCGCGCCTGGGCGTGGAGCCGCCTGCCGTGGAGGCGGCGCTTCTGTCCGAGCAGCGGTCACGGAAGCCATACGCCATTACCGATGCGGGTGTGGCGGTGATCGAGATCGCGGGCAGCCTGGTGAATCGCGCCTCTGGCATGGATGCGCAATCCGGGCTGACTTCGTATGAGCAGCTGGGTAACGAGATTCTCGATGCAGCGACGGACCCGCAGGTCAAGGGCATACTGCTGCGCTTCGACAGCTACGGCGGTGAGGCCAATGGCGCATGGGATGTGACGGCCCTAATCGAGGAGGCCGCACGGATCAAGCCGGTCTGGGCATCGGTGGACGACTGGGCCCTCAGTGCCGGGTATCTGCTGGCGTCGGCAACCGATCGCATCTGGGTGACGCGCACCGGCGGCGTCGGCTCGGTGGGCATCATCGCGATGCATCTCGACCAGAGCGGATGGGACGCGGACAACGGCCTAAAGTACACGACGATCTTTGCGGGCGACCGCAAGAACGACTTCAACCCGCACGAGCCACTCTCGGAAGGCGCCCGCGACGTGCTGGTCTCTGAAGTCGATCGGCTCTACGGCATGTTTGTCGGTGCGGTCGCCCGCCGCCGGAGCATCGGCGCCACCGCCGTCCGCGGCACCGAGGCGGGCATTCTCTACGGCGAAGACAGCGTTGCGCGTGGCTTTGCCGACCGTATTGGCACCTTCCGTGACGCTCTCGCCGAAATGACGGCGGCTCTGTCTGAACGCAACCCGTCGCAAACCAAGTTCACAAAAGGAGGCACTACTGTGTCCGAAACCATCCAGGCGGCAACGAGTCCGCCCGTTCCCGATCTCGCTGCAATCGAGGCCCAAGCCCGCGAGCAGGGCTACGCCGAGGCTGCCGAGATCGTTGTGCTGTGCAACATCGCTGGCCGGCCCGCGCTCGCTGGCGACTTCATCGCCCGCCACCTCGCCGTGGCCGACGTCCGCAAGGAGCTACTCACCCAGCGGGCCGAGTCCGATCAGGACGAGATCCGGTCCCACGTCCTGCCCGAGGCCGGCACAGCGGCGAAGCAGAACCTCGATGACAACCCGGTCGTCAAAGCCTGCGCGGCGCTGGCGACTGGCCCGAAAGGAGGGAAGTAACCCATGCCGGTTCAAACCGAAAGTAATTACCTGGGGGATGTCCTCAAGTACGAAGCCCCGAATCTCTTCTCCCGCGACGAGGTGACGTTGACCGCGGGCAACCTGGCGCTCGGCGCTGTCGTGGGGCGGAAGGCTCCCGCCGTGACGGTGACGCCCGGCGCCAACACCGGCAACGGAGTGATGGGCACGGTGACGCTCGGTCCTTCCGCGTTGCTCGGCAGCTACGTGCTGACGTGCAAAACGAAGGTCACCAACGCCGGAGTCTTCACCGTGGTGGACCCGCGAGGCTTGCCGCTCCCCGATTTGACTGTCGCGGTCGCCTATGCCGGCAACCACATCAATTGCACGCTGGCAGACGGCAGCACCGACTTCGAGGTCGGAGACAAGTTCACGATTGCCGTTTCCGTCGCGAGCGAAATCGGCGAGTTCAATCCCGCCGCCAGCGACGGCCTCCAGTTCGCCGCCGGTGTCCTGGTGGAGGCGGTCGACGCCAGCGCGGCTGCCAAGCAGACCGTGATCATCGCGCGCGAGGCCATCGTGTCGCAGCCCGCGCTGGTGTGGAAGTCCGGAGCCACCGCGCCGCAGAAGGCCGTCGCGATCGCCCAACTGAAGACCCTGGGCATTCTCGTCCGGGAAGGAGCGTAACCCCATGCCGATCCTCAATCCATTCGCAACCGATGCATTCAATATGGTCGCTCTCACGGCGGCCATCAACAAGATCCCCAACACCTACGGGCGCATGGAGCAGTTGAACCTCATGCCGCCCACGGGCGTCCGGACGCGCACCATCATCATCGAAGAGATGAGCGGCGTGCTGAACCTGCTGCCGACTCAGCCGGTGGGCGCTCCGGGCACCGTGGGCACGCAGGGCAAGCGCAAGGTGCGCTCGTTCGTGATCCCGCACATTCCGCACGACGACACCGTGCTGCCCGAAGAGGTCCAGGGCATTCGGGCCTTCGGGTCAGAATCGGACACGGACGCGCTGGCGAACCTGCTGGCGCTGAAGCTCCAGAACATGCGCAACAAGCATGCCATCACGCTGGAGCACCTGCGCATGGGCGCGCTGAAGGGCGTGATCCTCGACGCCGATGGCTCCACGCTCTACGACCTCTACAGCGAGTTTGGTATCTCGCCAAAGACGGTGAACTTCGCGCTGACGACCAACACCACCGAGGTGCTGCTGAAGGTGCTCGAAGTGAAACGCCACGTCGAGGACAATCTCAAGGGCGAGTTCATGACAGGCATCCTGTGCCTGTGCTCGGCTGGCTTCTTCGACGCGCTCACCACCCACGCTAAGGTGAAGGAGGCCTACCAGCGGTGGCAGAACGGCCTGGCGCTGTTCAGCGACAACCGCACCGGCTTCACCTTCGGCGGCGTGACCTTCGAAGAATATCGCGGCCAGGCGACCGACGCCGCCGGGAACGTGCGCAAGTTTGTCGCTGACGACGAAGCGCACTTCTTGCCCATCGGCACGGCGAACACTTTCCGGACGTACTTCGCGCCGGCGGACTTCAATGAGACCGCAAACACGCTGGGCCTGCCGCTTTACGCCAAGCAGGAGCCGCGCAAGTTCGGCCGCGGCACGGACCTCCACACTCAGCAGAATCCGCTGCCGATTTGCCTGCGGCCGGAAGTGCTGGTCAAGGCGACCAAGGCGTAGGCGATGTCGTGGAACGCGGCGATGGGGGCGCTCAATGCGGCCTGCCTGGACGGCTTCGGGCGCCAGGTTACATACCGGCCTGCGGCGGGCGCCTCTTTCGTCCTTACCGGGATACTCGAAACGGGAGTGCGCCTCGAGGAGAATGCACCCGGCACCTACGCGTTGTTGTTCCTTCGCGCGGCTGATCTGCCTTCGCCGCCCGAGCGCGGTGATGAGGTAGAGATTGCCGGTGCCGCCTACAAGGTGTTCGAAGTCGAAGCCGACGCCGGCGGCGGTGTGAAGCTGGCGCTTCGGATTCAGTAGCTACCCATGGCCAGCGTTCGCATTTGGCAGAAGAAACGATTGGTGCTCGACCACCTGAACTTCCGCCAGCACCAGATGTTCAAGGTCGGCACGGTCGGTGTGGCGGCAGTGAAGAACCGGTTGCAGGCCGCACTGGGCCCGGAAGACCAGCCGGCCAAGCCGCTCACCAAACGGTACGCCATCCAGAAGACGAAGCTCGGCAAGGGCAACCGGCGCAACCTGATCTTCACCGGCGACATGCTGCGCAACCTGTCGCTGCGCACGGTCAGCGAGAAAACAGCGAAGGCGGGCCTTACGTCGCGCAAGGACCGGATCAAAGCCTGGGCCAATCAGAAGATCGAGCAGTGGTTGGTATTCTCGCCCAGAAACAAGGCCGCCGTCGTGGAGACGGCACGCCGCGTGATGGCGGAGGCAGTCAAGCGCCTGGTGCTTGAGCGCGGTCTCGGAGGCAAACAGCAATGATTGACCCTTCGACTCTCATCGATTCCCTCGTGGCGCTGCTGCGCGACGTGCCAGAGCTTGTCATGGAGGTGGGCGGTGATCCAGACCGGATCTATGCCTACCACGACCAGTACCCGAAGAAGGCCAGCTTGGCGTTGGCGATTCATCAGATGCCGTCGCCGTCCATCATGGTGGCCTGGCAGGGCACCGCACCCAGCAACTTCGGCGGGAGCGACGTATGGAAGCATCAGGCGTCGCTGTTTCTCCGCGCGCGGGAATCCTTCGACGGCGACCCTCCCACTGCGTATTACCGGCTGTTCCGGCTGACTACAAAGGGCGTGCCGGTCTCGGCTGGCGTGCCGTTGATCAACGCTACCGTTCACCCCTCCTGCTACCCGATGGATGTGCCGTCGATCCAACGCGCCACGGACGCGGAGGGACTGGACTATTTCGAGGTGAACATGTCTTTCACGGAGATTGGCGATGACTGAACCACGTGTATGGTTACGGCCTCCCCACGGTCAGGGTGAGCCGAAGGAAGTGGAGGCGACGCCAGAGATTCTGGTGCCAATGCTCATAGCCGGATGGAGCCAGTGCGATCCGCCGGCGAAGCAGGAGGAGGTAAAGCCCGATGTCGACGAGTAGGTTGCAGGAAGTTCTGATCTGCTTCGGCAAGCAGAAGCAGACCGACATCGCTACGGCGAACTCTGCGGTGCAGATGTGGCAACTGCGCAAGCTGAACGCCGCACTGGCCAACCCGAAGCTGAACACCGAGAACGATGCCGACGAATTCGGCAAGGGCCATGAATTCCCCACGCAGTCCTTCCAGACGTCCTGGGATGCAGGGAGCAGCATCGAGAAGTACCTGAGTGCCGAGATCGCGGCATGGGCCATGGCGTTCTCGCTCGGCAAGGTGGTGAAGGCGGGCACCAACCCCAACTTCACCTACACGTGCACACCACTGTTCCCCGCCAATGGTGATGCGGCCGAGTTGCCGTACTTCTCCTTCGTCGAGCAGATCCGTCCTGGCGCGGGGCTTGTCCTGGATCGCATGGCGGTCGGATGTGCCATTGAGGGCTGGACCATCTCCATCGGCAGCGGGCCCGGTCGCGCCAACTCGAAGATCAACATCGAATTCGTTGGCTCGGGCAAGCTGACCGAGCCTTCCGGCATCGTAGTCCCGGCTGCGACGCTCGAAAAGCTGCTGCCGTCTGCCTCGCTCGCGCTGGCAATCAACGGCGTCAACTATGTCTCGAACAAGAACATCGTTTCGCTGGAAACCAGTTGGAAGAACAACATCCTCATGGATGCGGGGTTCTTTCCCGGTTCGGGCTTCCAGACGCCCGGCGATGCCACGAGCGGCGCAATCCGAGGCCGCCTCGAGTTCGGCAAGCGGCAGGGCACGCTGCGCTTCACCGCTCGATTTGAGAACGGCTCAACTGAGTTGACGAAGCTCAAGAGCCAAACGACGGGCACGGCGGTTATCACCCTCACCTACGACGCGAACAACTCCCTGCAGATCACTTGGGAGAAGGTGTCCTTCGCGACCGCCGAGGTGGGTGAAACGGACGGCATCGTCACAGTGGCCGTCGAGTGTCTGCCGATGTACGACTCCACCAACGGCATCATCTCCGCCGTCGCGAAATGCGGCGTCGATAGCATCTGCCAGTAGAAAGGACTCTGATGGAAACGACTCCTGTTGTGTTTGACGCCGCGCGCCCGGTCGCGCTGCAACTGCGCACGCCCGCGGGCTTGAAAACTGTTCGCGTCCGGTTCCCCAGCGACGAGGAATGGATCGAACGCCAACGGAAGCGCAAAGTTATCGTGAAGCAGTTGGGACGAGGCGTCTCCGAAACGACCATCCCGAACTCCGAGGATGCCGACGCCGCGCTGCTGGCGAAGATCCGCGTGCTCGAAGAGAACGGGCCCGATGTGGACGCCTTTGAGGCCAGCCGCGTCATCGAGCAGCTCAGCCAGGCCGAAGTGGATGATGTCGTCCAGGCCGGCGACGCATTTCGGGTGACCCTGCGCGTGCTCGGCGGTTCGGTAACGCACCTCCTGAAGATGCCGTCGGCGAAGGACGTCTTCGAATACCGGCGCGGCTTCGCCCGGGTGCTGGATCTTCCCTACAACCGCCAGGAGTTGATCATCAACCTGGCGCCGGCGGGAGCGCTCTACAAGCGACTGGCCCAGACATCGGAAGGGTACGCGGGCGAGGTCCCGGTCATTCACCAGGCCGTGGCGGTGAAAGCTGCGATTGACGCCCTCGACGCCGCGTTCCAGGAGACCGCCGACCCAAACTGACATCCGGGGAGTGGCCGGAGCAGCCCTCCCTGCGGTTCCTGATTCACTGGGCCCTTCGCCGCGAGGAACTGTGCGATCCCGGCCTCTGTCCGGACGCACCCGATGACGGTGGACGCTGTGACCGGTGCCCGCAGGACAAGTTGGATGCGGCGCAGTCTTCCGAGGCCGGACTTCTGCTACGACAGGCCATCGATATCAGGACCGCCTTGAAGCTGGGCATCCCGATCGGCCTCGATGATATTCGGGCGGATGAGTTTCGGGCGTTGGTGGTGCTGGAAGAGGAACGAGACCGGCTGGACCGTGAGCAGATGAACCCGCATGGCCGATAACAAGCTTGAACTGGTCGTCGAAGTTGATGCCAACAGGGCCAATGCGTCCATCAAGAGCGTCAACGCGAGTCTGTCGAGCATGGAGTCCGCCGCGGCCAAGAGCGCCAAAGGCGCGGCGCAGGGGATTGACGGGATGACTGCGGCGATGGCGAAGGGAGCGACAGCGGGAAACCTGTTCGCCGACGCCATCCAGAGTGCGATTGCTTGGGCGAAGGAATTCACTGTCGGCTCCGTCATGATGGCAGCGGAGAACGCCAAGGCCGAGGCTTCCCTCAAGGCGCTGGCCACCGCGCACGGCGTGGGTGCGGCGGCGGCGACGAGGCAAGTTGCGGCCATCGAAGAGATCGGCTTCGAGTTCACGGAGGCAGCGCACGCCGTTCAGCGTCTGATCGTTGCCGACATGGATTTGGGCAAGGCCCAGGGTCTGGCCAAGCTGGCCAAAGACGCGGCGGCTGTGCAAAACGTGTCGGCGGGAGAGGCGATGGATGCCATTGTCCTCGCCATTGAGTCGGGTGCATCGCGTGGATTGCGCACGTTGGGGCTGTTCGTCGACTTCCAGAAGGATGCCCAGATCGCCCAGCTTCAACTGGGCCGTTCGCTCACTGAGACCGAAGAGAAGCAACTCCGCTACAACGCTGTGATGCGGGAAGGGACGAAGATCCAGGGTGCCCATGCGGCCGCCTCGCAGACGGTGGAAGGCCAACTCGGCGCACTGCGGCGCGAATTCAACAACCTGCGGGAGGACATCGGGGCCAAGTTCCAGGATGACCTCAAGGGACTCGTCGGCAACCTGCGCGGCTTGGTCGGCTGGCTCAAGGAGAATACGGATCTGCTGACGAAGTTCGGAGAGGTAGCGCTGTGGGTGGCCGGCGTCCTTGCTTCCTACGCGCTCGCCGACAAGATCATGGCGCTAGCGAAGTCCATCGCCGCGCTGAATCTGGCCAGCCTGAATCCGTACGCTCTGCTCGCGGTCGGGGTGGTCGGCGCGGGCTTTGCGATCTACTCGCAGTGGAAGGACACCCAGGCGCAGTTGCAGGCCCGCTTTGACGACATGCAGAAGCAGGCGCTCCGCGAGGACCTGTTTAGCGGCAAGACCAACGTGGATGCTCTCCGCAAACAGGGCATGACCGACGACCAGATTCGGGAACTGGTGACCGGCAAGCGGCTACTGCCCGGTGAGCAGCCGTTCGAGTTTGGCGGCCCGAAGATCACCATCAAGACCGGCAACGAACCGGACCTCGATGCGCTGAAGCGTGCGGTTGAGATTCGGAAACGGCAGGCAGAGGTGGAGCGGGAGTCTCGCCAGGCCGCGATCGAGGCCGGTGCCAAGGGGCAACCGGGCTTTGCCCGAGAGATCACCGAGATGAACACCCGCATTGAGAAGTGGACCACGTTCACGGACGACAAGGGCGTCTCCCAGCCGATCAACCTGACCCGCCAGGCGTGGCAGAACGTACTCGACGAACTGGGTAACCGTTGGTCGGCATTCAAGGAGAAGTTCCAGAAGGACAACCGCGAGCAGTTGGCCGAGTATCTGAAGGGCGAGGAAGAAGCCGCCCGCAGGCGCATGGAATTAGAGGCCGAAGCGTATCAGCGCCGCCTCCAGTACAACGAGGACATTGCGCGGCGCAACCTCGACCAGAGTGCGCGCATGCTGGGCGCCGAAGAACAGCGCGCCGGCATCGACAGGGATGCCCGGTTGCGGGTCGTCGAGGCCGCTGACGCCCAGACGCTCAAGCAGAAGATCTGGGTGGAGCAGCAGAAGGCACAGATCGAGGTTGACTACCTGGCGCGCGTCCACGAAGTGAAGATGCGCCTGTTTGACCTCGAGACCTCCCGGATGGCGCTGGAGGAAGAGGCGAACATGAACCGCCTCGGGTACCGTGCTGACGAAATCAAGGCTCGCATCGCGGAACTCACTCAGCAGCGTGATGAGATCCGGCAGGTGAACCAGGAAGCCACCGATGCCGCCGTCGATGCTGCGCGTCAGAACGCCGCGAACCGCACGGCGGCTATGGTGCGCGACCATAATCGGCAACTTTTTGACACATTCAAGCGGCAAGCCGAAGGTGTTTTCGACGCGCTGCTCACCAAGTCGCAGTCCATCTGGTCCGCCATCGGCAACTCGATGAAGACGGCGCTACTCACCGCTATCAAGGATGTCGTCACCTCCCGCGTCGCGGGGATGCTGATGCAGTTGTTCACCGGCCAGAAAGTGTCCTTCGCGTCCGGAGGATCGGGCGGCGGCGGGGTGCTGGGCGGCATCGGCGGGATGCTGGGCGTCGGCGCGGTCCCGGTGTTCGGTGGCGGTGGTGGGCCGATACCTGGTGGCTCGGCGGGTGGATGGGGCACGCCTCCATTCATCCCCGGCGCCGGTGCTTCGGGCGCCTCTGGTGCTGGCGGCCGCCTCGGTGGCTGGGGAGCCATGGCCTCTGGCTACAAGGACTGGCTGACGAACCTCGGCAACATCGGCTTCCGGCCGGAACGCTGGCGCATGGACGAGTTGGGCAACATGACGAAGCTCTCCGGCGCACGAGGTGTCGGCGGCATGAAGGGCGGTGCGATGCTGGCGGGCGGTGCGATGCTCGCGATGGACGGGCTGCGGCGCGGCGGGTGGCTCGGCTTGGGAGAGACCACCGCGGGCGGCGCGCTGATCGGCGCGAAGTTCGGCGGGCCGTTGGGCGCGGCGATCGGAGCGGGAATCGGGTTTGCTGCCGGGATCGTGCGCCTGTTCATCAAGGGTGCGCAGGAAAAGGCTCGGGAGAAGATCAAGGCGACCTACGGCGTCGATATCAGCGACAAGGGCGTGCTGAAACAAATCGTGGATATTGCCAAGCAGGGCTTCGGCGGCAACCTCGACATGGCCATCCGCAGTCAGCAGATCCGCGACCTGGTCGAACTTTACGCCCTGTCGACGGGCCAAGGGACGTCAGGACTGCCGGCGACGATGCGTCCGACGTCGCTGCTCCTGCAGGGGGGCAGCCTCTTCCAACAGAGCGCCAGCGGCATCTCCTTTGATCGCATCGGCGGGGGCGTTGCTTCCGCGGCCGGTCCCACTGTGATCAACATCACCGTGCCGGGTGCCAAGGAGTTCTTCGAGAAGGAAACGGTGCGGGTGGTTGTAGAGAATCCGCGGGCGGTGCAGTCCGCAACGATGGCAGCCACCAAACAGAACGCCGGGCGGCGGGAGATGACGGGACTGCAACTCAGTCCGGGATTGATCGTGTCATGACCCGCCAGGAACTCATTGAGAAGATCGCCCGTGCGATCGCGGAGATGGAGGGGTTCTATCTCACAGCCGCGCAACCGACCCTTGCACAGCGGAACGCGAATCCGGGAAACATCCGCCAGTGGCGCGACGGACGCGGCAGGGCCTATCCCACCCATCGCGGGTACGTCGACTTCGTCGCGTGGGCTTCCACTCGGTTTCCCGGCTCCTCGCGGGCGGTGAGCCGAAAGGCGGTCGACGAAGGCTGGCGCATCCTGCGCGTGCTTATCGGCCAATATCTCGACGGTCGCTACACGCAGGGCAAGCCGCCAACGGCGGAGGAGATGTTTCGCGTCTACGCGCCTTCGTCTGACGGCAACCATCCGGCGAACTACGCGCGCTTCGTGGCTGACAGAATCGGCGTGCGCCCTGGCCAGCGACTGCTTGACCTGGTGACCGCCTAATGCCCGGCTCAGTCCAGAATGCTGCTCCGGCAACGGTCCTACCGCACAGCCTGTGCCGCGCATTTGTACATGAGCGAGGGTATCCAGTCCTCGATAGCGAGTACCGCAACGGAGAATCGCAGCGATCGGCCCAGGCTTCGAACAGCCGGAAGCGCTGGCGTCTCGCAAAACGCCTGACGCCGGCGCAACTCGCGTCGCTCCGAGACTTCTACGACGCCCGCAAGGGGCCAGCCGAACCGTTCTACTTCTACGACCCGTATGAGACGAATCCGAAGTTCTCGCACGATCCGACCGGCCAGGCCGCCGCAGGCCGGTACACAGTCCGCTTCGCCGGCGAATGGAGTCAGTCGGCCTCGCTGGGCCGCGCGGACTTGAGCATAGAACTGATCGAGTTGGCCTGAATCCGTCCCCGAGTGGCCGATCCTGGAACTACAGTGGGTCGGCCCGCACTACTGCGTTGCCCGCGGTCTACGCGACGAGGCGGTCATTGAACGTCCAGGCCAGCACGCGAACGCTCGTTAGCTTTCAGCGTTCCATACCTCTTTCCCGCTCTTGAGGATGGGGCAAGTGCCGCGCGGATCGATCTCGACGCGCTTGGGCGGAGAGGTAGAGGGGAACACGAGCGTTTGTCGCTCCGCATCGTGCGCCATCCTCTTCACTGATTCTTTGCCGTCGGCAGTAGTCACCTTCACCTCGACCGGAAATCGTGCCTCTCCAGTGCGGCTGACGACGACCTCAACGGTGCCATCCCGTGCCGTGACTTGCTCAATCGCAAAACGGGCTGTTGAGTTGCCCTCGACCCAGTCCTGAAAGAACCAATCGAGGTTTCGTTCCGCGACGGTCTCGACGGCCCGCTGGAATTCCTCGGCGGGCAAAATGCGATGGCGATAATCACTGGTCAGGCCGCGCAGTGCAGATTGAAAGCGTTCGGCCCCGACCAAGTCCGCGAGCATGCGGATTACCGCGTAAGCCTTGCTGTGGTAAATAGCGTTGTTCCAGTCGAACTTCAGACTCTTGAGATCTTGGGACGGCCGCCGGATCGTGGTGTCGAAGCCTGCGGCCGCTGCCTTGAGGTAGGCGCCGCTTCCGAAGCGGTACGAGCTTTTCCGAGCGGCCATGAAGAGCTGATCGGAGTAGATGCCTAGGCCCAACCCGGGCCAATGGTAGAGGTCGCCATCGTCGAGGACAGTGTCAAAGCCCCAGTATTGATGACCGATCTCGTGGGCGACGATCCATGGGCGGCCCTCGCCGGTATTGCGGTGATAGACGGTGAAGCCGCTGGCGGGCGAGTAGCCGCCACCGCTGCTAAATGCACCGGGGAGCATCACCAGGGCCGGGTGAGGATAAAAGCCGAACGTTTGGCGGAAGAAAGTGATCGCCTCGACGGCCAAGTCGGCCATGGACGAGTCAAGGCGGGTCTCACCGCGCAGTTCATACAGCCGAACATCGACGCCTTCGGTTGTGCGTTTCGTTTCAGCGAAGTTCGGAGATGCAGCAAGGCCGAAGCTAGTGACTTTCTCCATGCGCCAGCGGTAGCGCCGTATTCCGGCAATCGGAGGCCCGGACTCGATCGTTTCGCCGGCGGAGGCAATGACGAGCGATTCGGGTGCAGTAAGCGTAACTTCATAGTCATCGGCCTGCCGCTGTTTGGGGTTGAACAAGTTCTTGTGCCAAGTGATCGCCTTAGGATGCCAGGCTTCAGTGAGCATTCGATAGCCATAGGCCCCGCGCGCCTTTTCGTTGAACTCGATCCGGATCGCCAGCGTAGCGGCGGAATCCACGGGCTTGGAAAGCAAAGCACGCCCGTCTTTGAGCCGCACCGGTTTGCCCTCCACCGAAGCTGACTTCATGACGCCTTTGCAGTCCAATGGAATATCGGAAACAGGTTTCCCAGTATCATTGCGCCACCTGATGGTTACGAACCCACGGACATTGAGGTTCTGGTCGGCAGCTACTTCGATTCGGTATTCATGGGCGGCCACCAAACACGGGACCACGAACAAGATGAACTTAATGCCACGAAAGAGCACTGGGTCCTCCACATCGTAGTGTACTTGGGTGGGCAGCACCCCGCCCTTGTGTTTCGGACCGCCGCGCCTTTAAGCCGGGATGAAGCCCGAACTGCG
Organism: uncultured Solibacteraceae bacterium; assembly: GCA_964471915.1. Lineage (GTDB taxonomy): Bacteria > Acidobacteriota > Terriglobia > Bryobacterales > Bryobacteraceae > JAIEPW01. The sequence goes on along the minus strand of CAYYID010000009.1, from coordinate 46,763 downwards.
TGAAATCGAGTCATTCCTTCCCAGTCTTCTCTCTGGAAGTAACAGATATCTACAGCTATGCCTGACTACATCGGCAACATCCCAGTGCCGGACATCGTGCCGTCGGGAGTATTCCCCATCTTGCCGGACTACCCGCATGGCCGCGCGCAGGCGCACGAGGTCGTGGTGCACCAGTTCGGGTCCGGCAATGCGAAGATCGAGCAGCGCTTTCTCCTCGGCACGGGCGCCAAGCGGTTCACCATTCGCAAAGCCTGGCTGCATGACCCTGACCGAATCGCCCTGCGCAATTTCTGGGAGACGAAGTACGGTCCGTACGGCGCGTTCACCTACAACGCACCCAACGAAGACGGCCTCGGCACCACTGCTTACACCTGTCGCTTCGCCAACGAGCCGCTCTCCTGGGAGATGCTGACCGATGCCGTCTGCTCACTCGGCGTCACCCTCATTGAGATTCCCTCGTCCTCGCCCAGCTACTCGCTGAGCCAAACGGTGACGCGATTCCCACCGCAGGCGCTCAAGGATGCCCTGCTGTCGCAGGTCCAGCAGATCATCCCCCTCATCAAGATCCAGCCTCTTGAGTCCGGATATCCCGCAGTCCGTCTCTCCGACCGGCGCTGCACGGTGGGCGGCCAACTCTACCAGGCACGCCTGCTGGAGTTCGACGGCATCTCGCAGGGTATGGGCAATGAGGCCGACGAGGCGCAATTCTCCTTCGGGAACGCCGACCGCATCATGCGTGACCTGGCCAACGACGTCGACCTGTACCGAGCCGCGCTCGAGTTCTCCCTTTTCCACGTCGGCACTGGAATCAAACTCGATCTCTGGAAGGGCGAGATCGTCAACTGGGCCTGCGACGCCGGTCCGGAATTCCGCGTCACCGCTGCGGACGGCCTCTACGAACTGAACCTGCCATATCCCACGCGCAAAATCTCCCGCACCTGCTGGAAGCCCTTCAACTCCCTGGCCTGCCCTTTCGCCGCCCAAGGCGCGACGGACAACGTCCACTTCCCTTCGGCTGATCCAGCAAAGTGCGACAAGGGCTACGAGACCGAGAACGGCTGCCTGGCGCACGGCATGAAACGCTACTACGGCGGCATCCTGGCGGAACCGCAGAACGTTCGCATCAAGGACAACTCCACCGGAACCTGGGGCTTCGGACGCTCGCCGCTCACCAGCGTTTCGCTCGTGGCCGACTCCATCTACGATCAGGTCCTGCCGGAGATCTACACCGACTCCGCCATGCCGGTGAACTGCAAAATCGCCGCCGGGCGTGACGAGAGCGATTTCTACGAGGCGCTGGGCATCGTCGGGGAGGGCCCGCTGGTGGCCTTCGGCACCGGCCACAAGCTCGACGGACAGTACCATCACGGCTACCCCGGCAGTTTCGGACTGCGCCAGGTGCTTGGCTCCGATCCCGCCGGCGCGCAGGATTGGTTTTCGCTCGATCAGTCCGGCAATCAGACGGGTGGCGACTGGCGGAAGGTCTTCTTCGGCAACTCCACCTACAAAGACAACTTCGCCGCGGGCACGGCATTTCTGGTGATTCGCCGCTCGGACGCTAAGGGCCTTCAGCTCTCTCGCCCGGGCGAACACCAGATGGAAGCCGTGATCCAGAGTGGGATGAAGGGCTGGGTGTGGACCTCGCCGGGCGTTCGCTTCTGGGGACCGCCGCTGACCAATCCCGTTTGGATCGCCGTCAACATGCTGCTGCGCGCGCGGGGCATCCGGCTCGGCGAGTTCGCCACGACGCAGCAGCTCGACCTGGCCGAGACGTTCTTCGACGTGAATACGGTCATCGCGGCCGCCTCCATCTGCGACGAGCAGGTGTCGAAGCTGGTCGGCACGGGCACCGAGTCGCAGTTCAAGTTCCGCGGCGTGATCCAGGAAGAGAAACCTCTCCGGGACTGGCTCCAGGAAGTGCTCATGAACTGCCTGGGCTACTACACGTTCGCTTTCGGCAAGCTCAAGATCGGCGTGCGCGTGAACTCCTCGGCGGTCGAGGCATTCACCGAAGGGAACATCTTGTTTCGGAGCTTGCAACTGGCGCCGCTCAAGCCGTCCTTCAATCACCTGACCGCCAACTTCGCGGACGAGGATTTCGAGTTCGTCGCCAACTCGGTCGCCGTTTACGACATTGACCACGCGAACCTCATCGGCGGCGGCGCCGGACTGCTTTTCCTGAAGTCGAGCGTCAACCTCTCCGGGAGTTCGTCGAAGTCGCAGGTCGGCCGGATCGTGGCCGCCCGGCTGCGCGAGGAGTTGGGCGGGATCACTGCGGATGAGTGGAAGAAGGCCCGCCAAGTGGCCTTCAAAACAACCGTCCTGGCGCTCAACACGGAACCAGGCATGGTCTGCTCCATGACGCACCCGGACATGCCGGGCGGGAGCGGCGAGTTCCGGGCCACCTCCTGGCGGCTGAACCGCGACTACTCGATCGACATCCAGGGCCGCACGACCACAGACTCGATGTACGACCTCGTCTCCGGCCCGAAGCCGGCGGATGTCGTCCCGGACCAGGTGCCGGAAGAGATCCTAATCGACACCGGCGTGCCCGGCGTTCTCAGCGCCACGCCGCGCCTCGGCGACTACGGCACCTTCGCCATCGACGACATGTCGGTCGCTCCCGATGCCTCGGGCAACGCGAACATCGTCGGGGCGCACGAGATCACCCTGGCGCTGTACTACGTCGACGAACTGACCACGGGTTTGTGGGCCTCCATCGACACCGACTTGGATGCCGCCACCGACCCTGCGACGGTGTCCTGCACCGTCAATCCCGATACGAGCCGGGTGTTCCGCGTCGGCGATTTCGTTGTACTCAACGACGAGTCCGCCGACCCGAACAACCCAGGCCGACGGTCCTACGAATGTGCACAGATCATCGGACCGGGAAACACGGGCGATGTCGTTGCCACGGGCGACTTCGCATTCCATCGTGCATATCCAGGGGTTCCGGAGGGCCAAGCCACTTTCGGCACAATGCGATGCGCGCATCTCGCCGGGATCCGCTTCTACAAGCTCGACCAGAAGACGTTCACCTTCAGCGTCCGCAAGGGTTTCTTCCGGACGCCCGGGCTGCCGGCACGTATCGAGGCGAAGCTTCCGAGTGCCTGTCTCGTCGCCGCACTCGCCGGCGTGGCCAATCACTTCGGCTATGGGCCATTCACGGTGTTCCCGCTTTCCCGCCACAACGAGCCTTACATGCCCGGGCTCCGTACGTGCAACGGCGGTGCCTACACGTTCCAGGTGCCGGGCCCGCTTTCGGTGCAGGAGAACGTCGTCATCCCGCTGAAGGTCCAGGACGCCGCCTCGATCCGCTGCATCTACGCCTACCTCCAGCAAGGCACGACCGACGGCCAATCAGCGTTCCTCGTGAAGATCAGCCGGGATGATGGCACGACGTGGGAGCCCCTTGAATACATGGGCATCGCACAGGCACTGCCGGAAGCCTACAAGAACACTTACGACTTCCTTGTCAACAACGAAGGCTACGGCTTGCCCGCTTCGCGACGCCTGCCTTACGCGGACTACGGCCTCGCTCTGGCCCAAGCTGTCACGGCAAACTCGACTTCCCAAACGATTCAGACGGCCTCGTACGGAGCCAGCCGCCTGGGGTTGGCGGCGGGGCAGTTCGTATTCCTCGACCCTGGCGGCGCGAACGAAGAGTACGTGAAAGTCATCACCGCCGATCCGGACAACCAGACGTTTGACGCGGTCGTGACAAAAGACCACGCCGACGGCGAGCGCATTCGCCCGACCATCTGGCCCACTCCGACTCTCAACGAGGGCGCCGACCTGGCGTTCGACATTCTGGCCGTCGCCTCGCCTTACGCTGGCTCGGACCTGACAGTTGTCATTCAGACCTGAAAGTGGGTTATGAAGCTATCAGCGGAGCTCGTACCCACCCTCGCGCACCAAGGCCGCCAGTTGGTCCAAGGAGACCTTGGCCGGATCATAGGTCACCGAAGTGTTTCCGGATGGATACTCCACCACTGCGTCTTTAACGCTAGGCAGATTCCTGAATGATGCCGCCATGCCGCTGGCGCACGACTCACAAGTCATTCCACTGATTTGGAAGCGGACGGTCGTGGACCGACCTGCCGGCGCGGTTTCTGCCGCGAGTCGCGGCGATGCACCGCCAAGCCATCCGCTCGAGTAGTAAGGAAAAGAGGCGGCGGCAGCGACTGCCAGGATGGGAATCACGAGAACAAGACTGGTCTTTGCCAGCTTAGCTTTACAGTTTCCGCCCGGAGCGCAGCCAGTTTGCCACTTTCGCCACGCCCAGTAAAGGCCGGCGCTCAGCAACGCAACCGAAAGTACCAGCAGGTAGGGCCGCGCGGCGTCGAACCGAGAGAACACGGAGAGTGCGCCCACCCCGGTTAGGACCCCGAGCAACGGGCCGATGCAACATAGCGAGGCGCCGATAGCCGCCAAGATCGAACCTGTCAACAGTCCATCACTGCGCATCAGTTCCTCGCTCCGCCGCTCGCGCTTCCTCGATCGCAGCCCGGATCATCTCCTCGGACGGCAATCCGCCGGGATAACGGCGGCAGGCGAGACCAGAGAACTGCGCCCCGCGTGCTGCCGGTTCGATATCCAACCCGTTAATTCGGATCGTAGGCGAGCCGGGAAATCTCACCTCCTCTGCCGTGCGCTCATCGCTTACGTTGATCTCCAGGATCTCGGCGGCAAGCCCCTGGCGCGCGACCAGATCACTGACCCGCCGCAAGGTGGGCTCATGGTTCGGACAGCCAGAAAAGTACAGGATCTCAATTCTCATGCTTCTCTCTCCTCGCGCGTGCGCCGGAGCGATGTGGGTTCCGAAAAAACGGGGCACGGCACCGTTTCCGGTTCAGCCGAAGCCGCGAGCGTTCTGGAACACTTCCGCAAACCGGCGACAAGTCGCTTCTCAATCTCTTGCAGATGCTGGATCTTGTCGCGAACCTGACTGATCTTGTCCCGAAGCTGCTCGCGGACATGCGCACATGCTTTCACCTCGCCCTGCAGGTCCAGCAACTCCCGAATCTCGGCCAGTGAGAAGCCGAGGGCCTGCGCCTGTTGGATGAACTTCAAATGCTCAATGTCGCGCTCGGAAAACAAGCGGAACCCGCCACCGCTTCGAAGAGTGCTGTGGAGAAGCATCTGCTTCTCGTAGAAGCGTATGGCATCCGGTGAAAGACCAGTTGCCTTGGCAACCTGGCCGATTTGGAGTCCGCGAGTCACGTGATCGTATCCCCTACTCGCAGAATACACCCTGGAGCTAACTCCAGAGTCAAGAGACACATTTCGAGACTTCGCTGCGACAACAATGCCTGAATCACTGAACCTCTTCGACCCCCGCCGCACCGTCCAACTCCAGGGCTTCTCTGGCCGCGCCGCCACGACAACCCTACACGACGCCTCCACCACCGGCTTCCAGGTCTCCGGCATCTTCCAGGCGGCGGAGGATTTCGCCAACGTCCAGATCTTCTCGGCCTACGATTACTTCAATCACCTCCGTGTGAAGCCGCTGCCGGTTACGGACCTTTCCGGGCTGACGCTGCAGTTCGACATGGAAATCCTACGCGTCAGCGGCGAGGAAGGCAACGTGCGGCCCGATTGCGTCCGATACGCGTCGGTCGGATGGGACAAGCTGACAATCACCGCGGGCGCCGGCGATATCTACGAAATCCCCCTGATGAGTCACGCGCAGATCCTGTCGGGAGGCGTCACTCCCGGCACGTTCGGCTTCTCAATCCGCGACCGCGACAGCGGGACCCTCGACGAACTCCTGGTCGGGGGAGCCACGCCCGGCCTCACCGACACGGTCTACGTCTACGTCATGGGCACGCGGTGGTCGTGCTCATCAGCAGAGGCCATCGCGTTCTGCAATCTGGAAACGCGCCTGCTCAACAACATCGGCGCGGCCGACGTGCTGTCGTGCGAGCAGTCCATCTGGTGGCAGGACGATCCTAACTTCTGGCACTACTTGCTGGTCAACAACGGCGGCGCCGGGATTCGCGAGGACGGAGCCACGGACGCTGCGGACATCGCGTCTCGTCTGGCGTCCATGGTGGGCATCTCCAGCTACCTGGTGGAGTGCTCGGCCTCGGGCAACGTCATTACCGTCAGCCTCGAGACCGGTGTGAATGGCCCGGTGACGGTCTCGACGAACAGTGGTTCGGCGCCCGCCACCCTGAGCCGATTCGTGCCCGGCGTGTACACGGCGCAAGTCTCTTCGTCCGCAGAGATCCGCGCAGGCGACTACGTCGGCGTCGACATCGGCAGTGCCAACGACGAGGTCGTCAAGGTCATTGCAGCCGGGGCCGGCACGTTCACCGCGTACTTCAACAAGCCGCACTACGGGAAGCTGTACAACATCCAGTGCCGGGTGCTTCCACGCGCGCGGCACTTCGGGCGGGTGTTGAAGGATCGGATGGTAGATCACCCGCTGCCCGACTACGGCGACCAGCCCAGCAGCCTGGCGGCAGAGGGATTCGCAATGACGAATACCTCCGCAGCGCTCCAACTACGGCTCATTGGACAACTGGGCGACTACGGGCGCGACGCCAACGGCATTCCGGTGCGCGTCTCCGTGGACGGCGGCAACCAAATCGTGCGCCTTGAGAACACGGAGGGAGCGTTCGGGGCAACGTCGCGCGCCATGCGAGTAGAGGGCGCGGACAGCAACCGGGTGTACCGCTTCAACTTCCCTGTTGCGTCGCTCTCCGGTTACCGGAACGGAGATCGCAACGCTCTCGTCGCTGTCCCGGCCAACGACGTTGTTCTGGCCCATCTGACATTCGCACCGCGATTCGAGGATGTCGAATACGGTCTGGCTGCGGGCGGGCTTCTGAGTGCGGCCGTATCAGCCTCCGCGGCGGGCACCGAAGAGGAGTGGCAGGTCACGGATGCCGAAGCAATGCTCGCCGGCCTCAAGTACTACGTGGGCACACCCGCAGCCGAGGAGCGCATCACGTGTCTAGCCAACTTCGGTCTGTCCAAGCCTGACCCGGATGATCCGGCCACCTGGTTCTACCGCGTCCTCGTGCGTCGCGGCGAGGACTCGTCCGTGCCGCAGGCCTGGGCGCCCGGCACGCGCATCCAGCGCATCTCCACCATCACCGGCACGCGGTCAGACATCGAGTGGCAGGTGAAGGTCTCAAACATCACCGTCACCGGCGATCGCACGCTGAAGGTTGGCGGCGATGCCCCCCGCATCGAGGAGTCGGATGGCCGGTGCCGTTACGAGGGCTTCTGGGAGGACTACAGCTACGGCGCCGCCTGGCCTACGCAGTGGTGGTCCCTGGGCCACGCCCGACGTTGCGCGCCCAACGACGCGCAGGACACGCGCCAGGTGACGATCCGGTACTCGCGGGCGAGTCAGCATGATCTCTATCTCGGCACGTGGCTCGGCCGCGACGCGGGCCGGATTCAGGTCACGATCGACGGCGGCGCGCCGGTTGTCCACGATCTCTACCTGAACGACTACAACGGCCTCGCCGCAATGCGGAAGCTGGCCGTCGCTCTGCCAGCCGGGACGCACACCGTCGAAATCCGTGCGCTCTTCGACAAACACCCGTCGAGCACTGGCTACTACTTCTACTTCGACTACCTGCGGCCGCTCGTGCCGCAGGATCCTCCGGAACCGCCAGCCGTCTACAGCGATGTCTCTCTCGCGATCGACTTTGACACGGACCATGGCTACAAGAAGCCGCCCGCCTGGCACGTGTGGCAGTTGGATCGCCTCGGCTTCCGAGGCCACGCCGATGTCTACATGGGCGTCTTCTGGAACAACAAGCGGCGGCGCGTGGAGGCGACCTACCCCAGTTGCATCGTGAACATGGGGGCGTGGGAGCCCGACGAACCGCTCTGGGTCAATCTCTCCGGCACAACGCTCTACTTCTCACCAGGCGCGGGCCTCGAAACAATAGACATCGCCGCACACCTCCGCGCCATGATCAACGTCACGTTTCCTGGCGTCTGGTGTACGAGCGATGCCAGCTCGATCCACATCCGTTCCCGTGCGCCGAGCTATACCTTTACGATCTCGACCAGCTCGCAAATGAGCATCACGCAGGGCGCGCCGCCGCTCGACCAACCGGGCGCCGAAGGCGACTGGGAGATGATCGACACCATCGCGCCAGTGATGACCCAAGGGGCGCGGAACTGGATCCGGGACCTCGCCCGCGAATTCAAGCAAGCCGGCATCGACGCCAGCTTCGCCTTCTCCATGGAGTGCTACCGGCCACCGGCGGCGATGGCTGCGCGCTACTGGGACGGTGCACCGGTGGATCTGCCCGTGCCCTCCACGCAGCTGCACTTCGGAATGCGGGTGCGGAGTTACCTCAAACAGATGTACAAGGAGTGCGCCGATGAACTCGCGGCGGCGGGACTGCCCATCGTCCTCCAGTTCGGTGAAACGCAGTGGTGGTACTTCCCGAATGCCTCCGGCATGCCGTTCTACGACGAGGGTACGAAGGCGGCTTTCCAGGCCCGCTACGGGCGGCCTTTGCACCATTTCCTCGCGAACACCGACGATCCCAACGACGACATCACGGCGGCCGACTTCCTGCGCGACCGCATCTGGGAATACTGCGCCGAGGTGATCGGCTACGTCCGCCGTTTCCATCCGTCGGCTGTCTTCGAGTGCCTGTGGCCGCTCGACGCCAACCAGGGGAAGCCGGCACCCGATCCTGCCTTCCGCAATCTGAACTTCCACGTGAACCTTCCCAACGAATGGAAGACCTCGGCCTACGGCGTGAAGTACTTCCGCGCGGAGGGATTCGACTACGACGTCTGGCAGAAGAACGCCCGCCTGATGCGGCAGACGCTCGAGTTTCCGCTGAAGCTCGGACGCCCGGCGTCAGAGTGCATGTATCTGGCCGGCATCTACGGTCCGCCCGATCCTCCCATGCGCGAGGCCTACGGCATGTGGCGCAACCGCGGACTCTACTCCTTCTGCTTTTGGGCCTTCGATCAATTCTGTTTGAACTCCCGGCCCGTGCCGCTGGAGGTGGCGTCGCAGGCCACCGCCACTCTAGCCACCTATCACCGCCCGCGTGCCGCCAGGTCGCCCGAGGCGCCCATCGCCGTGGCCTACGCGCCGGAGCCGAGCAGCCGAATGAACACCTTCCATCTCAACGCGAGGAGACTCAATGGCCAGTAAGTTCCCGACCGCGATCGACGACGCCTCGACCCTGTTCTCGCCTGCGGATGCATTCTCGACTAAACCGCTGGACACGATCACGACGATGCTGGTCCTGGCCAACGATTCGACCATCAGCGTCGAGTCCGCCGGCACAGGCTTCGCGGACGAGTACGGGATCCTCTCCATCGACGACGAGCTGATCGTCTACACCGCCAAGACCGCCGCGCAGTTCACCGGCTGCCAGCGCGGAGCATTCGGCACCGACGCCGCGCAGCACACCGCCGGAGCCACGGTGCGCGCCAATATGGTCGCGGCCTACATCGAGGCGCTGCAGGAAGGCGTCATCGCCGTCGAGCAGGAACTTGGCACTGCCTCCAGCCGCAACTACGTCCGCAAGGACGGCGCCGTCACCATCACGGGGCTCAAGAGCTTCGTCGACGGAGCGGAACTCGGGTCCGGCAACAAGGCGGCCACAGGCCTGGTCCGGCTGCCGAACACCGGAGCTATGAAGTGGCGCAAGGCCGACGGCTCCGGGGATCTGGGAGTCGCCCTCAACGCCAATGACCATCTCGCCGCCGATGCCATCATCGACTTCGCGCCCGGGCAGACCTTCGGGACGTTCTCGTATCCGGACGCCGGCTACGGCAACAAAGGCATCGTGCAGGTCGACGCCGCCGGCGGCCTGGCTGTCGATGCTGGCCTGCTGTCGATGGCGCCGTCCGGGGCGTCTCCGGGCACCTATCCGAAAGTCACCGTCGACGCCAAGGGGCGCGTGACCGCCGGCGCGAATCTGGCGGCGGCCGACCTGCCTGGCCACACCCACGCCGCCGGCGATATCGTGAGCGGCGAGCTCCCGCACAAGGTCCAGAAGGACGGCTCTGATGTCGGCACGCGACGGGCGCTCAACCTAGTCCAGGGGGCCCGTGTCTCACTCGCGGCCGCCGATGACCCCGCGAATGACCGCGTCAGCGTGACCGTCGCTGCAAGCCCTCCGGAAGCCGGTGAGATCACCAACGCCCTCGGCTACGTTCCGGCCAACCGCGCGGGCGACCATTTCACCGGACCCATCGACTGCGGCCCGCATCAGTCGATCGGTGGCCCTCTGGAGAACATGGCGAAGCACTCCGAGGACTTCGCCGCGGCGACCTGGGACAAGAACGGCGGATCGTGTTCGGTGACGTCTAACAGCATCATCGCGCCCGATGGGAACCAGGCCGCCGACGTGATCACCGCCGTCACTGATACCCCGGTCATCCAGCAGCAGATCGCAGGCCTCGCTGATGGCGGCACGTACACCTTCTACGTCTGGGCGCGCGTCGCCTCCGGAACGCGGAAGGTCTCTCTGGCCATTGTCAACAACGCTTACGCCGCGTACCTGGCCGGGCCCACGCAGGTGACGCTGACGACGTTCTGGCAGCGCTTCAAGATCACTGGGACACTGGCATCGGGACAGATGGGCCTCTGGATCGTCGTCCGCCAGTACGCCGCGAATGGTGACGAATGGGCCACCGGCGACATCCACCTCTGGGGCGCCTGCCTCCAACTGGGCACTGATCCACAGAAGGCCTGGCAGAACCTGGGCATCCCAGGCCCAACATATCGCCTCTGGCATCGCGGTCGGCCAGACCGTCATCGCAGCACAGGACTCTACCACCTCACCACTTAGAATCCACGGCCCCGGCTCCAACCTCGCCGACGACACCCTCCTCGAACTCACCGCCAACGGCGAACTCATCCTCGCCGGCGGCTCTGGCAACGGCTACCGATTCGCCGAATTGGCGGCCGCAAATAATCCCTCTGGTTGGTCCGGCATGCTCAAGGTCAAGACGCCCGCTGGTGCGATCCTCGGCTACATCCTGCTCTATGCAAATCCATAGTCTCGATAATGAAATCGCGCGCTGTGGTGGGTATGCTGCACAAATCCGAGGCAGCTACACATGATCTCGCGGCTCTTCATCCAGGGTTGGGGAAACTCTCGGGTGCTTGGGCAGGCCAGGGGCAGGCTCGACGTGAACCAGAACGTCCGCAATCCAACTCAACTCCTGGCACAACCGGATGCGCGTGATGGCTGCAATGTCGTGCGATTCCCACACGGTGAGATTCGGGTCAACCTCCACGTGGAGCTCGACGTCATGCTGGAGCCCGGTCTTGCGTGCGAAGCACTTCTCAACGCCGAGCACACCGGGAACATTCAGTGCCACATTCCTGATTTTGTCCAGAGAGTCGCTAGCCGGCATGGTGTCCATCAAATCGAGCGAGGTATCGCGCATGACGCGGAGCCCCGTGAAGATTACCACGAGACCGACTGTGAAGCCTCCGTAGTGGTCGGCCGCGAGAAACTGTGCAGGGTTATAGAGAGTTAATCCCAGCGCTACCAGAGCGGCGCCAGCCGAAAGAATATCAACCGCATCGTTCCATGCATCCGCCACAAGCGAAGCACTCTGAATTTGGCGACCAACTCTAAACTTGATCCTGGACATGATGCTTCGGATCACAATCGCACCCAGAAGCGGCCATACAGCATAGCTACCCGGAGGGTCGTGAACTTCGCTAGCCCTTTGAAGAGAACGCCAACAGATACCGGCGCCCCCCGCAGCCAGAATGATGCCGACGACGAGGCCGGCGACGTCTCAAAGCGTCCATGTCCATACGGATGATCTGAGTCGGCGGGCTTGGAAGCGATCACCATCCCGACAAGCACGAAAAGGGATGCCAACACGTCACCCACGAACTCAAGTCCCGCCGCAACCACGGACGTCGACCCCGCGAGGAAACCGACTATCACGTTTGCATACGCCAAAACGGTGCTGGCCAGAATGCTTAAGAACGCGACGCGCTGTCTACGCTTTAGGTTGTCTTGTTGTACCGTACTCGCCAGAATCTACTCCTCAATCAACTTCGTCGCTATTGGCCACCCTGACGAGCGGATCGCGAGCACCGCATCTCTCGTCTACGGCTGGATCCTCACAAGTTCGACATCCGGCCTTAGTGGACGGCCTTCCGAAATCACTCTGCCGATTTTCAGGCTCGCCGTGAACAGGGTGCCAAAGGGAACAATCCCACCCCATCTGTGTTTCGCAACAGCAGGCAAGCGCATCGCCGCGACGCAACCACATACCTCGCAGTCGGGGTTGCCGCCCAACTGACACTGATGATTCCTGTTGTCAGGTCCGCCAAAATCGTCCGCGTCGTTTGCGCGAATACGCATTTGTCCGGCGCACCAGGCGGCGTAGCAAACTGGCTAATCTGCCCTTCGCGCATAGCCAACTTCGGGTAGCGCCGGCGCAACTCGAGCATGTCCTGTGCCGCCAGGGCCCTCTCTTCGTCCGTCAGAATCTCAGGCAGTCGGTCTCCGACCTGGGTTTTGAAGGAGTCGCTCAAAAGCCTCGCTCTCGAGCACGTTGAGTACGTTTCGCGTTCACGGTGGAAGCCGCTCCGGCCCCCTGCGGATTGCTGGAAACCGCCTGCTGGACCTCAACGAGCAGCGCGCGCGTCTCAGGAGCCGAAACCTGATCAAGCCTGATCTGTCCGATGTTGGGTACGTTCTGGCGCACGGCCTCTTCCAGCGCCTTTCGACAAGCACCATTCTGCAGCAAAGGACCGAGTGCGGGTATGGCAGCAGTCTACCTGAGCACCTCTTCCAGTTCTGGATTCCCGGCTAGAGCGGCCAACAACGCCGGTCCGGCGCCGGTACGGCTCAACTGCTGAGTACGGTCGTCGCCGAGGTGGACGCCGATCTGAGCGACTACCCGTCGCGCTACGTCGAGATGGCTACCGCCGGCTCCGTTCTGAGTCCACACCACGGCCGCGGGCCGAAGCTTGACGATTCCGACGCCAACGCCAACGATAACGACGAGGCCCACAAACATGGCGGTCGCAATGGCAGCCCAGACGGTTCTTCTTGAGAGTCGCATAGTGGATCCTTAACCTTCCCAACGCGAGTGCGGGCTGGAAAGCCGCGCCCTTTTCTCTCTTGATAGGCAATCCGACCGCCGTGACACGACCATTTCCTGCAGTTCACAGTGGATCGTCAACGCATCCACCTTCTGGTCCGAAGATTGCTTGCGATTATGTAGACCCGTGTAATTACATGGCTCAACGCGAAAGCAGATGCTCAGCGGACTCGGCCAGTGAGTGCGAGTTACGGAGCCAATGGGTCTTCGCTGCTTCCCACCTGCCAGTGTTGGCCGGGCCTAGTTGATGCCAGAGAGGGAGTACGATAGGGTTTAGGGTAGTCTGGCGGTTAGCAGAACGCGTGCTCTCCGTCCCTGCTCAGCCCGTGCACTACCACAGAGATGCGAGAGAATCTGACCATGCCGACCGAGACGAAGATCCAGCTAGACTGGATCCTCCTGTTCGCCTGCTGGGTCATCGCCAGCGGATCCGCGCTCGGCAGCCTCTTCTTCAGCGACGTGATGGGCTTCGCGCCCTGCGTCCTGTGCTGGTACCAGCGCATCGCGCTCTTCCCTCTGGTCCTCATCCTCCCGATGGGCCTCTTCCCCTTCGACGCCAACGCGGCGAAGTTCGCGCTGCCGCTGACAGTGGCGGGCCTGTTGACGGCGATCTATCATAACCTGCTCTACGCCGGCCTCATCCCCAAGAGCATCCAGCCCTGCACTCAGGGCGTCCCCTGCACAGAGAAGTACATCGAGCTCTTCGGCTTCGTCTCTATCCCCTTGCTTTCCTTGCTGGCGCTCGCGGCCATGACGGCCTTGTTGATCATCGTGAAACGGAGAAACCAATGATGAAGCCAAAGATCGTTTTCGGGATTTCGGCACTCGTACTGGTCGCGGGATTCATAATCGCGAGCTCGGTTTATAAGAGCCAGCGCGCCAGGAAGCTCGGCTTCATGGCGCAGGAGAACGCCTCGACGTTCATCAAGTTCCATTCACCGATGCTCGGCGACGCCGACGCCAAGGTGTATATCGTAAAGTTCACCGACCCTGCCTGCGAGACCTGCGCGTCTTTTTCGCATTTCGTGAAGCAGTGGATGGCCGCGTACCCCGGCAAGATCAAGCTGGTAATCCGATACGCGCCCTTCCACGAGAGCGCAGCGGATGCGGTCAAGGTCCTCATCGCCGCCAAGAAGCTCGGCAAGTTCTGGGAGACGCTGGACATCCTGTATGCGACGCAAGCGCAGTGGACGCAGCACCATCAGGTCATGGTGGATCGGGTCTGGCCGCTCCTCGCGCGCGCCGGCCTCGATGTCGGCGCCATCCAGTCCGGGATGAGCGATCCCGAAATCGACCCCATCATCGAGCAGGACCTGGCCGACGCCCGGGTGCTGGACGTGCGCAAGACGCCGGGAATCTTCGTCAACGGCAAGCCTCTCGATCCCTTCGGCGCGCGGGAGTTCAAGGAACTCATCGAGACCGAGCTCCGCGCGAACTATCCGGGGCTGGCGCTGAGGCGAGACTGAGCTTGGGCTCGCCAGGGGACCCGAACCGCACCACCTTAGTACCGCCCATCCTCGCGCTGGCCGATGGCGCCGTCCCGATCGTCCTCCCGAACGCTGCACAGTGAATTCCTCGACCTTGCTTAATTCGAGCGCGGTCTGGAAACCATCGCCGGCGCATTGAGCATGCTGGCGAACACCGCGATGTGGGGAATGATGTTCTCAAGCGGACGCTCGTCCGACACCGAAGAAGAGTCTCATCCTTTCGGAGGGCTAATCGGGATCATATTGGCGCCGTTCCTGGCAAGCCTTATCCAGATGGCGATTTCCAGATCGAGAGAGTTTGTAGCCGACGAGCGCGGCGCCCGGATAACAGGCGACCCTCTTGCCCTCGCCGGAGAATTGCGCAAGATCGAGGCGATGAACCATGAAACGCCGATCGCCACCGGCAGCCCGGCCACGGCGCGCCTCTTCATTCTCAATCCATTTAGCGGCGGCGGCCTGATGCGGCTCTTCAGCACACACCCGCCCACGGAGGCCCGCATCAAACGCCTCGAGGCCTTGGCTACGCAGGATCTTACGCTGGTGGGTTGAGCGGTTGAGCGGGGCCTTCATGTGGGTACGAACTCGAACAGCGATCGGTTATGCACTGCTTGTGGCGGGGGTCGCGGACGTGCTGCTTCCGATTGTCCCTGGTACACCGTTTCTCATCGCAGCGGTCGCGGTGCTGGGCTCGGACCATCCCGTGATCCGCCCGTGGAAAGAGCGCATCGAGCGATTGATGAAGAAGACCCGAAAATTGAAGGAGACAGACTAATGAAGTGGCGCTAAACGTGCTACAAATAGAGTGCTGAATGTCGCGCTTGGTTATGAGCGCGGCGGTGGGTCCCCAACAATGATAGAAGGAGAGATCTATGACACGCGTAGCAGAATTGGCTTCGACGCGAATACTTCATTTTTCCCTGCTCGCGGTTCTCGCCATTGGCGATATAGTTTCGGCCCAGCCGCCCGAAAGACCTAAGCTCGCCACTCCGGGCGCACCGGCGAGCGATCGCGGACGAGAGCGACTGGTCAAACAAATTCGCCGTGAACTGATTATGCTTCCCTACTATGGAGTGTTCGACAATTTTTCTTTTCGGCTCGACGGCGGGCGGGTGACGCTGCTCGGTCAAGTTGCCACACCCACCCTTAAGACCGCCGCCGAGCGAGCTGTTAAGGGGATCGAAGGGGTGGAGACCGTCGACAATCAAATCGAGGTATTCCCGGTGTCGCCAAATGACGACCGCATTCGGATGGCGGTTTACCGGGCGGTCTACTCTCAACCCGCGCTACAGCGGTACGGACTGCAAGCAGTACCGCCCATTCACATTCTCGTGAAAAATGGGAATGTAGTGCTGGAAGGCGTCGTGGCAAGCGAAGGGGATAAGAACATCGCCAACATTCAGGCTCGCGGCGTGTCCGGTGTCTTCAACGTCGTCAACCATCTGCATACTGACCCGGAACTCCGTTTGCCGAACCCTTAGACGCTCAGGTTAGTCGGTGAAGATGTTACGCCTGGATAAGCTCCGTCCAAGGGTAGCTGCCAACTCTGCTAGTTCGCATCACCGACCCATCTTCCTCTATTTAGCAGGCGAGGAGTGTACTCTTACGCAATGACCACAACGCTTGCGAGCGTCGTCGCTTACGCGCTAATCCCGGCAGCAGCGGCCCTACTAGGTGGGGTGGTGGCCGTTGTCCGGGCACCCGGCGCAAGATTGCGCAGTGCGGTACAACACTTTGCTGCAGGGCTGGTTTTTGCCGCAATCGGTGTGGAACTTCTTCCGGATATAGTGCATGAAGCGCGTCCCGCGGCGGTGGTGGGCGGCTTTGCAATCGGCCTGGCTGTCATGCTAGCAATTCGAAGTTGGGCGGAACGCAGCGGCAAAAAGGCCGTGAGCGGCGCGAAACAGCCATCCGGCCTGTTAGCAACCTTGGGGGTGGACTTGCTGGTTGACGGCCTGTTGATTGGTGTCGGATTCGCTGCTGGTGCTAAGGAAGGATTGCTGCTCACCGTCGCGCTGGCGACAGAGGGGCTGTTCCTCGGTCTCGCCGGATCTGTGGCGCAGAGCAAAGCGGGCGTTTCGCGCACTCGAATCGTATTCGTAACGGCAGGCCTTGCCTCCTTGATTGTGATTGGCGCTGCGGCTGGGTCGGCGCTCCTCGGTGGTTTGTCAGGTGCGGCGCGGGAACTGGTGCTCTCGTTCGGCGCGGCCGCGCTCCTGTACCTCGTCACGGAGGAACTTCTAGTCGAGGCGCATGAAGAGCCCGAAACCGCCGCTCTAACAGGCACGTTTTTCGTTGGGTTCGTACTGTTGCTGGTTGTCGAAATGCTCGCCACGGGCCTCCCGCTAACGCAGGGTAAGTAACGTCTTTGCCGACCTACGGTGATATGCCAAGATTTGGATACCGAATCGTGGCCGCTTAATTGAAAACGGGAGAAACATACCTACTAGTCAGAAGTTAACTCGCGAGAAGTTCATCGCCGCTTTGAATGGAGATCTGTCCCGCGAATATCAGGCGATCATTGCTTATGTGAACTATTCGCAGGTGCTCAAGGGAGCCGCGTACATGAACATTGCCGCTGAACTGGACTGAACTGGAGGTTCATGCGAAGGAAGAGCTTGACCATGCGCTGCAGATCGCGAAGCACGTCGATTCTCTGGGAGGCATGCCCGCAGTGACGCCGCAGCCCGTGAAGACGTCCGAGAAGGCGGAGCAGATGCTTAAGTTCGACCTGGAGAATGAAAAGGAGACCATCCGCAATTATCGCCGCCGCGTTAAGCAGGCCGACGAGTTGAATGAGTTTGCGATTGCCGAAAGCCTGCGCGGCATCCTGGTACAGGAGCAGGATCATCTGATCGCATTGGCCACTGCCCTCGGCATCGACCCGCCGGATGCGGGAATCGCCGATTAGGTTTCCGCTCCGGCCTGCCGCTTCTCCTTCCTGCTCTCGCGCGTGGTCTGGCACCCTGCAAGTCGCCGGGCAGACAGCGCGAGCAGACGCGATTCTAGGCCGCCGCTCGATGCCGCTGCCCGTTGGCGGGCCGACGGCTCAAAACCACCGTAGCGGTGAAAATAGACAATCTAGTTTGTAGGATCGTCTTCCCACACCGATCATTTCAAAGCAATTCGCTCATGGCCTTCAACATGCAGATAACTCGGAGGGAGGGTATATGGAAACCAAGTGGATTGCAATGTTACTTCTGGCCAGCAGTTCTCTGTTCGCCACAGGATGCGCGGGCTCTTACCGCGCGCGGTATCCACCCCGCGTCGGACCTGGCTATGCGCGTTACGATCCGAGAATTTCGGACCGCCATCATCGCGGCGTCTACGGGCGAGATTCCCACCTGCAAAACCAGCGTCTCCATCGATAACGCAGGACGAGGAACGCCGGGACGACTGACCAAGCTTAACCGAAATCCGTGATCGCAGCATGGAGCCCCACCGGCCGGAGTTCCAAATCCCGACACCAGCCCCCCGCAATCCAAAACCATTAGCGCGGCGGGTAACAATGATGTTATAAACAGCCATGGCCCGTAGTGTTCGGATCGATCTGCCTCTTCTCCTTCCCGATCTCGCGGATACGCGGGACGCTTGTGTAAACCGACTCACTGCCCTGATCTCGCCCCGGCCCGGTATCCAGAAGGTTCATGTGAGAACCGAAGTGAATCCGCCGGAACTCTGCGTCCATTACGATCCTCAGATTGTGTCGTTGGCAGAGGTGCAGCGGCTTGCAACAGGGGCGGGGGCGCAAATACAGGAGCGCTATGGCCATGGCTTGTGGCAACTGCGCGCCATCTCCGGGGAGGACGCCGGGCGGCGTATCGAAGACTCGCTGGCCTCGATCGGCGGCGTTCTCTCGGTCTCCGTCAATCTCGCCGCGCAGACGGCGGGAGTTGAATTCGACCGAAGGCAATTTCAACCAGCGGCCCTCGATGCCGCGATTCAGGACCTCGGCTTCTCGCCGGCAGCGCCGCCGACGGCCCTTTTTCCTGCCGAAGCCGCTCCCGCATCGTGGTTTTCGCGAAATCGTGAGTTGGCGTGGAGCCTCACTTCGGGCGCATTTCTGGTGACCGCCTGGGCCCTAGCCCGCTTCGGCGGCGTGATGCCTCCGTTGACTACCGGCATTTATGTCCTGTCCTACGTTTTCGGCGCTTACGATATGGTGCGCCATAGTGTAGGCGGACTGCGTAAAGGAAAATTCGCGTTCGATATCGACCTGCTGATGCTGCTGGCGGCCATCGGCGCGGCGATTCTCGGTGAGTGGGCGGAAGGCGCCTTCCTGTTGTTCCTTTTCTCGCTCGCGCACTCGCTCGAGCACTACGCACTCGGCCGCGCGCGCGATTCGATCCGCGCCCTGGCCGACCTCGCTCCCCCCGTGGCGCGCGTGCAACAAGGAAGCACAACGGTCGAAGTCCCCGTGGAACAAGTGAAGCCCGGAGACTTGGTGCTGGTGCGCCCGGCCGAGCGTATTCCGGTGGACGGCCGCATTCAATTCGGTAAATCCGGAGTGAACCAGGCGCCGATTACCGGAGAGTCGGTACCGGTCGACAAGGTGGAAGGCGACGAAGTCTTTGCCGGAACGGTTAACGGCGAAGGCGCACTGACCATCACGACGACACGCGCCGCTGGTGATCGCACGCTGGATAGGGTGATGAAACTGGTGGCGGAAGCGCAGACCTCAAAAGCTCCGACGCAGGTTTTCACGGATCGTTTCGAACGCATCTTCGTGCCAATCGTTCTACTGTCCGCGCTGCTGTTGATCGTGCTGCCGCCGGTTTTCGGAATCTGGACCTGGAGCATCAGTTTCTACCGCGGCATGGCGCTGCTGGTAGCGTCCTCGCCTTGTGCGCTCGCGCTCGGCACTCCCTCAACGGTGCTGGCGGGAATCGCACAAGCGGCTCGCCGGGGCGTGCTCATCAAGGGCGGTGTTCATCTGGAGAACCTGGGGACCATCGAGGCTCTAGCGCTCGACAAGACTGGCACGCTCACCATGGGCCAGCCGGAAGTGACCAATGTGGTCACGGCGGAAAATGTGAATGAGCGTGAACTGCTGGAAATCGCCTCGGCGGTTGAGAAGGAGTCTCAGCATCCGCTGGCTCGCGCCGTGGTTCGCCGCGGTGAAAAAGATAACGTGCAGGCGGCCAAGGCGGAATCGCTCGAAAGCATCACCGGGCGCGGCGTGCGGGCCCGGGTCAATAACCAGGTGGTCGAGATCGGCAATGCCCGCCTGTTCGAAGAGGCCGGAGCGCCATTGCCCCCGAAGTTGAAAGAGGCTGTTGCCCAACTCCAATCGCAAGGGCGTAGCGTGATGATCGTGCGCCAGGCAGAGCGCTGGCTTGGCGTCCTGGGCATGGCCGATAAACCGCGTGAAGGCGTTAAGAATGTGCTCGATGCGTTGCGGAAGCTGGGAATCCGTTCGATTGTGATGCTCACCGGCGATCATCGCGGTGTGGGTGATGCAATTGGCAAGGAAGTAGGCGTTGACGAAGTACGCGCGGAATTGATGCCTGAGGACAAAGTGACCGCCATCAAAGCGCTGCTGGAGAAACATGAACGCGTCGCCATGGTAGGCGATGGTGTGAATGACGCGCCTGCGCTGGCGCAAGCCACGGTCGGCATTGCGATGGGCGGAGCGGGAACCGCGGCGGCGCTGGAAACCGCGGATGTCGCGCTGATGGCCGACGATCTGGGCCGCCTCCCGTTCGCCATCGGCCTATCGCGCCAGGCCCGTGCCGTCATCCGCCAAAATCTGTATCTTTCACTCGGCGTAATTGCGTTACTGGTCGTCGCGACAACGACGGGGTTCTTTGGGATCGGCGCGGCGGTATTTGTTCATGAGGGCAGCACTTTAATCGTGATCGCCAATGCGCTTCGCCTGTTGGTGTATGAGGTGACCGCGTGAGCAAAGCACTGCTAGCGTAGTGCTGGGTGCGAAACTCGGACTAGGATCCGGCGGCGCGGCCACACTCGTTACAGAATCTGGCCGCTGCGGGGATGTCGGCGCCGCAACCCGCGCAGCGCATGCCAGCCAGTGATGCAGCGCATTGCTGACAGAAACGAGCTGTGGTAGCGTTGGGGGTGCCGCATTTCGGACAGGGGGTTTGTAGTGCGGTTCCTTGAGCCGGCGCCGGGTAGACCGGTCCGCCATAGCCCTGATGCCCGCCACCATGCTTTCCGCCATAGCCGCGATTGCCTCCGTGGTGGCCGCCAAACGTTGATAACAATTTGTCGAAGACACCCATACACCCATCTCCTCTCGCTCAACCGTGATTCCACCTCTATTATCGCTCAAACGGCCGGTCTTGGCGCCGCAAGGCCGTAACAATTCTCCCGCCCGATCCCAACCGCGCTGGCGCTCACCGGCACAAATGCTCAAGCGCTCGCGTTGCCCAAGTAGTAGCTTGTGTGTTGAGATGGAACTCTGGATGAACCTGCAACGAGCGGCGAGGGTCCACGGAAACTGGCGGCCCTCCAGGATTGCGTTACCGGCGCCGCGATCTGAGCGTAGCCCGTGGCACACCTAACCACGTTTTCCGCTGTTCCAGTCATCGCAGTGTGTCTGCTGTCTGTGAGCCGCGGAGCGGACTGTGGTCCCGGCAACGCCTGTATGCCGCCTTCGATCTCGCTTGGTCCAGTCCTGCTGAGGCCATCCGGCTTTTTGGACGTTATTGGAGTGGCCCGTTCGGCCACTACGCCGGACAACGTCTCCACAGACTTTGGAGCGATCCCTTTGACGCCCACTTCCCGAGATGGCCTGGCTTCTGTCCGGCACTCGCGTCTGATGCTTCAGGGAGAAACGCCGGTCTTCTCCGGGAAGCTGAGCGCTTACATCGAAGGCGATTTTCTGAGTTCGGCGGGAGCACCCCCTTGGCGCCTGCGCCAGGCGTGGGGCGAGTACCGGAGGGGTGGATGGCGGATACTTGGTGGGCAGGCCTGGAGTCTACTGCGCGCCAACCAAAAGGGTATATCGAGCGACAAGGACCTCATCGATATCGACGTGATCGACCCCGCATACCATGTCGGCTTGCTGGGAGACCGCAAGCGGCAAGTGCGGGTGATCCGGGAATTGCCCTCAGGTTGGCTCGCGGCCGCCTCCTACGAAGAAGGCGGTAACTTCGTGGCTAAGGCGGTACGGGACAGCGGCCGCCTGCATCTCGAGGGACTGGCGTTCGCCCGGCGTGATGGCGCTTGGGGTGGCGCGGCAGCAGTCATAATCCAGGCCACCAAGCAGGTCAGTTTTCTAAGCCAACAGTTTGCGTCCGACGGCGCCGGGCGGGAAGCGGTGGGTGGCATACCTAAGGGCGTGCGGTCGTACGCGACGATACAGGGTGCCGAAGCGCGACTGCCGCATGAGATAAACGTGTTTGCGTATGCGGGTCTGGTCTACGGCGCTCGATCCGGGAGCAACCGGGTCGTGCGGGAGTGGACCGTCGGCGCGAAAAAAACCCTGTTCACCTATTCGAACATTGGCGTGGCGTCGCTTGCCGCCCATTACTCCCACGTTGAACGTGCCGTTTGGAGCGGCCCATCGGGAGAAATGAGTTATGCCATGATTAGTCTTCGATTCACAGTTCCGGCGCCATAGAGGAGAGCCTCGCCGCCTGCCCATTGAGGTGCATGGTTTAGCAAAAGCAAACTCGCGATAATATCAAGTGAAGATCTATGCGCTTTAACCAGCTGGTTTGGACGGACGTCTGGTCCCACTTGTTCGACCTTGCGCTTGCGTTTGCGCTGGCGCTGCCCATCGGATGGGATCAAGAAAAGGAAGCCCGCAGTGCCGGACTGCGCACCTTCCCTCTAGTGGCGGTTGCCAGTTGCGGTTTTGTGCTGATCGGAAATGGTGTCTTTGGTGAGCGATCACCGGAGCATTCCCGCATGCTCCAAGGACTCATCGCCGGGATCGGTTTCATTGGCGGGGGCGCCATTCTAAAAGATGGGCGTAGTGTAACAGGCACAGCTACCGCTGCCAGCCTTTGGAGCACCGGCGTTATGGGGGCCGCAGTGGGCTTCGCCTTGTATGACATAGGTATTGTGCTAAGCCTGCTGAACCTGGCTACCCTAAGACTCCTGGCTCCATTCAAGCGCGGACACATGCCGAACTCAGCATCGAAACAAGAGGACGATAGCACGAGCTAAAGTGAGTTCCGTACGCTCTAGGGCGCAACTCGTGGTGGCGTCGGCGATCACCTCGAAGAATCGGAACGGACGGCCTTACGAATGTCTTCCAGTTCGCCTTTCAAAAGCTGAATGCCGACATTGAAGCGCAGGGCTGTCTCAGACAGCATCCGTGCCTCTCGGTCTAAAGAGACATTGTTGCCATCGTTCTTGACAGCGAGACCACTGGCTTCAACCACGCGAGGCGACGAATCGCCCTGCAGTGCGGCCGCGAATTCAGCCTGAAAGTCGATGTCCTTCGTTTTATAGCCGGGGGTATCCATGTTGGCGATATTCGAAGCTGTTAACTTTTGGCGGAGGCTGAGGAGGTTGAGGTACGCCTGGATATCCTTTCCAGCAGTAGCTATGCCGTCAATCATGCTGAACGTAATGCACGCGGCATGCCATACGCCATCTGATGGCGTCCTCGGCGAATATTGACACCCGCTCGCCCCGCCAGTGCCACTTTTTTGACACGGATCGCCGAGTTCCTGACGGATGGACCCCAGTCGTTTAGCCGCGATCCATCAATCCGCCGTGCTCCTCGCCTAAAATGGAACACCAACCGGTACAGTCATTAACGAGGCGTTTCATTATGGAACCTGCGGCGTCGAACCGATAGACCTCTGCATGGGGATCGCGAAACCTAACGCCGCTGGGCCATTCGATGTGAGTGAAGTTGCCGGGAGTCGCGGCTTTAATTGTCTGTCGGATTAGTCGCGGTGAGGTCTTTCGAGGATTATGATGTTCGCGCGGCGGCTGATCATGCCCACTACCCGGTAACCCTAGGCGGCGGCCTGCTCAAGTTCCTTTTGTAGTGTGCTGGTCCGATTCGTTGCCAGCAGCGTCACTCGAAGGCAGTCGACGAGCCGGGGACTTTTTCCATGCTGGACCACGGCGCCAGTTTCCTGAAACGGCTGGAGACAGACCACGGAGCCGTAATCCTTCGGCGCGAGAATTGACCCATCCCTGCTTTGCAGAACTGACCCAGGCGGAATGAACTGACTGGCGCTGTAGTGGCCATGGAGAAGATGAATGATCCATGGCCGCGCCCCGGAAGAGACCGTGCTCGATCTGCCGCCGGTGGTTCCGGCCAGACCCACGAATCGGAAATCGCCAACACGCGTGCGGGAAGAGTGAATGCCAAGCCTCGCGACGGCACAAGACCCAGGCGAGTTGGCGCCGCCGGAACCAGGACTACGCGATCGGGAACCGTCTTGGCCAACGCAAGGCGCAGTTCCCACCCCCGCCAGAGCCCTTGCGATTGCCCGCTCCATTGAACCAACTACCCTGGGACGTTGCGAAAGACCAGTTCGGGCCGCAAGTGCGTGCGGCAAAAGACGAGATACGCCCGTATCTGCTTGATCCCACGAGACTTCTCAGCACACTTCCCGCTCTGCGGCAAAAGACCAGTCGGGACTTGAGCCATACTGAACCCCGAGCCAGCGACCATGCAACTGGAGTTTCACCAACTCGACCGGCGATGGGAACACCTGCGAGTCCGCCAACCGCGCCGGCAGCGGCAGTTGATGGCGTCGCTGGCTGAGAGTGGCCAACAGACGCCGATCGTCGTAGTCCTCTGCCCAGAACATCACGACCGCTACCTGGTAATCGACGGCCACAAGCGGATCGCAGCGCTGCAAAAGCTGGGCCGGGACACCGTCGATGCCACCGTATGGGCAATGAACGAAGCTGAAGCTCTGCTGCTGGAGCGGTCGTTGCGCTTGAGTGCGCCGGAAAGCGCGCTGGAACAAGGTTGGCTTGCTCAGTGAGATGGAGCAGCGCTTCCATTACTCGTTGGAGGAACTGGCGCGGCGCTTCGACCGCAGCGTGAGTTGGGTGTCTCGGCGCCTGTCGCTGGTCGAACTGCTGCCGGATACGATCCAGTAGCAAGTGCGCGAAGGAGTGCTGGGCGCACAACTGGCGATGAAGTATCGGGAATTCCGGGTTTGTAGTGGGGCCGTGACGCCGGCCTGGGTCCAGTGGGACAATGCCGGGGATGCAAGATCATGAGCTCTATCGGCGCATTCTCGGAATCGAAGCTCCCTGGTATGTGGACTCGGTGGATCTGAAGATGGAGGCGAGCGAGATCCACGTTCACCTTCGCCACGCCTCGGCGATCGACTGGCCGTGCCCGGAATGCGGGACGGCCTGCAGACTCTACGACCATCAGCCGGCGCGGCGGTGGCGGCACTTGGACACCTGCCAGTACCAGACAATCCTGCACGCTGAGCCGCCGCGCAGCGAATGCCCCAACCACGGGGTGAAGGCCGTGAAACTGCCGTGGGCGGTGCCGTCGAGCCGGTTCACAGCGCTGTTTGAAGCGCCGGCGATTGCCTGGCTTAAAGCTGCCAGCCAGAAAGCGGTGGCCGGACTTTTAAAGCTCAGTTGGGACGAGATCCACGGCATCATGGAGCGGGCGGTCGAGCGCGGCCTCCAACGCCGGCAAGCCGAGTTGGTGAGCCAGATCGGAGTGGACGAGAAGGCGTTTCGAAAAGGGCTACCTGACGTTGGTGATTGACTTGGATCGAGGGCGAGTCCTGTACGTGGCCGAGGAGCGCAAGCAGAGCAGCCTGGATGGCTTTCACGTGGCCAAACATCTGGGTGACGCCGTAGACAAGGTGCGGCGGAAGGAGAACAAGACTCTGAAAGCCGCGGGAGATGATCGCTTGGCTGGGACGCGTTACGACTGGCTACGGAACCCGGCGGCGATTGGAGCCGAAGGACCGCAAGGAATTCGCCGGATTAAGAAACAGCGAGCTAAAAACTGGGCGCGCCTGGGCGCTGTACAGCTACATCTACGAGCGCCCGGCGAGGAAGCATTTCCGGTGGTGGCATGGCTGGGCCGTGCGGAGCCGGCTGCAACCGATGATCGAGGTGGCACGAATGCTCAAACGGCGGTTCGAGAACATCATCACGTATCTACGCCACCGCATCACCAACGCGACCAGCCAATCCATCAACGCCAAGATCCAGTGGGTGAAGTACACCGCCAGAGGCTTTCGGAACAAGAAGAACTTCGTTCACGCCATCTGCTTCCACTGTGGCGGCCTCGACTTGGCCCCTCAATCCACTAAATAGCCGGAAGCGCCAAAAGATGATACAAATGCGCCGAACCACTGATGATAAATGTCCGTCATCGCTACCGACAAACTGATTCTTTTCCGTCGCCCGCGCCAAGCGCATTCCGAACCTGTCGCGCGCGGAGGGCGTGTTCTGTCTGGCCGGGATCCCCTGGCGGTAAGAACTGCCACTCCGTCTTGGCCGGGTGTCAATACGTGATGCGGTATCCGATCGCGAGCACCGCACCCCGCGCTGCGGAATAGCTGTCATTCCGGCCGCTCCAAAGGAGTTGCGCCTCGCGGACGAAGTACTGCCGGTTCAGGATGTTCTCAACAGAGAGTTGCATCGTACCGCGACCTACACGAATGGAGCTGATCCAGTCAAACGTGACGTAGGACAGCACATCCCGCTCACCAAACACATTTCTGTTTCCGAACCGCTTCCGGCTCCCTGAATAGAGCCCTTGCAACCGGTTGTGCCAGCGGCTGGTTGTCTGATGGTCCACGTACCCCGTCAGCTTCAGCGGCGGGATACGAAAGCTGTTCAGCGACGTCCATCTCCCGCTGAATTTGGGGTCCGTCCGGCCTTCGAGCCACGTTGCGGTTCCTCCCACGTTCCAGCGGCTCGCAGGCTGGACATCCGCGCTGGCTTCGAAGCCGTAGATCTTCTCGGGAGCCCGGACGACCGGCTGATTGAATCCGCCCGAACTCGTACCCAGTTTCGAATCCGTGTAATACGCCGAAACTGACGTCTGGACGAGCCTCGCGTAGTGCCGCACGCCGACCTCGTAGCTATTCACCTTCTGAGCCTCGAACGCAATCGTGTTGAGCGATGAACCGGCGGGTGCGCCACGCAGTGCCAGTCCGATGTCCGGCGCTCCAAACCCCTGTGAAAAGTTGGCGAACACGTTGAAGCCCCGTCCCGCTGACACCACCGCGCCCGCGTTGTACACGGTATCGGAGTACCGCAACGTGCCACCACTGAGGCGGTTGCCGGCCAGAGTCGTAAAGTCGTTCACGCTTGCCCGGATTACCTCGTGGCGCAGGCCGCCACGCACCGTCAGTCGTTCGAGCGGCTTCCATTCGAGCTGTCCGAATGCACCCACGTTGCGTTGCCTGATGGGCGGGACCCAGACGGCTTCACCGATCTTTCGCACCACCAGACCGCCACTTTGATCGTATCGCGCTTCATCGATCGTATTTACCGGCTGGAGTGTCCGCTCTTGTGAAAAGTCTGAGCCCCACAACAGGGTCGCGCGTTCTGCGATGGGCGTTTCGATGTCGATACGACCGCCGGAACGGGACGACTCGAGCCATGACTGACGCAGCCGATTCCCCCAGATCGCAATGCCGCGGCCATCAAACGGGCCGAAGACCGTCCGGTAGGCACGGTGATATGCCTGCCCGTGCACCCGACTGCCAAACACCTTTTGGTTTGTGTAGTCGAGGTTGTACACCATATTGTTTGTTCCCTGCGGGTCGTCCATTTCGAGGCCACGCCGCGTCCGCGCCTTTACCGTCCCGGGTGCGAACTGGTTCACCGAAGGGTCGAAAGCGTATTCGGAATCCTGCTTCATGCGGTAGTAATTGACGGACGGCCGCAGGTGCTGTTGTCCCCAGCGGAAACCGAGTTTCGCGAAAACGTCTTGTGCGCCGGAGTCCGCCAGTCCGCCCTGACCGAACGGATCGGGAGGAATGCGATCACCGTCTGCGTCAAATGCTCCCCCGGTTCGGTGATAGGCGCCAGCGAAGCTGTACTCGAACCAGTTCTTCAGACCTGACACCGACTGTCTGGCATAGCGGCCGAGGCTGCCGCTCGGATGAGAGAGGGATGTGTCGATGCCCATGGCCGTCGAGAACCGCGGCACGCCTGCCTGCGGGTTTTTCGTAATTATATTGATCACTCCGCCTGCCGCCCGGTCACCGTAGATGGAGGTAGCACCGCGCACAATCTCTACACGTTCCACCGCTGCCGGATCGATGGTCTGCAAGTCGCGGGTGACGTTGCGACTGGTAGATTGCGGAACCCCATCGATCAGAACTGCATAATTCCGGCCGCGCATCGTTTGGCCGTAGACGCTCATGGCCTGTGAGGAGGGCGGCAGTCCTGGCACGAGCTTCCCGAGCGTATCGGCGATGTTGCGCGAAAGACCCATTTGCTGGTGGAATTGCTTGTCCTCGACAACCGACACCGACCCCGGAACGGAGGCGATGGATTCAACGCTTCTGGTAGCGGTGACGGTAACCTGCTGGGCCTGGGATGCCGGCCGGATCAGCGCATCAAACTTCCTTTGCTCCCCCGCGGCAAGACGCACCGAAGCCGCTTCCGACTGGAACCCGGTGACATGAGCTGAAATCGTGTATTCGCCCGGCGGGAGCGATTCGAACCGGTACGTACCCTCGCTGTTGGTCTGCATCTCCCGCGTGTGACCTACGCCGCTGCTCCGCACAGTAATCGTCGCTCCGGGTACCACGGCGCCGGTAGGATCGATGACGCGCCCGTCGATCGAGGCGGTGTTCTGTGCAAACAGGGCGGTGCTCAACAACGTGAGCGTGCATAGGAATCTCATGATCTGCTGTCCTTCGTGACAAATTCAAACCGGCTTTGCTCCGAGGACGTCCCCTCGGGTCTGGAGCGCCTTGTCGTGCGGCGCGACCAGATCGCCAGACCAGTGGTGAAAAGCACCGATGGCAGGGCGCCGAAGAGCGCCCATAATACCCGGGCGGGCGTCCGGCCAAAGGTTCCGAAATGGAGGGGCACAAACGCGGAGACGATGCGTGCCCCGAGTTGCATGTCCCGCATGCGATCGATGCGTAGGGCGGCGCCGCTGTTCGGGTCGAAGTGGATGCCGTTTGCGCCCAGATCGCTCCAATCACCCGGCAGCACGTAGTTGAGTGTGGCCGGTTGGTCCGGGCTGCGGGGAAGTCGTATCAGGGTGAACTCCCCTGTCGGTTCCAGCGATCGCGCCTGCTGAAGAAGAGCGTCAAGTGAAACGGCGCCTGGCGGGCTCTGAACTTGCGGGACCGAAGCCGGCGCCGCGGAGAGGGTCAGCGCGTACACGATCCTGGCGACGGGCTCATGAAATGCGAAACACAAGGCGGTCGTTGACATCAGGAGCAGAAATGGCGATCCCCAAAACCCCGCAGTGATATGCAGACCCCAGTGGCGGCGGGCAGATCGCACTCCCCAGCGCGGCCACACACGGGCCGTCCAGCTCGCCGTACTCCGGAGCCACAGCAGCAGGCCGGACAGGCACAGGACAACCAGAGTCATAGCGAAGACCCCATTGATCTGTCGCCCGGTTTCCGCTGTGAGCAAATCGAAGTGCAGCGACTGGAGCCAGAGGAAGAAATCCGACCCTGCTGTTCTGATCCCGAGAACGCGCCGGCTGTACGGATCGATGTAAAGGCGGGTTGTGAGCCTTCCATGAGTGCCGAAGATGAACTCGCAGGAACTGCCGGCGTCGCGCGGCACACGAACACGGTAAAGTTTGAGGCTCGGGACCGCAGCGGCAGCAGCAGCTTGCAAATCCGTAAGGGCGGCTGGCGTTCCGACCGCAGGCACGGTGAACAGATTGGGCCGCATCCGTCGTTCGAGCTCCGGCCGAAACACAAGAACGCTTCCGGACAAGCCAAGGACGCAAAGCGCTGCACCGGCCGCGATGCCGACGTAACGATGGAGCGTACGGCATGTGCTGACCAGCTTCACTTCTGCGCTCCCCGTCCCCTCGTCGCCAACACGATCACACCCCACAGTTACCGCGCGGTCACGCTTCCGCAGCCATCTCTGAGGGCGGGAGCGCAAGCTCTGCGCCCCAGTGGCCGGGATGAGAGTTCCTGCAGATATCGGCGTACGGTGTCGTGATTCTCAGGCCTTGCGGGGCAAATCGCACATCGTGATCTCGTGCACTTGTAGGTTTCGCAGCAGCTAGTCCGAACCATCGCGAGCGTGCCGGCGCTGCTTTCTGCCGCGTGGCGCATCCAGTTGTTCTCCAAATACTTCTCAACGAATTTAAGCGCGGTTTATTTGGCATTTACGACTCCGGGCATTGCAACTCAATTGCAACTACATCAGAAGCGTATCATACTGGACCAGAAAGGTCCAGACGAAAAACGGCGGAGGACGGCGGAGGAGGATCAGCGTCGGGATCAGCGTCGGCCCATGGATTGCGGACCACGAGTCGGGGCAAGGACGATTTCTACCGGTGCGGTACAGCTGCGAGGGTGCAATCACCCGCAGCGTGTGGTCGCGCCGTTGGCGCGATCAGCGTTCAGAACCATACGGCCCATTTTGATTCGACCATCGCACTGGACAATGTGACAGCCAGTGTTCCTGCCGGCGTTTTAACGATGATCGTTGGGCCGCCCGGCAGCGGCAAAAACAGTACTCATGAAGTCGCGCTCCTGCAAGTTGCCGTGGGGTTCCGGTACGGTATGGATTCAGGACGTGCCGGCACGTCTCTGGCCATCCAAGAAGAGAGACGCTTGCATGTGCACCTGTCCGGCGCGACGCGGTTTGGCCTGTCCCGTCGCCGACCCTGCGGCGTGCTCACTGGTCTAGAACTACGGGACCGGCGGTCCAGTAAATGTCACGTTCAGATTTCGTGAGGCGTTACGCCTGCTTGGCGTTGAGCACCTGGAAAGGCGTTGCGGGCCGAGTCTCGCTGACCGTGATCGCCGCCGTTTGGAACTGGCGTTCACCCTTGCTCCCTTTCTAAGTGGTTCGGACACGTTACCGCGTACGTCGATTTCATCCATTTCGCCGAGCGACTGAACCAAGCCTCGACCGTTGTCCCGGAAAGGGCTACCGAGCACGTGCACTAGCGGTTGGCGGATCGCGCCGGCCCGTGCCTCAGTGCGGAAGGCGGGTTTCTCCTGAAATCCGCCACAGACCACGGAGCCGTAAGCGTCTGAATCTGTTGGAAGACCGCCCTGATCACCGGGGGTGGACATGTCACGAAAGTTCGAAACGCGTCCACGATGGGGAGCCACCGTCAAACTCGAGCGCCCGGAGAAGTGACTCTTCCAATGATAGGCTGCCTTTGTGGCCAGCCCTGGGCGGCCGTTGGGTAGTTCAATCGAGATCCATCGCCGCCTTCAGCCCCTCCTCGACTTCGCGCAGGGACTCGGGCGGCAGCGCGCCGATCCGTTTGGTCAGCTTGGCCCAATCCAGAGTGGTCACTTGATGGCAGACGGCGAAGCTCGTCTTCGGCAGACCGGCACCCCCTCCCGAGATTCGATCACGGTCGGTCCGCGCTTGCCCTGCGCTGAGGACGTGGAGATGGGGACCACGATGACCGACCTCCATCCCGGTGTTTGGTTGAAACAGTCGTGAGACACCAGGATCACCGGACGCCGGCCGGTCTGCTCCGATCCTGAACGCGGGACAAGATCGGCCCAGTAAACCTCACCGCGCTTCATTTGGCGGTCTTCCCGGTTTTCACCAGGTGCTCGATGCCGGCCTCCTCCAGCTCGGTGTCGAGATCAAGAGGCGTGTCCGCCATTTCCTTGGCGTGGGCCGCGATCGCGTCCCGTCTCGCTTTGCGGGACCGTTGCCGCAGCCACTCGTCGACGGCCTGGCGCGCCAAGGTCGTGGCCGGGATCTGTGCCCGTTCGGCCTCCGCCCGCAGACGGATGTAGGTTTGCTCCGGAAGGGGCAGGTGAAAGCTCTTCATCGGTGGTTCCCTACGGCATTGTGGCATGAGCGCTATGGCAACTTAGCGTGGCTCAACCTTGGCGCGGTGTGGAGAGGTTAAGGCGACTGCGGCAGGTGGTCCGGAGACGCCCC
The DNA here is from genome assembly GCA_964471915.1 of uncultured Solibacteraceae bacterium. Taxonomy (GTDB): domain Bacteria; phylum Acidobacteriota; class Terriglobia; order Bryobacterales; family Bryobacteraceae; genus JAIEPW01. The sequence goes on along the minus strand of CAYYID010000009.1, from coordinate 15,192 downwards.
GGGCCGGATGCGCGGCAGCAGCAGCATCGCGCCGCCGAACACCACGAGCGAGACTGCGAGCGCGGCGGGTTGCGTCTGGAAGTCCTGCGTGAAGAGCTTGTACGCCGCGAAGAGCATCAACGGATAGACCATCCAGACCAGTTCGGGACGGGCCAGGTGTTCCCCGGCGTAGCGCAGCGCCAGCGCCGCCACGGCCAGCAGGACCGTGCGCGCCACCACGGCGACGGCGCCCGTGCCGGGGAAGATCCAGAAGGCCGCCAGGCCGAGCGCGGCCCAGCAGACGGCTCCCGCGGCCACGAAGGCCGGAAGGACGTCCGTCCAGCGCGGCGCCGGCACACGCCGACGCGCTTCGAAGCCATACGCGATACCGCCCGCGAGCATCGCGAGCAACACGACGGCGGCGGTGGCGGTCGCCGCACCGAGCAGCGCCTGGGAGGCGAAGAGGCCGAGCCCGGAGATCAGGATGGCCGCGGCCAGGTACGCGGTTGCGTGGAAGCGGAGGTCCCGGCGCTCGGGGTCATGTCCCAAAGCGACGCCGGCGACGGCCACGCCGGCCCACAGAAGAGTGGCCGCGAGGGCGCCGCCGGCGACGAGTGGCGCTCCGAGGAGCAGCGCCAGGCCGAAGGTGGAATAGACCAGGAACGTGCGGTCCCGGCCGCCGCGCCGCGCCAGGATGCCGAACGCGGCCGCGTAGCAGACCAGTCCGGCGGCCAGGCAGAGCGCCCCGGCGGGCCAGGCCGTCTTGCCGATCCGCACCAGGCCGAAGATGCCGATCAGAAACGCCGCGATGCTCTGGCCGATCTCGAAGAAGCGGATCCGCTTGCCGCGGACGAAGACGCGGAACGCGACGCTGCCGCCGTAGATCGCGAGCAAGGCGGCATGGAGCGCGACGCCCGCGGGCACGGAGACCGGAGCGTAGGACGCGGGGAGCCCTTCGGCGCGGCCCGCCAGCCATCCGGTGAGCAGCACCGCGAGGTCCGCGGCCAGCGCCACCGGGATCCGCACGCGGAGCCACTGATCGGCCGTGGCGCCGGCTTCGGCGGCCAGCGCCATCGCCAGCAGCGCGGCGGTGAAGACCGCGAGGTCGTGCGTCGCGACCAGCAGGCCAAGGGCGCTGCCCGCTCCGGCGAGCGCGGTGATCCAGACGATCTCTCCGAGGTCGCGTTTCCAGGTGACGGCGAGACCGAGGATCGTGAACGCGGCCAGCAGGGCCGCGGCCGCGCCCGGCGAGAGCGCGTGGAAGCGCATGGTGGTCTCCCACAGCATGGGGTAGGCGATGAGCGCGGCGGTGAGCACGTGGGCGCCCGCCATAAGGTGGCTGGTCTTCGCCAGGCGAATCGCGCTGACCAGCCAGGACGCGGCGTACACGACGGCGAGCGCGACCGCGAGCAGCGGATGCAGATAGCCGGACTCGGCCACCGCGCGCAGCACAAAGGCGCCCGCGATGCCCAGGAACAGGCGCCCCGCGGCGGGCACCATGCCGGCGGCCGCGGCCAGGGACGCGAGTTCCAGCTCGTCCGCGGGCGGCGCGGTCACCGGTGTTTGGGGTTCCGCAACGTCCCCTGGGCCGGCCTTCTCCAGGCGCGCCACGCGCTGCCGCAGATCCGCCACTTCGCGGCTGAGTTCCTCCAGGCGGGAAAGAATCGCGGCGCTGGTTTCCATGCACGTCCCTCCTGGCGGCCGCCGGGGCCGCCGGCAACTGCTGCTACGTGGTGGGAATGGTCCCCGTCCGCTCCTCGGGCCACGGCGGCAACAGCTTCACCAGCACCCACAGGATCAGGAAGGGGAGGATCATCAAGGCGACCGCGGTCAACAGGCCTTCGCGCGTCGCGAACTCCAGCTTGTACGTCGTGTAGCCGAGGAAGCTCTTCGAGAACAGTTGTCCGCCGATCACGACGTTCCAGCGCATGGCGAAGATCCCGACCAGCGTCAGGAGTCCGGCCACGGCGTAAATCCGTTGGCGGACCGCGCCGGCGAACTGCCGGACCTGCGTGAGGCCGAGCAGGATCAGCGGCAGGACCGTGCCGAGCAGGATCTGCAGCACCACCTGGGACAGGAACAGGCGCGTCTGGACCATGAAGTCGAGAGTGCGGAAGGATTCGTCGGCCTCGTAGATCCGGTGGATGAGGTCCAGCATCTCGAGCGAGAAGTCGATGAGGAAGGCGTAGAACAGGTACTTGGCGATGGTGTCGACGCAGGGCAGGTCGATGGGCCGGCGCAGGACCCGCATGGAGCCCATGTAGAGCAGCATCACCGCGGCGATGCCGGAGACCATGGCCGAGAACAAGAACACGATCGGCATCAGCGGGGTGGACCACCAGGGGTTGGCCTTCACCGACCCGAAGATGAACCCGACGTAGCCGTGCAGCAGGAACGCCGACGGGATGCCGATGATGGTGACGATGTAACCCACGCGGTCGTCCATGCGGAGCGCGCCGGGACTGATGTCGCGGGAGCCGAGCGTCAGGATCCGGTAGATCCAGCGCTTCACCCCGGTGGAGCGTTCCGCGAGTTCCACGATGTCCTTGCGGTAATCCAGCCAGATTTCGAGCAGCAGGACCACCATGAGGTACCAGAGGTAGACGAAGCCGAACATCGCCATCGCCGAGGAGCGGTGCGGCGTCAGGAACATTTCGAAGCTGCGCTCCGGATGGCCCAGGTGCAATTGCAGCGGCAAGGGCGCCACCAGCAGAAAGCCCAGCGCGGTGAGCAGCGCCAGCCGGTAGGTCGGCTTCACGGCTTCCACTTTGAAGACGCGCTCGAGCGACGCCAGGATGAACGCCCCGGCCACCAGGCCCGTGATGTAGGGATACAGCACGATGAGGACGCTCCACTGCAGCTCGATTTCATTCGGGTACATGAAGCCTTCGACGCCGTGGGGAAGAGCTTGCATGAACGGCCTCCTATCGCACCGAGCCGTCCAGGCCCCGGTAGTACACCTTCGATCCCGTCGCCATCTGGGGCTTCAGCACTTGAATGCTGTTGGTTCGCAGGAACTGGTGGACCGGGTCCTTGGGATTCTTGAGGTCCACGAGTTGGCGCGCTCCAGTGGGGCAGACCTCGCAGCAGGCCGTGGTCAGCCCCTTGGAGATGCGGTGGTAGCACAGCGTGCACTTGTCCGCCGTCTGCGTGGCGGGATTGATGAACCGGCAACCGTAGGGGCAGGCCTGGACGCAATAGCGGCAGCCGATGCAGTATTTCTGATCCACCAGCACCAGCCCGTCCGGCGTCTCGAAGGTCGCGCCGACGGGACACACCTGCACGCACGGGGAGTGCGCGCAGTGGTTGCAGAGCTTGGGCACGAAGAACGCTTTCATCCCGTTGGCGGGCTTGTCTGGGAAGCCGTGGCGGCCGCCGTCCGGCGCGTCGACCTCGGGGTGCTCCATGTCGGCCGGATTGACGCGATAGCGCTCGATCCAGGTGCGGTAGAAACCGTCGGGGACCTTGTTCTCCTTGGCGCAGGCCTCGACGCAGTTGCCGCAGCCGATGCACTTGTCGATGTCGATGATCATGCCCCACCAGTGGTCCTGCACGTTGTAAGTGGGAGCGGCTTCGGCGCGTCCCGCGGTGACGAACTCGAGGGCCGCTTGCGCCGCGCCGGTCAGGAACAGGTACTTGCCCGCTTCGAACAGTGCTTCGCGCCGGGTCATATCCATGGATGCAGCCTCCTCAGCTCCCGACTTTCGGTTGATGGGACTTGTGACACGTCAGACAGGACTCGCCGCCGGAGTGGTCCTTGGTCACGACTTGCGGAAAGCCCTGGGGTTTGGCGGCGTTGGCCTCGTGGCAGCGCGCACACACTTGCAGGGGGTCCGGCCGCGCGGGCTTCTCGCTCAGATCCGCGGCATGCTTGCCCTGCGGCCCATGGCAGGCCTCGCAGGAGACGTTCGCGTGGCGCCCTTTGGACTTGGCCTGGACCACTTCGTCATGACAGGAGGCGCAGGCGTCGTGTCCGGCGAATACGGGCTCGCCGGCGCGGATCTCCGCCAGGACGGAGCCGCGGAAGTGGCCGTACTCGCCGAACGTCGCCGGCACCATCCGCTGCCGGAGGACGGCGAAGGCGGCGACGAAGACCAGGATCACCACGCCGAGACGAATCAGGTGCGCTGCGTGCCGCCAGCTTCCCATCGTTGGCTCTCCTTGCGAAAACCGTTTGGAGAGGCTTAGCAATCGGAGGTCCACAAGGGGGTGTTGCGGTTTCAGCGCGTTAGCGGGATTCCATTGTCAAATGGCGATACGGCGGGACCGGAATTGGGCGAAATGACGCTATGGGGCTAAGCTCGCCTGGCCTCCGGGTGGGTGGGCGTTTGCGCGGGGCTCGAATTCGGCTATACTCTGGAACAGGACTCCCTTGAGCGGGAGTAATTCAGTGGTAGAATGCCAGCTTCCGCTTTATCCCCTTACCCATCATTGACTTCCACGCCGTGGTGTCCCATTTGGTGTCCATTTTGAAGACCTGACCTTCGGGTGAGAGCGCCATTTGGTGTCCCTTTGGTGTCCATCCGAAGCCGTGTTATTCGGAACTGGACATGTCTCGCGTCAACCTCCTCAAGAAGATCAAAATCGACGGCCGCTGGGTCCTGCGCTCCATCCCCAAGCGAGCCAACGGCAACTGGGACTGGGCCGCTCTGCCCCACGGCCGCTACTTCATCGAGTGGTACGAAGACCGGCAGCGGCGGCGGGAGTTCGCCGGCGTCACGGTCAGCGAAGCAACGGAAGCGCATCGGCGCAAACGTCATGAACTCGACGGCATGACGCTGGGCCTCGATCCTGAACCGCAGCCGGAGGCTCCACCCGAGGACCGGTTGTTGCGCAGTCAGATCGAACACTACCTGAGCCATATCGAGACGCTGAAGAAGCCGAATACCTACCGCAAGTACCAAGCCGTCCTGCACCGGTTCGCAAAGGAGTTCCCGGGGCGTGGCGTGGAGTCCATCACGGTGGAGGAATTGAACGAATTCATCATCCGGCTGATGAAGCGCGGGATGTCGCCCAACACCGTCCTGCATAACATCATCATCGTGGCGCAGTTCTTCCGGCGGAACGGCCGGCCGGGGCTCACGCGGCAGTTGCATCTGCCCGAGAAGATCTCCACGCTGCCGCGCGAGTACAGCGAGGAGGATCTGGGGAAGTTCTTCGGCGCCTGCGATGCCTGGGAGCGGGCTCTGTTCTCGACTTTCCTGCTCACGGGGATGCGCGAGCAGGAGGTGATGCATCTGTGCTGGCCGGACATCAGCTTTCGGCTGCGGACGATCCGCGTCACCGCGAAACCGGAACGGGGATTCTATCCGAAGCGGTGGGAGGAGCGCGAAATCCCGATCGCCAACCACCTGGTCAGCGTGCTGGAGGGACATCCAAGAACCAATAGCCCGTTCGTTTTTCCGTCTCCGACCGGGAACCGGGAGCAGAACATGCTGCGGCGGGTGAAGGAGGTCGCGGCGCAGGCGGGACTGCAGACGGAGTTCGACCTGAAAACCTTTCGTTCGACGTTTGCCACGCGGATGCTCCGTGCGGGCTTCGATGTGCGGACGGTCCAACACCTGATGGGTCACAAGTCGCTCGAAACCACGATGCGCTATTTAGTCCCGGCAACAGAGGTGCATGAGCGTCTCAACCAAGTGACGATCCCCTCGGCGCTGCCACCAGCGCCAAAACCCGCGACACGACGAGCAGGTGAAGCCCGGCCAGCAGGACACCGCTCAACTTCATAAGCCCGAGGTAGTGTGTGAGTGTCAGCTTGGGAAATTGCCTCTCAATTGAAAAACAAGCACTTAGGCGTCGACGGCGACGCTTTCTGGCCAACTAAGTCGTTTGGATTCAATGTGCCCTTCTCCCGCAGTCGCTTGTCAAGGTAAACAAGGCAAGGAATTCGGCAGACAGTGCAACCGATAGCCGTGCCACCGAGATTCGGAGAAAGAAGGCATGAAAGACACTCGCCGATCAACTCCAAGAAAAAGATCAAACACGCCGCGAATCCGGGCTCCGTCAGGCCCACGCAGAACTGGTCGTTGGCGCGACTCCGTGGGCGATGCGCATCTTTTGATTCGCCGCGATCTATCCCAACCGCCGGCCCCTCGCGATGGCCTGCGGCCAAGGCGATGGCAAGGAAATCGTCTGCAGCCTTCCATTTGCCCGTTTTCAGTTGGGGGAGCATGCCTGTCAACGGAAGCGCTCCCACTCGCGCCCGACTTGGCCTAGTTTGCGCGAGGCGGAGCCGAGCGGAGGCAATCTGCTCAGACGCGTGAACCGCTGGCAAGACTTATGACGGCACTTGTGGACACTTGTGGCCGAAGAGTGACACCTTCGGTGATCGTGCTAGGCTGGAGTTGTGAATGAACGGTCGCGAAGCGTGTTTCGTGTGGCGGCAATTATCCTGCTGCTGCTCACGGGCGCGGAATTGTTCGCGTGCGAAGTGATCGCTCCCGACCGCTGCGAGAGTTTCGGGTTTCCCTCGGGCAATCCGAACTCGCTGGGTGACGACAACTGCATCTGCTGTTGCACCCACATCCTGATGGCTGAGCCGATTTCACTGGTGGCATGTGTGGAATCTGTCGGCTTCGTAGACCCCCCTGCACCGGCGGCTCCTGAGTCCGATCCGCTTTCCATCTACCATCCCCCCAAAGCCTGACCTCTCTCTTCATTTCACATTTTTGAACTGAAAAGGAGGCCGGAGTGTCTTTCAAAACACTCGCGTACTGGGCTGCTTTGGCCGTGTGCGCCATACCTATCCTCGGTCAGCCACGTGATCCTGCTGAGCCGCTGAGGAGCTTATTGGAGCAGGCGGAGGTGAAAAACCAGGAGCTCGCCGCCATGAGAACGAGGTCCGACGAAGCAAGAGGCAACCTGCGCCAGGCCGGTGTCAAACCACCATTGACGATTGAGGCCGGCAGCGCTTCAGGAAGGCCCCTGCGCACGGTTGGCGAAGAGGAGTACTCGGCTGGCGTTGGCAAGATCTTCGAGACCGGCGGCAAGCGAGCCCGGCGCATCGATGCCGCACAGGTGCGTTTACGCCAGGCCGCCGCTGAATACCTGGAGCGCCTGCGACAACTTAGCTATGAGATCAAGTCCCGGTACGCCGACGCGCTCAGCGAGACACAGAGGATCGAGGTGCTGGATCAGATCCTGGCGAGCACTCAGCGGTCTCTGGAACTCACGAAGGCGCGCGTCGAGAAGGGCGATGCGGCCCAGCTCGAACAAACACTGCTGGAGGTAGAGATCGGCCGGCTCACAGCGCAACGGGCCACCATCAATGGACGGCGCGAAAGCGTCGTGGTCGATCTTCGGCGGCTGGCAGGTCTCGCGCCAGGGGCAGACATCGCCATCGGCTCTGTCCTGTATTCCGGGCCGGCCGGGCCAGCCATGGATACCTTGACCACACGCGCACTGGAACAGCGCCCGGACCTGAGGATCGCACGGCTGGTCGAACAACTGGGGGACGCCGAGCTCCGTCTTGTAGAAGCGGCGGGCCGCCCCGACGTGTCCGTGACCGCACGCTATTTCAAGCGCAACAGCCAATTCGACGATCAGTACGGCGTGAACGCTCAGGGTTCGCGAGTGTTGTTGCGCGACCGCGACGACATCCTGGCAGTCGGGGTCTCCATCCCAATCCTTACGAAGAACCGCAATCTGGGTAACGTCGAAGCAGCCCAGGCGCGAATCCTGAGTGCGCGGCAACGGGCGAGGTACCTGGAGAACGCAATCCCGCTCGAGGTCGAGTCCGCCTGGCGCCGGTGGTCCGCTGCACGGAGCACCGCGGGCTCGCTCGAATCCACCGTGTTGCCGCAGGCGCAACGGAATCTGGAGGTGATCCAGCAAGCCTACCAACTGGGGCAACTGCGCTTGTTGGATGTCTTGAACGAACAAAGACGGCTCCTGGACTTACGCCTCTCGACCGTGGATGCGCAGTCGGAAGCCGCCCGAGCCTTTGCAGAGTTGGAGCGCGCCGTGGGAGGGACGATTCGATGAGACGGACCTGGATGATTGTGCTGATTGTCGCGTTATTCGGAGCCTGCGGAAAGCGATCCGCCGTAGAAGTGGAAGGCGAACCCAAGAAGGCCAAGGCTCAGGAAGCAGCCGAACCCCATCGCGACAACTACATCGAAGAGGCCAATGTCGTCGAGCTCGCCGTCGAAGCCCAGCGCCGCGCGGGTGTCGAAGTCGCACCCCTTGCGATGGGCGCCGCTGCCGCCGAGGTTTTGCTGACCGGCTCGGTGCAACCGATAGATAGCAAGGTGAGCGAAGTGCGGCCATTGGCACGCGGCCGTGTGACGCAAGTCAGTGCGAAGCTCGGCGATCGGGTGCAGACCGGCCAGGTGTTGGCAGTTTTCGACAACATCGAGGCCGGCGAGCTGGCCTCGCAGCATTCCACCGCGCAAGCGGAGTTGCAGCGGCTACGCGTTCAGCAGGCCAACGCCCAACGGCAAGCCGAGCGCAGTCGAAGCCTGGTTTCCATCGGCGCTGTGCCAGCCAAGGACGCCGAGAATGCCGAAGCGGAAGTCAAAGCAATTGCGGAGTCCGTCCGTGCGCAAGAGGCTGCCGTCGCCGGAATTGCGTCGCGACTCACACGGTTTGGGGTCCAGCCTGGCGCGGACCCAGGCAACGCGACGGCCAGCATCCGAGCTCCGTTCTCTGGGGTCGTCGTGAAGCTGAACGTCGCGCCCGGCGCCGTCATCGATCCCACGATGCCGCTCTTCTCCATCGCGGACTTGTCGAGCGTCTACGTCGAAGCGCAGGTCTTCGAGAAGGATCTTGGCCGCATACGTACCGGGCAACCCACGCAGGTGCGCTTCGAAGCCTATCCCGGAGAGACGTTCACGGGGCGCGTGGTTTCTATCCGCGACATCCTCGATCCTCAAACCCGCACTGCCGGAGTGCGGATCGAAATGCCCAACCCCGCCAATAAGCTACGGCTGGAAATGTTCGCCACGGTGGAGCTTCCGACGCTCGGTACGCACCCTGCTTTCACCGTGCCCACGGAAGCGGTGCAAACCATCAATCGCCGGCCAATAGTCTTCATCAAGCAGGACGCACTGCACTTTGCCGCCCGTGAGGTGGTCACGGTGGGCGAAGGCTTGACCAAAGAAATCGTATCGGGAGTCAAAGAAGGCGAACTCGTGGTTGTGAAGGGCGCGTACCAACTGAAGTCCGTCTTTCTGAGCCGCCAGACAGGGGAGGAACACGAACATTGATCGACCGAATTCTTGCCTGGAGCATTCAATACCGGTTCATCCTTCTGGCGTTCGCGGGCATCCTCTTAGCGGCTGGAATCTACGCAGCGCTCGACCTGCCGATTGACGCCGTCCCGGATGTCACGACGAACCAGGTGCAGATCAACGCGAAGGCTCCTTCATTCACGCCGCTGGAGATGGAGCAGTACGTTACGTTCCCGATCGAGGTTGCCATGAGCAACCTGCCACGCAAAGAGGAAGTGCGGTCGATCTCCCAGTTTGGGCTTTCGCAGGTCACCGTGGTTTTCGATGACGACGTGGACATTTATTGGGCTCGCCAACTGGCATTGGAACGCCTGAGCGATGTTCGCCAGCAACTCCCCGAAGGCGTGGCGCCAGAGATGGCTCCGGTCAGCACCGGTCTGGGCGAGGTGGTCCAGTTCGTTCTGAACGTCGACGCGAAGGCTCCGCGCGCCTATAGTCTGATGGAGCTGCGAACGCTCCTCGACTGGTTCATCAAGCCGCAATTGCGCACCGTGCCGGGAGTCGTTGAGGTCAACAGTTACGGGGGCGAACAGCAGCAATATGAGGTGCTCATTGATCCGGCGAAGCTCGTCAGCTACAAACTCACACTGCCCCAGGTGATCCAGGCGCTGAAACAGAATAACCAAAATATCGGCGGCGGCTACCTGGAGACGGCCGGCGAACAGCAGTTGATCCGCGGAGTCGGGCTTGTCGAAAGCATTTCCGACATCGAGAACATCGTCGTGTCCGCCGAAGGCGGCACGCCGATCTATGTCCGCTCGATCGGCCAAGTTCGCCGCGGTTCGCAGATCCGGCAAGGCGCGGCGACGAAAGACGGGCGCGGCGAGACGGTGCTGGGGGTGGCCATGATGTTGAAGGGCGAGAACAGCCGGCAGGTGGCTACCCGGGTGATTGAGCGATTGAATCATCTCGGCAAGGCCCTTCCGCCCGGTGTTCAGATCGAGGCGTTCTACGACCGGCGGCAACTCGTGGACCAGACCATCCAGACGGCGTTTCGCAACCTAGCCGAGGGCGGTCTGATCGTCGTAGCCGTGCTTTTTCTCTTCCTGTTGCAAGTACGGGCGGGCCTGATCGTCTCCGCCGCAATTCCTTTGTCCATGCTGATCGCCATCGTCGGCATGCGCTACTTCAATGTGTCGGCCAACCTGATGAGTCTCGGCGCCATCGATTTCGGCTTGATCGTCGATGCAGCGGTCATCATCGTGGAGAACTGCGTGCGCCGCTTGGCCGAACGCCGGCGCTCGCTGGGCCGCACACTGACTTCAGAAGAGCGCAGGCAAACGATTCTCAAGGCCAGCGTGGAAGTGCGCAAAGCCGGACAGTTCGGGGAGATTCTGATCATCGCCGCCTACCTTCCCATCGTTTCGCTGGTCGGGATCGAAGGGAAGATGTTTCGGCCCATGGGCTTCACCGTGATTCTTGCCCTTGCTGGCGCGCTCGTCCTCAGCCTTACGCTAATTCCGGCGCTCTGCGCCATCTTCCTCAAAGAAAGCAATCCCAAGGATGCTGGTCCCGGCGACGAAGAGCGTCATCCCGACGACCACGAGGAGAATCCGATGGTTCGAGCGTTACAGCGCTTGTATCGGCCCTTGCTGGAGTTCACATTGCGTCACCGCCGCTGGACCATTTTCGCTTCATTCGCGCTCGTGGCTGTCTCGGGATTCCTGGCGATGTCACTCGGGTCGGAATTTCTGCCCAAGCTGGAGGAAGGGGCCCTCGCTATCAACGCAGTCCGCCTTCCCGGCGTGTCGCTACCGGAGGCAATCAAGATGACCAACACCCTGGAGCGCGCCATCCACGAATTCCCCGAGGCACGTACCGTTGTCACTCGCATCGGGCGGCCGGAGATCGCCACTGATCCAATGGGCGTGAACGCGGGGGATACCTACGTCTTGCTGAAGCCGCAAGATCAGTGGACCTCTGCCGCTTCTCGTGAAGAACTCGTCGGAAAGATCGAGGCAAAGCTCAAGGAGCTACCCACGATGAACTATACGTTTTCGCAACCCATCGAATTTCGCATGATGGAGTTGATCGAAGGAGTCGGTTCCCGTTCCGACATAGTGATCAAAATCTTCGGCGAGGACCTCGACGAACTCCGGCGGCGCGCACAGGAGGTGGCCAAAGCCCTCTCTGGCGTGCGCGGAGCGGCCGATCTCAAGGTGCAGCAGCTCACCGGGCAACCCATGCTCAGCATCAAAGCGAACCGGGCGGCCATCGCCCGCTACGGAATCAACGTCGCCGATGTGCAACAACTCATCCAAACGGCCATCGCGGGAACGCAAGCGTCTACTGTACTGGAAGGCTTCAAGCGATTTGACCTTGTCGCCCGATTGACACCCGAGTCCAGAAACAGTGCACAGGCTTTCGCGAATCTGATGGTCAGCACTCCCACAGGGCAGAAAATCCCGCTGGGCCAGCTAGCGGAGTTCCGCAGCGAAGAAGGGCCGCTCGAAGTAAGCCGGGAAAACGGACAACGCCGCATCTCGGTCGAAGTCAACGTCCGCGGGCGCGATGTGGGTAGTTTTGTCGGAGAGGCGCAGAGCGCCGTGGATAGGGCCGTCCGGCTCAAGCCCGGCTACCTAATGGAATGGGGAGGTCTATGGGAACACCTCGATTCCGGCCGGGCGCGGTTGATGATTGTTGTGCCCATCACTTTTGTTCTGATCTTCCTGCTTCTGTTCATCACATTCCATTCGCTCGGCCAGGCCACACTCGTCTTTACCGGCATCCCCTTCGCGGTAAGCGGTGGAGTTTTCGCACTGCTCTTGCGTGGTATGCCGTTCTCGATGAGCGCTGGAGTGGGGTTCATCGCCGTGTCGGGCGTCGCCGTACTCAATGGTGTGGTGATGATGTCGTTCATCAATCACAACCGCGCCGCCGGGATGAATTGGCTTGATGCCGTCCAGATCGGCGCGGTCTCGCGCCTTCGGGCGGTCCTCATGACTGCCGCCGTCGCGAGCCTCGGCTTCCTCCCGATGGCGCTCTCCACAACTTCCGGGGCGGAAGTGCAACGTCCTCTGGCGACGGTCGTCATCGGTGGGCTGGCCACTTCGACGTTGCTAACGCTCTTGGTTTTACCGACGTTGGTTCTGGCCTGGCAGGCCCGTAGCATGGAGGCTCCCCATGCCCAAGAATGAGAAGTCCTGCACCCTGAGAATCGGCGGGATGGACTGTGCCGAGGAAGTGTCAATCCTCAAGCGCGAGATCGGCCCCCTGGTGGGAGGTGAACAGCACTTAGCCTTCGACATCGTCAACGGCAAGATGACAGTACTTTCCACAGCCGCGCCCGCTGCCCCGGAAGACCTTATCCGGGCCGTCCGCAAGACCGGAATGACGGCGGCTATCGCCGTACCGGCGGAGACAGCGCGGAGTGGAGCTAGTTGGTGGACCAGCCACGGTCGCACGGTGCTGACGGTCACCAGTGGTGCGCTCACCGCCGTGGCGTTCTCGTTCCATTACGCATTGGCTGGCGGATGGGCTGAAGTGCTCGGATCGGAAGGACTCGGAAACTCATACGCGGTTCCATTGCCGGTGCAGGTGCTCTATTCGCTCGCCGTTCTGGCGGGCCTATACCTGGTTCTCCCGAAGGCTCTGTTCTCGTTGCGACGTGGCCGTCCGGACATGAATCTCCTCATGACTATCGCCGTCTGCGGAGCGATCGGGATCGGTGAGTGGTTTGAAGCCGCTACGGTCGCATTTCTGTTCGCGCTTTCCTTGACGCTGGAGTCTTGGAGTGTTGCTCGCGCCCGTCGTGCGATCGAGAAGCTTCTCGATCTGGCGCCTGCGGTGGTGCGAGTCGTTCAGCCGGATGGAAGCATTCAAGAGACTGCAGCAGCGGCCGTCGCAATCGACACAGTTTTCGTGATCCGCCCAGGAGAACGTATTGCACTCGACGGACAGGTCGTCACGGGTACAAGCGATGTGAACCAAGCTCCCATCACCGGTGAGAGCCTACCCGTTGCCAAGGAGGCGGGAGCCGACGTATTCGCTGGCACGGTGAACGGCACTGGCACACTTGAAGTCCGATCCACCAAAGCCGCGGGTGACACAACACTTTCGCATATCATTCGGCTCGTCGGTGAGGCGCAACAGAACCGGGCACCCTCCGAACAATGGGTTGACCGGTTTGCGCGGTTCTACACGCCCGCCGTCATGGCGGCGGCAGTCGCGGTGTTGGCCGTGCCGGTTTTCCTTTTGGGAAAGCCTTTCGAGCCGTGGCTGTATCAAGCGCTGGTGCTCCTGGTGATCGCTTGCCCCTGCGCGCTTGTGATCTCAACTCCGGTTAGCGTTGTTGCGGCGCTCGCGGCAGCCGCGCGGAATGGTGTCCTGGTCAAGGGCGGCGCGCACATGGAGACGCCAGGCCGCCTAAAGGCGATCGCCATGGACAAGACTGGCACACTGACTGTAGGCAGACCAGCGGTCGTTCAAGTTGTCGGAATGAACGGGCACTCCGAGTCTGATCTCCTGGAGCGGGCAGCCGCGATGGAGATGCACAGCGATCATCCACTGGCCAAAGCCATCGTTGAACACGCGCAAGCCAAGGGTCTTCGACCGCAACCTGCCGAGGAGTTCACAATCACTCCAGGCAAAGGGGCGACGGCACGGTGGAAGGGCAAGGACTATTGGCTCGGCTCACACAGGCTGCTGGAAGAACGTGGGCAGGAGACTCCATCGGTACATGACGAAATCGAGGCTCGCGCGCGAACAGGGCGAACCGTAGTCGTCTTCGGGAATGAGACTCACGTGTGTGGCTTTATTGCCCTCGCGGACCATATCCGCCCGGAGTCGAAGTCTGCCGTCGCGCAACTTCGGAAAGCCGGCGTTGAGCACATTGTCATGCTGACGGGCGACAATCGAGGCACTGCCGAAGTCATCGGCCGGGAAACTGGGGTCACGGAGATTCGAGCCGAACTCCTGCCTGCCGATAAGCTCGACGCCATTGGAAAGCTCGTCGATCAATATAAGACCGTCGCAATGATCGGCGATGGAATCAACGACGCTCCTGCGCTGGCCCGGGCAACACTCGGCATAGCAATGGGCGCTGCGGGGAGTGACACCGCGATGGAAGCTGCAGACGTGGCCTTGATGTCCGACGACCTGTCGAAGATTCCGTGGTTGATCCGTCATTCGCGCCGGATGATGACGATCATCCGCACGAATATCGCGCTTTCGCTGACCGTTAAAGCCGTGTTCGTCGCACTGACCATGGCGGGCCACGCCTCGCTCTGGGCCGCGATCGCGGCAGACATGGGCGTGTCACTCCTAGTGATCTTCAACGCGTTGCGGTTGCTGGGCCATCCGGCTATGCCACTCATGGACGAAGGAGAGCGATTCAAGGGATGGGGTTCATGACGTGGCTCCGGCTTCGCGTGCCACCCCTTGCCCTCACCGCGCTGGCCGGGGTGCTGATCTGGGGGATTGCATGGATTCTTCCAAGCTTCACGGTCGAGATCCCACTGCGATTGTGGATCGCCGCCGCCCTCGCGCTGTTGGGAGGCGGAGTGGCCCTCTCGGCGGTTGTGAGTTTTCGTCGCGCCAAGACCACGGTGAATCCCGTCAATCCAGAAGCTACCTCCCAACTCCTTGTTCATGGCATCTACCAGCATTCCCGCAATCCCATGTATCTGGGAATGCTCCTCGGCTTGGGAGGCTGGTCCACCTACCACGCGAACGTTCTCAGCGCCGTTGCTCTTCTCTGCTTCGTGGGATACGTCAACCGCTTTCAGATTCAGCCGGAAGAAGAAATGCTGAGCCGCAAGTTTGGCGCCGAGTATGAAGCCTACTTGAGCCGCGTTCGCCGGTGGCTCTAAGGGACAGCCATGTGCACGCCTGACCACGCGAGGTGGACGCATATCCCTCCCTACTTCTCCTCGACCCAAGAGAAGTGTCTCATGGATTCTGCTAGGTTCGGCGGCGCCGCCCGCTGACGATCCCGCCGGGCTTGACCCATATCCGTCGAGTAGCCGAAGAACCAAGCTGA
>CAYYID010000008.1:0-122609 GCA_964471915.1 uncultured Solibacteraceae bacterium | reverse complement strand
TCGGGTGTCCGATGGGCGTGGATGTCTGTTACACAAACCACGCGGACGCGGATCCGGACGACATGGACGCGTTGCTGACGCTGCTGGGGGTGGCGGGCGTGAACTACATCATGGGGGTCCCGGGGGCGGACGATGTGATGCTGCACTATCAGTCGACGTCGTTCCACGATGCGCTGTACCTGCGGACGGTGCTCGGGTTGCGGCCGGCGCCGGAGTTCGAAGCGTGGCTGGAGCGGATGGGGCTGATGCGCGAAAACCGCCTGACAGGGGAACTGCCGGCGGGAGCGCGGGCTTTACTGGCGGCGGCGGAAGGCTGACGTTGTTTGCTCTTATCCGCCGCCCAGGCTCGTGCAACTTGGCCGCTCAAGCTGGTTCCAACTCAGACCGAGTGACGCACTACACTAGTTCGGAGTTGTTACGGATTCGCAGAACGAAAACTCCGGCATGAAGATCCTCGTTATCGGCGGCGGCGGACGCGAGCACGCCATCGCCTGGAAACTGGCCCGCGCGGGCCACGAAATCATCGGCGCGCCCGGCAATCCGGGCATGGCGCGCGAAGGCCGCGTCTTCCCGACGGACCGCTACCTGGACCTGGCGCGCGAACAGCAGGTGGCGCTCACGGTGGTGGGGCCCGAGGCGCCGCTGGCGGCGGGCGTCGTCGACGAGTTCCGCGCCGCCGGGCTCCCCATCGTCGGGCCCACGCGCGAGTGCGCGCAGCTCGAAGCGAGCAAGGTCTATTCGAAGGCCTTCATGGAGCGCACCGGGATCCCGACGGCGCGTGCGGTGCGTGCCGAGTCGGTGGCGGCGGCGCGCGACGCCGTGCGCTCCTTCCCGCTGCCGGTTGTTGTGAAAGCGGACGGGCTCGCGGCGGGCAAAGGCGTGATCATCGCGGAAACCGCCGCCGAGGCGGAGGCCGCCGTCGAGCAGCTCGGGCCCCGCCTGGTGATCGAGGAGTTCCTCACCGGTGAAGAGGTCAGCTTCATCGCGCTGTGCGACGGCAAGCACGTCCTGCCGCTCGAGACCACGCAGGACCACAAGCGGATCTTCGACGGCGACGCCGGGCCCAACACGGGCGGCATGGGCGCCTATTGCGACGGGCGTATCCTGAGCGCCGCCCAGGCGGACCGCATTGTCGATCTGGTGATGCTGCCGGCGGTAGCGGCCACCGGCTTCACCGGCTTTCTCTACGCGGGCCTGATGATGACCACGGATGGGCCCAAGGTGCTGGAGTTCAATGTCCGCATGGGGGATCCGGAGACGCAGGCGCTGATGCACCGGCTGGATTCCGATTTCGCAGAGGCGCTGGAGGCGGCGACGCGCGGCGCGTTGCACCAGGTGCAGTTGCGCTGGAAGTCCGATCCCTCCGTCTGCGTCGTGTTGAGCGCCGCGGGATATCCGGGCACGCCGCGCGCGGGCGATGTGATCACCGGGATCGACGAGGCTCCGGGGGTCGTGTTCCAGGCCGGCACGCGGCAGACGGAGCAGGGGCTGGTGACGGCGGGAGGCCGCGTGCTCGGCGTGACAGCGTCGGGCGCGACGCTGCCGCTCGCGATCGACGCCGCGTACCGCGCCGTGGAGCAGGTCCATTTCGAGGGGATGCACTATCGCCGCGATATCGGGCGCAAGGGCCTGGCGCGCTGGTGAGGAACGGAACAGGGCCGCGACCGTTAGGGAGCGGCGAGGGCCGGAACCATTGACCGCAGGCTCTTCCGGCCCTTGCCGCTCCCTAACGGTCGCGGCCCCGTTCACGGTTCATGGCAGAATATGAAACTGCTGTAACCCGATTCGTCCTCGCGTCGCTGTTCGCCGCCGCGCTCTGCGCCCAGCAGACGCCCGCGCCATGCCTCGACCGGCCGGAAGCCGACCGCCCCTACAGCCGCGAGCGGCTCCTCGGCGTGGTCCGCGACCAGACCCCGGCGCGCGCGGCGTATCTGATCCGCAGCTGCGGCATCCGCACGCCGTGGTCCGAGGAGCTGAATCAGGCACTGCGCGAAGCGGGCGCGGAGGATAGCGTGGTCCTCGCCGTCCGGGAGAAGGCGCCGGAGCCGCCGCCCCCGCCGCCGAAACCCGTTCCCGCCGGGCCCAAAGTGGGCGATGTCAAGGCGAATCCGAAGGACGGCTTGCGCTACGCCTGGGTGCCGCCTGGAACCTTCCGCATGGGCTGCTCCGAGGGCGACACCGAGTGCGCGTCCGGTGAGAAGCCCGCGCACGCGGTGCGGATCACCCGGGGGTTCTGGATGGACCAGACCGAGGTGACCGTGGAGGCGTACAAGCGGTTCGTGCGGGCGACCGGCGGGTCGATGCCGCCGGAGCCGACGTTTGGGGATCGCGCGCTGAACGCCGAGTGGGGATCGGACGGCCTGCCCATGAACATGGTCTCGTGGAATGACGCGCGGGATTATTGCCAGTGGGCGGGTCTGCGGCTGCCGACCGAAGCGGAGTGGGAGTATGCCGCGCGGGCTGGTTCCCAGGCGGCGCGGTACGGGGAACTCGATCAGGTTGCCTGGTACGCCGATAACAGCGGGGACCAGCGGATCGACAGCCGACGGATCTGGGACCTAGAGCTCAAAAGGTTCCGCGAACGCCTGACCGCCAATGGGAACCGTCCGCGGCCGGTGGGGCAGAAGCGGCCCAATAACTTTCAGTTGCACGACATGTTGGGAAACGTGTTGGAGTGGGTCGCGGATAAAGGGAGCGAATACGGCAATCGTAGTTCCGGCGAGGTTGCGGACCCGCAAGGTCCGCTTGGCGGAGAGCGGCGTTCGTTGCGCGGGGGTTCCTGGACAAACCATCCGGAGTTCGTCCGATTGTCGTTTCGGGCCTTCGCTTTGACATCGACCCGGCTGAACGATGTCGGGTTTCGTTGCATCGGGGAACTATCATTCCCTTAGTTCTTTTCCTTTTTCCTTGACTCTGTGGCACGCCGTCATCTTCGAGGATGTCGCTGAGCGGCGAAGCCGCCCCGGAAATTTTCAGCAGTCCGATCTGGGGCTTGCCGCTCCCTAACGGTCGCGGCCCAGTTGGGCCTGGGCGCCGGGACGATAGAATCTCCAGCATGACCCGCGCGGAGTTTCTGGCTGGACTGGCGCTGTTTCCTTTTGCCCGGGCGAGTGCGGCGCCGCGCGTGCGCGGCGAGCGGCTGCGGCAGCGCCTGGAAGCCCTGAGCATCCACGGGCGCGTCGCCGGGGGCACCTTCGCGGACGGCGTGAGCCGCGTGGCGTTTTCGGACGCCGACGTCGCCGGGCGCAAGCTGGTGCTGTCGTGGATGGCCGAGGCCGGGCTTGCGCCGCGGATCGACACGGCGGGCAACATCTGGGGCCGCCGCAAGGGGACGGAAGATACGCTGCCAGCGGTGCTATTCGGCTCGCACATCGATTCGGTGCCGAACGGCGGGAACTTCGACGGCGACCTGGGGTCCCTCGGCGCGCTGGAAGTGCTGCAGGCTCTGAACGAAGCGGGCGCGGCGACGCGGCGTCCGCTGGAGATGGTGATCTGGACCAACGAGGAGGGAGTGGCCTACAACAACGGGCTGTGCGGCAGCCGCGCGGCGGCGGGCAAGTTGACGCCGGGTGAGATGGATCACGTCTGGAACGGCGTCCGCAAAGCCGATGCGTTCCGGAAGATCGGCGGCGACCCGGACCGGATCGGCGAGGCGCGCCTGCGCCGTGAGCTGGCGTGCTACTTCGAGCTGCACATCGAGCAAGGCGGCAACCTGGAGCGCCAGGGGGTGCCGGTCGGCGTGGTGGAAGGGATCGTGGCGATCTCGCGTTACGCGGTGGAGGTGACGGGCTTCGCGAACCACGCGGGCACCACGCGAATGGCGGATCGCCAGGATGCGCTGCTGGCTGCCGCGAAGCTGGTGACGGCGGTGAACGAGATTGCGCGGGGCTTCGCGGGTCGCCAGGTGGGCACGGTGGGTCACCTGGACGTGCATCCGAACGCGCCCAACGTGGTGCCGGGACGCGTGAAGCTGACGGTGGAGTTCCGGGATCTCGCAGAGGCGCGTTTGCGGGAGATGGAGGTCCGGCTGCGGCAGGCGGCGGCGGAAATCGGCAAGGCCTCGGGCGTCGGCATCCGCATCGAGAACGCCTCGCACCATGAGCCCGCGCTGGCGGATCCGAAGCTGCAGGATTCCATTGAAGCGGCTGCGAAGAAGCTGGGTCATGCGACGATGCGGTTGCCGAGCGGCGCGGGACACGATGCGCAGATGGCGGCGCGGTTGTGTCCGATGGCGATGATCTTCATGCCGTCGGTGGGCGGGATCAGCCACTCACCGAAGGAGTTCACGAAGTGGGAGGACTGCGCCCGGGGCGCGGAGGTCCTGATGGCGGCGGTGCTGGAAGCGGCGCGTTAGAGCGCCGGAGCAGCGGAAATAAACCCGGACGGCGCCGGGATAATCTAATAGCTATGACCCGCCGTTTCCTGATGCTCGGTATCGCGGCCACGCCGTTGCTCAAGGCGCAGGCGAAGAAAGTGCGAATCGTCGAGTTCGCCGGCGGCTTGCGCAAGGGAGTGATCACCGTGGACAAGATCGAAAAGCCCGCCTCCGAATGGAAGAAGCAGCTCAATGACATCCAGTTCTACGTCGCGCGCCAGAAGGGCACCGAACGCGCCTTCACCGGCGAGTACTGGAACAATCACGAGGACGGCATCTACGTGTGCGTCTGCTGCGGCACGGCGTTGTTCGACGCGAAGACGAAGTTCGAGAGCGGCACGGGCTGGCCGAGCTTCTACGCGCCGATCGCCGGCGAGAACGTGAAGACGGAGATGGACCGGTCACTCGGCATGATGCGCGAGGAGGTGCTGTGCTCGCGGTGCGATGCGCACCTGGGCCACGTTTTCCCGGACGGGCCGAAGCCGACCGGACTGCGCTACTGCATGAACTCGGCGTCGCTGAAGTTCGAGAAGCGGTAAGAACCCAAACGGCGCTAGAATCGGGAGTTTATGCGCCGTGTCCTGTTGGCTCTCTCCCTGACGCTCCCGCTGCTCGCGCAGCCGAAGTGGGAATACTGGCCCGGGGTCCAGTATGATCCCGCGATTCCGACCACGCAGAAGGTGCTGGGCTACGCGCCGGGAGACCGGCTGGCGTCGCATGCGCACCTGATGAAGTACTTCGAGGCGCTGGCGGCGGCGGCGCCGAACCGCGTCAAACTCTTCGAGTACGCCAAGTCGTGGGAAGGCCGCAAGCTGGTGTACGCGGCCATCGGCAGCGAGGCGAACATCCGCCGCGTGGCGGAGATCAAGAGCGGGATGCAGCGGCTGGCGGATCCGCGCAAGACCAGCGCGGCGGAGGCGCAGAAGCTGCTGGGGTCGCTGCCGGCGCTGGTGTACCTCGCCTATGGCGTCCACGGCAACGAGATCTCGTCGCCGGACGCCGCCATGCAGACGGCCTATCACCTGCTGGCGGCCAAGGGCGACGCGACCGTGGACGGGATCCTGGCGAACGTGGTGGTCCTGATCGATCCGACGGAGAACCCCGACGGGCGCGACCGCTTCGTCCACCACTACGAGATCGCCGAGGGCCTGGATCCGGATCCGGATCAGAACGCGGCCGAGCACAACGAACCGTGGCCCGGCGGGCGCACGAACCACTACTACTTCGACTTGAATCGCGACTGGTTCGCGCTGACGCAGCCGGAGTCGAAGGGCCGGATCAAGCTGCTGCAGGAGTGGTACCCGCTGGTGTGCGTGGATCTCCACGAGATGGGGTCGAACTCGACTTATTACTTCGCCCCGGACGCGGTGCCGTTCAATCCGCATCTGACGTCCGCGCAGAAGAAAAACCAGGACTGGTTCGGCGAGGCGAACGCCAAGCTGTTCGACAAGTTCGGCTACACGTACTTCACGCGCGAAGTGTACGACGCGTTCTATCCCGGCTACGGCGCGAGCTGGCCGGCGTATTACGGCGCGATCTCGATGACGTACGAGAACGGCTCCACGCGCGGCCTGGTGGTACGGCGCAGCGACGGCGTCACGATCACCTTCCGTGAGACGGTGCGGCGGCACTTCCTGACCTCGATCGGGACGCTGGACGCTTCGGCGAAGCACCGCGCGGATCTGCTCAACGAGTGGTGGAGGTACCGGACCACGGCGGTGGAAGAAGGGCAGAAGGAGCCGGTGAAGGAGTACATCCTGCCGCGGCGGGGCGACGTTTCGGCAGTCGACAAGCTGGCGATGCTGCTGGCCGAGCAGGGTATCGAAGTGCGGAAAGCGGGCGCGGCGTTCTCGAACGGCGGCAAGGAGTATCCGGCGGGCAGCTATGCGATTTCGCTCGCCCAGCCGGCCAAGCGGCTGATCCGCACGCTGCTGGACCAGCAGGTGTCGATGGACGAGGCGTTCCTCAAGGCCGAGGAGGATCGCCGCAAGCGGCGTCTGCGGAGCGAGATCTACGACGTGACGGCCTGGAGCCTGCCGCTGCAGTACAACGTGGAGTGCATCGCGGCGAACGCGGTGTCGGCGGGGAACTTCGAGATGGTGAAGCCGGCGCCGCTGCCGGGCAAGGTGATGGGCGGGCAGGCGCAGGTGGCCTACGTGATCCCGTGGGGGACGCTCGCGGCGGGCCGGTTCCTCGCGGGCGCGCTGCGCGCGGACCTGCGGGTGCTCTCCACGAACAAGCCGTTCGTGAAGCTGGGCGGGCGCGACTATCCGCGCGGCACGCTGGTGGTGATGGTGCTGGAGAATCCGCCGAGCGTGCATGAAACGGTGCGGCGCGTGGCGGAGCAGTCGGGCGCGGAAGTATTTCCGGTGGATTCGAGCTGGACCACGGAGGGCATCACCTTCGGCAGCTCGAATGTGGTGCCGGTGAAGAAGCCGCGCGTGATCCTGGCCTGGGACAACCCGGTGTCGTCGGGATCGGCGGGACACGCGCGCTATGTCCTGGAGCGGCAGTTCGGTTTCTCCCCGACGATTGTGCGGACGCAGCAATTGGGCGGCACGAACCTGAAGGACTATGACGTGCTGATCCTGCCGGACGGGTTTGCCTACGGCCAGGTGCTGGGCGCCAACGGCCAAACGCGCATCCGGGACTGGGTGCAGGCGGGCGGCACGTTGATTGCGATCGGCGGCGGCGTGGATTATCTGATCCAGGCGGGCATGCTGGCGACGCAGGCCGAAGCGCTGCCCGGCGCGGGCGGGGGCGCGACGCCCACGAATCAAGGGGGCCGCGGCGCGCCCCCGGCGGCAACCACGCCGGCGCCCGCTGCCGCGGCGGGAGGTCCGCCGGCGGCTCCGGCGGGGACGAACCTTGCCACGGAAGAAGATTACGAGAAGGCGCTGAAGCCGGCGCAGGATTTTCCCACGAACCTGCGAGGCGCGATCGCGCGCGCGAAGGTGGACCAGGAACACTGGCTGACCACCGGCGTGCCTCCGACGGTCCACGCGGTGGTGGCGGGCAACCGGATCTACCAGCCGCTGAAGACGAACGCCGGGATCAACGCGGCGATCTACGCCGGCCCCAACGAGGTGCTGGCGAGCGGCTACATGATCGACGACTACCGCAAGCAGCTCGCCTTCAAGCCGTTCGTCATGACGCAACGCAGCGGGCGCGGCAACGTGATCGCCTTCACGGCGGACCCGAACTACCGCGCCTACATGGACGGCCTGAACGTCCTGTTCCTGAACGCCGTGTTCCGCGGCCCGGCGAATTCGGGCGGCGGCTTCGCCGAGGCGCAAGAAGACCGCTAGTAGCCAATCGTGTAGGCGCCGGACGTATTCGGCCCGAACGTCGTGTCCCGCGGCGGGACGTGCAGTTGCAGTACTCCGCCGGGCCAGGCGGTGATCGTGGGGCCCTCGTATTGCCACCCGGAGTCCGGCAACTGGGCGTGCATGGCGCCGGTCACGGGAAGATGGATCGCGTTCGCGAAGGCGATCAGGAACTGGACGCCGGCGCCCTGCCGGATCAGCCGGGCGTTCGCCGGATCGATCTCGCGCAGACCCATGCCGTCGCCCAGCGACTGCGCAGTGTTCGCCCACGGGCTGGTGAGGCTGCCCGGCGTGGCGTGCTGCTGGCCCATGTTCATGTCGACGGTGGTGTAGAGCCGGAGTTGCGTCGCGCTGGCGACCCCGCAGCCATGGATCTCCACCTGGCCGCGGATGCGCCCGCGCAGCGCCGCGAAGGCGGAGACGTTCGACCGGTCGACGCTATCGGCACTGAACTGGACCCGCCCGCTGTCGCCGTGCGCACACAGCCGCAGTCCGGCGAGAGTGCGGCCATTCAGGTTGCGGCGCAGGTCGTCGATGACGGCCCGGAGCGGTTCGCTTCCGCCGGTCACCCGGACTGGTCCGTCCGCCTGGGACGCTTGCAGCAGGTTGCGGCGAACGACGTTGAATGTGCGGTTGTCGAAGAGATAAAGGCGCATCCTAAGTTCGATGCTAAGGCGTTGCTCCGCTCCCTCCAATACGACCTTTGCCCTAAGGCGGCGGACGCGTTTCGCTTACGGCGCGAGCCGCGCCCGGCAGCCTGCCGAGGCTTCCAAGGCGGCGCCGATGGCGAGCAGGCGCGCCTCCGAAAACGGCGGCCCGATGATCTGCAGACCGATCGGCAAACCCGCCGCCGTGAATCCGCAGGGCAGCGAAAGCGCCGGGAACCCCAGCACGTTGATCGCCCGCACAAACCGCGTTGACGCCAGGCGCGTGTCTTCCTCCGCGCCGTTGATCACGACCGTCGCCTGACCGATGCGCGGCGCCGGGATCGGCGTGGTGGGCACGAACAGGCAGTCGATCCGCTCGAAGAGCCGGCGGAACTCAGCGACCATGACGCGACGCAGGCGCTGGGCATTCAGGTAATCGACGCCGGAGACCTGGCGTCCCTGGTCGAGCAGCGCGAGGACGTCGGCGCCGAAGTCCTCGCGCCGGTGGAGGTGCGCGGAGAGCGCCGCCGGAGCCTCGACCAACAGCAGCACGCGGCCGACGGTATTCAGGGCGGCGATGTCCGGCACCTGGACGTCCAGCACCTGGGCCCCGAGCGCGGCGGCGGACTGGAACGCTTTGCGCACGGCGAGTCCGACTTCGACATCGAGGTTTTCGAGGTAGTAGTTCTCGGGCAGGCCGACGCGGACGCCGGCAAGGCTGGGGTCGCGGGGTTCGCAGGCGTCCCCGGGGCGGCGGGAGGACGAATCGTCGCGCGGGTCGAAGCCGGCCATCGCTTCCAGTGCGAGCGCGACGTCGCTGACCGTCAGCCCGATCGGACCCATGTGATCCAGCGAGAAGCCGAGCGGCAGGCTGCCGTGCCGGGACACGCGGCCGTAGGTCGGCTTGAGTCCGACGACGCCGCAATAGGACGCCGGGATGCGGATGGAGCCGCCGGTGTCGGACCCCGTGGCCAAGGGCACAATCCCGGCGGCGACCGCGGCTCCCGAACCTCCCGACGAGCCCCCCGGGATGTGGTCCGGCGCATGGGGATTGCGCACGGCGCCGAAGTGCGGGTTCGTGGACGTGATCCCGTAGGCCAGCTCGTGCATGTTGGTCTTGCCGATGCTGACGGCGCCGGCGGCGGCCAGGCGCTCGACCACGGCCCCGTCGGCGTCCGGAACAAAGTCGATGACGCGCGAACCAGCCGTGGTGCGGACGCCCTGGGTGAGGAACAGATCTTTGTGCGCGATCGGGATGCCGTGCAGCGGACCGCGGTCCTCGCCGCGGGCGAGTTCCTGGTCGCGAAGGGCGGCCTCGGCAAGCGCCCGCTCCGGATGCATGGTGATGAAGGCGTTTAGCGCGGCATGGCGCTCCGCGGCGTCCAGCGCGCCTCGCACCAGGGCCACCGACGAGATCTCGCGGGCGCGCAGCCGGGCTCCGGCTTCGCGGATCGTCATTCGCCGGGCTCCGGCTCGGGCGCGAAGACGGTGGCGGGGTCCGTCAACGGCGGCAACGCTGCCACCAGCGGGCGGAAGGATTTCTCCAGGGCTTCGAGAACCGGACGGGTGCGCTCTCTGGCGTCTGCGGGAAGGTCGTTCATGGTTCAATCGGGTCGATCGCGAGGGGCGTGGACTGCAGGTCGCGGACGCGGCCCTTCACGCGGATGTGACCGGTTCTGGCATCGCCGGCCGGCAGCCGGTAGGCCCCGGCGCCGACGCGCAGAAGGTCGCCTTCGCGGTCGCCCTCGGCGTCCACTTCGGCGGTGACGGCCTTGGTGCCGTCCTGCTGCAGGACGTCGCGAAGCCGTTCCAGCGTGATGCGGTTGCCGGCGGCGAGCTTCAAGGTCAGCGAGCTGGGGGTGTCGAGCTTGGCGGATTCGACGCCGCGCACGCGCCCGAAGCGATCCCCGAGCGATTCGGTGCAGCTCTGGCAGCCGCTCGACTGAAATTCGAACCGGACCGAATGGAACTCCGCGGCTAGGGGCAGCGCGGCAAGAAGGGCGAGGAGCAGGCGGCGCATCGACACTCATTATTTCAGGTTCAGCGGGCCGTCGTAGACTGGTAAGAGCAATGCTCTCCCGCCGAGCGCTGCTGGCCGCGCCGGTCGTGGCAGCCTGCAGCCGTAAGAAAGCCTCCGGATTCCCGGGTTTCGCCTTCGTCGCCAACGAGGACGGACGCGCCATCGCCGCCGTAGATCTCACCGCCTTCGCCGTGGCGAAACACATCCGTCTCGACGCGCGGCCCACCGCCGTGGCGCTGGCTCCGGAAGATCCCTCGGTCTACGCCCTCACGCCCGAGACCGGCGCCATCCACCAGATCCGCGGCGAGGACCTCACGGTCGCCGGCAAGCTCACCGTCACCCGCACCGCGGTCACGATGAGCCTGAGCCCGGCGCGCCGCCGCATTTACGTCCTATGCCGGGAGCCCCGGCAGGTGGTGTGCGTGTCGCCCAACCCCCTCCGCGTGGAATGGAAGGTCCCGCTGCCGGCCGCGCCGAAGGACTTCTGGATTTCTCCCGACGGCCTGTGGGCCGCCCTCAGCCTCGAAGACAGCCCGGCGCTGGCGCTGCTGCAGCTCGAAACCCGGCAAGTGCTGCCCGTGGCGGCGTCCGGCAGCTTCGGCGCGGTGCGGTTTCTCTCCGATAGCAAGACCCTCGCGGCCGCCAACCTGGGCGAGCGCCAGCTTTCGATGTACGACGTCGCCTCGCGCCGCGTCATCAGCCACCTGCCGCTGGCGGTGCGGCCGGACCATCTGTGCTTCAACGCCGACGGCGGCCAGCTCTTCGTCACCGGCGAGGGGTTGGATGCCGTGGTGGTGGTCTACCCGTACTTCGTCCCGCAGGTGGCGGAGACGGTGCTGGCCGGAAGGTCCCCGGGGGCGATGGCGGCTTCGGGGAATCCGCCGTACCTGTTCGTGGCGAACCCCGAGTCCGGCGATCTCAGCATCCTGAACATCACCACGCGGAAACTGGTGGCGGTGGTTTCGGTGGGCACCGAGCCGGGCTATATCGCGGTGACGCCCGATAACCAGTACGCGCTGATCCTGAACCGGCAGTCCGGCGACATGGCGGTGCTGCGGATCGCGTCGATTCAGCCGAACCGGGCGAAGTCCGCGCCGTTATTCACGATGATCCCGGTGGGGTCGAAGCCGGTGAGCGCCGTCGTCCGGCAGATGTAACAGTTGCCGGGAGCGTGCGGCAACGGAGCCGCGACCGTCAGGGAGCGGCAAGCCCCACTTGCGGTTCGCACCGTACCGCGCCTACGCCTTGTTCTCGACCTCGTCGAAACGCCGGTCGTTGATGTCGATGTCGTAGTTGAGCGGCGGGGTCGAACCCAGCGCCGCGCTGTGCGCTTCCGGCGACCTCACCACCCGCTCCGCGTCCAGGTTGCGGCGGATGTCCTTGACGACTTCCTTCAGGTCGTTCAGGTCATCGCCGAGCTTATACAGCCGGTGGACCCCGATGCCGACCAAGCCGAACATCACGAGCGTCATGACGCTGCTGGCCATGGCCTGCAGCAGTGTGCCGAATTCCATATGGTTGGTCCTGGATCAGTCATCGGCGAACCGCGGGGATTTCTTTAGTTGAGAACACCGCACGGTGCCCCGGCTTAAGGTGTTCGCCCGAGCCGGAACGCCGCATCGATCACCGACAGCGCCGCGATCACCGCGGTTTCGGCGCGCAAGATGCGCGGCCCGAGCGAGACCGGAGTCCAGCCCGCCGCAGCGATCTGCTGCCGCTCCCCCTCGGTCCAGCCGCCTTCCGGACCGGCGAGCAGCGCCACGGGTGCGGCGGGATCGAACGCCTGGAGCAGGGGCTGTCCGCCCGCTTCATCCAGGCAGAACCGCTGTCCGGCCGCCGCGGTAAGGCAGGCGCGGAACGGCACCAGGGGCTCGATGCGCGGCAGGTGATCCCGGCGGGATTGCTGGCTGGCTTCCAGCGCGATGCGCCGCCAGCGCTCGGCGCGCTTCGGCGCGGCCAGGTCCAGGCCGCGGTCGGTGCGGGTGGCAACCACCGGCGTAATGCTGGTGGCGCCGAGTTCGGTGGCTTTCTCGATCATCAGCTCGAAGGCGTCGAACTTCACCAGCGACGCAAAGACGGCGATCTCCGGCGAAGGCGGCTCCGGCGGCAGCTTCTCGAGCACCTCGAAGACCACGTGTTCCTTGCGCGCCTGCGCCACTTCGGCAAGATACACGGCGGTGTCGTCCGAGATCTCGTAGCGCTGGCCGGCTTCGACGCGCAGCACCTTGGTGAGGTGCCGGGCGTCGTCGCCCTCGATCTCGGCCTTGCCCGAGTGGATGGAGTCGACGAAGAAGCGGCGGCGGGCCATGGCAGGGAACCCACTAGTCTACCGCCCTGCGTCATACTCGGTAGTTTCATGATTGCATCCTTGCGCGGCAGGCTGATCGAGAAACACCCGAACCAGGCGGTGATCGAATGCGCCGGCGTCGGCTACGACGTCGCCATCTCGGTGTCGACCTTTTCGGGTTTGCCCGAAGTGGGCGCCGAAGTGGCGCTGAAGATCCACACCAACGTCCGCGAGGACGCCATTCAGCTCTTCGGCTTCTCCACCGCGCAAGAGAAGCTGTTGTTCGAGAAGTTGATCTCGGTGTCGGGCATCGGACCGAAGCTCGCCATCACGGCGCTCTCCGGGCTGCCCGCCGCGGAACTCGCCGGCGCCATCCGCTCGGGCGCGGTGGAACAACTGGTGCGCATCCCCGGCATCGGCAAGAAGACCGCCGAGCGGCTGATTCTCGAACTGCGCGACAAGCTGGATCTGCTGGCGGCGGCCGCCCCGCGCTCCTCGGAAAAGCCCAAGAGCGCCTTCAGCGCCATCGAAGAGGACGTGATCTCGGCGCTGCTGAACTTCGGTTCGGCCCGGCCAGCCGCGGAGGCCGCGGTGGTGAAGGCGCGGGGCGAGGACGACACCTTCGAGCCCTTGTTCCGGAAAGCGCTGAAGCTGGTGCGGTAGCCCTTACCGGAAAGCGATCACGGCGTCGAGCGGCTGCCCGGTGATCCGCGACTCCACTCGCACGAAGCCGGCCGTTTCAAGCAACGCCCGATACTCCTCGAAGGTGCGCTCCCGGCCTTCGGTGCAGACCAGCATGTTCAGGCTCTGCATGTTCGCCGGTACGTTGGCGGGCGTCAGCAGTTTCTCGGCGAGCAGCACCGCGCCGCCCGCGGGCAGCGCCGCGAAAACCTTCGCGAGCAGCACGCGGATCTTATCTTCGCTCCAGTCGTGGAGGATCCGGCCGAGCGCGTAGAGGTCCGCGGGCGGCAGCGGATCGCGGAAGAAGTCGCCGGCGATCAGTTCGCCGTCGAAGAACTCGCGGGCAAATTCGATGGCGGGCGGCAAGTCGAAGACGGCGATCTCGAGGCTCGGGTAGCGGTCGCGCGCGGCGCGTGCCAGGTGTCCGGTGGCGCCGCCGAGGTCCACCAGCTTGCGGAAGCGCGCCAGGTCGAACGCGGCGGCGACGGCGGGAGAGCTGAGCTGGCCGAAGCCGTGCATGCCGAGCAGGAAGTCGCGCTTGGCCTCGGGCGTTTCGAAGAAAGCGTCGAAGAGCGGACCGGAGTGGCCGAACACCTGGTTCCAGCGGGGCGTGCCCTCGCGGACGGCGTCTTCGAGCCGCGCCCACATGGGCAGCAGCGCGCGGTTCGAGTAACGGACATAGCCCGCGAGCGTGCGGGGGCCCGCCGAGCGCAGGTACTCGTCGGCGACGGCAGTGTTGCGGTAGGCGCCGTCGCGTTCCTCGAGCAAGCCGAGCGCGGCGCAGGCGGCGAGCAGGCGATCCCCGGCGGCGCCGAGGTCGCGGTTACCGTCGAAGACGCCGAGGGCGACGGCGGCGAACATCGTCTTGGAACGCCGGAAGGCTTCGATCAGGTCCAGGACCGGGGCGGGATCAGTCACGGAAATGATCGTAGCCCATCGGGGGCACGACTTCGCCGCGCAGCCGGACTTCGCCGGGCGCGCCGCGCACGATCGCGCCGATCCGGGTGACGCCGCGCGGGGCGCGGCTGCGGGGCGGCAGCGTGAAAAGCAGTTGGTAGTCCTCGCCGCCGTGGAGCGCGTGGGCGAGCGACGCGCCGCGAGCGCGGGGCACGCGGTCCAGTTCCGCGGCGACGCCCGACGCGAGGCACAGCCGGTGCAGGTCGAGCGAGAGGCCGTCGCTCAGGTCGATGCAGGAGGTCGCTCGGCCGGCGAGTTGCAGGCCCAGCGCGATCCGCGGCTCCGGGCGCTGGTGCTTCTGCCAGGGTTTGCCGAGGGGTCCCGACACATAGATGACGTCGCCGGGACGCGCGCCGTCGCGCGTCAGCGCCTGGCTCCGCTGCACCGCGCCCGCCACCATGACGTCGGCGATCACTTTGTCCGCGCGGGACAGATCGCCGCCGGCGAGCGTGGTATCGAAGCGTTTCGCGAGCTTGAGAAATCCGCGGAAGAACGCATCCACCCAGGCGTCCGGGACAGCGCGCGGCACCGCAAGCGACAGCAGCGCGAAGCGCGGCGCCGCGCCCATGGCGGCGATGTCGCTGAGGCTGACGGCCAGGGCTTTGTGGCCGACAGCTTCCGGCGGAAACAGCGGCCGCGTGAAGTGGACATCCTCGATGAGCAGGTCGATGGTGAAGACCAGATCCTCGCCGGGGCGCGGCCGGTAGACGGCGCAGTCGTCGCCGATGCCGCGCACCAGATGTTTGGCTCCGGCGGCGCGGCGGATCCGCTCGACGCGGGCGAGTTCATTCATTCGTCGGAGGGGCATCACCGAACACCAGGCCTCCGGGCAGCTCCTCGCCGAAGATGCGGCCCATCGCGGCGAGATCGCCCTGCGCTTCGCCGGCGAGGTCGCGGTCCGGGAACGCGCGCCGCACCAGGTCGAGCGTCGCACCCGAGAGATCCCGGGTGCCGTCGCCGGTGATCCGCGCCATCGCGGCCACGGCATCGCCGGCTTTGGGCAACTTCAGCAGCGCCTCCACCCAGCGCGTGGCCGCCGCGGGCGGCACCACCTGATTGATCGGCCCGTGGAACAGCTTGCGCGCGCCCAGCCGCATGAGGCACCACAGGGCCGTATCGACAAAGTCGCCCTTCTTGATCTTCGCGACCAGCTCGTCGCCGAGCTGGGTCTTGGTCTGCAACGGCAGCAGCTCCAGGCTCGCGGCCGTGCGCCACATCTCGCGGCGCAGCGCTTCGTTGATCCGCTGCGGCTTCTTCTGGCGCGGCAGCAGCGTGGGCGATAGCCGCTGGAAGATGTCGGCCTGCTGGTTGCGGTTCAGCCCGCCCGCGACGCGGCCCCAGAAGATCCACCACTCCGCTTCGTCCTGCACCTGGTTGGGGAACACCAGGCCTTCGGCGTAGATGCGCCGCGCGCGCTCGATGCGGAAGTCGTCCGCCGGATAGCCGAAGCCCGGGCGCAGGCAGAAGCCGGTAAGGTTCAGCCAGCGCTGCTCGAAGGACGGGCCGGCGCGGCGTCCCTCGGCGAGTTCGAGCAGCTTGTCGCCCAGGCGGCGGATCGCAGGCAGCGGCCAGGAATTGCGGCCCAACCCGAGCGCCTGCTCCAGCCGCGCGGGTAGTTCCGCGGGCGGCAGCGCCGCGGTGCGGAACGTCTCCGTGAGCAGCGCCTCGGCCTGCTGCAGGGCCTCCTCGCTGATCACCGCGGCGGGCTTCGCCGCCGGCGCCGCGGCCTGCTTGCGCAGTTCGAACTGCAGCCGCCAGCGGTTCTCACTGATCTTGGAATCCACCCAGATTTCGAGCGTCCCCACCTCGGTCAGCCGCGCGCCGATCTTCACCGGCACCAGCCGCTCGCCGGGCTTGCCGAACCGGAGCACCGCGTTCAGCGGCGCGTGCGGATGCAGCGTGTCGCCCAGAGCCTCGCGCGGGAACTCCACGACGTCGCCGGTCTTGTCATCCGGCCGGGTCAGCGAGCTGTACAGACGGAATGACACCGCCTTGTTCGCGACCAGTTGCAGGTTCTGGCTGTCGAGTTCGATGGTCGTGCCTTCCTCGGCGCCGCGCGGCACCAGGCAAACCGTGCGGATCGATTCTCCCGCGTCGCCCACGCCGATGAAGTACGTCCGCGGCAACCCGCCGCGCACCAGCAGTCCCGCGCCGGTGGACCGTACGTAGGCGTAGTACGCCGCGCCCACCGCGACGGCGAGGTCCAGGTCGCGGTTCTCGAGGATCAGCGGGCGCTTGCCGGTCCACTGCGCGATGACGTCCGCCACGCGCTGCCGCAGGATCTCCGGAATGAAGAACCCGCCGTTGAACAGGATCGCGTCGGGCCTGGCGTTGGCCGCGTGGAGGAAAGCCGCCAGGTGCCGGGTGACCGCGGGGTCGGCCACATAGGGCAGGCCGAGCTCGCGGAACAGGCTGCGGTCTTCTTCCTTCGGTTTCTCCTCGAAGCCGCAGAACGGCAGGAAGCCTTCCACGGCCAGCTCCAGGACCTCTTCGCGGAGCACTTCGGTCTTCAGCGTCCCGCCGATCAGCGAGGACCCCGCGCCCAGCACGGTGATCTCGACCTTCTCCGGCGGCGCTTCGCCGAGCAGTTTCTCCTTGGCCGCGGCGCATTGCCGCCGCAGTCCGCTGCGCTGGCGGATGGAGAGCGGCTTGGCGAGCTTCGATTCCACCAGCCACGCGATGGTCAGGTCGAGGTTATCGCCGCCCAGCAGCAGGTGCTTGCCGACGGCGGTGCGGGTGAAATCGACCTTGTCGCCCTCGCGCCGCACCTGGATCAGCGTGAAGTCGCTGGTGCCGCCGCCGACGTCGCAGACCAGCACCACCTGGCCGTCGAACAGCAGCTTCTGCGAGCGCGCCAGATCGTTGGCGATCCACGAGTAGAAGGCCGCGGCCGGCTCCTCGAGCAGCGTCAGCTTCTCGATGCCGGCGGCGCGGGCGGCTTCGACGGTCAGTTCGCGGGCTTCCTCGTCGAAACTGGCCGGGACGGTGAGAACGACGTTCTGCGCGCCGAGGTCCTGGCCGTGCTTCTGCCGGTACGCCGCGGCGATCTGCGCGAGGATGCGAGACGAAACCTCCACGGGGGAGAGCACGCGCCCGCCTTCCTGCGCGTCCCAGGGGAGGATCTTCGCGGTGCGGTCCACTTCGGGATTCGACAGCCAGCTCTTCGCCGAATGGACGCTCTTGGTCGGCACCAGCGCGCCCTGCTCGCGCGCGAAGACGCCGACATACTCCTGGTCGCCGAGGTAGAGGAACGAAGGCAGGGTGCGGCGCTCCTCGATCTGACCCTGCGCGACATGCTGCGGGATGTCGAGGACGTGGATCGGCGGAAAGTCCGCTTCGGCGGCTTCCGCGCCGTCGACGTAGGCGAGCGCGGAGTTGGTGGTCCCCAGATCGATGCCGACATTCATCGCTTACGCGGCTCCCGGACGTTGAATTCGAGTTTCCAGCGGCGTCCGTCACGGGCCGCGCACCACAGCTGCAGCATCCCGGTCTCGGTGACTTCCGCTTCGAGGGACACCGGCACCGACTCGCCCGGCGTGCCTTCGAGCGTCACTTCGATGGGCGCGAGTTCCTCGAACCCGGCGTCCAGTTCCTCGATCATCGCCCCGGCGGGATCGTTCTTCCGCTCGCTCGACACCAGGAACCGGAACTGCGCGGGCTCGCCGACGGTCAGCCGGAACTGCCGGTTGGGCAATTCGGCGCGGGTGCCCTCTTCCATGCCGAAGGGCGCGACGGTGAGCGCCTTGAGAGGCGGGCGCATGCCGGGGACCGCGGGCAGCGCGGTCTCGATGCCGATGTAGTAGGTGCGCGGCACGCCGCCGCGGATGCGGATGCCCTTACCCTGGCGCACCAGCCCGAAGTACGCCGCGCCCCGCGCCACGGCGTGCATCAGGTCCTCGCCCTCCAGGGGTTCGACGGGCGCGGCCTTCTCTTCTTGCAGCCAGGAGTTCAGCACCGCGAGCAGCCGCTGCCGGATCAGCCCGCCGCGCAGGACGCCGCCATTGAAGAGCACGTGCGTGGGCGCGGCGAGTCCGCTCTGCGTGCGGCGCACCGCGCCGTGCTCGGCGTTCGCCGCCGGCTGCCGCAGGAACTTCGCGAGGTGCCGGGTGATGGCGGCGTCCGCCGCGTAGGGCAGGCCTTCCTCCATCAGCCCCGCCGAGCGCCGCGCCGGCAGTTCCGTGCCCGGCACCTGGGGCAGGAAGCCTTCGAGCACGATCCGTTCCAGGTCAGCCCGCTTGAGCGATCCCTTCATCGTGCCGCCCACCAGGCCGGAGCCGCGGCCCAGCACGGTGAGGGGATGCTCCTTCGCCGCGCCGTCCGGGTGGAGGAGCTTTTCCTTGGCCACGCGACATTGCTGCCACAGCGACTGGAACTGCAGCGCGTCCAGCTTCTTCGGGAAAGTGGTCTCGGCGTGCCGCGCCAGCGCAAGATCGATGTTGTCGCCGCCCAGCAGGATGTGCTCGCCGACGGCGATGCGCTCCAGCGTCAGCTCGCCTTGCGCTACCGATACCGCGATCAGCGTGAAGTCCGTAGTGCCGCCGCCGATGTCGGCGACCAGGATCAGGTCGCCGGGCTTCACGCGTTCCCGCCAGTCGGGATGGCGCTCCAGCCAGGCGTAGAAGGCCGCCTGGGGCTCCTCGAGCAGCACGACGTCGCGATAGCCGGCCTCACGGGCGGCTTCGAGCGTAAGCTCGCGCGCCACGGCGTCGAAGGACGCGGGGACGGTGATCAGGGTCTGCTGGGACGCGAGGGGCGCCTCCGGATGCGCGGCGTCCCACGCGGCGCGCAGGTGCTCGAGGTAGCGGCGCGACGCTTCGACGGGCGAGACACGCTCCACGCCCTCGGGCGCGGCAGCGGGCAGAATCGCGCCGGTGCGGTCCACCGAGCCATAGCAGAGCCAGGACTTCGCGGACGCCACGAGGCGGCCGGCGTTCTCCGCGCCGCGCTTCTGCGCCAGCGCGCCCACGATGCGCGCGGGGTCCGAGGGCCAGGGAAGGTCCAGCGCCGCGCCCGGGAAGTCGCCGGGACCGGCCAGGTAGAGGAACGACGGCAGCAATGGCTCCGCGCGCACTTCGCCCGCGTTCACCAATTGGGGGATGTCGAAGACCTGCACGCCGCGGTCTGGGGCCGCCGAGGCGAGCGCGCAGTTGGTGGTGCCGAGATCGATGCCGAGGACGCCGGACAACTTAGTCGACCTGCAGTTCCGCGGGCGCGAGGATCTCGGCGCCCGAAGCCAGTTGCGGCAGGTCCACGCTTTGCGCCCGCCAGCCGCGGTGCAGCAGCGTCCCGCCCGGCGCCTTGCCGCTGGCCGGGACGTTGCCGACCAGCTTGAACGATTTCGGATCCAGCCCGGCGGTCTTGGTGAAGGTGTTCTCGACGCCGTCGATGACCGGCTCGATCTTGACATAGCGGCTCAGCGCCGCGCGGCTTTCCTCGTGCACCTGGCGCACGGCCGCGCCCACCTGGTCGTCGGCGTAGCCGGAGATGTCCTCCATCAGGAAGTCCAGCAGCCGGGCGTCGCGTTGCAGCAGGGAGAGCATCTGCAGGGCGCCGTCCCTGGGTCCGAACGTCGGCTTCGGCGCCTCCGGTTTCGGCGCGGGCTTCGCCGCGGCCAGCTTGGCGTAGCCGTAGTTCCGGGCTACGGGTTCCGGCAACTCGCCGGAGAAGAGGATCGAGAAGAAACTGGAGAAGGCGTCTGCAATACGGCTCAAAAGAAGGACCTCGTGAAACTTCTAGGATAACGTGACGGGACGCTTCAGCGGTCGTTGCCGGCGACGATGGTGTCCGCGCGCAGTTTGCGCAGCTCGCGGCGCGCGATGGAGGCCCAGGTGCTGCCCGGGTCCAGCTTGAGGTACGCCTTCCAATGCCGGACGGCTTTCAGCGGCTGGCGGCTGGCCTGATACAGCAACGCTACGTTGTAGTGGGCGTCGGCGTAATTCGGTTGGATGCGGAGCGCGGCCTGGTAGTGGAAGAGGGCTTTGGTGCGGTCGCCCTGCTCGTCGCGCAGGTTGCCGAGGTTGAAGTGCGCCAGCGCGTAGTTGCCGTCGGCCTCTACGGCCGCGACGTAGTATTTTTCGGCGTCCTTCCACATGCGGGCGTTGAAGAAGAGCGTGCCCAGGTTCACCAGCGCGCCCGCCGACCGGGGATCCAGCTCCACCGCCTTCTCGTACGCGGCGATCACCTCGTTCACCGGAGCGCCGGTCTGCTCCAATTCCAGTCCCCGCTGGAACCAGTGCTCAGCCAGCATCTTCTGGTTGTGCTGCTCGGCGCGCGTGGGCCGCTCCGGCATCGTCACCAGCCGCTCGAGTTCGGCGGAGTCGAAGTCCAGCAGCAGTTGGCCCGAGAGCGAGTCCATCGCCCGGCCGTCGATCTCGACGTGGATCCGCCGGCCCTCGGCATAGATCCGCAGCTCGGTGAGCGGGTTCTTCACCCCGCGCAGCTTGCCGCGCAACGCCTGCAGAGCCAGCAGGATCCGCGCCGTCGGCACCTTGTCCCGGCGCAGCTTGTCGAGCGTGCGCAGCGCCACGATCTCCGAGAAGCCGTACTGCTCGCGCGGAGCCACCAGGCCCTGCTTCTCCCACGTCTTCAACTGACGTTCGGCGATCCCGAGATGTCGGAGGAGCGCGGCCCGGGACAGTGACTGCCTGGCGCCGGCGGGGGCTGCTACCACGCTCGAAATTCTAGCAGGATCGCTGGAACACCCGGAACAGCGAGATCGCCGCGATCCCCGCCGCGCCCGCCTGGACGCACGCTGCGGCGTTCGTCTCCGTGATGCCGCCCACCGCGAGCACCGGAATCGCGCTGGCCCGCGCCGCGCGCGCCAGCCCCTGCAGTCCCCGGGGCGCCAGCTCCGAGGATTTCGACAGCGGCGCGAACACCGGACCGAACACCACGTAGTCCGCTCCCTCCGCCTGCCGCAGCTCCGCCAAGGTGTGGCACGAGACCCCGAGGCGGAAGCCTGGCGGGGTGAGCGCGCGCCACCGCGCGGCGGGCACGTCTCCCGCCGGCCAATGGACCCCGTGCGCCCCGCACGCCAGCGCGACGTCGAGCCGGGAGTTCACCAGGACCTGGAGGCCGCCGCGCTCCGGCAAGGCGAGCACCGCGCGCACCACGGCGGCGAGTTCCCGCGCCTCCAGGTGCTTCTCGCGGATCTGGATCCAGTCGGCCCCGGCGCGGATCGCTTCCCGCGCCGTCGCCAGGGGATCGCCCGCCGTGATCGCCATCCGCAGCATCGCTACAGCGCGCGCAGCGCGCCCTCCGGCAGGCCCACGGCCAGCGGCCCGGCGTCGTCCGGCGGCGCGGACGCGACATCCGCCAGCACCCCGTGCTCCAGTTCCAGCCGCACGCCGCCGGGCCGGGGGAACTGCTGCTTCACGGCCAAGCCCAGCTCGTTCGCTGCCAGCGTGCCGTTGCGGGTCCGGATGCGCAGCTCGTCGGGGCGCACGCACAGGGTGACGCGGTCGCCCAGCAGCTTGCCCGGCAAGTACGAACCCTCGACGTTCTGGCCGTGCACGCGCAGCCGGCTCCGGTTCGCGGCCGGATCCAGCGCCAGCACCTCGGCCGGAATCAGATTGAAGATCCCCAGCAGGCGCGCGACCTCCAGGTTCGTGGGCCCCGCCGCCACCTGCGCGGGCGTCCCGTTCTGCACCACGCGCCCGTTCATCAGCACC
The DNA here is from genome assembly GCA_964471915.1 of uncultured Solibacteraceae bacterium. Taxonomy (GTDB): domain Bacteria; phylum Acidobacteriota; class Terriglobia; order Bryobacterales; family Bryobacteraceae; genus JAIEPW01. The sequence goes on along the minus strand of CAYYID010000008.1, from coordinate 100,646 downwards.
AGCATGTGATCGCCCAGCGCGAAGCACTCGTCCAGATCGTGGCTTACCAGCAGCATGGGGGTTCCGAAGCTCTCGCGGACCTCGCGCAGCGTCTCGTAGAGTTCGGCGCGCAGCACGGCGTCGAGGCCGCGCCCCGGTTCGTCGAGCAGCAGCACGCGCGGCTGCCCGATCAGGGCTCGGGCGATGGAGCACCGCTGCTTCTCGCCGCCCGACGCCTCGTGCGGACGCCGGTCCGCCGCCGCCGCGATCCGGAACCGGTCCAGCGCCTCCTGCACGCGGCGGTGCCGCTCCAGGCGGTTCCAGCGGGCGGCGCCGAACCGGAGATTCTCGCGCAGGGTCATGTGCGGGAACAGCGCATAGTTCTGAAACACGTACCCGCAGCCGCGGTCGCGCGGGGGCAGGTCGACGCCCGCCGCGCCGTCGAAAACGATGCGCCCGTCCAGTTCGATGCGCCCTTCGTCGGGGTGGGCGAAGCCGGCGATGGAATCGAGGGTCAGCGTTTTGCCGGCCCCGGAAGGCCCGAACAGGATCGTGATCCCGGCCCCGGCGCGCAGGGACACGTCCAGCGCAAAGCCTGCGAAGCCGGAGCGGATGCGCGCGTCGATCATCCGTTCGCCCGCGCCTGCGGGGGCCGGAACGGGCTGGGCGACATGTGGTTCGCCAGCGCCAGCAGCGCCAGCGCAATTGCCGAAATGGCGAGGACCAGCGCCCGCGCCGCCGCGCCGTTGCCCGCTTCCACGGCGTCGTAGATCGCCACCGCGACCGTTTGGGTGCGGCCCGGAATGTTGCCCGCCAGCATAATCGTGACTCCGAAGTCCCCCAGCGCGCGCGCGAACGCCAGGGCGATCGCCGCCAGGATCGAGCGGCGCGCCAGGGGCAGCGTCACGCTCCAGAACAGGCGCGCTTCGCTGGCGCCCAACGTCCGCGCGGCGCGTTCGTAATCGCGATCCACGCTCTCCAGCGCCGCCCGCGCGGATTTCACCAGTAGGGGCAGCGAATGAAACAGCGCCGCCACCACCGCCGCCTGCCAGGTGAATACCAGCGGCGCGCCGAAGACGGCTTCATACACCCGGCCCGGCAGGCTGTCGCGCCCCAACAGGACCAGCAAGTAGTAGCCCAGCACCGTCGGGGGCAGCACCAGGGGCAGCGTGACCAGCGCATCCAGCCATTCCTTGCCCCGGAAGTTGCGGTTGGCCAGCAGCCAGGCAATCCCGATCCCGGCGGCCGCCGAGAACAACGTGCTCAGGGCCGCGACACGCAGGCTGAGCCAGAGAGGGAACCAGTCGATCGCCACCAGAGTCTCATTCTAGCGGCATTTCCCGGGAACAGATCCCGGCTGGAACCGTATTAACCCTCAGCCATGGATCGAGCTTTCTTCGAACTCCGTCTGGCGGTCCGCCGCCTTCTCTCCCAGCCGGGCTTCAGTGTCATCGCCGTGCTGTCCCTCGCCGTGGGCATCGGCGCCAGCACCATCTTCTTCAGCCTGATGAATGCCACGTTGCTGAAGCCCTTGCCCATCGACCGCCCCGGCGAGGTCTACTCCGTAATCGAGCCGCGCTTCGGCGCGCCGGTCGTGTCGTACCCGAACTTCAAGGACCTCCGGGAGCGCAACACCGTCCTCGCGGGCATGGTCGCCTACCGCATCGCGCCCATGAACGCGAGCCTCGGCAGCGGGCGCAACGGCCGCATGTGGGGCTACCTCGTCTCCGGCGACTACTTCGAGGTGCTGGGCGTCCAGGCCAGCCTCGGCCGCGCGCTCACTCCCGCCGACAACCTCAAGCGCGGCGGGCATCCCGTGGCCGTGCTCAGCCACCTCGCCTGGCAGCGCCGTTTCGGCGGCGACCCGGGCGTCATCAACCGGACCATCAAGCTCAACGGCTTTCCGTTCACCATCCTCGGCGTCCTGCCCCCCGGCTTCAACGGCCTCGAGAAGTTCTACGCGGCCGAGGTCTTCGTGCCCGACACGATGTCCCCGCAGATCGAGCCGGGGTCGAACTACATGGACCAGCGCAGCAGCCAGAACACCTTCATCGCCGGCCGGCTGAAGCCCGGCGTCAGCAAGGAACAGGCCGAGGCCGGCCTGAACTCCATCGCACGCCAGCTCGCCGTCGAGTATCCGAAAGAGAACGAAGGAATGGTGCTGCGTCTCGTCGCCCCCGGCTGGGCCGGCGCCTTCATGCGCACGGGCGTCATCGTGTTTTCCACCCTGCTGCTCTCCGTTGCCGCACTGTTGCTGCTGGTCGTCTGTATCAACCTCGCCAGCCTGATGCTGGCCCGCGCGTCCGAGCGCCGCAAGGAGACCGCCATCCGCCTGGCCATCGGCGCGAACCGCTGGCAACTGCTGCGCCAACTGTTGCTCGAGAGCCTGGTGGTGACCGTCATCGGGGGCGCGGCGGGCATGCTGCTCGCCTTCTGGGGCGTGGCCCTCATCTCCGCGCTGAAGCCGCCCGTGGACTTCTCCTTCGACACTACCGTGCGGATCGACTACACGGTGCTCGCCTTCACCTCCCTGCTCACGCTGGTCACCAGCCTGCTGCTGGGCCTGTTGCCGGCCTGGCAATCCACGCGCACCGACCTGGTCACCGCGATCAAGAACGACGCGGTCACCGCGCGCGAGCGCCGCTGGCCGCTGCGCGACGTCCTGGTGGGCGGGCAGATCGCGCTGTCCGTGGTCCTGCTGGGCGCTTCGGGCCTCATGCTGCAGAGCCTGCAGCGCGCCCTCACGGTCAACCTCGGCTTCGAACCTCGGGGCGCCGCCGCGCTGGGGTTCAATCTCGCCTTCCAGGGCTACTCGGAGGAGCGCGGCATCGCGTTCCAGAAACAGTTCATGGACAAGATCCGCGCCCTCCCCGAAGTGGAGTCCGCCGCCTTTGCCAGTTACCTGCCGCTGGATCTCGGGATGAACAATAACGGCGTCTACCCGGACGGCCAGCCCACGCCGTCGGCCTCGCAGATGCCTACCGCCCAGTCCTTCGAGGTCTCTCCCGCGTACTTCCGCACCATGCGGACCAAACTGCTCGCCGGCCGCGAGTTCGACGACCGCGACGGGCCGAACGGGCCGCGCGCGATCATCATCAACGCGACGCTCGCCCGGAAAATCCTCAAACTGAAGGACCCCACCGCCGCCATCGGCAAGCGCCTGCGCACCGGCAGCGGAGCCGCCTGGGAGGTGATCGGCGTCGCCGAGGACGGCAAGTACTTCGCCCTCTCGGAGGCGCCCAAGCCCGCCATGTTCTTCTCGAACCTCCGCAGATACACCGAGAACGTCCGCGTGGTCGCGCGCACCAGCGCCGACCCGCGCCTGGTGCTGAACCGGATGCGCGAGATCGTGCTCTCGCTGGAGCCCGACATGGCGCTCTACGACCCCGAAACGATGGAGGAGCATCTCCGCCTGCCCCTGCTGCCGACGAAATTCGCCGCCTGGTCGCTGGCGTCGTTCGGCAGCGTCACCATGCTGCTGGCGGCGATCGGCATCTATGGCGTGATGGCCTACGCGGTCGCGCGGCGCACCCGCGAGATCGGTATCCGCATGGCGATCGGGGCCAGCCGCGGGCAGGTCGCCACCGTGATCTTCCGCCGCATGTCGTGGATCTTCGGCATCGCGGGCCTCACCGGCGTGGCGCTCGCGATGCTCATCGGCGGGGCCATCGCGCCGGTGCTCATCGGCGTGAACCCCCGGGATCCCTTGGTGCACCTGGGAAGTGTCGCCATCATGGCCGCGGTCGCGCTGGCCGCCTGCTGGGTGCCGGCGCGGCGCGCCATGGCGATCGATCCGCTGCTGGCGCTCCGCCAGGACTAAGACTACCCTGTCACAAGACCGGGTCCTGCCCGGTCTTAAGGGTGCATGCCCGTGACAGACGCCCGGCTGGAACAGTTCGAACGGGAACGGCCGTTGCTCTTCGCGCTGGCCTACCGGATGCTCGGCTCCCGGGCCGAAGCCGAAGACATGGTGCAGGAGAGCTACCTGCGCTGGGCCGGGGCCGCGGACACCGAGGTCCGCTCCCCGCGCGCTTTCCTTACCACCGTCGTCACGCGCCTGTGCCTGAACCAGCTCGACGCGGCCCGCACCCGGCGCGAGACCTACACCGGACCCTGGCTGCCGGAGCCGATCGTCACCAGCGGCATGCAAGATCCCGCGGTGCTCGCCGATTCGCTTTCTTTCGCCTTCCTCCTGATGCTCGAGGCGCTTTCTCCCCTGGAGCGGGCGGTCTTCCTGCTCCGGGAGGCCTTCGACTTCGACTTCGCCGAGATCGCCGGGCTGACCGGCAAGTCCGAGGGGAACTGCCGCCAGATCCTGTCCCGCGCCCGCGAAGCCGTGGCGGCGCGCCGCCCCCGTTATCCCGCGGATCCCAGCGCGCATCGGCGTCTGCTGAGCGCCTTCGGCAAGTCGGTGCAGGAGGGCGACCTCGACGGGCTGCTGGCGCTGCTGGACCGCGAGGTGGTGCTTTATTCCGACGGCGGCGGCCGCACCCGCGCGGCGCTGAATCCCGTTCGCGGCGCCCCCAACGTCGCCAGGTTCTTCCTGGGGATCCGCAAACGGGGCTTCGCGGAGTTCGAAACCCGCGTAGCCGAGGTGAACGGCCAGCCCGCGGTCGTCGGCCTGCGGAACGGCCGGGTGGAGGCCGTGTGGGCCCTGAACGTCAGCGAGGACCGCATCCGCGATGTCTACATCGTCGTCAATCCCGACAAGCTCGCCCAGGTGAAGTTATGATCCGCAGCTTTCTGCTCTCCCGCATCGCCGCCGCCGAGCGCGCCCTCGGCGCTCCCCTGGACTACGCCCGCTTTCTGCTGGACGCCTCGCGCCCCGCTTTCTTCTCCTTCGGCAAAGTCTCGCGGGCGCTGACCTTCCGGTCCCGCACCCCGCCGGCGCCGCTGCACGTCGCCGGACTTGCGGCTTCGCTGCACGAGGATTGCGGGACCTGCGTGCAAATCCACCTGCGGCTCGCGCGCCGCGACCGCGTGCCCGCGGAGGTCCTGCGCGCGGTCCTGGATCGCCGTCCGGAGCTGCTGCCCCCCGACCTCGGGCTGGTCTATCGCTTCACCCGCGCGGTCCTCGCCGAGGATCCCGCGCAGTTGGACCTGCGCGAGCAGGTCCGGGCCCGGTACCAGGACGCCGGCGTCGCCGAAGTGGCCCTGGCCGTCGCCGCCGCGCGCTACTACCCGCAAGTGAAGAAAGCGCTGGGCTTCGCCACCTCTTGCGTCCGTGCCTCCGTGGCGGTTTGAGCGTTCCGCTATCAGGGGCCAACGCTCCGCTGGAGTAGGGAAGCCGCTCGCGCAACCTCGGGCTGGCACTCTCGATCCTGGCCGGCGCCGCCATCGTTCTGGGCGGCGGGTTGCTGCTCTACCGGAACTGGGCCTTTTCCCCCCGCGGACCTTCCCGCGGCGGACCCCGCGAAACCCTCAGGATCCTCGCCTCCGGGCCGGGCGGTGACCGCTACATCACCTTCTTCGAATAAGCCGGAACGCGGGAGGCGCGCACGCGACCTTAGGCGGTCACCTATCGAAGGCTCCGGCCGCCAACGGCGATACTCTGCTGCAGGTCGCCGAGCGGCCCGTCCCCGTCGCGATCCGCCCGCTGCCGCGTCGAAGTGGAGTTCGATCGTCCCGTGCAGCCCGGCGACTCCCCGCGCCTGACCGTCGGTCTCGAGCAGGTGCGTTCGACGGGCTTTGTGCAGATCGTGCGGGGCGTGCTGGTCGAGTGAACACCGATCGGGCAGGTCTGGTAAACTAGGCTCAGGCGGCCAGGTAGCTCAGCTGGTAGAGCAGCGGACTGAAAATCCGCGTGTCGGCGGTTCGATCCCGTCCCTGGCCACCAAACTTCCCGTCATCCCCCAAAATCGCCTCGACCTCCAGCACATGCCCCCCTGGTGAGACGTGTAAAAAGATGGAAGCTCACGTCTGGCGGGCACGTCAGCGCCCCGCCCGCGGACCCCTGCCGCGGTTCTAACCGGTCCCGGTCTCGCTACGGTTGTTCATCGAGGCTCTTCGAAATGGCCCGTGGGTTCGTCGGTTGGCTCTGCCAACTCGCTATTGAACGTGGCTCTGATTCGTTCCAGAGTGGCTGCCGCGGTGGTCCCTTTGAGGTCCTGGGTAGCGTTTGCGACGTGCCTGGCAACGTCGGCCAAAACGATACCCCAAGCGCATGGCTCGTCCCAAGTCTCAGGGCGCAGGCTGCAAACCAGCCCGCCGTTCGCGACCCAAGCCCTCAGGACTTCCCGAGAGTTGGCGTCTTGCTTGACTTCAGGGGGAATCGGGAGATCACGATCCTTGTTTCTTCCTGAGCTAAACATGACAAACGCTCTTGCGCATCGTCTAGCGATCCCACTCTATTTCGCTTTCGAGGGGCGAGGGCAATCTCCCCTCAAGCCATTCTGCCGCAGAATCGGGGGTGAAGTCTCTATCCCTGCATTCGATGACCCATGAGAGGAATTCGGCAGGTCCGCCATTGAGGTACGGCGGTGGCGAAACCGGCATGAAGACAGTCGGCAAGCGATCACTGATGGACAGATAATTGAGCACGTGGCCGAATTCCTGAACCACGCTCCACGCCAGCCTGTGGTCGATGTCGATCGCAAACTTCGCATACCAGCCGCCGCTCTCTCGCAAGCCGGTGCCAATGCCCGGTTGAATGGCTGGAGTGCGGGCAAGGAAGGCAAGGAGCTTTGCGCAGGAGGGATTCGCGTGGCCTTCAGTTTCAGGCATGACTCAGTCCTCTTTCGCGCGGCCTTCCTGCGGAGCCTTGCCTAACTTCTTCGTCTTCCCGATCGCCTCCTCAAAATGAGTGTCCACCGGCTGGGGCCTCTGGCTTTCGAGCGCTCGGTACTTGTCGTATTCCTGCAGGGCCTTGGCAACGGCGGCATCGTGCGAAACCGTTCCGGCGGGGGTGAGCAACTCGCGGTCACTGATGCGTAGGAATTCGTCGAGTTTCCCGATCCAATCCCGCATGGCCATCGGCTTGCGGTTTCGAGCCTGGAGCTCGGCGAAGTCCAGATACGCGGAGACGATCAGGTTCAGCGTTTCGATCTCTTCGCGATTCAGGTAGTTCTTCGCCACCCTAACGTCGGTTCGCTTTACGCGACTGCCGATGCCCGCCCCGGCCCACGTGGTCAGACCCATGTTCGGCTGGGCGGCATCGGCACGGCCCGCAATCACCTCGGCAGCGGTCTGTCCATGCGCCGCCCAGTGCATCTTGTTCTGCACCACCTGAAAGAAGCGCTGCGAAGCCTCGGCGCGCGGATCGTAGTCCACGCTGGTCGAGTAGATGTCGAGTACCTTGCGCCAGAACACCCGCTCCGAAGAGCGAATGTCGCGAACGCGGGCGAGCAGTTCCTCGAAGTAGTCGCCGCCCTCGCGTTGCTTTAGCCGCTCGTCGTCCATCGTGAAGCCCTTGACGACGTACTCTTCCAAGCGCGCTGTCGCCCACTGCCGGAACTGGGTGCCACGAGGCGACCGGACGCGATAGCCAACCGCCAGCACCGCAGCTAAGTTGTAGTGTTTCAGGGATCGCCGGACGTGGCGAGGTCCCTCCTGGCGAACTTGTAAGAATTCCTTACAAGTTGCTTCCATCTCTAGTTCCCCGTCCGCGTAGATGGCCGCCAAATGCATGGTGACATTCTGCGGCGTCGTCGCATAGAGCTCGGCAATGGCGGCTTGCGTCAGCCACACTTCACCATTCACAAACCGGCAAAACAGCCGAGCGCCTGCCTCTGTTTGGTACAGGACCAACTCGCCGGTACCCGGTGGATTGCTGGGGGATTCGCCCATGCTATTCGAGTCTACTCCCGGAGAGTTGGGCTTTTGAGTCGGGCTCTTGGGGTTCCGTGTGGGTTCCTTCAGGGACGGCCATCGTCCGCGGAGCCCGCGGCGAGCCTCCCAACCGAACCCCGCCCAGGTGTGCCCCCTCCGCACAGGCTCCCCAGCCAAGAAAGCCCTTCGAATCAATTACATGCGAAATGGTGTGAAACGTGCCTCCACGCCGCGCGTCTATGATGCGCATGTGGTTGCCCCTCGCCGCAGCGGTGACCGTCTGGGCAGGAAACCCGGACCCCCTGTGGAACGTGAACTCCCGCTACACCGTGGAGCGGATCGCCGTGCCCGCCGCCGCCGGACGCCCCCTCTCCGCCGCCCTCCAGCGGGACCTCGACCGCCTGGCCGGCCGCAACCTCGATAGCCGCCTGCTCGAGAAGCTCGCCCGCCGCATCGAACAGGAACTGCACACCGGCGTGGTCGCTCCGCAGGTGGAGCGCGGCTCCACGCCCGAGTGCGTCAGCGTGGTCTTCCGCATGGAGCGGCCCGCCCGCGCCGGCATCGACCTCGAAGCGCCGCGCTTCTTCTTCCATTCCCGGCAGGGCTTCACGGGGCTGGCCGAGGCCCGGGTCCGTTTCGGCCGGAACCTGATCCGCATCGGCGCGGGCAGCGATAGCAACGAACTCATCGAGCGCTTCGACGGCCTCCAGATCGGGTACGAGCGCCCGCTCACCGGCCGCCTCGGCCTGCGCCTGGAAGGCGCAACCTACCAAACCGCGTGGACCTCCTCCACGCGAGCCACCGGGGCGCCGCTGTACACGGCGCGCCACAGTTTCGCTCCGGCCGTCGTGCTGCGCCTGGCCGAGCCGCTCACCCTCGAAGTGGGCGCGCGGCTGCAGGCGCTGGCGGGGGCGCGGGCCGCAGCGGGAGTCGAAACCGCCAACGCCGTTACTTCCACTCTGCGCCTGGGACGGCGTTGGCGGGATTCGGCCGGCCGCACCCTGGACCTGCGCGCCAGCTACGACCTCCGCGCGGCCGGCGCCGCGCTCGCCAGCGACTATCGCTATGTCCGGCAGTCGTTCACTTCGCAGCTCGCGTTCTCGCCCGATGGCAACCAGACCCTCGAAGTCGCGTTCCGCGGCGGGGCGATCGAAGGACGCGCGCCGCTCGCCGAGCGTTTCCTGCTCGGCAACGCGACCATCCTCCGGGGAGCGAGCAAGCTGGATCTGACGCCCGCCGGCGTCAACAAGGTGGCCGCAGGCTCGGTGGAGTACCGCTACAAGGGTTGGATGGTCTTCTGGGATTGCGGCACCGCCTGGGAATCCGCGGCCATGCCCGAAGCCGTGCATACGGCCGGCTTCGGCTACCGCAAGGGCAGCTTTCAGGCGGCGCTCGCGCTGCCCGTGGCCGGCGCTCCCCCGGGAGTGACGCTGATCGTGGGGTTTTCCTATTAGGCGGAACGCGTGACCGGGATCCCGATGCGCTGGATAGCACTCACGTTCGTAAGCGGCTTCCTCGCCGCGATGGCCGCCGAGGCCTTGCTCCTCGAGCGTAAGAGCGACTCCCTGCGCATCGCCGCCCCGCACTTCCACTTCCTCGAAGGGCGTCCGCTGCAACGGCTGAAGTACGGCGTGGCCGTGCCGTTCGACTTCTCGCTCACCCTCTCCGCCGGCTCGCGCTCCCAGCCGCCGCGCCGCGCCTACGAGCGTTTCGTCATCAGTTACGATCTCTGGGAAGAGAAGTTCAGCATCGTGCAGACACGCGGCGAGCGCAAGACCGCCACGCGCCTCACCGCCGCCGCCGCCGAGGCCTGGTGCCTCGAGAACCTCGCCGTTTCGACCGCCGGACTCGGCGAGGGCGACCGCGTGACCGCGCGCCTGGAGGTCCGCGCCAATGAACGCGAGAACCCGGTCTTCGCCCCCGGCAGCATCAGCGAGGGCGGCATCAGCCTGAACGGCCTGATCGAGATCTTCAGCCGCCCGCCGGAGGCGCGCCAGGCGGTCTGGTCGCTCGAGTCCGGGCCCGCGCGGCTCGGCGACATCCGCTGGGCGAACGGGCGCGGCCTATGAAACTGCGCCAGCGGCTGATCCTGCTGTTCCTGGCCGCCACCGTGCTGCCCTTGGGCCTGACGCTCTGGACCACCCTGCAACTGCTGGAGCGGAGCTTCCTGCTGGCGCCGCTCCAGGAACTGGACGAAACTTCGCAGTCGCTGGAGCGCACCGGGCGCGAGCTGTATCAGCAGTACCGCGCCGAACTGCAGCGCGAAGTCCGCGAGGGACGGCGGGAGCCCCGCCGCTACTCCACCGCCGACGCGGCGCCCCCCGAAGTCCGCGACTTCGCCGCCGGCCCCGAGCCGGATCGCTTCGCGCTGGCCGCCGGACGGCTCGACTATCTCGTCCGCAAGGACGGCGCCGTACTGGTCTACTCGCTGCCCCTCACCGGCGTGGACCTGCGTGCCGTCTCGGAGCAGTACGGCCGCAGCCGCGCCGTGCTCGAAGCCGCCCGCACCCGCGATCTGCGCCGCGGGTTCCGCTTCGCGTTCCTTTCCATCGCCGGCGCCGTGTGGCTGCTCGCGATCGCCGCGCTGTGCTTCTGGGCGCACCGCGTCGCCCGGCCCGTGCAGCAGCTCGCCGAAGGGCTCACCGCAGTCTCCGCGGGCGACCTCGGCCGCCGCATCGACGCCTCCCGCGACGACGAGATCGGCCAGGCGGCCCGCGCCTTCAACCGCATGACCGGCCAGCTCGCCCGCGCCCGCGAGCAACTGGTGCAGGTCACGCGCCTCGAAAGCTGGCAGACGCTGGCCCGCAAGAGCGCCCACGAAGTGAAGAACTCGCTGACGCCGATCCGCCTCACCATGGAAGAGATCGCCAGCCGCGGCGCGGAGAACGACCCCGCGTTTCTGCGCCAGGCCGCGCAGATCGTCGTCGACGAAGTCACCTCGCTGGAGCGGCGCGTCCGCGCCTTCTCGGAGTTCGCCGCCGAGCCGCCCGTCCACCTCGCCCCGCTCGACCTCGCCGCCCTGGTCGAAGAACGCGTGGCGCTGCTGGCCCCCGCGCACCCCGGCGTCCGCTACGACGTCCGCGGCGTGGATACACCGGTCACCGCCGACCCCGACCTGGTGCGCGGCGTGCTGACCAACCTGCTGGAGAACGCGGCGGAGGCGGCCGGCCCCGGCGGCGCGGTTCGGATCGTGCTCCGCGACGCCGGCGTCGAAGTGCATGACTCCGGGCCCGGCCTGACCGCCCTCGCCCGCTCCACGCTCTTCGAACCGGCTATCTCCTTCAAAAAAGGCGGCATGGGCCTGGGCTTGTCGATCGCCCGCAAGAGCGCGCTGGCCTGCGGCGGCGACCTCCGCGAAATCCCGTCCGAACTCCGCGGCGCGGCCTTCCGCGCTGAGTTTCCTCCTGTTCTGGAACCGCGAGCCACTCATGAAGAAGCGTATTCTCATCGTTGACGACGAAGCCAACATCGGCCTTTCCCTGCGGCTGATCCTCGAGCGCGAAGGGCACGCCGTCACCGTCTGCGGCACCGCCGCCGAAGGCCGCCTCCACGCCGGCCGCGCCGACGTCTATCTGCTGGATGTCCGGCTGCCGGACGCGAGCGGCATGGACGTCCTGCGCGCCATCCGCGAAGTCCACCCCGACGCGCCCGTGGTGATGATCTCCGGCCACGCCACCATCGCCGACGCGGTGGAAGCCACCCGCGCCGGCGCCTTCGACTTCCTCGAAAAGCCCCTGAGCCGCGAGCGCGTGCTCCTCGCCATCAAGAACGCCCTGGCGCAGGACTCGCTGAAACGCGAGAACGCCCGCCTCAAGGAAATGGTCGGCGCGGGATCCCGGATGATCGGCGCCGGCCCGGCCTTCGAGCGCGTGCTCGCCCAGGCCACGCTCGCCGCCCGCAGCGATGCCCGCGTCCTGCTCACCGGCGAGTCCGGCACCGGCAAGGAACTGCTGGCCGCGCACATCCATGAGAGTTCCCCGTTCGCCTCCGGCGCCTTCGTCAAGGTTAACTGCGCGGCCATCCCCAACGAGCTGATCGAAAGCGAGCTGTTCGGCCACGAGAAGGGCGCCTTCACCGGCGCCACCGCCTCCCGGCGCGGCAAGTTCGAGCTCGCCGACGGGGGCACCATCTTTCTCGACGAGGTCGGGGACCTGCATGCCAGCTCCCAGGCCAAGCTCCTCCGCGTGCTGCAGGAAGGGGAGTTCCACCGCGTGGGCGGCGAGCAGTCCATCAAGGTCAGCGTGCGCGTGGTCTCCGCCACCAACCGCGAGCTGGCCGATCTGGTCGCCCAGGGCAAGTTCCGCGAGGATCTCTACTACCGGCTGTGCGTCATGCCGCTCCGCATGCCCAGCCTGCGGGAGCGGCGCGAGGACATCCCGGCGCTCGCCGAGTACTTCCTCGGCGACTTCTGCACCCGCAACAACTTCCGGGCCAAGTCGATCGCCGCGTCGGCGTTCCCCATCCTCGCGGCCTACGAGTGGCCGGGCAACATCCGCGAACTGCGCAACACCGTGGAGCGCATGGCGATCCTCACCCCGGGCGAAGTGATCGACGCGGACGCCGTGCCCATCGAGATCCGCCTCGGCGTCGAGACCGGCCCGCGGTCGAACCTCCGCGAGACCCGCGAAGCCGCCGAGCGCGATCACATTCTCAAGGCCCTCGAAGAGACCAACTGGAACGTCTCCGGCGCGGCCCGCGCGCTGGGTATCGAACGAACCAATCTGCACAAGCGGATCCGCGCGCTCGGGCTTACGCGCCAATAACCGTCACGGAGCAGAACCCTTCTTCCACCGCCGGCGGCGTCAGCTTCCGGGCCATCTCGGCCAGCACTTCGTCCGGCACCACCCGGTCCCGCCCGCGGTTCCGCTCCTGGCAGACGCCCAAAGGCGTCGCGAAGTAGACCGCCTCCGCCCGCGCATCGTAAAGCTGCGCGAGTTCGAGGTACGGCCGGCGCTCCCACGGCGTCAGGTTCGTCGCGTCGATGTACGTCACCGGACGCCGCAACTCCAGCCGCTGCACCAGCAACTGGCGCAGGATCCGGAACACCCGCCGGTGCACCTGCTGGTTCGTCACGTCGTCGGTCAGCAGCCGGCGGATCTCGTCGCTCGACAGCGCTGTGCCGGGTTGTCCGGCCGCCCAGGTGGACTTGCCGGAGCCGGGGAGTCCGGCGAGCACGACGATACGAGGCGGAGGAATTTCTACCATTCTACCTTCGGATGGTAGAATTCTAGCAGAGCGCCATGAGCCTCAACATCAAGAATCCACGAGCCTATGAACTGGCCTCCCGGCTTGCCGAACTCACGGGGGAATCCCTCACGACTGCCGTAATCGTTTCGCTCGAGAAGCGGCTGCGGCAGGAGGAGCGGCAGCGCCAGGCGCGGGACTGGACGGCCGACGACGTCCTGGCATTTGCCCGCCGGATCCGGCCGCATATCGATCCCGCCCTCCGGTCCGAGGATCACGCGACCATGCTCTACGATGAGCACGGATTGCCGAAATGATCGTCGATCCGTCGGCCATTCTGGCGATCCTGCTCGACGAATCGGAAGCTGTCGCCTTCGCGCACGCCCTGCGGGACGCCGAGACCCGGCGCCTCTCGACGGCCGGGTATGTCGAAACGGCGATTGTGCTCGAGGGCCGTGCGGACGCCATGGCGCGCGAGTCCTTCGAAGACTTTCTGCGTGACTTCGAGATCGAACTCGAACCCGTCACGGCGGAACAGGCTCGCCTGGCCCGCGCCGCCTTCCGCTCGTTCGGCAAGGGGATCCACCCGGCCGGGCTGAACTACGGCGACTGCTTTACGTACGCGCTGGCCAAAGCCTTGCGGGAGCCGGTGCTCTTTAAGGGCAACGATTTCCGCCAGACCGACCTGATCCCCGCCGTATGAGCCGCGCCCCCTGGACCTGCGAGTTCCACGCTTATTTCTGGGACTCCCGCAACCCCTTCGCAGTGAAGTTCTGGACCGAGAAGACCACCGCCGTGCTGTTGGAGCGCGAGGACCACGACGGCAAGCTCGGCTACGGCGGGCGCGCCCAGTTCCCGCCGCATTTCTACCGCGTGGCGCTGACCTTCGAGGCGGCGTTCCCGGACCGCAACCTGTACTCGCTGCGCCTCGCCGCCGAAACGCCCGCCGGCTGGACCACCGCGGAGCGCCAGCGCGAGGACGCCGGGCGCGCCTTCCGCCACTGGCTGCGCGACGCGCAGATCACCGCCGCACCGGCGTGGTCCGCCGCATTGACCGCCGAGGCGTACGCCGGGCGGGTGCGGACCGCCGTAGAGCAGGAAGAGCAGGCGCGCGCGCCGCAGGACCCCGCTCCGGTCGCCGAACTGCAGGCGGCGATCCTCCAGGCCCTGGCCGCCGGCCGGCACTTCGCCACCGCGCACAAGGAAGGCGGCACCGTCCTCCGCCAGGTCGGGACCGGCTTCGTCAGCCAGGAGTACGGCGAGAGCGACGAACGCAGCGTTTTCCAGCAGCCCGCCGAATTCCTCGCGTATCTGCGCAACTTCTACGACTGGGAGGCGCGCCGCGACACCTATCCGCACTCGCCGCCCGAGGTGGAAGTGTGGCGATACATCCAGACCCAGTTGCGGGATTAGCAGCGCGCTTACGCCCACGAATCGAATTTCTCTTCCACCGCCACCCCGCACTTCTTCAGCCAGTCCCGCGCCGCATGCACGCTCGCGAAGTGCGTGGCGATGGCCGCCAGCAGGTCTTCGTCCCCGGCCACCGGATGCCCGGCTTTCCAGGCGATCGCCCGCCGCGCGAGTTCCACGTGCTCCGGCGCGACGCGCCAGATCCAGGCGACATCGTTGCCCAGCCAGCGCTCCGCCTCCTCGCTGAAATCGTACAGGTCCAGTTCCAGCGCGCCCTCGGGCGTGAGGCGCGCCCAGGCCGACGACTTCTCCCACGGGCTCTTGAGACGGATCTCCCGCACGACTCTTGTTAACCTTGAAGTATGAGTCTCTCAGACTCCTTCTTCGCGCGCCGCTTCGGCATCACGGAGCGCGATCTGGAGCGCTACCTGGCCGATGCGCTCTCGCGCGGCGGCGATTACGCGGATCTCTTCTTCGAGTACCTGGCGACCAGTTCCATTGGCCTCGACGAGCAGATCATCAAGAGCGCCACGCAGGGCGTGACGCTGGGCGTCGGCGTGCGCGTGCTTTCCGGCGAGCGGACCGGCTATGCCTACTCCGGCGACCTCAGCCCGGAGAAGATCCGCAAAGCCGCGCAGACCGCGGCCTGCATCGCCGCCGGTCCGGCCAAAATTGAACGCACCGGCTTCACCAGCGCCGAAAAACGGGACCTTTATCCCGTGGTGCCGGCGCCGCAGGATACGGACCTGGCGCAGCGCGTCGCCCTGGTGCAGCGCGCCGACCGCGCCGCGCGGGCTTTCGATCCGCGCGTGTTTCAGGTGCAGGCGAGCTTCGTCGATAGCGTGCGGCACGTTCTGGTGGCCGCCAGCGACGGACGTCTCAGCCAGGACGCCCAACCCATGGCCCGGCTCAGCGTGCTGGCGCTCGCGCGCCAGGACGGCGGCACCCCGGAGCAGGGGTACGCCGGCGGCGGCGGACGCCACGCCCTCGACTACTTCGAAAACGACAAGACCCCCGAGTACTTCGCGCGCGAAGCCGCGCGCCAGGCCATCGTCCAACTGGGCGCCGCCGACGCGCCCGCGGGCGAAATGACCGTGGTGCTGGGTCCGGGCTGGCCGGGGATCCTGCTGCACGAGGCCGTCGGTCATGGCCTCGAAGCCGACTTCAACCGCAAGGGCGTCTCCGCGTTCACAAACCGCGTCGGCCAGCAGGTGGCCAGTCCGCTGGTCACCGTCGTCGACGACGGCACCATCGGCAACCGCCGCGGCTCGCTGAACGTCGACGACGAAGGCCACGTGACGCGCCGCAACGTCCTCATCGAGAACGGCGTCCTGCAGGGCTACCTGCACGACGAGCTTTCCAGCCGTCTGGCGCGCCGGCCCTCCACCGGCAACGGCCGCCGCGAGAATTACCAGTCGATCCCCATGCCGCGCATGACTAACACCTACATGCTGGCGGGCGACAGCGATCCGCAGGACATTCTGCGCAGCGTCCCCCGCGGGCTCTACTGCACCACCTTCGGCGGCGGCCAGGTGGACATCACCAGCGGCAACTTCGTGTTCTCGGCCACCGAGTGCTACCTGATCGAGGACGGCAAGCTCGGCCGGCCGGTGCGCGGCGCCACGCTGGTGGGCAACGGTCCCGAAGCGCTCAAGTACGTCAGCATGGTGGGCAACGATCTGGCGCTCGACGAGGGCATCGGCATCTGCGGCAAGGAAGGGCAGAGCGTGCCGGTCGGCGTGGGCATTCCGACCTTGAAGATCGACCGGATGACCGTGGGCGGCACCGGAGCATGAGCGCCGCCGTCAGCCCGGAAGTGGAGCGCGCGCTCGCGCTGGCGCGGGAATTCGGCGCCAGCGGCGCGGAAGTCACCCTTACCGAGGGCGACGAGTTCTCCGTCGCGGTGCGGCTGGGCGAAATCGAGAAGCTGGTGGAGGCGGGCTCCCGCGCCATCGGGATCCGCGTGCTGCTGGGGCAGCGCGCCGGCTCGTCCTACACCTCGGACCTGACGCGCGAAGGCGTGGAGCAGATGGTGCGGTCGGCGGTGACCCTGGCGCGGATCGCCAGCGAGGATCCCTTCGCCGGACTGCCGGAGCCGGAACTGCTGGGCTCCTACTCGGGCGACCTGGCTCTGTACCATGCCGATGTGGCGGCGCTGGATCCGGCCTGGAAGATCGAGCAGGCCAGGCTCGCCGAGCAGGCCGCGCTGGGCGCCGATCCCCGGATCACGAACTCCGAAGGCGCGTCCTTCGACAGCTACCTCGGGCGGCACGAATTCGCGAACTCGCTGGGCTTCGCCGGCGCCTACCGGACCTCCAGTTGTTCGCTCAGTGTGGTGCCGGTGGCGCGCGACGGCGCGTCCATGGAACGGGACTGGTGGCACACGGCGGCGCGGTCGGCGGCCGGCCTCGAGCCCGCCGAGCAGGTAGGGCGCACCGCGGCCGAGCGCGCCCTGCGCCGCTTGAACGCCCGTAAAGCGCCGACGCAGCGCGTCCCGGTGGTGTTCGAGGCGCGCGTGGCGCGATCGCTGCTCGGGCACCTGTTCGACGCCGTCAGCGGCTCCAGCGTCTACCGCCAGGCGTCGTTTCTCGCGGACAAGCTGGGCGAGACCATCGCCGCGCCGTCGCTGACGGTGATCGACGACGCCACCATGCCGGGGCTGTTCGGCTCCTCGCCGTTCGACGATGAAGGCGTCGCTTCGCGGCGCACGGTGCTAGTGCGAAACGGCGTCCTCGAGACGTTCCTGCACAACTGCTACACCGCGCGGAAGCTCGGCATGCGGACCACCGGCAACGCCAGCCGCGGCATCGCGGGCAACTCCGGCGTCGGTCACGGCAATTTCTATCTGGAGCCCGGCGCGCGGTCCGCGGCCGCGCTGATCGGCGGCGTGGCGCGCGGCTTGTATGTCACGGAGCTGATCGGCTCCGGCGTGAACACCGTCACCGGCGACTATTCGCGGGGCGCCGCCGGCCAGTGGATCGAGCACGGGGAACTCGCGTATCCTGTGTCCGAGATCACCATCGCGGGCAGCCTGCGCACCATGTTCCAGACGCTGGAGGCGGCCAGCGACCTCGAGTTCCGCGGCTCCACCGCGTCGCCCACGGTGCTGATCGGGGAGATGACCCTCAGTGGCCAGTGAGAAGGCAAGAACGAAGATCCTCATCGGCGGCTTCGCGCTGCTGGCCGGGGCGGCGGCGGTGTGGTTCCTCAGCCGGCCCGCTCCGGTAAGAGCGCCGGATCCCCTCACGCCGGAGGCGAAGGCCTACGTGCGGAGCCTCGGCCTCAGCGAGGTCACTATGAAGGCCAACAAGAGCTACATGAGCCAGTTGGTCACGGAGATCGAGGGCAAGATCGCGAACAACGGCGACCGCCCGCTGGAGCAGGTGGAACTGCACTGCTCGTTTTACGACGGCTACGGGCAACTGGTGCTGCGGGAGCGGGTCTCCATCGTCAGCCAGAAGATGGGCGGGCTCGCGCCCGGCGAAACCAAGTCCTTCCGGCTGCCTTTCGACACGATTCCGGCCAGTTGGAACCAGCAGATGCCGTCGCTGGTGATCGCCGCGATTCGGTTCCGCTGAGTCATGCGGGTGCTGCTGATCGACGACGACCCGGAGCAACTGGCGCTGCGGCGGCGGATCGTCGAGAACGCCGGTCACGTGGTGGAAACGGCGGCGGACTTCCCGGCGGCATTGGGGCAAAGCGCGGACGTCGTGGTGACGGACCTGCACCTGCCGGGGCTCGCGGAGGGTCTGGCGGTGGTGCGGCACTTCGCCGGCCGCGCGCGGATCATTGTGCTGTCGGGTTATGCCGGAGACCTGGACGGCTTGCCGGAAAAGGCGCTGGTCGCCGCGGTGCTGGAGAAGCCGGTGCGGTCGGCGGTCCTGCTGGCCGCGCTGGCCGGGTCTGCGCCGGCAGATAGTTGACAAAGTCAACTAAATTAGTTGACTTTGTCAACCAAATCGACCCGCTCAGTAGTCCGTCCGGTCCGTTTTCGCGCGCCACGCCGCAAACGGAGCGGCGGCTTCGTCGCGCAGCAGGTTCAGCATGGGGATCGCCCGCTCCGCGGGGGTCACGGGGAGCTGCCGGTAAATGAACGCGTCGTCGAAGCCGGCTTGCGCGGCGTCGGCGGCGGTGGCGGCGTAGAAGACGCGCTCCGGCCGCGCCCAGTAGATCGCCCCGAGACACATGGGACACGGCTCGCAGCTCGCGTAGAGGTCGCAGCCGGTGAGCTGGAACGTGCCGAGCGCGGTGCAGGCGGCGCGGATCGCCTCCACTTCGGCGTGGGCGGTGGGATCGTTCGCCAGGGTCACGCGGTTCGCGCCCTCGGCGATCACCCGGCCGTCCTTCACCACCAGCGCCGCGAAGGGACCTCCCCCGCGGGCGACGTTGGCCACCGCCAGTTCGATTGCGCGGCGCAGCAGCGCGGGATCCATCAGAACAACAGCTTAACGCCGAACTGCACCCGGCGCGGCGCGCCCGCCGAGAGAATCTGCCCGAACGTCGGGGAGCCGAAGAAGTTGTCGGGCAGGTCGAAGTTGGTCCGGTTGAAGAGGTTAAAGAACTCGAAGCGGAACTGGAGATCGGCGCGTTCGCGCAGGTTGATGTTCCGCAGCACGGAGAAGTTCATGGTCGCCAGGCCCGGCCCGTCGAGGATGTTGCGTCCGGCGTTACCGAACGTGCCGCGCGCGGGCAGTGAGAAGGCGCGGGTGTCGAACCACCGGTCGGGACCCGGATCGGAGATGGAGCCCGAGGCGGTGCGGTTCGGCCGGTCGCCGGCGCCGGCGTTGAAGCCGAGGTTCGAGCGCCCGGTGTTGGACTGGTCGAGATCGGGCAGCAGCGCCACGGTGAAGGGACGCCCGGTCTGGAGCGTGAGGATGCCGAAGGTCTGCCAGCCGGAGGCGAGCGCGGTGAGCCAGCCGGCGTCGTTCAGCAGGCGCTTGCCCTTGCCGAAGGGCAGATCCCAGGAATAGGTGCCGGTGAAGCGGTGGCGGATGTCGAAGTTCGAGCGGCCGCGCTCGGCGGCGAGGTTCAGGCTGTTCTGCGGGAAGTTGGCGTCCCCGGCGCTCGAGAAGAACCCCGAGGCATTGTCGATCGACTTCGCGTAAGTATACGAGCCGATCAGCGTGAACCCAGCCTGCAACCGCTGCTGGAAGCGGGCCTGCAGGCTGTGGTAATTCGAGCTGGCGCGCGACTCCAGGATATTGATGTCCTCGAAGCGCGGGTTCGGGCGCTGGTAGCGCGGGGCGTTCGACGGGAGCGGCTGGTTCAGGTCCCGCGCCGCGATCAGGTGGGTCCCCTTGGAGCCGACATAAGCCGCTTCGAAGACCCGCGAGGCGCCCAGTTGCCGCTGCACCGAGAAGTTCCATTGCTGCAGATACCCGGTCTTGAGGTCGCGCTGGAAAGCCAGGGCGGAGCCGGGCGAGGGGAACGGGAAGTTCGCCGGCCACGGGTCGTTGACGAACACCGTGGTGACGCCGGGGAAGCTGAAGTAGAAGTTCAGGTTGAAGTAGGGCGGGCTGAAGTACAGCCCTTCGCCCGGGGCGAGCGCCGATTGGTCGTAGTAGAAGCCGTAGCCGGAGCGAACCACCCAGTTCTTGCCGGGCGTCCAGGCGAAGCCGAGGCGCGGCGCGAAGTTGTTACGGTCACCCTGGTAGCCGCCGCGCGGGATGCCGTTGGTGCCGACCTGATTCAGGCCGCCGGTGGCCGGGTTGTAGAGATTGGCGCGGTCCAGGGCGTCCACGGGCGGCGTGTTGTACTCCCAGCGGAGCCCGTAGTTCAGAGTGAAGTTCGGCGTGATGCGCCACTGGTCGTTGGCGAAGAAGTTGTAGCTGGAGGTCCGCAGGCGCTGTGGGTTGTCGAGCGTCGCCGCGCCGGAGACGCTCACCAGGCCGAGCAGCAACTCGCCGAGGGCGTTGCCGGTCTGGCCCAGGAAGTTGATGAACCCGCGCGACTGGACGTCGCGGTAGGCGTACTGGCGGGTGTGGCGCAGGTCGAAGCCGAACTTGGCGAGGTGGCGGCCCTTGGCCCAGGTGAGGTTGTCGGCGATCTGGAAGGTGTTGGTCGTCGACTCCTGGGGGTTGTTGTACTCCTGGCCCAGCGGCGAGAAGCCGGTGAGGGTGATGAAGCTGAGGCCCCAGTCGCGCGGATTCGCGGAGCGCTCCGGCAGCCCGACGCGGCGGTTGACGCTCTGCCCCTGGTTCTGCTGGAAGACGCCGATGGCGATGCGCTGGAAGCCGAAGCGCAGCTCGTTGATCAGCGACGGCGCGAAGGTGTGCGTCTCGCTGAGCATGGCGTTCTGGGCGCGGCGCGCAATGTCGCTGCCATAGCCCGGCACCGCGGCGAAGCCCGCGCCCGAGAACGGCTCGAACAGGCTCCGGTCCGAGAAGCTGTAGCGCCCGGCGAGCTGCGACCGCTCGGCGAGCGCGTGGTCCAGGCGGACGTCGAACTGGTGGTTGCGGTCCCGCAGCGTCGGCGAGCTAACGAAGTTCCGCCCGGCGACGTTGCGGTTCGGCAGCGGATAGAGCGCCGCGATGGCGCGGCCCACGGGATTGATGAAAGCGTCGGGGATCCGGTTGCCGGGGAACAGGGATCCGGCGAGCGGGTTCACCGCCGGCAGGCGGCTTTGCGAGAAGTCGCCGATGCGCTCCTGCGCCGTGGGGACGTTGGTCACCCGGGTGATGCCCTCGTTGAGGATCCGGCCCTCGTAGTCGCCGAAGAAGAAGGTGCGGTTCTTGGCGATCGGACCGCCGATGGCGAAGCCGAACTGGTTGCGCTGGTATTGCGGGCGCGGCTCGTTGGACGGCGCGAAGTAGTTGGTGGCGTCGAGCGCGCCGTTGCGGAAGAACTCGTAGACGGAGCCGTGCAACTGGTTGCCGCCGGAGCGGACCAGCGTGGAGATCTGCCCGCCGCCGGAGCGGCCGAAGGAAGCGTCCTGCGTCGAGGCGCCGACCTCGAACTCGCGGATGGCGTCGACGGGCGGGGTGTGGCCGACGCCGTTGAGCTTGGGGTCCACGTTGTAGACGCCGTCGAGCAGGAAGTTGTTGGCGTCCTCGCGCGCGCCGTTGAGGTTGATGGCGAAGTCCCCGCGGACGCTGCCGGCGGAGCCCTGCGCGGGGGGCACGACACCGGGCAGCAGCAGCGACAGTTCGTAGAAATTGCGTCCGTCGAGCGGCAGTCCGGTGACGTGGCGGTTGTCGATGACGAGTCCGATGGCGGCGGACTCGGTGCGCAGCGCGGGGGGCGCCGCGGTGACGGTGACGGTGTCCTTGCCCGCCGGCGCAAGCGGGACGTCGATGCGGATCTCCTGGTTCAGCTCCAGGATGAGGACCTGCGAGTAATTCGAAAAACCAGACTTCCGGGCTTCCAGCTTGTAAGAGCCCGGCGCCAGCAGCGGAACAAGAAATCCGCCGTCGGCGCCGGAGGTGGTCTTGCGCTCCCGCCCAGTGGACTCCTGCGTGAGGGTGATCTCGACTGCGGGCACGCCGGCTCCCGACGGATCCTGCACGACGCCGCCGATCGAGCCGGTAACCGGCTGACCGTGTAGACAGGACGAGGCAAGCAACAGAAACACAAGAAGGCTGCGCATGTTCAAAAGAAACCTCAGGACACCAGCTCCGGCGGGTTTAGTTACTACTTTACGAACAGACGCTAGCCCTGCGCAAACGTTATGCCTACTGGCGGATGATCCGGATGGAGCCGTTCGACGTGGAAAGATCGATCAGCGGGCCGCCGGAGCCGATCTTGCCTTCGAGCGAGGTCTTGCTCAGCCGCCCGGTGGTCGTGACGTCGAAGTCCGAGTTAATGGAGGAGTTCGAGGTTTGCGCCCGCACCGCGGCGTTGGCGTTCGCCGGCAGCCGCAGTTGGATGGACGAGTTCGAGGTGGAGGCGCGGACTTCGCGGGCGGCGTCCAGGGTGACGTCGATGCGCCCGTTGGAGCTTTCGAGGCGGACCGGCTGGTTCGCCTCCATCTCGCGGAGCCGGATCTCGATGCCGCTGTTCGAAGTGATGCCCTCGAACGTGCCTTTGGTGACTTCGCCGCGGATGCCGCCGTTCGAGGTGCGGGCATAGGCGCCGCCAACGACATCGGCCAGCTCGATCGAGGCGTTCGAGGTCTCCGCCCGGACGTTGCCGCGGATCCGCGACAGGCGGATGGATCCGTTCGAGCTCCGCAGGCTGGCCGTCCCCTCGATGTCCTCCACGCGAATCGCGCCGTTGGAGGTCTTGATCTCCTCGAGTTGGACTTTCTTCGGGACGCGGAGCACGAACTTTACCCCCGCGCCGCCGCGCCGCGCGGTGGGCCGCTCCGCGCGGATGCGGATCTGGTCCTTCTGGGCGTCGATGTCGATCCGGATCTGCTTGAGCCGCTCGGAGGAGGTCGCGTACTTGGTGCCGTTGATCTCGACGGCGTCTTTCTCCCAGGAGCGGATCTCGACGGAGCCGTTGAAGCCTTCGAGCAGCACTTTGCCGCCCGGGGCGAGGGCGTGCTCGTGGTGGAAATCCTCGCGGAAGCGGTCCATGATGTCGAGGTCCATCTCGTCGCAACCGGCGAGGAACAGCGCCGCGAGGGGAAGAGCGAGGGCAAAGGGGATCCGCATGGTGTTCACCTCAATATGTTTACGCATCGCCGGGCCCTGGAGTTCGGCTCTTTTTCGAAGGATAATGACAGAGGGCTACCGCCCCGATTCCGAAGGAGATCCCGTAGCGATGAAGAAACTCGTTGTGTGCCTGACGCTGGTGTGCCTGCTGGGCAGCCTTTCCCTGATGTTCGCCCAGAAGCCGACGTCCGTGATCCACGTGATCAACGTGAAGTGGAAGGCCGACGCCAAGCCGGAGCAGATCCAGGCGGCGCTGAACATGGCGCACGAGATGCCGAAGAAGTTCCCGGGCATCAAGCGTGTGTGGACCAAGACGATCGTGTTCCAGATGAAGCCGAACTTCGACCAGTCGATCGTGATGGAGTTCGAGAGCGAAGAGGCGTTGAAGAAATACAAGGACAGCCCGGCGCAGAAGGCGTGGTACGAGGTGTATCTGCCGATCCGCGAGGAGAGCCGGACGAACGACATCACGAATTGACCGCGTGGGCGCGCGCGGTGCCCGGACGGGCACCGCGCAGAACGTCATGATCGACAAGCTCGGTTTCTTTCATCTGGCTGTAGGGCACGCTACGCCGCTGCTAAGCCTGAACAAAGCCCTCGAGAAACCCGAAGGCTGCACCCTCCCGGGTTCCCTAGTGGTGCTGCCTGAGGCTTTCAACATTGGACGTGAGTACCTTTCGGATAAAGGTACGGCTAGCGATTCACCGGACGTGTGCGAGAGTCTGAAACGCCTCGCGCACGAATTTCAGGTTACCTTTGTCGCGGGCCTCGTGATTCGGGACAACACTGACCCGCAGGAGAAACCGCTGAACTCCGCGTACCTAATCGACAGGAGCAGTGCCGCTCGGATTTCGAGCAAGTCTACGGCCGACCGAGACTTCTTCCGTGCCGCCGGACCGGCGCTTCTGCCGACCGAGTTCGTCCGGGTGGAGAACCTGCGCGTCGTTTCCTTCCTGTGCTGGGACGTGGACAAGAATGATCTTCTGGCGCGTGTTAAGCCGGAGCCGCCGGATCCGTGTTTCGCTCGCGTGATCGCGGTTCCTGCGTCCGGCACCATGCTGTTCCCTAACAGAGGCCCAGAGAAACTTGGGCTTGAGTTCGACTACTTGGTGATGGCTAACTCTCACCCCGCTGGCCGGAGCTTTGTGGCCAGGGGCTCTTCGATCATTAAGGAACACAAGGATTCGAACGTCGTTTCCTTGGTTTCCGTAGCCTAGGCCGTGAGCCGGATCCGGCTGAAATTGACGGTCAGTTCCCGGGGATCCCCCGGCGCCCGCCATACCGGCGACGCTTCGATCGCCAGCCGGTACTCCGGGGCGTCCGGCAAGTCCGCTTCCACGACGAACAGGCCCGGGCGGTCGATGGTCCAGGTGTGCGACCACCCGCCGCAGCGCGCGGTGAGCACCGGCAGGTGACCCTCCGCGGCGAACCCGCGCATCCGCAGGCGCGCGGGACCGGGAGCGACCGGCCGCAGCACCGCCTCCGCGCGCGCGCCCATCCAGCGGTACTTGTTGCCGTACACGCCCTCGACGGCATGCCAGCCGGCGCCGAGCTTCGTTTCGTGGCCGGGCAGCGAGAAATCGAGGATGTCGGCGCGGTCGCCCGGATACAGCTCCGCGCGGTCCGTGGAGCGCAGCAGGTTGTACACGCCGCCTTCGTTGGCGGCTTCGTAGCCACAAACCCGGCAGCGGAGCGTGTCCCTTGCATCGCGGTTCAGGTTCTCGCCGCAATCGGGGCAGCGCAGGACGCACTCGAAGTGGGCGGGAGCGAAGTCCGGGCGCGCGGCGCCGGCCTTCTTGCACAGCCCGGCGAGCGTGCCGCCGAGCAAGCGGGCCGGCACCCAGTCCGTCCCGTGCCGGTCGAGGCGGCGTCCGATCCACCGCACGGCGCGCTCCGCCCAGCCGCGCTGCGGGACGAACACTTCGTAGCGATGTTCGGCGAAGTGTTTGGTCACCAGCGCGTGCCATTGGGCGAGGCCGAAGCGGTGGTTCTGGCGGATGCCGAAGCTTTCCTCCTGGTGGGCGCCGATGACGTCGCGCACCACGAAGCCGAGCAGGCCCCAATCGAACAGCCGCCGCTCCCAGGGTTTCATCGCTTCGTAGTAGGGCGCGCGGTAGAGCCGGAGGGAAAGCAGCCGCTTGAGCGGCTCCTCCACGAAGACGAAGACGCCGCCCGGGGCGAGCACGCGCTTCACTTCGAGGAAGACGGCCTCGATGTCCTGGAACTGGCTGAGCATCTGGCAGGCGAGCACCATCCGCAGGGAGCCGTCGGCGAAGGGCAGGCGCAAGGCGTCGCCCGCAAGGCGGACGGGAGCCTGGGCGAGGCCCCAGGCGTCCATGAGCGCGATGCCGTGGCGCAGCGAATCGGCCGAGATGTCGAGCGCGAAGCCGCCGGCGCCGAATTCGTTGGCCAGCAGATAGCTGGTGTGTCCGGCGTTGGCGCCGATTTCGAGAAAGGGGGTCAGCGGGCCGAGGAAGTCCGCGTGCTTGCGGAGCAGCGCGCCGCGGTTGCGATTCTCGGCGGCATAGGCCGCGAGGGCGCGTTCCGGCTCGCCGAGCGACGCGAAGTTGTGGAACTCGACCTGCGCGCGCTTGACGTCGAGCGACTGTGCGCTCGCGGGGTCCTTCATTGCCACTCGCCGGCTTTCATGCGGCGCTCGGTGGCGCCTTTTAGCACCAGGTCGGCGGGCCGGCCGGGCTCGATGGTGTTGCCGGGGGCGGGTTCGAGCGTCATGCCGAGGCCGTTGATGTTCTCGCCGGTTTTCGGCACGGGGACCATGGTCTGCGAGCCGGCGGCCTTGATCCGGCCCGCTTCGATGACGACGATCGAGTAGTCGACCGGGGGACGCCCGGTGCCGTCGATCAGCTTCGCGCCAATGATCGTCTTGACGGGCGCGGTCTCCGGCAGGCAGCCGGCGAGGGTGAGGGCGGAAACCAGCAGGAGAATGCGGCGAGTCACTCTGCTCTTAGAATCGCACGGTCGCGCGCGTACCACGCCTTGATGACGTCGAGTGCCGGCTTGCCCCAGGGCGCATGGGAGCCGTCCTCGGGTCCGCCCTGGCGGTTGCTGCCGAGTTTCCACCAGTAGACGCCCGCGAACCAGGGTTTGTCCCAAAAGGCCCGGAAGACGGCCTCGTAGGCGCGGGCCTGCTGCTGGGGCGCGAGGCGGTCGCCGGAGTCGGACCAGGGCTCCCGGTGCGAGTTCGCGTAGGTGCCGAAGCCGGCCTCGACGAACAGCACCGGCTTGCCGAAGCGGCGGTGGACGGCTTCGATCTTCGCGGCCACGGCGGCGGTGGACAGATCGTCGGGCAGGGGGTAGTAGTTCGAGATGCCGATGTAGTCGAGGGCATCCCAGAACTGGAGGTTCTCGAACTCCTCACCCTGCACGGCGCCGTAGGTCAGGGGACCGGGATAGTGCGTGCGGGCGAGGGCGATCAGCTTGCGCCACTCGGCGGGGTGGCGGGTCATCTTGGAGAACTCGTTACCGACGCAGAACAGGTCCGCGTGAATCCGCGCGGCGAGCTTGGCGTAATGCTCGAGGAAGCGGGCGTAGGCGGCGAACCAGGCGGCGCGCTGGTCGGGCGGAACATCGAGGTCCGCGGGCCAGCCGCCGCCGACCCAGAGCTGGGGCTTGAGCATCACCTTGAGCCCGAGGGAATGCGCCAGCCGGGCGAGCTGCTCGACGCCTTCGTCGTTTTCCCAACTCCGTGCGCTGGCGGTCCGGATGTCGGTGGAGCCGAGTTTGGTGAAGCCGTACGGCACCAGAGCGATGGCGTCGATGCCGAGCGACGGCAGCAGGCGGAGCGTCTCTCGCGCGCCGGCGGAGCCGTAGATATCGGGGAACTCGGCGGTGAAGTTCGCGCCCTTCTGGAAGAACCGTTTCGGATACGGGGCGTCCGGCGCGGTGGCGGGCAGGGCGGCGAGTTCGCGGCGGGCGGCGGCTTGCTGGGCCTCGGCCTGCATCTCGGCGAGCGCGGATCCGGCGGGCGGAATGCCGGTGACGAGGGCGGCGGTCACCAGAAGTCCGGCGGCGACGGGACGCCAGCCGGTATCGAGATGCAGAGGGGAGCCGGGCGTGCGGACGGCGGCGAGAGCTACGCAGACCAGCATCGCGGCCACTGGGAACAGCAGCCATAGCAGGTCGCCGCGCGGGACGCGGAAGCGCAGGCCGATCCACGCCAGCAGAGGGAGGGTCGCCCAGGGCAGCGCGACGGCGGCGGCGAGGGCTCCCGCGCGGGTGAGATAGCGGTCCGCAGGGAAGGCCGCGGCCAGGATCCGGAGGGCGAGCAGGGTGAGGACGGCGAACACGGCGAGGAACGCCGCGCGGGCGTCCCAGCCGGTGCGGGTGGCGCGGATGGCCTCGGCGAAGAGCACGTTCATGGCGAGCCCGGTGGTGAGCAGCGCGCACGCCAGGCGGATCCAGCCGCGGGTGAAGCGGGCGGCGGCCACCAGCAGGAGCGCCGCCGCGGTGAGGATCAGTAGCCGGAGCGACGCGGCCGAGGGTCCGCTGTTGGCGGCCTGGACGCCGAGCGCGCTGAGTTCCCAGCGCCGGATCGGAGATCCGGTGATGGCGCGCGCCAGGGCCGGCAAGACACCGGCGAGGGAGCCGCCGCACCAGGCTGCCGGGTAGAACAAGGCGATCGCGAGCAGGATCCGCCGGGTCACACGGCGCCTCCGGCGCGGACCAGCGCGAGGAAAGCCGCGAGCGGGTGCTCCTCGCGGGCGGGGGAGCGGGGGGCGTAGACGACGCGATCTCCTTCCACGGGCAGCAATTCCAGCGGCGCGGCTCCGGCGTCGGGCAGGAAGACGATCACCAGTGCGCCGGCGTGCGGGCGGAAGCCGAGCAGCTTATGGAGGGTGAGGTCGAGCGGGAAGTCCCCGGGGGGCGAGAAAGTGCCCTTGAGGTCGAAGCGGTGGCGGAAGGAACTGTTCTCGACGGACACCAGCTCCGCCGCGAAGATGTGGCGGCAGTGGGCGATCTGGTGGGCGAGAGGCGGTTCCACGGCTCTCCCCAGCATAGGGAGAGCCGTGGCGCGGAACAAGGGGCGGGTTATTTCAGGGCGGCTTCGATGGCCGACGTCATCTCGGGCGATTCGGGGTTAACGCGGGATTCGAACCGCTTGACGATCTTGCCGTCCTTGCCGACCAGGAACTTGGTGAAGTTCCACTTGATCTCGCCGCCACCATTGTCGGTGAGGTACTGGTAGAGTGGCGCCTTGTCATCACCTTTCACGGAGATCTTCGAGTACAGGGGGAACGAGACGTTGTAGGTGCGAGAGCAGAAGGTCTTGATCTCGTCATTGGTGCCGGGCTCCTGGCCCATGAAGTTGTTGGCCGGGAAACCGAGGACCACGAGGCCCTGGTCCTTGTACTTCGAGTAGAGCTTCTGCAGACCTTCGTACTGCGGGGTGAATCCGCACTTGCTGGCGACGTTGACGATCAGGATTGCTTTGCCCTTGTATTGGGCGAGCGGCGCGGGCTTGCCGTCGATATCATTGAGGGTGAATTCGTGTACGCTCGAAGCGGCGAAGAGCGATCCGGTCATGAGAAGAACTCCCATTGCAGTCTTCAGACATTGGCTGGAGGATTTCATGGATTGTGTGATGCGGCGGGTAGCCTCCTTGATTCACAGCGTAGGTTACTTTGCGCAAGCGACAAATACCGGAAGGACTGTATGAATAGCCAAATCGTGCGCGAAACGATCGGAACGACGGCCCTGCTGACCTTGAACCGGCCGGAGCGGCGGAACGCGCTGTCGCTCAATCTGATGCGCGAACTCATTGGCCAGCTTGAAGATATCGGCCGGAGCCGGGACCTGAGGGCAGTGGTGCTGGCCGCCAACGGCAAGGTCTTCTCCTCGGGTCACGATCTTTCGGAAATGACCGGCCGGTCGGTCGCGGAGTACCGCGAAATCTTTGATGTTTGTTGCGATCTGATGACGAAACTGCAGTCGATCCCGCAGCCGGTGATCGCCGAAGTTGGCGGGGTGGCTACCGCGGCGGGCTGTCAGCTGGTGGCGACCTGCGACCTCGCCATCGCCGCCGAGGAGGCGGCGTTCGCGACGCCGGGCGTCAAAATCGGGCTCTTCTGCACCACGCCTATGGTAGCGCTCACGAGGGCGATCGGGAGAAAGCGCGCCATGGAGATGCTGCTGACCGGCAAGCCGATCGCAGCGTCGACCGCGGCGGACTGGGGACTGGTCAACCGGGTGGTGCCCGCTGCGGAACTGCGCGCGGCGACGCTGGCGCTGGCCGCCGAGGTCGCCCGCGCGTCGGAGTTCACGGTCGGGCTGGGAAAGGCGGCGTTCTATTCGCAGATCGACCTGGACCAGCCGAAGGCGTATGCCTACGCCAAGGAAGTCATGTCCATGAACGCGCTGGCCTACGATGCGCAGGAAGGGATCACCGCATTTCTAGAGAAACGACCGGCTTGCTGGGCCGGGCGGTGAGAATTTTCGGCTCGTGAACGCACTCGGTGAGTATGGACGAGGTGCTTGCTCCGGAAGTCGTCGAGACTAGGATTTATCTGATGCGCGGTCAGCGCGTCATGCTGGACTCGGATCTGGCGGCGCTGTACGGAGTTCCGACGAAGCGGCTGAATGAGCAGGTCCGCCGGAATCGCAGCCGGTTCCCGGAGGATTTCATGTTCCGCCTGACCCTGGACGAGACGACAAACTTGAGGTCGCAATTTGCGACCTCAAGTGGAGCGGAGGTGCATGGCGGACGCCGGCATCTCCCGTATGTCTTTACAGAGCAAGGCGTTGCGATGCTCTCGTCGGTGCTGGCGAGCGACCGCGCCATCCAGGTAAACATCGAGATCATGCGCTTTTTCGTCCGGGAGCGCCGCGAATGGGACCGGCACCTCGAACTCGCCGAGCGGCTGAGCCTGCTTGAACAGAACTGCGATGTCCGCTTTCGGGTCGTCTTTGAGACCCTGGAGCGCCTGATTGCGCCGCCGGACCCCGAGCCTCGCCGCCGCATCGGCTATCCGCGAGCGGCTACAGTAGAGGCGTGAGCCCCGCAGTCGGCGTGCTGATCCTCGAACTGCACATCGAGGATGCCCATTCCCTCAAAGACAAGCGCAACGTCGTCAATTCCCTGAAAGAGCGCTTGCGGGCGAAGTTCAACGTCTCGGTGTCGGAGATCGACGGGCATGACACGTGGCAACGCTCCGTGGTGGCGGTGGCGACGGTGTCCAAGGACCGGCCTTTCGCGGAGCAGGTGCTGCAGGCGGCCGAGAAGGAATCCGCCCAGCAGTTGGGAGGCATGCTGACGGGTTCGGCGCTCGAGTGGCTATAAGGATCACTCGCTGCGGAGCGCGGTGATCGGGTCGGTACGGGCCGCCTTGCGGGCGGCCAGCCAGGCCGCGGTGAATCCGGCTAGCCCGAATGCCAGCGCGGACAGTCCCAGCGTGACGGGATCTCCCGGCTTCACCCCGAACAACTGAGATTCGAGGGCCCGGCCGAGCGCGAGCGCCCCGAGCAAACCCGCCGCGAGGCCGGCGGCGAGCACGGCCGCGCCTTGCCGGGCGAACAGCCACGTGACGGCTTCGCCCGAAGCGCCGACCGCCATGCGCACGGCGATCTCGTGGGTCCGTTGCCGGACCGAGTAGGCGATCACGCCGAACACTCCGGTCAACGCGAGCAGCGCCGCAAAGACGCTGAACCCGGCGAGCACCCAGGCGAGGAAGCGCGGGCGCGCCGTCTGTTCGCCGACGAGTTCGAGGATCGGCCGCACGGCGCCGAGTGAAGCTTCCGCATCGATCTCGCGCAGGGCGCGCCGCATTTCCGCTTCCAGATCCGCCGAACCCTTGAGATACAGGGTGACGAAGCGGCTGGGCGCCTGCGAGAGCGGGAGGTAGACATCGCTCGCATCGGTATCGTCGGCCGACTGCCGGACGTCGCTGGCGACTCCCGTTACGGTGCGCCAAACGGCGGATGCATCGTCGCCGACCTTGACTCGCTCGCCGAGGGGGCTGCGCCCCGGCCACAGCGCCGCGGCGAGCGAGGCGCTGACGATCGCTACTGGTTCGCGCTCCGCGGCAGCGAATGCGCGGCCCTCACGGAGCGGGATCCCCAGCGCCGCGAAGTATTCCGGGCTGACGGCTCGGCTGGAACTGCGGCCCTGCCCGCCAGCCCAGACGAGCGGCTCAGGCTGCAACTGCTGCATCGCCCAGCCGTCCGCGAGCGCGACCGCCGAGACCCCCGGGGTCCCCGCCATCCGCTGTAGCAGACGCGAGGAAAAGCCAGCCAGCGCCTCCGGCGTGGGATAGGTGCGGGCGCGGACGCCGACCTGGGCCAAAGTGACGCCGTCGAGGTTCATACCGAAGGGCGTGCCCAGCAGCCGCACCACGGAGTTGACCATCAGCGCCCCGCCAGCCAGCAGAGCCAGCGATCCGGCGACCTGCAGTCCCACGAAGCCGAAGAGCAGGCGTTTGCCGCTGCGCGCGCTGCGTCCGAGCGCGGGCGCCAGCGTCGCGGATCGCAGGAATGCGAACGGACCCAGGGCAAAGACCACCGCGGTGAGCAGGGCGAACAGGACGGAAGCTCCGATGAGTTTCCACTCCACGCGCACCAGGGCCGCACCGCCCGGCGCAGTCCGCCCCAATTGCTCCTGGATGGCCGGCGTCAGGGCGGTGAGGGCCCAACTGGCGGCGAGGAGGCCCACAAGGGTGGCGATGCCGCCGAGCAGCAACCCCTCCGCGGCGAGCATCCGCCCGAGGTCGGCCGCGCGGGCGCCGAGCGCGGCGCGGATCGCCATCTCTTTGGCCCGGCCGCGGGCGCGGACCAGCAGCAGAAAGGCCAGGTTGGCGCAGGCGATCAGCAGCACGGTGGCGGCGGCGCCGGCCACGGCCACGAGCGCCGGCCGGACGCGCGAGACATAGGCCTCGTGCGCCGGGCGCAGCCCGGGCTTCCATTGCCCGCCGGCCGGCCGGATGACTTCCGCGATCCGCCGCTCGGCCTCCGCGGGCGGCACTCCCTCCCGCAGCCGCACCATGTAGGGATGCGAGGGCGCGCGCAACGGCGCGAGCACCGCCGTGTGACGGTTCAGGTGCCAGAAACTCGAGGGCAGCACGCCGACCACCGTGAACGCCTCCGCCTCATCCGGCCGGTCGCTGACATAAGCGCGGAAGCGCCGCCCGAGTACCTGCGGATCGCCGCCGAACTGCTCCTGCCAGACGGCATGACTGATGAGGACCACCTGCGGCGCTCCGGCTTGAAAATCCGCCGCTTCGAGGGAACGGCCTCGCTCGACGCGGATGCCAAGGCCTTCGACGAAGCCGGGGGTCACCCAGGCGCCGGTCAGGCTCTCCGGCCGTTCACCACCCAAGAGATAGAAAGCGTCCAGGTCCCAGGCGATGAAATGCTCGACGATGTCCGCCAGCGGACGCCAGTCGAGATTCTCGAAACCTCGCGCAAACCGCTGGTCCGGCGACGTGTAGCGGAGTTCGTAGAGGCGGCGGGCCTCCGGATAGGGCAGCGAATTCAGGAAATAGGCGTTGGCGAGCGCGAAGATGATGGCGTTCAGGGCGATCCCGACCGCGAGCGTGCCGATCGCGAGGACGGCGAATCCCGGGGTGCGCCCGAGTCCCCGTGCCGCGTGTTTCAGTGCCTGCCACATGATTGCCTCCTGGTTCTTGCGTATGACGCGCCCAGGCAGAAAACGCACCGCCCGAGGCTCAGAGGGGATCGAGGGGGAATCCCATCGCGCGCCAGCCTTCGAAGCCGCCGTCGAGCGGCCGCACGCGCGTGATCCCCAGCTTCTGCAAGTCCAGCGCCGCCCGGGCGCTTGTGGTTTCGTTCGGTCAGGAACAGTAGAGGATGATGTCCCGGTCCCGCGGGATCTCGCCGCGGCGCGCGGCCAGTTCCCGCCGGGGGAACCACACGGCGCCGGGGAGCTTGGCGCCGTCGGCGGCGACTTCGTCGGCGTGGCGCAGGTCCAGAAGGAACAACGGCTCGCCCGCCTGGATCATCTCCAACACGGCCTCGGGCAGCAGCCGCGCGACCTTGAGGTTCTTGAGGAAGCGGCGGCGCTGCCAGTACTTGAAGCCAAGGTACGCGGCGAGGGGCAGGCCCAGCACCAGCAGCGCGGAGGAGCTGACCCGGAAGGCGAACGCAGCCACCGCCTCAAGCTGGGAACGGAACGCGTAGCCCAAGCCGAGCAGGGTGCTGGCCCATAGGGTGCTTCCGCCAGCCTCGAGGGCGGCAAAGCGCGCGAACGGCATCCGGGAGGTGGCGGCCACGGGCACGGCGACCGCGTTCAGCCCGGGAAAGAACTTGGCGATCAGCAGGGCGAACCCGCCGAGCCGGCGAAACCAGTAGCGGGTGTTCGAGACACAGGAGTCCGGTTCCAGCGAGATGCGGCAGAGGAAGCGGAGGGCCGCCTGGCCGCGCAGGCGTCCGATCTGAAACCAGATGTGATCCGCCAGGCCGGCGGCCAGCGCGGTGACGCCGAGCGCGCCGGCAAAGGAAAAGTCGTCGCGGGCGAGCAGCGCGCCCATCGCCAGCAGCATGGGCGTGGCGGGCAGGGGTACGCCGATCTGTTCCAGGAACACGATCGCGAACAGCCAGCCGTAACCGTGCCGGACCAGGAAGGCGAGCGCGTCAGGCATCGAGGTCGGCGAGCTGCCGGTCCAGGTGAGCCATGGCCAGTTGCAGTTGCTCAATCCGCCGGGGATGCGTGGCGGCGGCGATCTCGTTCGCGATGCGCGTGCGGGAGAGTTCGATGCCTTCGCGCCGGGACTTGCTTTCCACCTGCTCGGCCGTGGGCTCCCGCCGGACCTGCCGGGCGGCGGCCTCGCGGAGTTCCATTTGCGCTTCTACCGACTTGGACTCCCAACCGCGTGCCATATACACCAGTATAGGGGTGTTATGCTCTCGATATGAAGACCCTGCTCTCGGCCCTCCTCCTCGCCGCCCTGGTTTTCGCGCAGGACGCCAAGCCCGGCCCCAAGCACGTCAACGCCGACGAGCTGAAGGCCCTGCTCGATAAAGAGAAGGGCAAGTTCCAGTTCCTCGACGTGCGGGAGCCCGCCGAGATTGAAGCCATGGGATCCATCAAGGGCTACAAGAACATCCCGGTGGGGCAACTGGAAGCGCGGCTCGGCGAGCTGGCGAAGGACAAGCCGGTGATCACGGCGTGCGCGCGGGGCGTGCGGGCGGAGAAGGCGCGCGGGATCCTGGAGAAGGCAGGCTTTACGGTGATTGCTTCGTGCGGCCTCAACGAGTGGAAAGCCAAAGGCTATCCGCTCGAGAAGTAGCGCGCTAGCTGAGGTGCAGGACCTGATGGTCCGGGCACGCGAGCTGCACCGCATCGAGCAGTTCCGGGATCAATCCGAAGCCGTGCTCGGCGAGGAATGGGAGCACCGAGTAGAAGCGCTCCTGCAAGTGCCGGTGCGGGTACAGCGATCCGATCAGGTACTCGGCCTCGGCGCGGGCGCGGTCGTCGCGGCGGAGCGTTTCCCGCGCGGTTTTGTGCTGGATCTTGCCGAGCTGGTACAGAATCTTGGCCCGGCTCCGCGTCAACGACTTCGCGAGCGACGCGTCGAACGTTTCGAGCCGGCCGGTGAGCGCTTCCAGCCGCGCGGCGATGTCGGCGGAGGCGCCGTCGAGCGCGCGGTGGAGTTCTTCCGGCACCAGCACCGAGGCGATGCGGTCGCGGAGCTTGTCGGGGTGGACGCACACGTCCAGAACATCGAGCTGGTAGCGCGTGAGCAGCTTCCGCGTACGCGTGTCGAGCAGCGTGAAGCCGGCGCGCGGAAAGACCACCGGCATGCGGCCCAGCAGGTCGCCGTACAGAACCTGCGACTGCGCCAGGTAGGCGACCTCGGCCGGCCCGCCGAAGTACGCAACCGTCGGCAGCAGGTAATCCTGCAGCACGGGGCGCAACAGCGCGTTCGGCGAGATCAGGTCGCCGGAAACCGGCTTCTTCATCGGCTGGCGGTGGCCGCCGGCGAGCGAAAACAGGAGCGTCGAGTCGGCGTCCACCAGAACCTGCGCGTGGTAGCCCGCCTGTTCGAGTTCGCGCGAGCGCTCCGCCAGCATCGCCCGGATCTCCGGGGCGCGCGACTGGACGCCTTCGAGGAACGGGGCTCCGATGCGGCGGACGGCGGCATCCAGGGGATCGAGAAACAAGAGCCCGAGCGGCGCCAGCAGTTCCTTGACGAAGGCGTGAAAGGCCTCGCCCAAGGTCCGGCCAGGCTGGTAGGCGCGTTCGGCGAGCGCGACGGCTTCATCCGCGAACGGAAAGCCGGAAAGCGCGGCGCGCAGGCCGTCCAGGGGGACCTGCGAGATCCAGATCCGGCCCACCGGCTCGGGGCCGTCCGGGGTGGCGGTGACGTCCAGGGGCACCGGTCGGCGCTGGGCGTCGAAGACCCAGGCGCGGTGGATCTCCTCGAAGTCGTGATCCTCGGTAGCGAGCCAGAACACCGGCACCGCGGCTTGCCCCCGCGCGGTGAGCTCGCGCGCCAGGCGAGCGGCGCTCAACGCCTTGAAGACCGTATAGAGCGGTCCGCCGAAGAAGCCGACCTGCTGTCCGGTCACCACGGCCACGGTGCCCGGTTTCGCGAGCAGCTCCAGGGCGGGCGAATCGCCGTTCTGCGCGCGGAGCGCGGCGACGATGGCCGCCCGCCGGTCGGCCGGGAAGTCGATGGCGGCCGCGGCCCGCGTCAGGGATTCGGGATCGAAGGGGTCATGCGCGTAGAACCGCGCCAGACGGTCGTAGTGGGTCACGTAGTCGGCAAAGAGCCGCGACGTGCCCGGCAAGCGCGTCTGGGGGATGCAGTGGGATTCCATGCGCGGACGAGTCCAAGGGTAACAGATGACTTCTCTAGGACGGAAGTTGCCGAAAAACGTTATCTTGGTCGTTATCCATGGACGATCAGGAGTTTGCACTAAAGGCCGATGACGCGCTGGAGGGGCTGCACCGGAAGCTGCTGCGGGCGTCAGAACAATGGGACTTCGAGGCCGACCTCAACAACGGGGCGCTGGCGATCGAGTTCGAGGAGCCGCGGGCGAAGTTCGTGGTGAGTCCGAACTCGCCGGTGAAGCAGATCTGGGTGTCGGCGCACTCGAAGAGCTTCAAGCTGGATTGGGACGCAGCGCGCGGCGCCTTCGTGCACACGGAGTCGGCGCGGTCGCTGGCGGAGCTGATCGGGGCGGCCATCGGCGAGCAACTCGGCGAAGAAGTCACGCTCTAAATGCCGGGGGTCTACCTCTCGTTTCCGTTCTGCGGGCAGAAGTGCACGTACTGCAACTTCGCCTCGGGAGTGTTCCCGCGGAGCCTGGAGGGCGATTACCTGGCGAAGATGAAGCGCGAGCTGACCGCAACCGTGTGGCCCTGGCGTCCGGAGACGGTCTATCTCGGCGGCGGGACCCCGAGTCTGATGGAGCCCGCGGTGTTCGAGGACCTGCTGGCCGCGGTGCCGGGCCGCGAGTGGGTCGAGGCGACCGTGGAGGCGGCCCCGGGGTCGTTCGATCGCGCCAAGGTCGCGGCGTGGCGGCGGGCGGGAATCAACCGCGTCTCGCTGGGTGTACAGTCCTTTGTGGACTTCGAACTCAAGCGCACGGGCCGCCGGCACAACGCCGCGCAGGTGGCGGCCGATGTGAATCTGCTCCGCGAGCACGGGCTAGGCGAGATCAACCTCGATCTGATTGCGGGATTGCCGGGGCAGACGCCGGCGAGCTGGCGCGAGTCGCTGGCCTGGATCGAGAGGCTCGCCCCGCCGCATGTCTCGGTGTACATGCTGGAGGTGGATGCGGACAGCAACCTGGGCCTGGAGATCCTGAACCACGGGTCGCGGTATTCGGCCGGCGCGGTGCCTGCCGATGACGCGATCGCGGAAATGTACGAGACGGCGGTGGACGAGCTGGCGCGGCTCGGCATCGAGCGCTACGAGATTTCGAACTTCGCGCGGCTCGGCAGTTCCTCCCGGCACAACCTGAAGTATTGGAACCGGGAGCCGTACTTCGGCTTCGGCGCAGACGCCCATTCCTTCGACGGCGCGCGGCGGTGGCAGAATGTAGAGTCGCCCGCCGAGTACGTGGCGCGGGAGGATCCGGCGGAGGAGCGCACGGAGGCGGATCCGGCGGAGGAGAAGTTCTTCGTCGGCCTGCGGCTGGAGCGCGGCGTGAACCCGACGCCCGCCGAGCGGGAGCGGTACGGGGAGCGGATCGCGCGGCTGGTGCGGGGCGGGGTGCTGGAGGACGACGGCGCGACGGTGCGGCTGACGCGGCGCGGCGTGATGGTGTCGAACGAGGTTTTCGCGGAGTTTCTCGAATGACGATCGATCTCAGAAGCGATACGGTGACCAAGCCCACGGCGGCGATGCGCGCGGCGATGGCCGCGGCGGAGGTGGGCGACGACGTGTACGGCGAGGACCCCACGGTCAACCGCCTGGAGCAGCGCGCGGCGGAGATCGCCGGCAAGGAAGCGGCGCTGTTCGTGCCCACCGGCTCGATGGGCAACACCATCGCCATCAAGCTGCACACGAACCACGGAGAGGAAGTGATCTGCGACGCCCGGGCGCACATCCTCGACTGGGAGCTGTCGATGACCGGCTGGTTCGCGGGGTGCCTGGTGCGCGCGATCCCCACCGCGAACGGGATCCTCGACTGGGCCACGGTGGCGCGCTACCTGCGTCCGGACGGGCCGCACTGCGCGCCCACCACGCTGGTGGAGATCGAGAACACGCACAACATGGCCGGCGGCACGGTGTATCCGCAGGAGACCATCGACGAGATCTGCCACGAGGCCCACGCGCGCGGGTTGAAGGTGCACATGGACGGCGCGCGGGTGTTCAACGCGGTGGCGGCGACGGGGTCCACGCTGGCGCGCATTGCGCGGGATGTCGACTCGGTGATGTTCTGCCTGTCCAAGGGACTGCGCGCGCCGGTCGGGTCGATCCTCGCGGGGCGCACTAAGGACATCGCCCGCGCGCGCATGTACCGTAAGCGCCTGGGCGGCGGCATGCGGCAGGCGGGGATTCTGGCGGCGGCGGGGCTGATCGCGCTGGAGGAGATGCCCGCCCGGCTCGGCGAGGACCACAGCCACGCGCGGCTGCTGGCCGCGGAACTCGGGACGATCCCCGGCGTGTCGGTTTGGGAGCCGGCGACGAACATCGTGATCTTCGACATCGCGGGCACCGGGGTGGCGCCGGCGGAGCTGAGCGCGCGGCTGAAGGCGGCCGGGGTCCTGATGAACGGGGTGGGCGGGTCGCTGATGCGGGCGGTGTCGCACGCCGATGTGAGCCGCGAGGATTGCGTCCGGGCGGCGGTGGTGGTGGCGGAAGCGATCGCCGGGGTCCGCGCCTGAATCGCTTGTCAAACGCTTAAAGCGTGATCTCAAGGAAACAGGAGGTCATACGGCGTCTCCGCCGAAGGGCACCTCGGGCCAGGATGGCCCTTGCCCTTCAACAGGGGACCCGTAACGTACCGTCCCGGGCGGTTCTTCCGGACCGGCACCAGTCGAGCACAGGGCTCGCCGCGCTTGGTGAGAAGGATTCCACCTTCGGGCAGGTCGTCGACAAGGGACGACAACCTCCGGCGGGCCTCAGAGACTTTCATTCCCTCAGAGTACACGGCTGGGCGATTACGAATTCACCGCGTCGTGCGCCGCGTGCGCGGACCCCAGGTGCTGCCGCCGGCGCGCCGCCGCCTCCGCCAGGATCTCGAAGACGCCGCGCGTCTCGGCGAGGTCGATGCACCCGTCGGTGATGCTCTGCCCGTAGCGCAGTTCCCGGCCGAGCACGAGGTCCTGGCGTCCGGCCACGAGGTTGCTCTCGAGCATCACGCCGAAGATCCCGGACTGTCCACCCGCCACCTGCGCCGCGACGTTGCGCGCGACCGCGCCCTGCAGCCGGTAGTTCTTCATGCTGTTGGCGTGGGAGCAATCGACCATCACGCGGTCCGGCAGCTTGTGGGCGCGCAGCGTGAGCAGGGCCGCCTCCACGGACTCCTCGTCGAAGTTCGGCAGCTTGCCGCCGCGCAGGATGACGTGGCAATCCTTGTTGCCCTTGGTGCACACGATCGCCGAGTGGCCGGCCTTGGTGACCGACAGGAAGTGGTGCGCTTCGCGCGCGGCGCGCACAGCGTCCATGGCGATGCGTACGTTGCCGTCGGTGCCGTTCTTGAAGCCGACGGGACACGACAGGCCGCTGGCGAGTTCGCGGTGCACCTGGCTCTCGGTGGTGCGCGCGCCGATGGCGCCCCAACTGATGAGGTCGCCGATGTACTGCGGCGTGATCATGTCGAGGAACTCGGTGCCGCAGGGGAGGCCGAGCGCAGTGAGGTCCGCCAGCAGCTTACGCGCGCGGCGCAGCCCTTCGTTGATCTGGAAGCTGTTGTCGAGCAGCGGATCGTTGATCAGGCCCTTCCAGCCGATGGTGGTGCGGGGCTTCTCGAAATAGACGCGCATCACGATCAGCAGATCGGCGGTGAAGTCGCGCGCTATCTCCAGCAGGCGTGCGCCGTAGTCGAGCGCCGCCGCGGGATCGTGGATGGAGCACGGTCCGGCGATCACCACCAGCCGCGGGTCGTGCCCGTGGACCGCTTTGTGGATCTGGTGGCGGGTGTCGTAGATCAGGCGGGCGCCGGCCTCGGGCAGCGGAACCTCGGCCAGCAGAGCGCCGGGATGCAGCAGCTCCCGGGTTTCGAGGATGCGGACGTCGTCGGTACGGAACGGCATCGTGTCCGACTATCGTAACTCAAAAACTAGATGCCGTACACCTTGCGCAGGTGGCTACGGGAAGGGCCGGTGGCGCGCTCCTCGGGGCGGGGCTGGCCGGGGCGCTCGTCCTCGTTGATCAGCCAGCCGGACCAGCCGGATTTCCTGATCTCCCGGGCTAGTTCGGGGTGCGGGAAGGTCCCCTGGCCGAGCGGCACGGGGGAGTCACCGGAGAAGTCGCGGAGGTGGATACCCACTACTCGTTGGTGGTGCTTTCGGAAGAACGCGGCGGGGTCACAGCCGCCCTTCCAGGCGTGGCCGGAGTCCCACAGCAGT
The DNA here is from genome assembly GCA_964471915.1 of uncultured Solibacteraceae bacterium. Classification (GTDB taxonomy): domain Bacteria; phylum Acidobacteriota; class Terriglobia; order Bryobacterales; family Bryobacteraceae; genus JAIEPW01. Next base: position 60,716 of record CAYYID010000008.1, on the reverse strand, counting down.
TTCAGCTTCGGGACGCCTTCGAGCAGGGCGGTCATTTCCACTTCGCGGTTCTCGAACTCCCAGGCATGGTTGTGGTAAGCGATCCAGATGCCGCGCACGCGATCGAGCAAAGCACGCAGCGCGGTGATCTTGGCGGGGATGTCGCGGGCCTCGCCGGGCTTCCAGCCGTGGCTGAGGACGAGGAAGGGGACGCCCAGGCTCGCCGCGCCCGCGGCTGATTCGGCAACCGCTGCTAGGGCTGTCTCGGAGAACCCCTCGAGTCCGGTGTGCGCGCCGACCAGTTCGACGCCGGTGGCGGCGATGCGGCGGCGTCCGGCGGCGGGGTCGGCAAGCTGCGTCTTCAGGAACCGGACGTTGCACTCCGCGCCCTCGAAGTCGAGCGCCCGGATGCGGCGGAGCACCGCGAGCAGTGTCTCAAAGTTGGCCGGGTCCGCCTCCCAGGCATTGGTCTGGCAGGCCGGACGCAATCGCCCTCCGCGCCCGAAGGCGGGGAGGGCGATCGAGGAGGCGAGCAGGCCGCGCCGCGTCAGCATTTAGAACGCGAGCTTCAGGCCGAACTGGAACACGCGCGGATCGTCGGCGGCGGTGATGCGCGCAAACGTACCGGCGGCCCGGTTGCCGTTGGGGTTCTGGAAGTTGGCCCGGTTCTGGATGTTGAACGCCTCGGCCCGGAACTGCAGCCGGAAGCGGTCCGTGATCGGGATGTTCTTGAACACGGAGATGTCCATGACGGCGGAGCCGGGTCCGCGGAGGGTGTTGCGGCCGAGGTTGCCGAAGGTGCCGAGCGTGGCCTGGCGGAAGGCCGCGGGATTGAACCAGGTCAGCAACTGATCGGCGCCGTCGGGGCGCGTGGGGTCGCCGATCTGGTCGGCGAAGGAGTTGGGCATGCCCGCGAAGGCGCGGTCGGCGCCGCTGGTGACGGTGAAGGGCAGGCCGGAGCGGAGGGTCATGATGCCGTTGAGCTGCCAGTCGTTCAGGAGGCCCTTGACCAGGCCGTTCGAGGAGCTGGTCTTCGGCAGGTCATAGACGAAGCTGAGGACGGCGCGGTGCGTGGTGTCGAAGTCGCCGACGCCGCGCGACTGGTTGAGGTTGAAGGGATTCAGCGGCCAGCTTCCATCGCCTTCCACCGTGCTCGAAGAATTGTCGATGACCTTGGAGAACACGTAGTTGGCGATCACCGTGAGACCCTTGCGCGAGCGCTTGGTCACGCCGAGTTGCAGCGAATGAAAATTCGACGACTGAAAGCCCGAGGCGAATTCCATCGACCCGATGCCCTGGTACAGCCGCCGGGCGTTGACGTTGGCCGCACTCGCTCCGGGAGCCGAGACCGCCGGGTTCAACTGGCGCGCCGCCAGGATCTTCACGCCGAGGTTCGCGACGTAGCCCAGCGAAATCGCGGTGTCCTGAAACAGTTGCCGCTCCACCGTCAGGTTCCAGTTCTGCGAGTACCCGGTCCGGGTCTGCGGCTCCATGGCCCCGCCGGCTACCGGCAGGGTGAACCGGAAATTCCCGAACTGCTCCGGGCTCACGCGCGCCCGCGGGAACGGCGTCCCGCCGGGGAAGTTCGCGTATGGATCCTCGAAACTCGCCGGGTTGAAATGCACGGTGGTCAGCACCGCCGGCTGCGTCGAAACCGTGCGCGTATAGAGGGTCAGCGCGGGATCCACGTAGAAAATCCCGTAGCCGCCGCGGATGACGGTCTTGCCGTTGCCGCCAAAGTCATAGGCGAAGCCGATGCGCGGCGCCAGGTTGTTCCAGTCGCGCGGGAACACCGACCGGATGATGCCCTTGTCGCCGGGGTAGACCAGGCCGAGCGGCGCGTTGGGCGCCACGGTGGACTGCTGGCCCGGGGCGAAGCCGACCAGGTTGTTCTTCAGATCGTAAGGCGGCAGCCAGGGCTCCCAGCGCATGCCGAGGTTCAGGGTCAGCCGGGAGTTGACCTTCCAGTCGTCCTGGAAGAAGAAGTGATACTTCTTTTCGCGCAGGTCGTTGGTGCGGCCGGAATCCTGTTCCAGGCGCTGGGGCAGGCCGAGCATGAAGTCCGCGAGGGCGTAGCCCGAGCCGGCGACGGCCGCCGAGCGCGAGCGCGAACCGTCGAAGAACCACGTCGCCGGCGTGAAGGAGGCATCCAGCGTGTAGGCCCGGTCCGCCTGGATATCGGCCCCGAACTGCATGGTGTGGCGGCCCTTGGTGTAAAGGAACGCGAAGTGGTAATCGAAGGTGGTCGGCGTCTGCTGCAGGGTGCCGCCGGAGAAGAGGTTGAAGAACCCGGGGATCATGATGCGGACGCCGGGGAACAGAGACAGCCCGGTGCCGAGCGGGACGCGCGCGCCGAGGTCCTGGACGGTCTTCATGCCGGGGGCCTGCGGCACCTGGGTCCGCGAGAAGCGGCCGAAGTTACCGGTGAAGGTGAAGGTCAGGTTCGGCGAGAAGGTGTGCGTGTCGCGCAGGGTGAGCGACTGATTCCGGAAGGAATTCGCCGCAAAGAAGCCGGGCGGGGCGTTGAACGGACGCTGGAAGTCGTAGTCGTCGAAGAAATAGCGGCCGCTGAGCCGGTTGCGGTCGGCGATCTGGTGGTCGATCTTAACGAGCTGCTGGTGGTCGTCGATGTTTCGGTTCTGGGCGGAGACGAAGAGGATGCCGCGGTTCGGCAGGGGCACCCACTGGTTCAGGACGGCTAGCGCCAGCCGGTTCAAGCGTTCCGGAGGAATCCGGTTGCCCGCGAACTGCTGGCCCGTGGTGGGATCGATCACCGCGTTCGGGACGCCCGAGAAGTCGCCGCGCCGCTGCGCTTCCGTGAAGGTCTGGAACGACACGGGGCTGGGCGTGGAGCGCTGGATGGTGCCCTGGTACGAATAAAAGAAGAACGTCTTGTCCTTGCGGATCGGCCCGCCGAAGGTGCCGCCGAACTGGTTCAGCTTGAACGGCGGACGCTCCAGTTGGAAGAAGTTCCGCGCGTTCAGCTTGGTGTTGCGCAGGAAGTGGAACAGCGACCCGTGGAACTGGTTCGTGCCGGAACGCGTGGCGAGCTCCACCACCGCGCCCGCGCCGGAGTTGCGCGCGCCGTAGTTCGACGATTGGACGGTAAACTCCTCCAGCGTGTCCGGGTTGGGGAAGATCGGCGCGGAGCCGAAGAAGCGGTTCGTGTAATTGCCGCCGTCGAGCCGGAAGTTGTTCTGCGTGGCGCGGAGGCCGTTCACCGTAAGGCCGCGGTTATCCTGCTGGCCCGCGATGGTGCCGGCGTCGGTCAACTGCGCGCCCGCGGTGAGCGTCACCAGTTGCAGCGGGTTGCGGCCGTTGAGCGGCAGCTCCTGCATCTGGCGCGACGCGATGGTGGACTGGACGGTCGCGTTGGTGGTCTGCACCAGCGATGTCTCGGCCGTGACCTCGATCGACTCCGACACGTTGCCGACTTTGAGCACGAGCTTCAGATCCAGCGCTTGGTTCGTCAGCAGGTCGATATCCTTGCTCACCAGCTTCTGGAAGCCGGTCTGGGTGACCGTGATCTCGTAGCGTCCGATGGGCAGTTCGGGGCAGGTGAACAGGCCGTCAGCGCTGGAGGTCACCTGGACCCGGTAATCCGTCGCCATATTGCGGCAAACCACTTGCGCGCCGGCGATGACGGCTTCGCTGGAATCGACCACCGTGCCCCCGATGCGTCCGTTGGCTTGCGCCCAAAGGCCCGCCGGCAGCAAAGACATTCCCACCAGAACAGCAAAACGTAGTACGCGAGACATCCCGTTTCTCCTTGTCAGAGATCGATTACCCCTCGATCGCCAATTGTCACGATTGTAACGCTTTGTTTACCGAGGCGGGGCGAGTTCGCGGTCCAGGCCATAGATGTCGCGCCGGAACTGGACCCCGCCACGCCCGTCGACCCAGGCAGTGCGGTACTCGAGCAGCAGCGGCACTGGCTCGGCGAGATCGAAATCGAGCGGTTCCCGGTCCGCCACCCAGGCGAGGATGCGCTGCTCGGTCTGGCCGAGCATCCAGGCGGCGAGCGCCGCCGCCCGCTCCACGCGGACGCACCCCGAACTGGCCGCGCGCGCCGGGCGTTCGAACAGCGCCCGTTCCGGGGTGTCGTGCAGGCAGACGTCGAAGGGATTCGGGGCGCGGAGGCTGATCTGCCCCATCGGGTTCTTCGGTCCGGGATCCTGCCGCAGGGTGCATGGCAGACGGGTGACCTTCTTCCAGTCGAGGGACCGCAGGTCCAGCTCCTCGGGCGGCTCGAGGCGCGTGAGGCAGTGGAAGCCGTCGCGGATCATCGCGGCGACGTCCTTGCGGAGCCGCGGCAGCAGGTCCCGATGGGCCAGGTTCACCGGCGCGACCCAATAAGGATTGAGCTTCACCTGCGTAATGCGGAGGCGGGTGCGCGGCGTGCGGGCGTTGGCGCGGCCCACGACGACGCGGCTGGTGAGTTCCACGTTATCGCCCACGCGGACTTCGAGCTCGTAGGCGGGGATGTTCACGCGCACGTAACGCTCCGGCAGATTCTCCGGGATGCGCTCGAGGTTGGCTTCGATCTGGCGGACGCGCCACGCGGCGGAAGCATTAAGCTCGGCGAGCGTCGCCGGACCCACGACGCCGTCGGCGGCGAGGCCGTGGCGGCGCTGGAAACCCTCGATGCTGGGGTCGCCTTCGGCGTTGAGGCGCGCGGTGAGCGCGGGGTCCCGGGCGTGGGACACGCGCGGCCAGCCGCCCACGGCGGCGATCGCCCGATGGCGCGTCAGCGCCGCTTCCAGAGCCTCGCGTTCGCCGCACCACACGGTCATCGCCAGCAGCGCGATGGGGATTCCCACGGTTCCAGTCTATGCGCGAACGGCGGGAGCGGGATATCTGCTAGAACTTCGGCGCGAAGTATCCGTTGCGGGCGCGGACCAGCAGGTCCTTGCGGTCGCGGACTTTGATCTCCACCTTGTGGAACAGCCCGTCGGTCTTCAGCGGTTCCGGCCGGTACAGGATCGAGTACTGGTTGCGCAGTTCGTTGGCGATGTTCTCGAACGACTGCGCCAGGTCCTCCGCCTTGAAGGGGAAGAACGCCACGCCGCCGGTTTCGCGCGTCAGGTAGCGGAGCACCTTGTCGCCGTCGCTTTCCAGGCGCGTGTTGTTCGTGGACACGGCGTACAGCACCACGTCGGCCTTGTGCGCCATTTCCAGCGCCTGTTCGCGCGAGTAACGGCTCTGGTTGTCGTCGCCGTCGGAAAGCACGACGAGCGCGCGGCGGTACTTGTGGCGCGGCTGATCCTGCGCCAGCTTGTCGCGGCAGGCGAAATAGATGGCGTCATAGAGCGACGTCCCGCCGCCCGGGCGCAGGTCGCGCACGGCCTTCGCGAGTACATCGGTCTTGCCGGTGAGGTCGGCCACCAGGGTGGCGCCGGAATCGAAGCTCACCACGATCGCCTTGTCGCGTTCGGGCCGGACGGCCGAGTTGATGAACTCCACGGCGGCCTCCTGCAGGAACTTGAAGCGGTCGCGGATGGAGTTCGAGGTGTCCACCAGGACGGCCAGGCGAAGCGGCAGGTCGCTTTCGGCAACGAACTCCAGGATGTTCTGCTGTTTCTTTGATTCGACGATCTCGAAGTCGTCCTTCTTGAGGTCCGTGACGAAGCGGCCCTTCTTGTCGGAGACGGTGAACAGGAAGTTGACGCGGGTGACGTCGAGGGTGATGGGACGGTCATCCACCGTCGGCGGATTCTGCGCCGCGGGCTGCGTCGCCGGTTTTTGCGGCGCCTGCGCCAGAAGCGGCAACAGCAGCGCGGGAAGGACAGCCAGGTTTTTCATAGAATCCTAATCGCCCTATTATCGCAGCCGATCGAGAACGGCAACAAGCTCCGGGGCGAGCGGGGACGCCACGGTGACGGATGCGCCGTCCGCCGGGCTGCGGAACACGATCCGCGCGGCGTGCAGGAAGAACCGGCCGCCCAGTTCCGGCATCGGGGGAGCCCCGTAGAGGCGATCGCCCGCCACGGGGTGGCCGATGCTCGCCAGGTGCACGCGGATCTGGTGCGTGCGGCCGGTGCCGATCCGGACCTCGAGCAGCGTAAACTTCGCGAACCGCTCCCGGACCTGGTACTCGGTATGGGCCGCGCGTCCGGACCCCAGCGCCGCCGTCATCCGCGTGCGGCGCCGCGGGTCGCGCGCGATCGGCGCGTCGATCCGGCCCGCGTCTTTCGTCCGGCCGTGCACCAGCGCGAGGTAAGTCTTCTCCACCTGCCGCGCGGCAAACTGGGCGGCAAGGTCGCGGTGGGCGGCATCGGTCCGCGCCACCAGCAGGACGCCCGAGGTTTCCTTGTCCAGGCGGTGGACGATTCCGGGCCGGAGGTCGCCGCCGGTTTGCGAGAGCTGGCCGAAGCGGTGCACCAGGCGGTTGACCAGCGTGCCGGCGTGGTTGCCCGCGCCGGCGTGGACCGCGATGCCCGCGGGCTTGTCGATGGCGGCGACAGCGGCGTCCTCGTACAGGATCGCCACCGGCAGGTCCTCGGGGGTGGCCTTGAGGGGCGGGGGCGCCGCGGGCGTCACTTCGATGCGCTCGCCGCCTTTGAGTTCGAGCGACGGCTTCGCGGCGGCGCCGTCGACGAGCACGCGCCCGGCCTTGATCCACTCCTGGAGGCGCGAACGGCTGAAGTCCGGCAGCGCGGCCTGGAGGTAGTGATCGAGGCGGCGTCCGGCGGCGGAGGCGTCGGGGGTGAGGAGGATCACGGGGCCGCCTAACGCCCCAGCAGGGCGGCTGCGGCGGCCCAGACATCAGCGGCGACTGTGTCGATATCCCGATTGCCGTCGATTACCTTGAATCGTCCCGGCTCCTCTTCGGCGATCCGCAGATACGCCGCTCGCGCGGCCTTGTGGAACGCCAGGCCGTGATCGTCCAGCCGCGATTCGGAGCCGTCGCCGCGCTGGTTGCGGCTGCGGGCGCGCTCCAGGCCTTTTTCCACATCCACGTCGATGTAGATGGTCAGGTCCGGCACCAGGCCGCGGCACGCGATGCGATCGACATCGAGCACCGTTTCCGCCCCCAGGCCGCGGGCCGCCCCCTGATACGCGAGCGTCGAATCGGTGAAACGGTCCGAAACGACGATCTGGCCCGCGCGCAGGGCCGGGAGGATCCACTGATCCACGTTCTGCGCGCGCGCGGCGAACATCAGCAGCATTTCCGCCGTCGGCGAAAGGTCGCCGTTGGCGGGGTCGAGGAGGATCCGGCGGACCTGCTGGCCGATCGGGGTGCCGCCGGGTTCCGCGGATTCGAGAACCTGGTGTCCCGAGGCGCGGAGCTTTTCGACCAGTCGGCGCATCTGCGTCGACTTGCCGGAGCCGTCGCCGCCCTCGAAGGTGATGAACTTCCCGCGCGCGGTCATCGCTGGGGGCTCCCCCCAGTGCTACGCTGACCCCCGCTTAACAGCGCTGCACAGGAGCCCCCGCCGGCAGGCGGGGGCCAAAGTACGTCACGCACGGGACTCGCCATGGAGCGGCAAGATCCGGGGGCTTGCCGCTCGCTCACGCTCGCGGCCCGGAGGACCGGATCCGCCGCAGTTGTGGAACCCGGCTTAGTCGTAGACAAAGTGCAGGACCTTCTTCAAGTCTTCCCAAGCCTCGCGCTTGGCGTTCTGGTTGTAGGGGCGCAGCAGATACGACGGGTGGTAGGTGACCATCACCGGCAGGTCGCGCCATTTGTGCCAGTTGCCCCGCAGTTTGGTGACCCCTTCCTTGGCGCCCAGCAGCGCGCGGGAGGCCGTGCCGCCGAGCGCGCAAATGGCTTTCGGGCGGATGGTCATCAACTGGCGGAACAGGAACTGGCCGCAGATCTCCATTTCGTCCGGTTCCGGGGTCCGGTTGCCGGGCGGGCGGCACTTCACGACGTTGCAGATGTAGACGTCGCTGCGCAGCAGGTTCAGCCCTTCCTTCTTGGCCGTGCCTTCGATCATCTGCGTCAGCAGCTGCCCGGCGCGGCCCACGAACGGGAGCCCCTGCTCGTCCTCGTCCGCGCCCGGACCTTCGCCGACGAACACCAGGCGCGCCTGCTCGTTGCCCGTGCCGAAGACGATCTTGTTGCGGCCTTCCGAGAGGCGGCAGCGGCGGCAGTCGCCGATGTCCTCGAGGATGCGGAACAGCGTGTCGTTATCCGGGGCGAGGGACGGCAGGGTGTCGGTCATGACGGGAACGGGCGGGGGCGTCAGGAGCGGTGGAGGAGGAGCAGGCTCCGGCGCCGCGGCGGTCTCCCGCGGGTCCGGTGTGCCCTCGCGCAAATAGAGGTGCTTCACGCCGAGGTCCCGGTAGTAGCGCAACTGCGCGCGCAGCTCGTCGTGCGTCATGAGCGCGAGGCGGCGTGCAGGGAGAGCCGCAGCTTCAGGATCTGGTCGAAAATCCGGTCCGCGACCTCGCGCTTGGAGGCGCGGGGCACTTCGATGGTCTCGCCGGTGCGCAGCAGCAGCACCACTTCGTTCTGGTCGCTTTCGAACCCCGTGCCTTCCTGCGAGACGAGGTTCGCCACCACCATGTCGCAGTTCTTGGCGGAGAGCTTGCGGCGTCCCTCGGCCAGCAGGTTCTGGGTTTCGGCGGCGAAACCGATCAGCAGGCGGCCGTCTTTTTTCTGGCCCACTTCGGCCAGGATGTCGGGCGTGGGATCCAGGTCCAGCGTGAGGCGGGCGGAGGTTTTCTTGGTCTTTTGCGTGGGCACCTGGGCGACGTGGTAGTCGGCGACCGCGGCAGCCTTGATGATGATGGTGGCGGCGGGCAGCGCGGCCAGCACCGCTTCGCGCATCTCGCGGGCGGTGCGCACGCGGACGACGTCGACGTCCTGTGGCGGGTCGATTTGCACGGGACCCGATACCAGCGTGACGCGGGCGCCCCGGCGCCGCGCGGCAGCGGCCAGGGCGTAGCCCATCTTGCCGCTGGAGCGGTTGGTGATGTAGCGCACCGGGTCGAGCGGCTCCTGCGTCGGCCCCGCGGTGATCAGGACGGTCTCGCCCTCCAGATCCTGCAACGGCGGATGCGCCGCGGTCAGCGCGGCGTCGGCGATCGCCGCCGGTTCCGCCAGGCGGCCGGGACCGAAGGTCCCGCAAGCCAGCAAACCCTCGCCCGGCTCCACGATCACGTGACCCCGGGCGCGCAGCGTGTCGAGGTTCGCCCGCGTGGCCGGGTGCTGCCACATGTGGGAGTTCATCGCCGGCGCGAGCACCACCGGGCCGGGGAAGGCCAAGTACGTCGTGGTGAGGAAGTCATCGGCCAGGCCGTGCGCCATCTTGGCGATGAGGTCGGCGGTGGCGGGCGCGACGATCAGCAGATCGCCCTCCTGGGCCACCCGGATATGCTCCACCGAACTGGCCAGGGTGTCCTCGGCGCTGGCCGACGAGAACAGCCCGGTGATGACTTTGCGTCCGGTGAGCGCGGCGAAGGTAAGGGGCTGGACGAATTCCTGGGCCGCGCGGGTCATCACGACCTGCACTGAGGCCCCGCGTTCCATGAGGGCGCGCGCCAACTCCGCGGCTTTATAGGCCGCGATGCCGCCGCCGACACCCAGGATCGCGTTCATGGAGCCAGCCTTTAGAGCGCTTCTTCGAGCGCCGGCGTTTCCCGCAGCGAGTCTTCGTACTTCACCAGACCGCGCCGCACCTCTTCCATCGCCGTGACGGTGGGTTTCTTCGAAGTCGTGGGCAGGAACGGCCGGGAGCCGCCCTGCAACTGCCGGGCGCGCTTCGCCGCCACGATGATAAAGCGGTACGCGCTGGTCTCCGGATCGTCCGGGATCGCGTGCACCGGCATTTGCCGCATCAGCCTCTCAGCCATTCTTCTCTGCTACCTCGCTTCCGTAACTCTCGAAACCCTCGAGGATCGGCCGGATCTGCGCTTCCATCCGCTCCCGCCGGCTGCGCGCCGCGGTGACGATGGAACAAAGATTGTCCGCCGACCGGGCCACCTCGTCGTTCACCAGCACGTAATCGTACCGGGGCCAGTTGCGGATCTCTTCCGCGGCCTCCCGCAGACGGCGCTGGATCACTTCCTCGGCGTCCTGCGACCGGCTCCGCAACCGCTGCTCCAACTCGGCCCGCGACGGGGCCAGCACGAAGATCGAAATCGAATCCGGAACCTTCTCCTTCAATTGTCGCGCACCCTGGACATCGATGTCGAGCACCAGGTCCGCGCCCGCGGCCGCCGCCCGGTCGATCTCCGAGCAATGGGTGCCGTAGTAATTGCCGAACACTTCGGCCCATTCCAGGAACTCGCCGGCCGCCACGCGCCGCTCGAACTCCGGCCGGCTGACGAAGTAATACTGCTCGCCGTCCCGCTCCGTGCCCCGCGGAGGGCGCGTTGTGTAAGAAATCGAGAACATCAGGTGCGGCACGCGGTTCATCAGCGCGTTCACCAGCGTAGATTTGCCCGAGCCGGAGGGCGCGGAAATGATGAAAATCATGGGTTTACGCGTCATGCGGGCTACTCGAGGTTCAGCGACAGCTCCCGGATCTTCTCGATGGCGGACTTGGCCCGCAGCGCCAGATCCGTGATCCCCAACCCGGCCTCGCCGATCCCGTTGGTCTTCGAAAGCATGGTGTTGGTCTCGCGGTTCATTTCCTGCAGCAGGAAATCGAGCTTCTTGCCGGTCTCGCCACCGCGGTCGAGCAACTGGTCGAGCTGCGCGGCGTGGATGCCCAGCCGCGAGATCTCTTCGGCGATATCGCTGCGGTCGGCCAGGATCGCCGCCTCCTGCACCAGCCGCTGCGGCTCGATGTTGGCGTTGTCCAGCAGCTCTTTCAGCCGCTCCTCGAGGCGCGTGCGGAACCACTCGCGGGCGCCGGCGCGGAGTTCGCCCACCCGTTCGGCGACGGCGATCACGTCGCGGTTGTGCGCGCGGATCGCCTTCGCTACTTCTTCTCCCTCGCGTTCCCGAAAGCTGTTCAGTTCCTCGAGCGCGGCGTCCATCGCCTGGGCGAGCAGGGATCCCAGTTCCGCGTCCGTGTCCGGGGCGGCAGCCTCCTCGATCATGCCCGGGATCCGCAGCGCGGCATTCAGGTCCGGCTGGCTGTCGATGCCGAGTTCCGCTTTGGCCGTGGCGAAGACCTCCAGGTAGGACGCCAGCATGGCGCGGTTCACCTGGAGGGCACTGTCGCCCGCGGATTTCGGCAGGGAGATCCGCACGTCCACGTGCCCCCGCGAAACCTTCGCCTTCACCTGCGCCCGCAGCGCCGCCTCGAACGGATCCACGGCCGCGGGAGCGTAGAAATGCAGGTCCAGCGCGCGGTGGTTGACGGCTTTCAAGCCGATGACCACTTCCCCGTCGCCGAACGGCCGGCGGACGCGCGCGAATCCTGTCATGCTGCGGACGGATGGACCCATGGGCTTCCTATTGTAGTTCGGGCTCCAAATACTGCAATTCGTGGAGGCGCTGGTAGATGCCTCCGTGGTTGACCAGTTCCTCGTGGGTGCCGGTCTCACGGATGCGGCCGTGCTCCAGCACCACGATCTTGTCGGCGCGCCGGATGGTGGACAGCCGGTGCGCGATCACGATCACGGTGCGGTGCTCCATGAGGTTCGCCAGCGCCTTCTGCACTAGCATTTCGCTCTCGGAGTCCAGGTGCGAGGTGGCTTCGTCGAGGATCAGGATCGGTGCGTTCTTCAGCAGAGCGCGGGCGATCGCGATCCGCTGGCGCTGTCCGCCGGAGAGCTTCTGGCCGCGCTCGCCGATCTGGGTCGCGTAGCCCTCCGGCAACCTCTGGATGAACTCCTCGGCCAGCGCATTGCGGGCGGCCTCGCGGATCCGGGTCTCGCTGACATCGGTGCGCCCGTAGGCGATATTGCGGGCCACGGTGTCCTGGAACAGGAAGGTGTCCTGCGCCACCACGCTGATGAGGCCGCGCAGGGAATCGAGCTTCAGGTCCCGGAGGTCGACGCCGTCGAGCAGAATGCGCCCGCCGGCCGGATCGTAGAAGCGGGGCACGAGGTTGGCGAGCGTCGTCTTACCCGAACCGCTGGGGCCCACCAGCGCCACCACCTCGCCGGCCTTGACTTCGAGCGAGATCGAGTCCAGGCGGAATCCTTCGGGGGCGCTCGGGTAGCGGAACGAGACGTTCTCGAAGGCGACGGCGCGGGTGAAGCGCTCCAGAGCTACCGCGCCCGGCCGCTCCTGCACCAGCGCCTGGCGGTCCAGGTACTCGAAAACCTTCTGCGAGGCGCCGAGCGCCTGCTGGAAAATCTGGTAGGTGCCGGTGAGCCGCTTGACGGGCTCATAGAGCATGAGCAGCGCGATCACGAAGCTGGTGAACTGTCCGGTGGACATCGCGCCGGCCTGGATGGCGCCGCGCGCGTAGGTCAACAGGCCGACGATGGTGAGCGCGCCGAACAGCTCGATCAGCGGGGAAGCGACGGCCTGCTGGGCCACGTAGCGCAGATTGCTGCGCTTCAGCTTCTGGGTGGCGGCGCGGAAGCGCTGCGACTCCACTTCTTCCGCCGAAAACGACTTCACCACCTGCTGGCCGCTGATGGTCTCCTGCAGGATCTGATTCACGTGCGCGGCGTCGTCCTGGGCGCTGCGCGTGGAGCGGCGGACGCGCTTACCGAGGCGCAGGGTCGGCACCAGCACGAACGGCAGGACGGTGAGCGACACCAGCGCGAGCTTCCAGTCCGTTTGCAGCACCACGCCGAGCAGAGCCAGGGCCGTGAAGGCCTGGCGCAGGAAGTCCGCCATCATGTGCGAATAGGCGACCTGGATCTTGTCGAGGTCCAGCATGATGGACGACATCACGGAGCCGGTGGAATTGGTCTCAAAGAAGTGGGCGTCCTGGTGCAGCACGCCGTCGAAGACCTTCTGGCGCAGGTCGGTGACCGCCGAGAACCCGGCGTAGTTCACCAGCCAGTTGCCGGCGTAGTCGCACAGCCCTTTGACGAGGAATACGGCCAGGATCCCGAACGCGACCATCTGCCAGGTGCCGTTAAGAAACCCGGGCATCACGGTGTCGAGGTACACGGGGCGTCCCAGCAGGCGAAACAGCAGCACGGGCGTATCGGGCGCGTTCGGATTCAGCACGCGGTCGAACACCGGACCGATCAGCAGGGCCATCAGCGCCTGCATCGCGCCGACGGCCGCCATCAGGACCACGGAGATCAGCAGCGTCCCGAAGTAGGGCCGGGCAAAGGCGAGCAGGCGGCGCAGTTCGCTCATACCGGTCAGACGTCCACTTTGCGCGCGTCCACCGCGGCGATCACGTCCTCGACGCGGATGCCGGGCATCCCTTCGGGATGCGTCAGCGAGGCGCCGTCGGTGCGCCACGGCGCCCAGATGCCGGGATCGGAGGCGCCGAACAGCGCCACTACGGGCACCCCGAAAGCCGCGGCCATGTGCGCCGGTCCGCTGTCGTTGCCCACGAACAGCGCCGCGCCGCTCAGCAGCGTCTTCACTTCGCCCAGCGGCTCCGCGAACACCTCATAGCCGTTCCAGCCGGAGATGTCGTCCTCCGGACCGGCGAGGATCACGGGTTCCAGGCCATAGGCGGCTTCGATATGCTTCGCGACCGCGGCAAAACGCTCCATCGCCCAGGCCTTCTCGGGCGCGGAGGCGTAAGGATGAATCACGGCGTAAGGCTTGCGGACCACACGCCCGCCGGGCACCAGGCGCGCCCGCGGCACTTCGCTCAGCGGCACGCCGAGATAGAACATCGCGGACGCCAGATGCTCCGCCGTGTGGACCTTGCGGTCCACGCCGAGGATCTCCTGCGCCGTCGGGATGCGGACGTTATACGCCGCCGCCCAGAAGTGATGATCGAAGCCGGCGCGCAAGTCGGCGCGGGAGGCGACGGTCATGCCGATGCTCTGCGTGCCGCCGTGGAGGTTCAGGCACAGCACCGGCTTCCAAAGGGCGAGGTCGGGGATCGAGGCGGGCAGGATGGCGTTGACGTCGGGGTTGCCTTCGAACAAGGGCGCGAACCGGTCCTCGACTACCACGCCGATCCGGAGGTCCTGGCGGTGGGCTTTGAGCAAGCGGATGGCCGGCGTGGTGAGCACGCAGTCCCCCAGAGAGCGGATCCGAATGATCGCCACCCGGCCCCCGAAGGGCACTCGCTCGAGAAGGCTGGCCATGTCCGGCTTAGTCTTCGATCCGTGCCTCGTCGACCAACATCACGGGGATGTCGTCGCGAATCGGGTACACCCGCCGGCACTGGTTGCACTTCAGCCCGTTGTCATCCTGCTTAAGTTCCAGCGGCGCTTTGCACACCGGGCAGACGAGGATGTCGAGCAAATCCTTGCTAATAGCCATCGCGAATCCGCCTTCAGTGTAGCATCGCCACGCGGCGGACGAAGCGCGCGGACCGCTGTGGAATAATGGTGCGTACCGCTCTCTTACGGCGCTGTCGTTTGGTTCGGGGCTTACCGCTCCCTGACGGTCGCGGCCCTGTGGAGCATCCGCCAGAGGAGCCACAAGAGGAAACGTGTTCCACCAGCTCGAAAAATCGATTACCGCCGCCTTCTCTGAGTTTCTGGCCGCCCGCTTCGGCGTGCTGGAACCCGCGGCCACCGAGCAACCCAAGCAGCCCAGCTTCGGCGAACTGGCAGTGCCGGCGGCCTTCCAACTCGCCCGGACGCTCAAGAAGGCGCCCCGCGCCATCGCCCAGGAGATCGTCGACGGCGTCGGGGCGATTCCCGGAGTCGCGGCGCTCGAAATCGCGGGCAACGGCTACATCAACGTCCGCCTCGACCGCGGGGCTTATGGGGCCGCGCTGCGCGCTCCCGCGGCACCGGCGGCCCCGTCCGCGGGCGAGAAGATCATCGTCGAGCACACCAACATCAACCCGAATAAGGCCGCGCACATCGGCCACCTGCGCAACGCCGTGCTCGGCGACACCTTCGTCCGCATGCTGCGCGCCACCGGGCAGACCGTGGAGGTGCAGAACTACATCGACAACACCGGCGTGCAGGTGGCCGACGTGGTCGTCGGGTTCCATCATTTGGAGAAGAAGTCGCCCGCCGAGGTCGCGCAGCTCGCCGCGGCGCCGCGCTTCGATTACCTGTGCTGGGACCTCTATGCGCGGATCTCACAGTACTACACGGAAAACGAGGAGGCGAAGCAATGGCGCGCCGCGACGCTGCACGCCATCGAGGCGGGCTCCGGCGAACTGGCGGAACTGGGCCATATCGTCGCCGACGCGATCGTGCTGTGCCATCTCCGCACGATGTGGCGGCTCGGCATTCAATACGACGTGCTGCCGCGGGAGAGCGAAATCCTGCACCTCCAGTTCTGGGCGAAGGCGTTCGAGCAGCTGAAGGAACGGGGCGCGATCCACTTCGAGACCGCCGGCAAGAACCACGGCTGCTGGGTGATGCCGGCCGCTGCGTTCAAGGACTCCACGGGCGAGGATGACTCGAAGGTAATCGTCCGTTCGAACGGCACCGTGACCTACGTCGGCAAGGACATCGCGTACCAGTTGTGGAAGTTCGGACTGCTGGGCAAGGACTTCTTCTATAACCGGCTGCACACTTATCCGGACGGGCACGAGCTCTGGGTCGCCGCCGGCCAGGGCGAATCCGGCAAGGGCTTCGGCCGCGGCTCCCGGGTGTACAACGTGATCGACTCGCGGCAGTCGTACCTGCAGGACGTCGTGGTGGCCGGGCTGCGGGCGCTGCACTACGAGACGCAGGCCGCGAACTCGATCCACTTCTCCTACGAGATGGTCGCGCTGTCGCCGCGCACCTGCGTCGAGATGGGCATCGAGCTCTCGGAAGAAGACCGCAAGCGGCCCTATGTCGAGGTCAGCGGGCGCAAGGGGCTCGGCGTGAAGGCCGACGATCTGATCGACAAGCTGATCGAGAACGCCCTGGCCGAAGTGGAATCGCGCAACGCTGGCCGCCCCGCGAACCGGAAGGTGGCCGGACAGATCGCCGTGGCCGCGCTGCGTTACTTCATGCTGAAGTACACGCGGACCTCGGTGATCGCATTCGACTTCCAGGAAGCATTGAGCTTCACGGGCGAGACGGGGCCGTATCTGCAGTACTCGGCCGTGCGCGCGGGGAAGATCCTGGAGAAACTGGCCGGGCGCGGCGAGGCGTTGCCCGATTTCGCGGTGCTGGACGCGGCGGCGTTCGGGCGGCAACTCGCTGACGAGGACTGCTGGCAGTTGCTGCTGGAGGCCTCGCGCATGGAGTCCGCCATCGAGCGGGCCGTGGCGTCGGGGGAGCCGTCGCACGTGGCGCGGTTCGCGTTCCAGCTCGGACAGGCGTTCAATAACTTCTATCAGAAGTTCCCGGTGCTGGATGAACCGGACCCGGAGAAGCGGGCGTTCCTGCTGTGGATGACGACGTACTTCCGGGCACAGTTGGAACGGACGCTCGCGGTGCTGGGCATCGAAGTGCCCGAGTACATGTAGCGGCTCTCGTCCTGGCCCGCACCCGAGCAATCAGAACCCGGAGCGCAAGCGACGGGCAAAGCCACCTGCAAGCAAGATGCGATCCCGCTCCAAGAACGGATGAGAGCTTTTGCCGGCACTCGCCACTAAGTAGCAGTGGAGCCCCTTGCTTACTTCTTCACGTTCCGGTGCTACGGCACCGTGGTGCACGGCGAGAACGACGAGACCGTGGACCGGGAACACAACCGTTTCGGCACCGCTTACCTTCCCCGGCAGCCGCAACGCGCCGCGTTGCAACGCCAGCTCATGAACGAGGAGCTTTACCTACTGGACACGGACCGGCGGAAGCTGGTCCGCGCAGGTATCGAGAAAGGCTGCCGCGCCCGAGCCTGGACCCTGCATGCCCTGCACGTGCGCACGACCCACGTGCATGCCGTGGTGACCCCGGATGTCCCGCCGGAGCGCGCCTTGGGTTCGCTCAAGGCCTGGGCCAGCCGGGAACTCGCTGTGCTGGACCGCGGCCGGGCGCACCGCTGGGCATACCACGGGAGCACTCGTTATCTTTGGACCGAAGGACAACTCCAGCAGGTAGCCCGGTATGTCATCGACGGTCAAGGGTTCTGGATGGAATGTGTCTTCGCCCCGGGTCTGCTGTAACGGTGCTTTGCCCGTCGCTGGCGCTCCGGGTTCTGATTCACCGCGGAACCCGGAGCGCAAGCGACGGGCAAAGGGCGACGGCAGCGGTGTCGAATCTCAGAACCGGTAGTCCGGCGGCTTGATCCCCTTCACCCGCAGGTACACCTCGGCCTGGCCCCGATGGTGCGCTGTGTGCGTGAAGTAGGCCCACAACCACTCGAACCCGGTCAGGTTTCGCGCCGGCGGGCCCACCACTTTGTCCAGGCGCTCCGCGGTCATCGCGTCCACCGCCCTGTAGCAGAACTCGAACGATGACATCAGAAACCGGACGGCGGAGTCCTTGTCCACGTCCACTTTCTGGGTGTCCTTGGCCCACTCCGCGATCTTGCCCTCCAAAGCGGGCCGGGTGAGGCCGCTCGCATTCGCGCAGGCGTTCTGATTCACCCCGGCGATGTGCGCCATCAGTTGCCCGAAGTTCATTTCCTCGGGCGAGGGCTTGAACGCGTAATGCTCGGCAGGCATGGCATTCGCCACCGCAAGCGTAAACTCGCCGGAGGTCCGCCAGTGCTTGGAGAGAACGTCCTTCGACGGGGCCTGGCCGTGCGCCAGGGCCGCGGTTGCCACCAGAAATACCAGTCTCATGGTCGACATGATACCCTGCGGCCCGCCGCGCCCGGTCCCCGGGGCGAGCGGGTGTCGGGTTTTTCCAAGACGCCGCCCGGCGCCGGGCGTAAAATCGCCCCATGAGACTTTTCCTTTTCCTCGCCGCGGCAACGCTATCCGCCCAGGACATCGCGAAACTCGAGTTCCTGGCCGGCTGCTGGGCCGGCGCCAACGGACCGGAACAGTTCGAGGAAATGTGGATGAAGCCGCGCGCCGGGGCCACCTTCGGCGTCGCCCGGACCATCGTCAACGGCAAGACCGTCTTCTTCGAAACCCACGTAATCAGCGAGCGCGACGGCAAGACGGTGCTGAACGTCCGGCTCAAGACCGGCGCCAACACCACGCCGTTCACGCTGATCAAGGCCACGGGCGAGGAAGCCGTCTTCGAGAACCCGCAGCATGACTTCCCGCAGCGGATCATCTACCGCAAGACGGCGGCGGGTTTGCTGGGCCGCATCGAGGGCAAGGAAAAGGGCGTCGAGAAAGCGACCGACTACCCGATGGCTCCGGCGCAGTGCCGGTGAGCGCTCCGGGGTGGCCGCGGTCCCGTGTCCAGGGGTGGGCTGTACGGGGAGCCGCGGCTGCCGTGGGCGCCTATTGCCCGAGTTCGTACGCCGCCACGGACTTGCGGTCCCGAATGTAGAGTTTCGTGCCCGCCAGCGTCGGCGCCGTCCAGGACAGTTTCGTCAGGACATCGGACTCGGCCAGCACCGTCATCTTCTCCGGTGTGAGCGTCGCCAGCGCGAGCTTGCCATCCTCGTCGAGGATCACCGTCTTGTCGCCGGACTGCACCATGTTCACCTTCGGGAACTTGCGCGCCTGCCACGCGATCTTGCCGGTGCGGATCTCCACCGCGGTCATTGGCGCGGGGCCGAAGTCGCCTGACGACCCGTACACGTGGTCGCCCACGCGCATCAGAGTTCCATGGTGTACGCGGAACCGGCCGTTGAACCACAACTCCTGAGCGCCGGATTTCGTCACGCGCAACCCGCGCGCGCCCGAACTGTACGCCGACGAAACCACCAGCGTCTGCGAGGCCGCGTGCCACACCGGCGTCGCGGAGTTCACGTCGTAGTCCGTCTTGTGCGGCAGCAGCCACTTCTGCGTTCCGGTCGCCGGGTCCAGGCCCGCGACGCCCTCCACCATGAACGTGATCAGTTGCGGTTCGCCTTCCACCTCGATGAGGATCGGCGACGACATCGCGTTGCCCAGGTCGGTCTGCTGCCAGGCCACGCTACCGTCGTTCTGGCGGAACGCGATCATGCCCTTGCCCCGCCCGCCCACGGGCACGATCACCAGATCCTTGTATCCAATGGGCGAATTGCTGTAACCCACGTCGCGGAAAGTGCCGCCGAACTCCTTCCACAACTGCTTGGTCCAGCGCACTGCGCCGGTCTTGCGGTCGAGCGCGGCGAATTCGCCGGTGAAGGTCGCCACGAACAGCCGGTCTCCCGCGATCAGCGGCGTCGTGTTGGGCCCCTTGCCGTAGTCGAGGAACATGTTCGGCAACGGTGTCGCGTCAAACGATCGCTCCCACAAGGTCCGGCCGGTCGCCGCGTCCATGGCGATCGCGACGTTCTCGCTCCCGCGCCGGTATGCGGTGTACAGCGCGGGGCCATCGGTGACAATGGCCGCGAAACCGTCGCCCAGGTCCCGGGTCCACAGGCGCTTCGGACCTTCCTTCGGCCACGCCGCCAGCTTCGCCGCCGGTGCATGAAAATCGCGCGAAGGTCCGCCCCACTGCGGCCAGGGACCATTCGCCACAAGACCCACGGTCAATACCATTCCAGAAAGCGTCATACGGGTCTTGGACTCCCGGGGTCGCAATCCGTCACGTTCCGCGCACGCTGTTAGCGAGGCACCAAAGCAGACAGGAGGGACCGTTCGCGGCTTAGGTCCTCCGGCCTCGGACCGGCGATCCTGCCAGGGCAGGTCCCGAGGTAGTAACGTGGCCGGTTCTTCGCCGCAGGAGGGAGCAGGTCTTCGTTCGTCCTCAGGTAGAGGACGTAACGTTCGCCGACCAGGAAGCGATAGGCATAGCCCATGTCGGAATGCATAACGACGGGCAACTCGAGGCTCCCGTCAAGTGCTCCCTTCCAACTGCGAGTGACTCTCACCGTGACCTGCGCCTGTTGATTACGGTTGCCTTTGCTGCTGACCTGAATCGCCGAGACCTCCACCTCGACCACCGCGGCCGCGTGCCGCAATGCCTGGTCAGCGGGAAGTTCGATGCAGACGGTTCCGGAAGCGGTTGCCCGGAATAGCGCCAGAGCCACGAGTACGTCTCGCTGCTTCATCGCAGCAGCCGCTGGCGCGCCGCGGCGGCCGCGCGGAACTTCTCGCCCATGTCTGGCTGTTCCAGACGGGCGTCCAGTTCGTCCAATTCCGCGCGCAGCGCCGCCACCGCCGCCCGGATGTTCGGCGTATTGGTGCGCAGGATGTCGTGCCACACCGCAAAGGGACTGGCCGCCAGCCGGGTCATCTCGCGCGCGGCGGGCCCGGTCGCCACCGGACTGCCCGGCACGCCGCCGATCGTCAGCGCCAGCGCCGTCGCCAGCAACTGCGGCAGGTGCGAAGTATGGGCGACCAGCCGGTCGTGCTCGGCGGGGTCGAGGACGTGCACCCGCGCGCCCAGTTTTTCGAGCCACCCGCGGAACTCCGCGGGCGGTTCTCCGGTCAGCAGGTACGGCCGCCCCGCGAAGAGCTGGGCGTCCGCGCTGGCGACGCCGGTGGTTTCCTTGCCCGCCATCGGATGGCCCCCGAGAAACACGCCGCGGCGGACCACCGCGGCGGCCCGCTCGGCGATCGCCGCCTTGGTGCTGCCCGCGTCGGTGATCAGCGTGCCGGGGCGCACGGCGCGGTCGACGGGTTCGAGCAGGTTCCGGATGCCGTCGATGGGCGCGGCGAGGTACACGAGATCGGCCTCCGCGCAGGCGTCCGCGAGGTCCGCGCCGGCGTCGATCGCCGCTCGCGCGACAGCCTCCCGCAACACTTCCGGAGTGTCGACGCCGAGGATCCGGCCGGTGAAGCCAGCCGCGCGAAGCGCCAGTGCGAACGACCCGCCGATCAGGCCGACGCCGGCGACCGCGACGGTCCGCATCTCCGATTCCATCAGCCAAGCTCCGCCAGCAGCCGGGCGAACGCTTCGAGCGAGAGGGTCTGCGCGCCTTCCTCGCCGCCCACTTCGAGGACTAACCCGTCCGCGCCCGCGGCGATCGCCGCGCGGGCGACCGCGGGCGCAAGATCGCGTCGGCCCGTGGCGCGGCTCGCGTCCACCAGAACCGGCAGGTGCGAGAGCCGCTTCACCAGCGGGATCAGCGCCAGATCGGCGACGGGACGCGCTTCGGGACCCCGCGTGCCGGTCTCGCACAAGATCACCTGCTCATTGCCGCGCATCAGGATGCGCTCGGCGGCCAGCAGCCAATCTTCGGCGGAGGCCCAGGGCGCGCGTTCCAGGATCACCGGCCGGGCCGCCGATCCCGTGGCGTCGAGCAGCGCGACATTGGTCATCGGGATGGCGACGGCGTCACACGCGGCCGCCGCCGCCAGTTCCGCGGTGTCACCCACCTCGGCGATCACCGGATAGCCGGAGGCTCGCGCCGCGGCGAGGATCTCGGCAGCGGCGGGACGCGCGGCGTACGGCGACAGCCGCTGGGGAAACGGGGCGATGCGCACCGCACCGGCTCCCGGCGCGGCGGCGGGTCCCGCGATCACCCCGCGGCGGCCCCCGCCGATCTCGAGAGCCCCGATCTTCACCACGGTCCCGGACGGCCGGTAGTGCCGGCTGGCGAGCTTATACGGCGATACGATCCGGTGGCACTCTTTCACGCCCGGCAGCACCGCGAAGTCCGCGGGATCCCAGCCCTCCACCGGCCCCACGCCGCCGAGCACCGTATGCACCACGCCAGTGGACCGGTGCACCGTGAACCCCATGTCCACCAGCCGGTCGATGACCGCCTCCACCTGCTCTTCCGTCGCGCCCTGCTCCATTACGACGAGCATGTCAGGACTCCTTCTTCTTTTCCGCGAGCATCCGCAGGCGCTGCACCGTGCGCATCTCGTCGATGATGCGCTCGAAGATGCGCTTCGCGGCGTCGTGCGGCAGCGGACCGGTGTTGTGCGCCTCGATGTTCGCGAACACCTGCTCCTCGCGCTTCGGCTCGTAGATCGCGAGGTTCAGTTCCTGCTTCATCCGGCCGATCTGCTCTACCACGCGCGTACGCTCGTTGACCAGGCCGACCAGTTCGCGGTCGATCTCGTCGATGCGGTCGCGGAGGCCGGCCAGCGTGCGTTCGGCTTCCTCGCGGGTCATTTCTTCAATCCCCCGGCGAGATCGCGCGCGTAAGCCTCCAGGCGAGCTTCCAGGTCGGGGCTTGCGCCGTGCTCCTCGATCAGGCGGACGATTGCGCTGCCCACCACCACACCGTCCGCGAGCGCCGCGACTTGCGCCACCTGCTCCCGCGTCGCGATGCCGAAGCCGACGGCGAGCGGCAGCGCCGTGTTCGCGCGCAACTGGCCGAGCAGCGCGCCGACGCCTTCGGGCACGGTGGCGCGCTCGCCGGTCACCCCGGTCCGCGAGACCACGTACACGAAGCCGGTCGAGTACTGCGCGACCAGCGCCAGCCGCTCCGGCGTGGAGGTCGGCGCGGCGAGGAACACGGTGTCCAGCCCCGCCGCGCGCATGGACCCCAGGTACGCGCCGGCTTCCTCGACGCTCAAGTCCGTCAGCAGGCACCCGTCGATGCCGGCCGCGACCGCGTCGGCCGCCAGCCGGTCGAGACCGTAGCGCAGCACCGGATTCAGGTACGTGAAGAGCAGCAGCGGCACGTCGCTGGTCTTGCGGATCTCGCGCGCGATGTCGAGCACCGCGGCGACGGTGGTGCCGGCGCGCAGCGCCCGGTCCGAAGCCTTCTGGATCACGGGACCGTCGGCGATAGGGTCAGAGAACGGGACCCCCAGCTCGATCAGGTCCACGCCGCCCCGCTCCAGCGCGGCCACCAGCGCCGGCGTGCGCGCGGGCGCGGGGTCGCCGGCGGTGAGGTAACCAATCAGAGCGGCGCGTCCTGCGGCGCGGGTGCGCTCAAACAGCCGCGGAATTCGGGTCATCGAGTTCCTTCAGATTCTCGCGATAGATGTCGGTGTCCTTGTCGCCGCGGCCCGAGAGGTTGATCACGAAGATCTGGTCCTGCACGGCGGGAGCGCGGCGGATCGCCTCGGCTACAGCGTGGGCGGATTCGAGCGCCGGGATAATGCCTTCCAGCCGCGCCAGCGTCTGCGCCGCGGCCAGCGCGTCCTGGTCGTTGCAGGAAACGTACTCGGCGCGCTGCTGGTCGTGCAACCAGGAATGTTCGGGACCCACCAGCGCGTAATCGAGGCCCGCCGAAACGGAGTGCGTCAGCGCCACCTGCCCGTCGCCGTTCTGCAGCAGATAGCTGTGCGCGCCGTGCAGCACGCCCGGAGATCCGCCGGAGAAACGCGCGGCATGCGCGCCCAGCTCCGCGCCGGTGCCGCCCGCCTCCACGCCCACCAGCTTCACCCCGGCATCAGCCAGGAACGGATGAAACATGCCGATGGCGTTCGAGCCGCCGCCGACGCACGCAAAGATCGTATCCGGCAGGCGCTGCTCCTTCTCCAGGATCATGGCGCGGGTCTCTTCGCCGATCACGCGGTGGAAGTCGCGGACCATCAGCGGATACGGATGCGCGCCCAGCGCCGAACCGAGCAGGTAATGCGACGTCGCCACGTTCGTCACCCAGTCGCGCATGGCTTCGCTGATCGCGTCCTTCAGGGTGCGGCTGCCCGTGGTGACCCCGACCACCTTCGCGCCCAGCAGGCGCATGCGGAACACGTTCAGCCGCTGGCGGCGCATGTCCTCTTCGCCCATGTAGACGATGGTTTCGAGGCCGAAGAGCGCGCCGACGCTGGCCGAGGCCACGCCGTGCTGGCCCGCGCCCGTTTCGGCGATGATCCGCCGCTTGCCCATCCGCCGCGCGAGCAGCGCCTGGCCCAGGCAGTTATTGATCTTGTGCGCGCCGGTGTGCAGCAGGTCCTCGCGCTTCAGGTAGATCTTCGCGCCGCCGCAGTGTTCGCTGAGCCGCGCGGCGTGGTACAGCGGCGTCGGACGGCCGGCGTAATCGGCCAGCAGGCGTTTCAGCTCCTCCTGGAACGCGGGATCCACGCGGGCTTCGCGGTAGGCGCGCTCGAGCTGTTCGAGCGGCGACATGAGGACTTCGGGGACGAAGCGGCCGCCGTAGGGGCCGAAGTGGCCGGTGGAATCGGGTTGCGTGGGTGTCATGCGTTTCTCGCGGCCTCGATGAAGGCGCGTACTTTCTCGGGATCCTTGCGGCGGGGTTCGCGCTCCAGCTTCGAGCTGGCGTCGACGCCCCAGGGACGGACGGCGCGGATGGCTGCGGCGACGTTCGCGGCATCGAGTCCGCCGGCGAGGATCACGCGGCCCGCGGCGCCGCGCAGCAGCGTCCAATCGAACGGGACCCCGCTGGCGCGGCCGTCATAGAGGATCGCTTCGGCGTCCGCGGACGGTTCGGGCAATTCGTTCGTCACGCGATAAGCGCGCCACACGCGCAGCCCGCCGGGCGTCTCACCACCATAGACCTGAACGACATCGAGCGCGGCTTCGGCGGCCATCTCGCCGACCCGGTCCGCGGGTTCCTCGACAAAGATGCCCACGCGCGTCACCTGCAGGCCAGCACCGAGCGCCCGAGCCTCACCGGGCGTGATGCGGCGGGGGCTCGATGGGGCGAAGACGAAGCCGAGCGCGGAGGCGCCGGCGGCAACCGCGAACTCGGCGTCTTCGCGATTCGTGATCCCGCAGACCTTCACCATCATGCGCGCAGCTCCGCGAGCGCCGTCGCCGGATCCGCGGCGCGCATCAGGTGTTCGCCCACCAGGAACGCCTGGTAGCCCGCTTCGCGCAACCGCCGTACGTCGGCGCCGGAGCGGATGCCGCTTTCGGCCACCCGGATCACGTGCCCCGGGATCCGCGGCGCGAGGTCCAGCGCGGTTTCGATCCGGGTCTCGAAGGTCCGGAGGTTGCGGTTATTCACACCGACGATCCGCGCGCCCGAAGCGAGCGCCGGGCCGAGTTCCTCCGCGTCGTGGACCTCGACCAGCGCGGCCATGCCGTGGCGCTCGGCGGCTTCCCGCAGATCGCGCAGTTCGCGCTCGGTGAGAATCGCGGCGATCAGCAAAATCGCGTCCGCGCCGTGCGCGGCGGCTTCGTCGACCTGCAAGGCGTCAATGGTGAAGTCCTTGCGCAGGCACGGCAGCGGACACGCCGCGCGCGCGGCGGTGAGGTCGGCCAGCGAGCCGCGGAAAAAGTCCCGGTCGGTGAGGACGCTGAGCGCGGCGGCTCCCCCGGCGGCATAGGTGGCCGCGATCCGCGCCGGGTCAAACGCGCCGGAGAGGGTCCCGGCGCTGGGGGACGCCTGCTTGACCTCGGCAATCACAGCGGGCGGGTGCGCGGTCAGCGCGGCGGCGAAGTCCCGCGGGACCCGCTCCGCGGCCCGTCCGCGCCACTCATCCCGCCGCGCGCGCACCCCGGCCAGCTCTTGCCGCTTCACGTCGACAATGCGGGCCAGGATGTCCGGTACCGCGGTGGGCATGGGAGGAATCCTTCATCCTAACAGACCTCCGGAAGTAACCTCCGCCGGCCGCAAAGGTATTGCCAACCGGACGCCTTGTGCTCCGTATCACTCCCATGCCAGCCCCGCTTCAGGACCTTCGCTACGCCGTCCGCGGCCTCGCCCGCGCGCCGGGCTTCACCGTGATCGCCGTGCTCTCGCTCGCGCTCGGCATCGGCGCGAACTCGGCGATCTTCAGCCTGCTGGACCAGTTGCTGCTCCGGCTGCTGCCGGTGAAGAACCCGCGGGAACTGGTGCAACTCGCCGCCCGCGGCCGCCACTACGGCAGCAACTGGGGCATGCACGCGATGTCCTATCCGATGTACCGCGACTTCCGGGACCGGGGCGAGGGGTTCAATGGCGTCGTATGCCGGCGCGCCTTCGAGGTCAACGTCGGTTACTCCGGGCAAACCGAAACCGCCCGGGCCGAACTCGTCTCCGGCAACTACTTCCAGGTGCTTGGCGTGGGCGCAGCCCTTGGCCGCACCATCCTTCCCGAGGACGACGTGAAACCCGGCGGTCACCCGGTGGCCATGCTGGAGTACGACTACTGGCAGCGCCGCTTCGCCGGCGACCGCAACATCGTCGGCAAGAAGATCGTGTTCAACCAGGAGCCATTCACGGTGATCGGGGTCGCCCAGGCCGGATTCCCTGGGATCGAGGTGGGCAACGCGGCGCAGATCTTCGTGCCGGTCGCCATGCAGCAGCGGACGATCCCCGGGCAGAAGCTGCTCGAGGACCGGCGGACCCGGGTCTTCAACGTCTTCGCCCGCCTCAAGTCCGGCTTCACCGCGGAACGCGCCCAGGCCGCGGCGCAGCCCCTTTACAAGCAGATCATCCAGGAAGAGATCAAAGAGAAGGACTTCGCCAAAGCCGACAAGGAAACGATCGACAACTTCCTGCGTTCCTACATGACGGTCTTTCCGGGCGGCACCGGGACCTCCTTCCTGCGCCGCGAGTTCGGTCCCGCGCTGTGGGTGCTGATGGCGCTGGTCGGCGTGGTGCTGCTGATCGCGTGCGCCAATGTCGCGAACCTCCAGATGGCCCGCGCCACCGCGCGGCAGAAGGAGATCGCCGTCCGGCTGGCAGTGGGCGCCAGCCGCTGGCACATCGTCCGCCAGATGCTGACCGAAAGCGCCCTGCTGGCAGCCGCGGCGGGAGCGTTGGGGCTCGCGCTGGCCATCGCCGGCAACCGCGCGCTGCTCGCGCTGCTCACGCCGGAGGACGCCCGCCTCACGATTTCCCCGGGCCTGGATCTGCGCGTTCTGGGCTTCACGGTCGGCGTCTCGCTGCTGGCCGCGGTGCTGTTCGGCCTGATCCCGGCGCTGCAGGCCGCCCGGCACGACCTCGCCACCACTCTCAAGGACCAGGCCGCGGCCGCCGCCGCCGGGACCCACGCCCGGTTCCGCAAGGCCCTGGTGGCGGCCCAGGTGACGCTCTCCCTGCTGCTGCTGATCGGCGCCGGACTCTTCGCCAACAGCCTGTACAATCTCCGCACCCTCGACCCCGGCTTCCGTGCCGAGCGCCTGATGCTCTTCTCCGTGGACCCCAACGCCAACGCCTACTCCGTTGAGCAGGGCCGCGACTTCTACCGCCGCCTCTACGACTCCCTCGCCGCGCTGCCCGGGGTCCAGTCCGTTTCCAGCGCCAACATGGCGCTGGTCAGCGGCAACGAATGGGACTCCAGCATCACCATCGAAGGCCACGACCCGGCGCAGGGCAGCAAAGCCTGGGCCTACCAGAACCACGTCACTCCCGCCTACTTCGAGACCATCGGCGTGAAACTCAAAGCCGGCCGCGACTTCCGCTGGAGCGATA
The DNA here is from genome assembly GCA_964471915.1 of uncultured Solibacteraceae bacterium. Taxonomy (GTDB): domain Bacteria; phylum Acidobacteriota; class Terriglobia; order Bryobacterales; family Bryobacteraceae; genus JAIEPW01. The sequence continues at coordinate 33,637 of CAYYID010000008.1, read as the reverse complement.
CGATCTCATCCACGCCCGTCACCATCGTCAACGAGCAGTTCGTCCGGGAGTATTTCCCGGACCGCGACCCCATCGGCCGTCACGTCGGCATGGGGTCGGATCCCGGCACCAAGACCGACATCGAAATCATCGGCGTGGTCAGCGACTTCAAGTACGAGAACATCGGCGAGAAGATCGGCCGCCAGATGTACCGGCCTCTGATTCAGATGAAATTCCTGCTCGGCCAGTACTTCTATCTGCGCACCGCGGGGCCGCCCGAAGGTCTGTTCGCCGCCGCGCGCGGCGAGGTCCGCAAGCTGGACCCGAATCTGCCGGTCTCCGGCATGAAGACCATGGAGCGCCAGGTGGAGCGGAACCTTGCCATGCAGACCATGGTCGCCGGGCTGTCGGTATGCTTCGGCGCGCTCGCGACATTGCTCGCCGTCATCGGCCTCTACGGCGTGATGTCGTACCTGGTGGGACGCCGCTCGCGCGAGATCGGCATCCGCATGGCGCTGGGCGCGAATCAGGCGAACGTGGTGGGCATGATTCTGCGCGAGGTGCTGGTGCTGATCGCCGTTGGGCTCGTCCTCGGCCTGGCCGGCGCGCTCGGGCTCACCCGCTTCGTCAAAGCCCAGCTCTACGGCGTGACGCCCAACGACCCCTGGGTGCTGGCCGCCGCGGCCCTGTGCCTCGCCCTGGTCGCGATGCTCGCCGGCTGGCTGCCCGCGCGCCGCGCCGCCCAGACCGATCCGCTGCACGTCCTGCGCTGCGATTAGGGTCAGCCCGGATCCGCTGGCGAGTGCAGCGAGCCGGAAGAGTCAGGCGAACGTCACGCCGTAGGCGTCAAAAGCGCGATCCGCCGTGAGAAGCGCCATCCCCTCAGCGCGCGCCTGGGCGGCGATGATCCGGTCGAATGGGTCGCGCTGGAGGGGCGGCAAGCTCTCGAGTTCCGTCAGGTGAGTCCAGCGGAAAGTCAGTGGCCGTATGCCATTCTGTTCGAGCTGCCGCTCGAGGTAAGGGGAGGTGGGTTTGGGAAGCTGAAGCTTCCCAGGAGGCAGCGGGGCATCGAAAGCCTCCGGCACCACGAAGTCACCCTTGGCGGTCCCGACGCGGCGGCGCCGGGGAGCCTCGGCTACCGGGACCAACCGCACCAGGGGGTGGCCGGCGCGCATGATGGCAATGTCCTCGCCGGCAAGAGCCCGATCCAGGAAGCGCGAAAGGTGGGTCTTGGCTTCGTGGACATTAACTTCGGTCGCCATAATACGAAAATTGACTAAGTCCATGACTTAGTCAATCGCTGCTACCGAACCTCGATAACGTAGGGCATCGCCTTCATCACTCCGCCCGGCAATTGAACCAAACCCGCCGCCCGTTCGCCGATCACCGTCCGTAACATGCTGCCCATCAACGACTTCTCGTCGCGCTGCTCCATCAGGATCTCGAACAGCGTCCGCCGCGGCGGGTACGGGACCAGGGTGATCTTCTCCGCCGCCGGGATGCCGGCCTTCTGCCGCAGCATCTCCACGGCTTTGTCGATGCCGCCGAGTTCGTCGATCAGCCCGTTCTTCCGGGCATCGCCGCCGATCCAGACCCGGCCTCGGGCGAGCGGCTCCATCTCCTCGTACTTGCGCTGCCGCCCTTCCGCCACGCGCTGGACGAACCCCTTGTAGAAGTCCTCCAGTTCAGCGCGCAGCTTGGCGCGCTCGGCGTCGGTCAGCGGTGCATACTCGGAGTCCAGCCGGGCGTAGGGGCCCCGGCTGAGGATCTCCTTATTCAAGCCGATCTTGTCGTACAGGCCGCGCAAGTTTGGACGCGCCAGATACACGCCGATCGATCCGGTGAGGGTGTTCGGATAGGCCACAATGGGCGATCCGTTCATGGCGACGAAGTAGCCGCCCGAGGCCGCGTAGTCGGACATCGAAACGATGAGCGGCTTCTTCTTGCCGGTCTCCTTCACGGCGTAGAGAATGTCGTCGGAGGCGATGCCGTCGCCGCCGGGCGAGTCGACGCGCAGGATCACGCCCTTGATCGACGGGTCTTCGCGGATCTGGCGCAGGAGCTTCACGAACGCGGCAGAAGTGAAGCCGTCGGTACCCGGACCGCGGGTGATCGCCCCCTGCCCCACGACGAACGCGATGCGTTGCCCGCCGAGGTCCGGCGCGGCCGCCTTCAGGTACTGCCGCGCGGTGAGCTTCGCCGCGGTCTTCAGGGGTCCGTAGATCTCCTCCTCGAACTTCACCTCGTCCACCAGGCCGGCTTTCACCGCCCGCGTGCCCGTGTACGGACCTTCTTCGATCTTCTTCTGCGCGTCCTCGGGTTTCTGCTTCCGCCCTTCGGCGACGGTCTGGATGAGGTCGCGATACAGGGCGTCGAGCAGCGCGTTCAGGATCTCCTTGGTTTCGGGCCGCGCGCTGGTGCGCGAGTACATGTCGCCGCCGTCCTTGAAGTTGCCGACGGCCTCCACCTCGATGCCGACGCCGAGCTTGTCGAGCGTGCCTTTCAGATAGGTCAGTTCCAGGCGCAGACCCTTGAGGTTGAGCGCGTCCTCGGGCGCCATGTAGATCCGGTCGCACGCGGTCGCGATGTAGTACTCGGCGGTGCCGGGGGTCCGCAGGTAAGCCACCAGAGGCTTGCCGGATTTCTTGAAGCGGAGCAGGTCCTCGCGGAGTTGCTGGATCTTGGCCCAGCCCGCGCCGAGGAACCGCGGCTCGAAGACGACGGCTTTGATGCGGTCGTCTTTGGCCGCACGCTCCAGCAGTTGGTGGACTTCCAGCACCGTCACCGGGGTCTCGACATCGAGGAACGGCAGAGGCGCGTCGAAGGGCGCGGCTTCGGGCAGTTCGCCGTCGAGCCGGAGCACCAGGGCAGAGTTGGCCGCGATGCCGGGCGTCTTGGATCCGAGCCGCAAAGCCGCGAAAAACAGCACGGCCATGGCGACGCCGAGCAGCACCAGGCCCGTCAGGCAGCCGAGAAGGAATTTTTGCATGGGGAGGTCCCCTCCGCTGACGAGCCTAGCGGAGTTGCCGGGCGCGGAGCAAGGCACGGGGAAAAACCACCCCGGCGCCCCGGCGGCGCATCACAGACGTAGACTGAGAGCGGCATGCAGATCACTCTTACCGGAGCGTCGGGATTCATCGGGAACCGTCTGACGGCCCAACTGCGAGCCGCGGGCCACACGCTGCGCGCGCTGGGACGCCGCGCCGTCCCGGGGATCCCCACCACGGTGTGGGATGGCGCGGGCCCGGCTCCAGCGGAAGCGCTCGCGGGCGCGAACGCGGTAATCCACCTGGCTGGGGAACCGGTCGCGCAACGCTGGAACGAGGACGTCAAGCGCCGGATCCGGGACAGCCGGCTGACCAGCACGCGCCAGTTGGTCGACGCGCTGGCGCAATGCGACCCGAAGCCGGAGGTCCTGGTGTGTGCCTCGGCGATCGGCTACTACGGCTCCCGCGGCGACGAACTGCTCACCGAGGTCTGCGCGCCTGGTGAAGGGTTCCTCGAAGACGTGTGCATCGCCTGGGAGCGCGAAGCGGACCGCGCCGCGGCGCTCGGGGTGCGCGTGGTGAAGATCCGGATCGGCATCGTGCTCGGCCAGGAGGGCGGCGCGCTGGCGCAGATGCTGCCCCCGTTCCGCATGGGCGTGGGCGGGCCGCTGGGCGGCGGCCGCCAGTGGATGTCGTGGATCCACGTCGATGACCTGGTCGCGATGCTGCGGTTCGCCCTGGAGCACCGCGAAGTGAGCGGCGTCCTCAACGGCACGGCGCCTCACCCGGTGACCAACTCGCAGTTCACCCGCGAACTCGCCCGCGCATTGCACCGGCCCGCGCTGTTCCCGGTGCCGGCCTTCGCGCTGCGCCTGCTGTTCGGCGAGATGTCGCGGATCCTGCTGGCCAGCCAGCGCGTGATTCCGGAGGCCGCGCAGTTGGCCGGCTTCGCCTTCCGGTACCCGGAGTTGCGCCCGGCGCTGGCGGCGATCCTCCGGTAAACCGCGGGTCCTCCAAAAGAAAAACCGCCGCGACCCCCGGAGGACCGCGGCGGTTTTTGCGTTAGTGCGCCTTACTGGTACGTTACGGTCTTGCCCGACGACGACGTCGCCACAATGTAACCGGCGTCCAGGCCGCTGGCATTGAACCGCGTGGGATTCGTGCTGGAGCCGACCAGCAAAATGCCGGGCGTGTCACCCGCGCTGGGCGGAAGCGCCAGCAGCACCGCGGGCGGCACCGTGAAACGTCCCGCGGCCACGCGCTCGGTGCAGATGAACGAGGCGCCAACGCCACTGGCAGCAAAGGACGCTCCGCTAATGTAGGCGAAGCTGGTGGGATCCCCGCCGCTCCAGGTAATCGTCACCCCCTGACCGCGATTGACGGAGTTCGTCGCGTCGCGATTCGTCCAGGTCAGCGGCGCGGGATTGTTGAACTGCGCGGTGAAGGCGCCGACTTGCGTGCCGCCTGGCCCGGTGATGGTATAGGCGCCGGGATTCAGGTAATCCGGCTGCGCCGGAGGACCTCCCGGAATGGGGGTGCCGCCTCCCAGTTGCGCGTCATAGAATCCAACGCGCCGCCGGGCAAGCTGTTTGGCGCCCGCCGGACCCGTTACGCCGATCTGCGGGCCGGCCTCGAGGCCTTCGGCCGCCACCGGATCGACGGGCGAAGGATCCTCGCCGCGGAACACGAACACCGAGCAGGCGCCCAGCGACGGCTGCTGGAACCCGCCCTGGCTCGCCGCGAACGTTTGCGGCGTGTAGCGGACGAAGCTCGCGTCACCGGAGTCCGTCTTCGATTCGAAGCTGAAGCCGCCGACCGAGATCGAAAGCGCCGTCCGGCTCAACGACACCAGCCCGAGCCGCAGTTGTCCGCCGTTCAGCAAGTTCAGATCCTGGGTGCTCAGGCCGTTCGGGTCCGAGCAGATGCGACCGTTCGCCGCCACCGGGATGGTGACGCTATTGCTCACGATATCCCCGATGCGCACCACCACCGGCACATAGCAGCCGGTGACGCCGCTGGGGATGACGAAATTGATCTGGTCGGTGCCGGCAAGCCCCGGCGAACGGCCGCGGTAGGCCACGGTGGCCGGGCGTCCGCCCACCAGGACTTCAAAATTCGCGATGTTCTGGTCCGCGGCTGGCGGCGCGTTGCTGTCGCCCGTCGTGATCGGACCGATGCCGGTGCCCCAGATGATCCCGGTCTCGCCGGGGTTAGCGGCCGCGGTCGGCGTGAACGCCGCGAAGCTTGCGTTCGTGATGACGCCCGGACCGCTCCCGGCCTGGTTGATGGTGAAGATGCCGAAGCTGCGCGGCACCACCCGGATAGTCTGCCGGACCTTCGGTGCCGTTATAGGAAACCCGCAGCTCGCCGGTCCCGGCGGGCGTGTCCGAGGGCAGAATCCCGCCCAGTTGCTGCGGGGCGACGAAGAACATGAGCACGTTGCGGCTGACGCCCCCCACCGTCACCCGCATGGAGAATCCGCCGAAGGTGGTCGGCACGGGATAGCTCGATACCCGTTGCAGTTGCACGGGGAACGAAGCGTCCAGGAAGACGGTAAACAAAGAACCTTGAGCGATCGCGGAGTTCGGCAATCCATCGAACGCGTAACTCGCCACGTTCAGGATTCCTCCCTGGGCGACGCGCGGGGTCTGGGACAGTGCCGGCAGCGCCAATACGGCTAAGCCGAGTAGGATGCGTTTCACACTTTCCTCCTTGCATCGAACACGCGAGATGGAAAGGGGGAATCGGCTCACCCCGGAAGTTTATTCTTTCGGCGCGATGCCGAGGGCCTTCATCTTGCGGTAAAGATTGGACCTTTCGAGCCCGAGAAGCTCGGCCGTGCGGGTGACGTTGCCCTTGGCCTCCTCCAGCTTCTTCAGAATGTAGTCGCGCTCGGCCGCCTCCCGCACCTCCTGCAGGCTGCCGAACCGCTCCGCCGCGCGCTCGAACGTGGACCGGCGGACCGGGTTCAGCGGGATGTGCCGTACGTCCACGCGCGACTGCGGGTTCATGATCACGATGCGCTCCATCAGGTTGCGCAATTCGCGGACATTGCCGGGCCAGGGATATTCTTCCAGGCTCCGGATCGCCTCCGGCGTCAACTCCTTCGGCTTGCGGCCATACGCCGTGGTGAACTCTTTCAGGAAGTGCTCCGCCAGCAGATGGATATCCTCCACGCGCTCGCGGAGGGGCGGGACGAAGAACGGTATCACGTTCAGGCGGTAGAACAAGTCCTCTCGGAAGTTCCCGCGCTCGATCTCCTGCTCCAGGTTCTTGTTCGTGGACGCCACCACGCGGACATCCACCTGCACGCTGTCCGAAGCGCCCACCGGCTCGAAGCGCTGCTCGTCGAGCACGCGCAACACCTTGGACTGCGTGCGCAGGCTCATGTCGCCCACTTCGTCCAGAAACAGCGTGCCGCCGTGCGCCTTCTCGAACTTGCCGGCCTTGTCCTGTTCGGCGCCGGAGAACGCTCCCTTCCGGTGGCCGAACAGTTCGCTTTCGATCAGGTCCTCGGGCAGCGCCGCGCAGTTGACCTCGACAAACGGCTCGGCCGCGCGCGGGGAAATCGCGTGAATCGCGTGCGCCACCAGCTCCTTGCCGGTGCCGCTCTCGCCGAAGATCAGCACACGCCCGTTGGTGGTCGCCATCAGCTCCAACTGCTGGCGGAGCGCCTTCATAGGGATGCTCTCGCCGATGATCGGGGGGCGCTGCCGGCCGTCGTCTTTCAACCGCCGGAGTTCCAGGGCCATGCGCCGCTGCTGCACGGCGTTCTTGAGCACCACCGTCACCTTCTCGATGGTCAGCGGCTTCTCGAGGAAATCGAAGGCGCCGAGCTTGGTGGCCCGCACCGCCGTTTCGATGGTGCCGTGACCGGAGATGATCACGACTTCGGGCCGCTCCTGCACTGGGATCGCCTGGATTCGCTGCAGGGTCTCGAGGCCGTCGATGCCCGGCATCCAGATATCGAGCAGCACCGCGTCGTAGGAATGCTCGGCCAGCTCAGCCAGACACTCCTCGCCGGTCGCGGCGGCCGCGCAGGAAAACCCTTCGTCTTCGAGCACGCCGCGCAGGGACTCCCGGATGCCTGGCTCGTCGTCGACAATGAGGATCCGCGGCGGCCTCAAGCCCGCACCTCCACTTCGGCGGGGGCCAGCGCCGGAAGCTCCACGCGGAAGCGCGCGCCGGCCGGCTGGTTGTCCTCGACGAAGATGCGGGCCTCATGTTCCGTCAGGATGTGATTCACGATCGCCAGGCCCAGACCGGTGCCGCGGTTCTTGGTGGAGAAGTAGGGCAAAAAGAGCTTTTCGCGGTCTTCGGCCGAAATGCCGGAGCCGGAATCCGAGATTACCAGTTCCACGATCTCGCCGCCGTGGGCGTGCGTTTCGATCCACAACCGCCGCACCGCCGCGTCCTGCAGCGCCTCCGCCGCATTGTCGACGAGGTTCACCACCACGCGCTTCATCTGCTCGGGGTCGGCGTTCACCAGCGGCAGGCCGTCGCCCAGCTCCATGCGTACGTCGATCCCGGACAGGCGGCCATGAAAGACGCTCATGGCATTGAGCACGATCTCGTTCAACGAACTCGGCACGGGCTGGGCGCTGGGGAACCGCGAGAACTGGCTGAATTCGTCGGCCAGGTTCTTCACGCTTTCCACCTCGCGGGCGATGGTGACGGCGCACTCGCGGAGGATGCGCGCGGTGTCGGATGTCGCCGGCCGGTCCAGTTGCCGCTGGATCCGCTCGGCACAGAGGGTCATGGGCGTCAGCGGATTCTTCAGCTCGTGCGCGATCTGCCGCGCCACTTCCTGCCACGCGGCCGACTTCTGCGCGCGCAGCAGCTCGCTGGTGTCCTCGATCACCAGCACGAACCCGGCATCGTGCGGCCGCTCGCCATCCTCGGGCGGCGGCAGCGCCGACACGGTCGCGGAAAGATGCAGCACCTGCTTCTCGCCGGCGATTTCGAACGGGCTGCCTGAAATGCCGGTGCGGCGCGCCCGCTTCATCAGGTAGTAGATCTCGGCCGAGTCCTCGAAGGAGAAGAGGTCTTCCAGCCGCTGCGCCTGCGCCACGCGCGTCTCCGGGAAGATGCCGGACAGCGCGCGGTTCACGCGCACGATCCGCCCGTCGGCGGTCAGGGACAGGACCCCGGTGGGGATGCTCTCCAGGATCGCCTCCGTGAAGCGGCGCCGCTTCTCGAGTTCCCGGGCAGACAACTCTAGAGCCTCCAGCATTTCGTTAAAACCGCGCACCAGGCTGCCCATTTCGTCTACCGCGCCGACGCGGACGCGGTGGCTCAGGTTGCCGGACCGGGCTTCGTTAGCGCCCTTCAGCAGCGCCGAAATCGGTCCGCTGATCTGCCGGGCGAGGAAGATCGCCAGCCAGGTCGCGACGAACAGGATGAACAGCGTGATCAGCAGCAGGAACGCCAGGTACAGGTTGCGGAAGTAGCGCTTGTTCGCGGCCAGCTCGTCGTAATGACGGATCCGCAGGTCGATTTCCCGCTGCGTCGCCGTGAAGTCCAGCGGCGCGCGGACGGCCAGCACGATCCGCCCGCCGTTACGCAGGTCGGCGGTGCCGCGATACGGGAAGTCCTCGGGCGGTTGCGTGCCGCAGAGCGTGATCCGGCGGCCCTCCGGGGTCTCCAGCCGCGCCGCTTCCACCGCCTGCTGGCTGCAGAACGGACCGAAGGGCGCAAAGAAGGCCGCGCCGCGCGCCGCCGCTTCCACCTCCGGCATTGCCGCGATCCAGCCCGCCACCGCCCGCGCGCGCGACCACAACTCCCGGTCCATGGCCGCGGAGGCGTTGACCAGGTTCAGCTTCGCGCCTTCGGCCGGCATGGTGAACCACTTCTCCAGGTTGCGGTTCAGGATCGCGTAGCTGAACAGCACCAGGAACACCACCGGCAGGAACACCAGGCCCAGCGCCCCGGCCACCATCTTGGTCCGGATCCGCGAGCCTTCCCGGTTGCTCCGCCGCTCCAGGTACAGCTTCATGGCCGTGCGCACGAGCATGAAACCCAGCGTGATGGTCAGCAGGATGATGAGCGTGGAAACGGCCCAGAAGATGAAGGTCTGCTGCGGGCTGGTGGGCGCGAGTTCGCCGAAAGAGAACGAAACCTGCCACACCACGAGCGTCATCAGGATGGCGAGGACCACCAGTCCGGACGCGAACAGGACTCTCTTCCGCACTATTCGGAATTATAAGCCGGGGATCAGGATGACGTGCGCGAGAACAGGCTGCCGAAGAGTCCCCCGAAGGCGGAGGTCTTCTTTTCCTTGGCCCCTTTGCCCATCAACCCTTCGGCCAGTTGCGCCATGGCGCGGCCGAAGGCGCTGGACGCGGCGATCGGCTTGCCTTCCATCAGGGCACGCTGCACGCCCTCGTAGTCGCTTGGGATCAGGCGAAAGACGTCGGCGTGGAGGGCCTGGCCGATGACGTCCTGGTTGAGGCCGACTTCTTTGTCGTAGCGATTGACCACCAGCTTGATCTTCCAGCGGCCCACGCGGTTGCTGTCCAGGTACGACAGCGTGCGCTGCGTGGCCTGCAGCGCCGGCAGCTCGTTGGTGGTCACCAGGATCATCTCGTTGGCGAAGCGGGCGATGGAGAGGTTCCACTCGCCGTACGCCGAGCCGGCGTCCACGATCACGACATCGTAGTAGCGCCGGGCGTACTCGAGGATCGGTCCGGCGTCCACGATCTCGTTGACGCCCTCCACCATCATCTCGGGCGACAGCAGGACATCCACGCCGTTGGTGGTGGTGACCATCGCCTTCCAGAGGTCGGCGTCCAGGCCCTCCCGCCGCAGCAGGACGTCCATGAAGCTGTAGTGGGACTTGACCTTCAGCAGGAACGAGAGCGTTCCTGCGAGCGGATCCAGGTCCGCCAGCAGGATCTTCTTGGCGCCCAACCGCTTCACCTGATAGGCCAGGTTGGAGGCGATGGTGCTGGCCCCGCACGCGCCCTTGGCCGGCACCACGGCGAAGATCTTCCCGGGCTCCTTCTGGAACGAGCCTTCTCCGCCCTGCAGCCTGGCCATCTTGGCGAAGGCCGCGCCCAGGTGATCTGAGGTGTAAGGAGGAACCAGGAAGTCCACGGCGCCCTGGCGCAGGCAGTGGAGGATGAAGTCGGGCCGGTTGTCGGAGAGGACTGCCACCACGCCCATGTTGGAGTCGAAAGCCAGCAGGCGGGCCAGCATCCGCATCGCGGCATCGCCGTCCGAAGATACGTCTAACAGACAGAAACTAGGAGGCTTAGCCGAAAGCTGCTGGGCGAGTTCGTGGTCGTCGGCGTACTGCGTGAGTTCGACAAGGACGGCTCCGGGCGACTGCGCCGTCACCAGGCCCTTCATTTCTCCGACGAGGCGCGGATTCGGGCTGATGATCCAGGCTCGAGGTGCAGTGAGGGGACCGTCCGGATTGGGCATCGTCTACGCCGGCCGAAAGCGCCATGGGGACACTCTCGCCGTTAACATCGGCCAGAACTGATCATAGCATGAGAGACCTTCCTTCCTGAACGCACTAAACAAGTGGTAGCACCGGTCGAAGAGAGTTTGCAGCGATTGCCTTACGACCCGTTAACTCGAACACAAGAAAGCGCGAAATGAAAAAGACCGTCTCCATTTGCGAATCGCAGCCCATCACCGCCGAGGGTCTCCGCTGCCTGGTCCATGCCGCGGACGACCTGACTTTCGGCCAAGCCGTCGGTAACCTCAACCAGGCCAGCGAGTTGCTGCGCCGCCAGAAACCGGACCTCCTGATCGTCGACAAGACCTTCGGCATCCAGTCGATGCTGGAATGGCTGGACACGCAGCGCGACGCAGCCTGCGGCATCGTCGTCTGGGGGGTGTCCGTTACCGAGGCCGAAGCCCTTCGTTTTCTGCAATCTGGAGCGCGGGGTGTGCTCCGGAAGTCGGCTACCCTGCCGGTGATCCTGGCCTGCCTCCGCACGGTCGCCGCCGGCAAGAGCTGGATGGAGGACTCGGTCTTCCGCGATGCCACCCGCTCCGAGCGCTACTCCCGCACCGACCTGACCGCCCGCGAGCAACAGGTTCTGGAGCTGGTGGAACAGGGCTTTAAGAACAAGGAGATCGCCTCGGAACTGGGCATCCGGCCCGGCACGGTCAAGATCCATCTCAAGCACATCTTCGAGAAGACCGGAGTCCGCGGGCGGTACGGCCTGGCCCTCAGCGGCCTGAAGGAACGCGGGGTCGTGGCGCTCACCGCCTGAGAGCGGCGGCGCCGGAACTTCCGGGTCGCGCACCCGGACACTGATATCCTTGGGAGAAGTGAAAGCACAGCTGTTCCTTCTCCTCGCCTGGTGCTTCGCCGCCTCGAACGCCCAGGCCCCGGCCCCCGACCTGCTCGCCATCCTGCGCTCGGAGTTGACCCGCAACTTCGACGTCCTCAAGGTCAAGGGCGACCCGCCGGCCTACTTCCTCGCCTATCAGGTCACCGAAGTGGAGGCCGAAACGATCTCGGCGAACCTCGGATCCCTCCAGAGCCAGAACCGGAATCAAGCGCGCGTGCTCGACGTCACGCTCCGTCTCGGCGACCCCAAACTCGACAACTATCGTCCCATCCGCGGGCAGCGCGCCCAGTTCACCGGCGGCATCCCGATCCCGCTCACCGACGACGCGGCCGCCGTCTCGCGCCGGGTGTGGCTGGAAACGGACCGCGTGTACCGCGCCGCCTCCCAGCGCCTCATCCAGGTGAAGACCGATGAACGGGTGAAAGCTGCCGACGCGAACACCGCCGCGGACTTTTCGCCCGCTGCCCCCGAGAAGGCGGTCTCGACGCCGCCCGCGCTGCGCTTCGACCGGGACGACTGGACCGCGCGGCTCCGCAAGCTGTCGGCGGAATTCGCCAAGCATCCCAACGTGCTGAACTCCGGGATCTCGGTGTCCGCGCAGCGGGAGACCAAGTACTTCGTGAACTCCGAGGGCGCGTCAGTGCGCCACGGCCGGCTGTTCGCGCGTGTCAGCCTGTTTGCCCGCGGCAAGGCCGCCGACGGCACGGACCTCATCAGCACCGAGAGCTTCGAGGCGGACGACCCCGGCAAGCTCCCGAAGGACGCCGCGATTCTCGCGGCGGTGCAGAAGGTCGCGGGCGAGATCAACGGCCTGCTGACCGCCAAGCCGGTGGATCCCTTCGTGGGCCCAGCCATCCTCTCCGGCAGCGCCACCGGCGTCTTCTTCCACGAGATCTTCGGCCACCGCATCGAAGGCCATCGCCAGAAAGACGAGAACGAAGGCCAGACCTTCACCAAGAGCGTTGGCCAGCCGGTGCTGCCGGCGTTTCTGTCGGTGACCTTCGACCCCGGGCGCGCCACCGCCGCCGGCGAAGACCTCTTCGGCGCTTATGCCTACGACGACGAGGGTGTGAAGGCGCGGCCCGTCACGCTGGTGGATAAGGGCGTGCTGAAAACGTTTCTGATGTCGCGCTCGCCGATCCCCGGGTTCTCCGAATCGAACGGCCACGGCCGGCGGCAGCCCGGCGCCGAGGTGGTCTCGCGGCAGTCGAACATGTTCGTCGAATCTTCGAATGCGGTGCCGGAAGCCAGGCTCCGGGAGATGCTCAAGGAAGAAATCCGCAAGCAGCAGAAGCCCTACGGCCTCTACTTCGCGCAGGTCACCGGCGGTTTTACCACCACCGGACGCCAGGGATTGCAGGCCTTTACGGTGATCCCGCTGGTGGTCTACAAGGTTTTTCCGGACAACCGGCCCGACGAGCTGGTGCGCGGCGCTGACATCGTCGGCACGCCGCTGGCGAGCTTCGCGAAGATCGTCGCGACGTCGGACAAGCCGGCGGTGTTCAACGGCTACTGCGGGGCGGAGTCCGGACAGGTCCCGGTCTCGGCCGTCGCCCCGGCGATCCTGGTCTCCGAGATCGAGGTGCAGCGCAAGCCCGTGTCCACCGAAAGCCGCCCGTATCTGCCGCGCCCGGCGGCTGGAGGCTCCCAATGATCCGGCCCCTTGCTCTGGCCGCTTGCGCTGCCGGATTCCTGGCCGCGCAGCCCCGGCCCGGCGACGACAGCCCCATTATCCGCGCCATGCGCAGCGAGATCGACCGCTCCCGCGCGCTCCGCGTGGTGGGTGACGTCGACGCCCCGTACTTCATCCAGTACCAGATCTCGGACGCAAGCCAGTTCAACACCAGCGCCTCGCTGGGAGCGCTGATCGGCTCGAACATCACGCGGATTCGCGTTCCGCAGGTGGAAGTACGCGTCGGCTCCTACGATTTCGACAATACGGGTCACGTGGGCACGGGCTTCACGCGCGCGCCGAAGTTGGACCCGGACCAGTGGCCGCTCGACGACGACGAGGCGTACCTGCGGCACTGCTTCTGGCTGGCCACGGACCGCGCCTTCAAGGCGGCGCTGGAGTCAATTGGCCGCAAGCGCGCCAGCCTGCAGAACGTCCCCGCCGACCCCAATCGCCAGCCCGATTTCTACAAGGCCGCGCCGGTCGTGGCGATCCAAAAAGCCGTGCGCGGGGGCTGGGATGCCGAAACGCTCCGCAAGCGCGTGATCCAGGTTTCGGCGGCCATGCGCGCCTATCCCGACGTGCTGACCTCGAATGTCGAGATCCAGGTATTGGAGGGAGAAACGTTCCTGGTGAACAACGAGGGCAGCGTACTCCGCTACGACGACACCCTGGGTATCGCACGCATGCGCGCCGAGGCGATCGCTCCCGACGGCATGGTGGTGCGCGACGGCTACCAGGCCGCCGTGCTCGATCCGCGGCGGCTGCCGAACGAAACAGTGCTGCTCGCAAGAATGAAGGAGACCGGCGACAATCTGCGCGCCTTGCTGGCCGCCCCCACCGGGGATAGCTATGCCGGTCCGGTGTTGTTCGAGCCCGCCGCGGCGGGGCAGTTGCTCGCGCAGTTGCTCGGCGACGCCCTGCGTGTGCCCCAGAAGCCGATCTCGGACCCCAACCGTCCCTTCCCCTACGCCCCCAGCGAGTTGGAGGCGCGCCTCGGCGCCAAGATCCTGCCCGAATGGATGGACGTCGCCGATGACCCGTCGCTCAAGACCTGGGAGGGGCAGCCGCTGGCCGGCTACTACGAGTTCGATCTCGAGGGTCAGCGCGGCGTCGCGGTGAACGTCGCCGAGAAGGGCGTGCTCAAGAACTTCCTGCTCACCCGGCGTCCCGTGAAGGGCTTCGCCGTGGGCAACGGCCACGCGCGCCTGGCCGGCGGCTTCGGACACTACGCGGCATCCATCAGCAACCTCGTGGTGAAGGCTTCGGAAACCGTCCCGCTCGCGGACCTCAAGAAGAAACTGATCGAGCAGATCCAGCAGCGGGGCAAGCCATACGGGATCCTGATCCGGAAGCTCGACTACCCGACCGGGGCCGGCTTGGGCGAGCTGCGCGCCATGCTGACCACGGCCGGCCAGGGACGCCTGGTAAGCCCGCCGATCCTCGCCTACCGCGTTTACCCCGACGGGCGGGAGGAACTGGTCCGCGGGCTGCGGTTTCGCGGCCTCAGCGCCAAGACCTTGCGCGACATCACCGCGGCCTCGCGGGAGACCGCGCTGTTCGAGTTCGTCAACAACGCCGCGCCGCTCGCGGCTTCAGCGGGCACCGGCTTCCTGGCCCCGGCATCGGTGATTGCTCCGGGGCTGCTCATCGACGACGTGGAACTTGACCGGCAGCAGTCGGACCTCTTCAAAGCTCCCCTGGTGCCGCCGCCGCCCACGCAGTAGAGGACACGCATGCGGATCCTGCGCCGGACCGTGTTCTGGGAGATCGCCGCCAGCGCGACGCTGGGGTTCGTGCTGTTCACGTTCGTGCTCTTCCTGCAGCGCAGCGGACAGCTCTTCGAGTTCCTGGTCCGCAATGCGGCGGGCGGACGAACGGTCGCCTACCTGTTCAGCCTGGTGTTTCCGCAGGTGCTGCCGTTTACCCTGCCGCTCGGCGTATTGGTCGGGATCCTGATCGCCCTGGGACGCATGTCCGCTGACGGCGAGATCACGGCGCTGCGCGCCGCCGGACAACCGGGCCGCGCCATCGCCTGGCCCATCCTCAGCTTCGCCGCGCTGATCATGCTGGTCACCGCCGCCTGCTCCTTGTGGCTTACCCCGTGGAGCATCCGCGAACGCTACCGCGTCGCCAACCAGGTGCTGGCCGCCCAGTTGACCGCCGACCTGCAGCCGCGCGTCTTCGACGAGCGCTTCCCCAACCGGATCCTCTATGTCGGCGACGTTCTGCCGGGCTCGGTTTCGCGCTGGCGCAACCTGTTCATCGCGGACGTCACGCCCGCGGATCAGCGCCCCCCGTCCGCCCAGGAACGCGGCGAGGAGCCGCGCGTCACCCTGGCGGCGCAGGCCGTCGTCACCGCCGACGTCGCCCAGGACCGCATCCAGCTCTCGCTGGTAAACGGCTCCACCTACGAGGCCGGCCGGGACACGTCCCAATACACGATCTCCAGCTTCCCCAAGGGCGACCAGTTGCTGGAGGCGCAGAAGAAGGGCGAACTGCGCGCCACGCGTCCCTCCATCCAGACCGACACGCTGCCGCTTTACCAGCGGGCGTATCGGGACCGGGACGTGGACCGCGCCGCGCTACTCGAGGCGCGCATCGAATTGCACCAGCGCTTCGCGCTGCCGCTGGCGTGCGTCCTGCTCGCGCTGGTCGGGATCCCGCTCGGTGCTTCCTCGCGCAAGGAGAGCAAGAGTTCCGCGGTGGTGATCACGGCGGGCCTCGCTTTCCTCTATTACATGGGGCTGATCAGCCTCATCGGCCTGGCCCGCCAGGGGACCTTGCCGCCCGAAATCGCCGTCTGGATCCCGGACGTGCTGTTCGCCGCCGTGGGTCTCGTGATGATGGTCCGCATGGAGCGCCCCGGCGATCGCGACTGGGTGGGCGGCATCCGGGCGTTCTTCCTCAATGCGTACGAAGCTGTCCGGGGACCCATTCGCGGCGCCTCGACGCTCGCCCAGCGGCCCTTCGAGCGGGTCCGCGTGCGCCTGCTGCCGCAGGTGCTCGACACTTACGTTCTCACCAGCTTCCTGTACTACCTGGCGGTGCTGCTGTTCAGCTTCGTCATGATGACGCACGTTTTCACGTTCTTCGAGCTGCTGAGCGACGTGCTGAAGAACAAGATCGAGATGGCCCGCGTGGTGCGCTACCACGTCTTCCTGACGCCGAAGTTGCTCTACGACTTCGTACCCATCAGCGTCCTCGCCGCCGTACTGATCGTCTTCGGCCTGCTCACCAAGAACAACGAAGTCACTGCCTTCAAGGCCTGCGGAGTCAGCCAGTACCGGCTAATGGCGCCGATTTTGATCACCAGCCTGCTGCTGGCAGGCACGCTGTTCGCGTTCGACCACTACATCGTGCCCGAGGCCAACCGCATCCAGGACGCCATCCGCGACGAGATCAAGGGACGCCCCACGCAAACCTATCTGCGGCCCGACCGCAAGTGGATCTTCGGCCTCGACGACCGCATCCTCTACTACAAGTACCTGGACCCCAAGCAGAACGAGATGCTCGGCGTGTCGGTCTTCGACATCGACTGGGACAAGGTTCGCCTGCGCCGCCAGATCTCGGCCGAGAAAGCCCGCTGGGAACCCGCTCTCAACACCTGGGTGTTCTCCAACGGCTGGGCGCGGGACTTCCGCGGTCCCGGCCAGCGTTTCCAGGACTTCCAGGGCCGCACCGCCACCTTCGCCGACCTCCGCGAGACCCCGGACTATTTCGTCAAGGAAGTGAAGCAGGGCAAGCAAATGAACTTCCAGGAACTCGACACCTACATCCGGGAGCTGCAGCAGAGCGGCTTCAACACCGTCCCGCTCCAGGTGCAGTTCCACAAGAAGTTCGCCGTGCCGATGTTCGCCTTCATCATGGCCATGATCTCGATCCCGTTCGCGTTCCTGGCAGGCAACCGCGGAGCCATGACCGGGGTCGGCATGTCCATCGGTATCGCCCTCGCCTATTGGTCAATTTCCCAATTGTTTGAACAGGTTGGCAATGTCAGCCAGTTGCCCGCGCCGCTCGCCGCGTGGTCCCCGGACGCTCTGTTCTCGCTCACGGGCCTGTACTTCCTGTTCCGCATGCGAACGTGACCCCGGTACGTAACTTCGGGAATCCTTGGCGGGGCTGCGGTGATCTATCTTGTAGGTAAGAAAACATCATGATGCTTCGCACTGCCTCCCTCCTCTCCTGGGCGCTCGCCGCGGCCTTCGCCGTGAACGCCGCCTCTAACTTCCCCGCCCCCGCGCAGGACGTACGCGCCGCCAAGGGCAAGCGCACCGCCGTGTTCGCGGGCGGCTGCTTCTGGTGCACGGAAGCCGTCTTCGAGCCGCTTGCGGGCGTGGAGAAGGTAGTTTCCGGCTACGCCGGCGGCGACGCCGCATCGGCGACGTATAAGAAAGTCAGCGAAGGCGTCACCGCGCACGCCGAGGCCATCGAAATCACTTATGACCCGGCGAAGATCTCCTACGGCACCCTGCTGAAGGTGTTCTTCAGCGTCGCGCACGACCCCACGCAACTGGACCGCCAGGGCCCGGACTGGGGCAAGCAGTACCGCTCCGCGATCTTCACGTCGGACCCCGAAGAGAAGAAGGTCGCCGCGGCGTACATCGCGCAGCTCGACGCCGCCAAGGCCTTCCCCAAGCCCATCGTCACCCGGTTGTCGCCGCTGGAGAAGTTCTACCCGGCCGAGGGCTACCATCAGGACTTCGTGCAGCACAACCCGGGCCATGGCTACGTGGTGGTGAACGCGCTTCCGAAGGTGGAGAAGTTGAAGAAACTCTATCCGGAGCTGCTGCGCAAGTAAGGCGTTCACGAGAACTTAACCCGGACCCCTCCGCCAAAGCGATACACTGATCGCTTATGAAGGCAGGCTCTCTTCTTACGTACGGATTGGCCACCGGCCTGGCAGTGTTCCTGACCGGCTGTGGCGACGCGCCCAAAACCGAAACCGGACCGGTGCAGCTCAAGGCGGCCGGGGCGACGTTCCCGGCTCCGGTTTACGAGAAGTGGTTCGAGCTGTTCAAGACCACCGGCAAAGAAGACATGCGCCGCGATGGCGTGATTGCCTATGAGGCGGTCGGATCGGGAGAAGGCATCGCGCGCCTGAAAGCGGGCGCCGTGGACTTCGCGGCCAGCGACATCCCCTTGAACGACCAGGAGATCGCAGCCCTCGGCCAAAAGGTCCTGCACTTTCCGATGATGATCGGCGCCGTGGTGCCGGTTTACAACGTTCCGGGCGTCACCAAGCCCCTCAACTTCACGGGCGCGATCCTCGCGCAGATCTACTCGGGCCGCATCGGGTACTGGAACGACCCCGACATCGTTGAGGCGAATCCGCGCGTGAACCTGCCGGCGAAACCGATCCTCGCACTCCATCGCGCCGACGCCAGCGGCACGACGCACGTGTTCACGGACTACCTCTCGAAGGTCTCCCCGGAGTGGAAGAAGTCGCCGGGCGAGGGCTTTACGGTGAAGTTCCCGGTGGGCAAGAGCGCCCAGGGCAACGACGGGATCGCCGAGATGGTGAAGAACACTCCGTATAGCCTGGGTTACGTCGAGCTGTCCTACGCGATGCAGCGTAAGGAGGTTTGGGGCGCGGTGAAAAACGCCGCCGGCGCGTTCCAGAAGGCGGACCTGCAGAGCATCACGACCGCCGCCGACGGCTTCAAGGACATCCCCGCGGATCTGCGGATGACCATCACCAATGCGCCGAACGCCGGCGCCTACCCGATCACCTCGTACACCTACCTGGTAGTGCCGGCGCAGATCGCCGATCCGGCCAAGCGCGGCGCCATCAAGGCGTTCCTGCGCTGGGCGATCGAAAAGGGCCAGAACGAGGCGATGTCGCTCGAGTACGCCACGCTGCCGCAACCGGTGGCCGAGGCGGCGAAGAAGCTGATCGCCGAGATCAAGGGCCCGGCGGCGCAGTAGCCGGCGCAACACGCCGGAGATGGCCCCGGCGCAACGCGCCGGAGATGGCATAGTGGAGAAGTGAAGTTTCTCTTGCTGGCGCTGCTGGCCGCGCCGCTCGCCGCGCAATCGCCCGCCGAACTGGACCGCGAGATCCGGGCCGCAACCCTCGATCCGGAGGCCTGTTTCCCTGTCCGCGACCTGTCCTTCCAGCGGGAAGACATCCGGGTCTTCTTCACCGACGGTTACCTGATCTTCGGAAAGCCGGTGGCGGGACGGCGCACGGCGGCAGTGTTCCGCGCCGACAACGAAGGGGGCGACGGCGAGGTGATCCTGCTGCCGCCGGCGCGCGGAGAGCGGCAATCCCTGGCGTCGTTCACCAACTCCCCGGCGCTCGACGAGCACATCAGCGGCGCGCTGCTGATCGCGACCGACAACACCGTCGACCAGCTCTACGCCCAGCTAGCGCCTGGCGGCGCCAAGAGCCTGGAAATGGGGGCCCTGCTGGCGGCTCAGTGGACGCCCATCGTGCGCAACATCGAGACCGGCTTCGAGGTTCGCATCCTCGAGGACCTTCTGGATCCGCGCGAAGGCGGCCTGTTCTTCCTGGCGGCCTCCGGCAAGACCCTGGGCAACTTCGACGTGATCCATGACCCGTTTGGCCGGGAGCAGATCGTCGCCGGCCAGTTAACGGTGCGCAACGACCGGCCCGTCTACGACATCTGGACTTCGTTCGAATCGCGCACGGTGCGGCGCAAGCGGACGCCTCCGCCCGCGGATCCCGTAAGCGTGTCGCATGTGACGATCGCCGCCGAGCTGAAGCCCGACCTGTCGCTGGAAGCCGTGACGCGGCTGCGCTTCGAGGTAACGGGCGGCCCCACCCGCGCCTTATCCTTCGAGCTGTCGCGGCGCATGAGCGTTTCAGAGGCCAAACTGGACGGCCAGCCGGTAGAGATCTTCGCCCGGGAGTCGCTGCGCGGCGGTGCGCTCAGGGGCAGCGACAATGACACCTTCGTGGTCGCCGCGCCGGCTCCACTCGCGCCGGGATCGCGGCACGAACTGGAATTCCGGCACGCGGGTCAGGTGATCACCCAGGCCGGCAACCAGGTGTATTTCGTGGGGTCGCGGGCGAACTGGTACCCGCGGCGCGGCCTGAACTTCGCGCTCCACGACGTAACCTTCCGCTATCCGAAGGAGTTCAGCCTGGCCACCCCGGGTCAGGTGCGGGACGACCGCACGGAGGGTGACGTCCGGATCACGCGCTGCGTCACGGAGAAGCCGGTCCGGCTGTTCGGCTTCAATCTCGGCAACTACGAGCGGGCCAGCGCCGGCAAGGTGCAGGTCTTCGGCAACCGGCGGGCCGAAGCGGCGCTGACGCCGCGGGCGACGGTGATCATCTCGCCGGTCCCGGGGATGCCGTCGCGGCGGCCGCAGGAGATCGTGGTGCCGGCGGCGCCTGTGGATCCCACGGCGCGGTTGCGGACCATCGCCAGCGACATTGGCGCTGCCTTCGACTTCATGACGCAGCAGTTCGGGCCGCCCGCCCTGCCGGCGCTGACGGTGTCGCCCATCCCGGGCGCCTTCGGCCAGGGTTTCCCCGGCCTCGTGTATCTGTCGACGATCGCGTACCTCGACCCCGCGCAGCGTCCGGCCGCATTCCGCGATTCGCGCCAGCAGTTGTTCTTTTCCGAGCTGATCGAGGCCCACGAGACGGCGCACCAGTGGTTCGGCAACGTCGTGACGGCTGCCGGATATCAGGACGAATGGCTGATGGAGTCGCTTTCCAACTACGCCGCGCTGCTGTACCTCGAAAAGAAGAAAGGCGCGCGGGGCGTCGCCGATGTACTGAGCGATTACCGCGACCGCTTGCTGCAGGAACGGGACGGCAAAACCCTCGAGTCAGCCGGTCCGATCACCTGGGGCGTGCGGCTGACCTCGCTCGCCACCGACGCCTGGCGCGCCATCACTTACGAAAAGGGCTCCTGGATCCTGCACATGCTCCGCGGGCGCATGGGCGAGGCGAACTTCCGCAAGATGCTGTTCGAGCTGTGCCGGCGGTACCGGCAGCAGCCGCTCTCCACCGAACAGTTCCGCGAGCTGTGCGTCGAGTTCCTGCCGCCCAAGTCCGTTGACCCCAAGCTCACCGGGTTCTTCGAAACCTGGGTCTACGGCACGGGCATCCCGCACTTGAGCGTGACGCACGCCGTGACGCCACGCGGCGCGGCCTTCCGCGTTACCGGCGCCGTGTCCCAGACCAAGGTCCCGGAGGACTTCGCCACCGAAGTGCCCGTGGAGATCCACTTCGCCAAAGGCGCTCCCGTGGTGCAGTGGGTGCGGAGCGCGAGCGAAGGCGGACGCTTCGCCGTCACCGTGCCGCAGCGGCCGGTGCGGGTCGCCGTCGGCGCCGGCGTGCTCGCGCGCAAGTAACGGCCCGCTATACTATGGGTTCCGACTCAATGCCCCTCCTCGACATCGACCGGATCCGCGAGATCCTGCCCCACCGCTACCCCTTCCTGCTGGTCGACCGCATCGACGAAATGGAAGAAACGCGCATCGTCGGCGTGAAGAACGTCACCTTCAATGAGCCGTACTTCGTCGGCCATTTCCCCGAGTATCCGGTGATGCCCGGCGTGATGATCGTCGAAGCTATGGCGCAGGTCGCCGGAGTTCTGGTGCTCTATCACATCGAGGACCGCAAGAACAAGCTGGTGTTGCTGGCCACGGTGGAGGAGGCGAAGTTCCGGCGGCCCGTGCGGCCCGGGGACTCGCTGCGCATCGAAGCGAACATCCTCAAGCGGAAATCCAGCCTCGCGCAGATTGCCGCGGTGGCGACGGTGGACGGCGTCACCGTCGCGGAGGCGCGGATGCTGTGCAAGCTGGCCGACAAGACATGATCCACCCGAGCGCGATCGTCGATCCCGCGGCGGTCGTTCACGCGACCGCGGAAGTCGGCCCGTTTTGCATCATCGGCGCGGGCGTGGAGATCGGCGCGCGCACCCGGCTGCTGGCGCACGTGTACGTCGACGGCGCGGCCGCGATCGGCGAGGACAACGTCTTCTACCCTTACGCGACGGTGGGGGTCGCCTCGCAGGACAAGAAGTACAAGGGTGAGCCCGCCGAGACCCGCATCGGGGACCGCAACACCATCCGCGAGTTCGTCACCATCCACCGCGGCACCGAGGGCGGTGGCCGCCTGACCCGGATCGGCAGCGACAACCTGCTGATGGCCTACGTGCATGTGGCGCACGACGTCCACATCGGCGACCACAACGTGCTCGGCAACGGAGTGACCTTCGCCGGCCACGTCCTGGTGGAAAACTGGGTTACGATCGGCGCGTTCACCGGGGTCCACCAGTTCTGCCGCGTCGGACGGCACGCCATGGTGGGCGGTTACAGCGTGGTCACCCAGGACATCCTGCCTTACTCGACCACCGTCAGCCAGCGCGAGATCCGGATCTTCGGCGCGAACGCCGTCGGCCTGGAGCGGCGCGGGTTTCCCAAGGAATCGGTGGAAGCCCTGCAACAGGCGTTCCGGATGCTGACGCGCAGCGGCCTGAACACCACCCAGGCCATCGCGCGCATCCGCGGCGAAGTGCCCAGCGTGCCCGAAATCGAGGAAGTGTTGGAGTTCATTCGCACGGCGGAGCGCGGATTCGTGAAATGAGTGCGCGATGATAGCCTAGGAAAAGGACAAGCATGCCGCCGCGCCGGGAAAGGAAGAGGCCGAGAGCTAGAGTAGGCTGGAACGCCGAAGCGCGGCAAGCCGCCGCAGAGCGCGTGGTCTACCGCGGCAGCCCGGAGCACAAAACGTCGCCTTCCTTCGCGGGCGCCTTTCGCCCCCGAGTGGGTAACAGCACTTGCCCCCCTCGGCTCCTGGAGCAACGTGAGTTGCTGACTCAGTGGCTGCGGGAGGCTGTTCTTGCGGATCGGGTTGCGGGACCGCTTGAGAGCGGCTTCCCGCGTTACGCCTGGGTTTTTCAGCAGGAACAGTGGTTTCAGGCCCGCCTTACCAATGCGACCCACGGGGAGTACAAGGGGTGGCCGGTCGATGAAGAAGAAGTTCCGGACTGGTTGCGTACACCTTTAGGATGAATCGCCTGCGCTTTCAGTTTGAGGCCGAGGAGGCGGCTGGCATCCAGGGGCCCGAGTTGGCGGCGACCTGGGGCCGGCTGGAGATCCATGCTGGGGACGTCGTGTTGACCGAATTGCACGACTTCCGTTCGGAATCCGTCCGGCGGGGAATATCCATCCCGTTGTATCCGCTGGCCGAGTGGCTCGCCGCGAACTGGTGGTTTCTCTGGTTTGAAGAGGTGAAAAGGCCCGGGATTCCGGCGGAAGAGAGGCACTCGCTGGGAGGTGCACGGGAGGGCTTTGCTCTGCCCGCCCTCTGGCTGTGGCCGGAGGGGGGGGAGGTCGCAGTAAAGGCGAACCCAAGCACCCACCGTCATGCGGCACTGCGATTCTTGAACGGTGCCGAGCTCCGGGTGCCGGCCAGCGAGATGAAGGCCGAGGCTGCCCGATTGATCACTGCTGTCCTAGAGCGATTGGACAGGGCTGGGATTCACGGCACTTGGCTTTCGGACGAATGGCGGATGATCCTCGAAGCGGAGGGTAACGTCGCGGATCGAGAATTCTGCGAACACGCAGCGCGCCTAGGCCTAGATCCGTTCGATCTCCCGGTGGAGCGTGTTGAGGAAATCCGGGATGCCATGCGGTCGCTTCCCAGAACCGTAACGGAAGACTTCTTCGCGGTGGCAGCACCCGAGGCCTTGGCCGCCGAGATCGCACTGATCCGGAGTTTCCTCGACGACGTCCGGTCCCAGCGTCGCGAATGGGCGCCGCCACGCCTGCCCGCGGTGACAAATCCCAGCGAGGCTCCGCATCAACAGGGTTACCAGGAGGCTCGCGAGCTTAGAAGAGTCCTCAACCTGAATGGTACCCGCTTCCTCACCTTGGATGACTTGCTGACGCGTTTGCAGACACCCCAGCCCGCCGATTTCAATGGACCTGCCGAAATTCATGCGGTTACCGGCGTTTCTGCTAACGGGACACCCGTAATCGGTATCCGCCCCGCGCGTATGGAATCGCGCCTGTTCGCCTACTGCCGTGCGCTCGGTGAATCTCTGACTCGGGCCGACCTTGAGCCCGTCGTAGTGACCCCTGGGCGGTCTGCGAGACAGAAACGAAGTCGAGCTTTCGCCGCCGAGTTTCTGGCTCCGGCGCATTTGATCCGCGAGGAGCTGAGTTCCGGCGGCGTCGGCGACAACGAGTGCGACGACATTGCCGCCAAGTTCGGGGTCTCCTCCTGGGTCATACGCCATCAGGTGGAAAACCACGGGCTCGGGGAGTACGCCGGAGAGATCCGGCTCGCCCAATGAAGTACGGCTTGATCGCCGGCAACGGGCGCTTCCCGCTTCTGGCCCTGGAAGCCGCGCGCCGCCTTCGTTTCGACATCACCGTGATCGCGATTCAGGAGGAAGCCTCCCGCGAAGTGGAGAACTTCGGCGCGCCCGTGCACTGGATTTCGTTGGGCCAACTGACCCGCCTGATCGAGATCTGCCGCGCGGAGCGCATCACCGAGGTCATGATGTGCGGGCAGGTGAAGCACGCCAGGATCTTCTCCTCCATCAAGCCGGACTGGAAGCTCGTCAAGCTGCTCGCCTCGCTCGAAGGCAAGAACACCGACGCCCTCATCGGCGGCGTGGCGAAAGTGCTCGCGGAGGAAGGCATCCAGCTGGTCGAGTCCACCCTGCTCCTGCAGGACCTGATCGCCCGTGAGGGCGTGCTGACGAAACGCAAGCCGGACAAAGACGAGCAGCGCGACCTCGACTACGGGCGCCGCATCGCCGCGGCGCTCTCGGCCTTCGACCTGGGACAAAGCGTCGCCATCGCTGATCGCGCCTGCGTCGCGCTGGAGGCCATGGAGGGTACCGACGCGATGCTGCGGCGCGCCGCGGCGCTCGTCGAAGGCAAGCCCCTGCGCCTCGTCAAAGGATCCCAGCGGCGCGGCCACCGCCTCTTCGACGTGCCCGTGGTGGGACCGGTAACCATAGCCACCATGCGCGAAACCGGAGCCACCGCGCTCGCGGTGGACGCGGGCCGCACTCTGCTGCTCGACCGGGACGACCTGCTCGCCGCCGCGAACGCAGCCTCGATCGCGATCGTCGCCGGCTGAAAAAAAGGGCGTCCCCGAAGGGACGCCCCGCGTAACTCCCACCCCAAAGACAGAAACGGCTTAGATGTCGTAGTACAGCGCGAACTCGTACGGATGCGGGCGCAGCCGCACCGCGTCGGCTTCCGCCTTGCGCTTGTAGCTGATAAACGTCTCGATCAGCTCCTCAGTGAAGACGTCGCCCTTCAGCAGGAACCCGTGGTCCTCTTCGAGGCAGTTCAACGCCTCGTCGAGCGACGCCGGCATCGACGGGACGCTCTTCATCTCCTCCGGCGAGAGATCGTAGATGTCCTTGTCGAGCGACTCGCCCGGATCGATCTTGTTCAGCACGCCGTCGAGGCCCGCCATCATCTGCGCCGCGAAGGCGAGATAAGGATTCGCCGACGGATCCGGCGGCCGGAACTCGATGCGCTTCGCCTTGGGCGACGCCGAGTACATCGGAATGCGCACCGCGGCCGAACGGTTCCGCCGCGAGTACGCCAGGTTCACCGGCGCCTCGTAGCCCGGCACCAGGCGCTTGTAGGAGTTCGTGGTCGGCGCGATGATCGCCGAGAGCGCGCGCGCATGCTTCAGCAGGCCGCCGATGTACCACAGCGCCATCTGCGACAGCCCGGCGTAGAGATCGCCCGCGAACAGCGGCTTGGCGTCCTTCCACAGCGACTGGTGCACGTGCATGCCGCTGCCGTTGTCGCCGTAGATCGGCTTCGGCATGAAGGTGACGCTCTTGCCGTACTGGTACGCGACGTTCCGCACCACGTACTTGTACAGCATCATGTTGTCGGCGGACTTCACCATCGTGTCGAAGCGCTGGTCGATTTCGCACTGCCCGCCCGTCGCGACTTCGTGGTGGTGGCACTCGACATGCAGCCCGCACTCGATCATGGTCTGCACCATCTCGCTGCGCAGATCCTGATAGTGATCCGTCGGAGGCACCGGGAAGTAGCCTTCCTTGTACCGCGGGCGGTACCCGAGGTTGTTCTCCGCGCGGCCCGTGTTCCAGCGGCCTTCCTCGGCATCGATGAAGTAGTAGCCGGAGTGCGCGTTCTGGTCGAAACGGACGTTGTCGAAAATGAAGAACTCGGCTTCGGCGCCGAAGAACGCCGTATCGGCCAGCCCGGAGTTCTGCAGGTACAGCTCGGCTTTCTTCGCGATCCACCGCGGGTCGCGCTCATAATGCTGCCGCGTGATGGGATCCAGCACGTTGCCGATCATCACCACCGTGCGCGTTTCGGCGAACGGATCCATGAACGCCGTCGTCGGATCGGGGATCAGCAGCATGTCGCTTTCGTTGATCGCCGCCCAGCCCCGGATGCTCGATCCGTCGATGCCGTAGCCGTTTTCGAACGAGTCTTCTTCCAACTGGCTGATCGGATAACTGATGTGGTGCCACAGACCCGGCAGGTCGGTAAACCGCAGGTCGACTTGCTTCGCCTCGTGTTTCTTGGCGAAGTCGAGAACTTGTTTCGCTGTCATCGCTTCTCCTGTGTCTTTCTCGAGATCTTCAGACCGTCACTCCACCGGCGCGGGAAATCCTGGGGGAGGCGCGCGCCGCCCTGTGCGTCGAGCACTATCCCTCCAGTCTAGTGGCCCCGGGCGCGCCTCTCTAATCGAAATTTTGGATATCACCGATTCCGATTTGCGATAGCGCAGTCGCCTGGCCGCGTCCGGACCAGCCGCCAGGGATAAGCGCCGCCGGGCATCCGGATGCCCCGGCTGCCTTCCGCCGGCTCCAGATCCTCGTGCCGGACGGCGCAGTAGCGTCCGCGCTCATACCGGAAAAGGGTCCGGATGTGGTTGGAAACGCCGGTTTTGCTCCAGATCTCGAACTGCGGGTAACCGGCGTGTTCGGTCAGAACCCGGGCGCCGATGGTCATGGCCTCGAAGGCCACTCTACCCACGGTGTAGCGGAGGATCGGCCCGCCGGACCCCGCAAACTCGCTCCGCGTGTCCTCGATCCGGATATCGAACCGCCCGGCGCGAATCTCCCCCCGCGCCTGCTCCAGCGGCAGGTCCCGCACGGGCGGCGGCCAGCCACATAGAAACAGCAGCAGGGGCGTCACCGCTGGCAGGTTAGCAGAAAGGGGTGACGGGAGAAAGCTTGTGGCCTTCTCCCGTCTGGTGACTTTGGGATGTCTGAAGTGAGTTCAGTGTAAGGGCAAACGCCCGCCGCAGGGAAATCGAAAAATTTGATCCGGTGGATAACGCCCTCTAGAATGGGCCGTTGCGCGGAGCGATATACTACCTCGCGTGATCCGCCTGGTGCATTGGAACGAAGACGAGGCGCGCGAACGCGCGCAGCGCATCGAGAAGCTGGGCTATAAAGTGGCCTGGAAGATGGGCCCGGGACCCGAGTTCCTCGCCGGCGTCCGCGAAAAGCCGCCGCAAGCCTTCGTGATCGACCTCACGCGCCTGCCCTCGCACGGCCGCGAAGTCGCGCTCGGCCTGCGCAGCCTCAAAGCCACGCGCCACGTGCCGCTGGTCTTCATCGCAGGCGACCTCGACAAGGCCGCCAAGCTCCGCCGCCAGTTGCCGGACGCGACCTACACCAAGTGGTCCGGCATCGGCGCCGCTCTGAAAAAGGCCCTGCGCGAACCCCTCCGGGATCCCGTGGTGCCCAAGTCCGTCATCGCCTCCGACGCGCCGCTCGCCCACAAGCTCGGCATCCGCGAGGGCATGCGCGTCGCGCTGCTGCAGGCCCCGCCGGGATTCCAGGTGCCCGACCCGCCGCCCGGCGTCAGGTTCACGCGCCAGGTGACCCGCGAAAGCGACCTGATCCTCTGGTTCGTCGGCAACCGCGCCGAACTCGAGGGCGGCATCGATCCCGTGGCGCAGTGGCTGGGCAAGGCCACCCTATGGATCGCCTGGCCCAAGGGCGGCTCCAGCGACGTCTCGCAACCCGTAGTGCGCCGCCTCGCCAAAGCCGCGGGCCTCAACGAATTCAAGGTCTGCTCGTTCAACGAGACCTGGTCCGGAATGCGCTATGCGGCTGGCCGCTAGCCTGCTGCTCGCCGCGCTGGCCGGCGCGCAATCGCTCGACACCATCCGCGCCGAGTTCCGCAACCCGCCGAAAGCCCGGCGTCCGCTGGTCCGCTGGTGGTGGCCCGGCGGCGACGTCACCCCCGAGCAGTTGCGCAACGAAGTCGCCCTCCTCGACGCCGCCGGCTTCGGCGGCGCCGAGATCCAGGCCTTCCGCATCGGCCTGCCCCGCGACGCCGCGGCCGCCGTCGACGACTACCCCACGGCGTCCTTCTACACCAAGGTCCGCGCGGCGGCCGAAGAAGCCCGGCGGCGCGGCCTGTTCCTGGACCTCACGCTCGGCTCCGGCTGGCCCTTCGGCGGCGGCGACGCCATCACACCCGAACGCACCACGCTCGAACTCCGCACCATCGCCCGCTACGTCACCGGACCCGCCGCCTTCCGCGAGCGCCCCAACGCCGATCCCTCCCCGCCGCACATCGGCATGCGCCTGGCCCGGCTGTCCGGCGTCTCCGAAGCGCTGCCCGAGGGCTGGTCCGCGCGGCTCGCCGCGCGTACAAAGGTGATCGCCGCCGTCGCCCTCCGCGGCTCGCCCGCCGAAATCGAGATCCGCGACGAACGCCTCGGTCCGCGCCGCGTCGTCAAGCGCTCCGGCCTGCTGGACCCCAAGTCCGCCATCATCCTCCCCGTCTCGCCCGCGGGCGAAGTCGTCTGGGACGTCCCGGCCGGCTCCTGGCAGATCTTCCTCTTCGAGCAGCGCCCCGCCGCGCTGCGCGTCATCGGCGGCGCCGGCGCCGGACCCCAGCTCGTCATGGACCATCTCGATCGCGCGGCCCTCGACGCGCATTGGGAACGGATCCTCGGGCCCGCGCGCCAGCCGCTCGCCGCGTTCTTTGGATCCACCATCCGCGCCGTCTTCTGCGACTCGCTCGAAGTCGAAGCCGAGCTCCCCTGGAGCGACAGCTTCCTCGCCGAGTTCCGCAAAATGCGCGGCTACGATCTCACCCCGTGGCTCCCCTTCCTCCGCCAGCCCGGTTGGGCCGAGCCCTACGGCGAGTTCGACTCCCCGCCCGAGTATGACGGAGACGGCGCGGCGCAAGTCCGCCAGGACTACCGCCAAACCGTCTCGGACCTCTGGCTCGAGCGCTTCTTCCGCCCCTTCCGCGAGAAAGCGCGCGCCGAGAAACTGCTCGCCCGCGTCCAGGCGCACGGCGCGCCCGCCAACGTGCTCGCGGCCTACGCCGCCGCTGACATCCCCGAAACCGAACAGCTCTACGCCGGCGGCGACCTCGACTTCCTGAAGCTCGCCGCGTCCGGAGCGCGCCTCGCCGATCACCGCATCGTCGCCGCCGAAGCCTTCGTCCACCCCGGCAAGGCCTACCAGACCACCCGTGAATCGCTGGAGCGGGATGCGCACGCGCTGCTCGCGTCCGGCGTCAACCAGAT
Source organism: uncultured Solibacteraceae bacterium (assembly GCA_964471915.1). Taxonomy (GTDB): domain Bacteria; phylum Acidobacteriota; class Terriglobia; order Bryobacterales; family Bryobacteraceae; genus JAIEPW01. Next base: position 4,189 of record CAYYID010000008.1, on the reverse strand, counting down.
CGTGTACCACGGCTTTCCCTACGAGTACCGCGATCGCCCGGACCCCGGCTGGTATCCCTTCGGCGGCTCGCTGTCGTTCTCCGATCACTTCAGCCCGCGCACCCCGATCTGGAGCGAGGTCCCCCGCCTGAACCAGTACATCGCGCGCCTGCAGGTGATCGCGCAACAAGGCCGGCCGCTCGTTCGCTACGCCTACTACCGGCCCGTGCTGCATGCCCCGAACCGCTCCGCCCCGCCGCCCCTCGCCACGCGCGACTACGATCACCTGGACCGCGCCACCCTGCTCGCCAGCCGGGTCCGCGGCGGCAAACTCGTCACCCCGGCCGGCATGGAGTACGAGGCCCTGGTGCTCGCGTCCGGCGATGCGGAGATCCGGACGCGCTTCCCCAAGCTGCGGACGTTCGTGAAAGAGGTGCCCGCCGACGACGCCCCCGTGCGCTGGCGGCTGGCGGATTCCGAGTTCCGCTTCTACTGGAACGACACCGCGAAGCCGAAAACCTACGATCTCGGCGCGGGCCGTTTCGAAGTCTGGGAGGCCGCTACCGGCGAGGTGCGCCTGCTGGCCGAGCGCTTCTTGACGCTGGAGTCCAGCGCCGCCGTGCTGCTCCGCCGCCGGTAGACATGGCTCTATATCTGGGCCGCGATGCGTCAGCGAGCGGCAAGCACCGGTCGTGCGCCGCAAGTCTCGAGGGAGCGGTTGATCAGCTTCCCACCGAAATACTTGTTCGACGACACAATCGTCTTCGTGGCGAGATTTCGTCGGCTTGTACGCCGCCAGCTTCGCGCCCCACGGAGCGTAGAAGTAAAACTCCTCGCTCGTGATCGCGCCGCCCGCCACGACAGTGTCCCGCGCATAGTTGAAGGTTGGCACGGCGGGCGAGTACATCTTACGCCACCCTGACCTGCGAAGTGGCGCTGGCAGCGGGCTTGCGGCCCAGGAGGTTGGCCAAAGCCCAGAGGTCGCGGTGGCCATCGAGTTTGTGGAAGTGCCGTTCGGTAACCAGCCAGGCCGCGGCGGCCCAGCGCTCGGCCATGGCTTGATCGCGCCAGCGGGAGATCTTCAACGTGCGCTTGCGGACGCCGGATTGCGGACTCTCGACCAGATTGGTCGTGGCCAGGCATTTCCACAACGACGGCGGCACGTTGAGCCGCTGCAAGGTGAACAGCTCCGCAACGCCCTCGCGCAAGCTTTTGGCCGCCTGCTCGTAATCGCGTTCGAGGTAACGCGCCAGCTGCTCGAGGCGCTTCTGACCCTCTTCGGCGGTGGGCGACTTCCAGGCCGCGCGCAGCAGGCTTTGCGCGTTGGGGTGCTGCTCCTTCGGCAGCTCGTCGAGCACGTTCCGCTCCTTGTGCTTGCGGCAGCGCTGGATCGGTTGCTCGCCGCCGAACACTTCCTGAATCGCCGCCCGCAAGGCTTTCGCGCCGTCGATCACGAACAGATACTTCTGTTCGGTGTTCAGCCCGTGATCGCGCAGCCGCGTGAACAGGCGCTTCGCCGCGGCGGCGTTCTCGGTGGCTCCCGGCTCCAGGCCCAACACGTGCTTGCGCCCCTCCCGGTCCACGCCCACGGCCGCGAGAATGTGGTGCTCGCCGCAGCGCTGTCCGTCCACGTAAATCACCAGCAGGTCCACTTGCTCCCAGCGCCGCTCCTGCAACTCGCGCAGTTCCCGCTCGCTGCCCGCGATGGCCTGGCGGCTCACCGCCGATTTCGAGACGCCCACCGTGGCCGCCATCCGCGGCAGCACCTCGGCGTACTCCCGCGTGGAAACGCCGCGCAGCAGTTTGCCCAGCATCGCCTCCGCGGTCGCGGGATTGTCGCGCAACGCTTCGTAGGCCGGCACTCTCTCTTCGCCCGCGCCCTTGCGCCGCAACCGCGGCCGCGTCACCTGCAGCTGCCGGTCGCGCAACCTGACCCGGCCCGGCTGCGAACCATGCCAGCGGACTTCGCCGCCGGCTTTGCCCGGCGCCCGCGGCCCGGCTACCTCTTGCGCGCTCAGCTCCAGGATCGTCTCGATGGTCTTGCGCCCCAGTTCGTGGATCACGTCGTCCACGGCCAGCCGCGCTTGCTCCACCAGTCCCACCAGCGGCAGCAGAAACTGCCCGCCGGCTTGCGTGAACCGGTCCAGTGCTTCCTCACTCCGGCGCCCCCGGCGCCTTGCGATCTGGTATCTTTCCTTCACGGCGGTTGGTGTCCTTTCGAGGATTTGGTTTGGCGACTCGATTCTATTCGAACCGGCCGCCCACCGCCGTACAACCTTCAACTATGCGCGGGACACTGTCCCCAACCCCCCAGCGGTTTGGAGACATAGCTCAGGATCGAGCCGTCGCCCTTCATTTGTAGAAATCCCGCATCGACTTGTGGATCGCCTTCCACTTCCGTTTCTCTTTCTGGGCCAGGAAGTAATCCGACTCCCGCGCCTGATACGCGAGTTCCCGCTGCAGCTTTCGGAACGCCGCCAGCCGCTCCGGCGCCGCGGCGTCGCGTACCGCACAGCCGGGCTCGTTCGTGTGCCCGCAATCCGCGTACCGGCAACCGCGCGCCAACTCCGCGATATCGGCGAAGGCCTGGCCGAGCGAGTCCTCGCCCGCCAGCAACCCCAACTCGCGGATCCCCGGCTGGTCGAGCAGCAGCGCGCCGTTCGGCAACGGAAACAACTGGCGGCGCGTCGTAGTGTGCCGCCCGCGCGAGTCGTGTTCCCGCACCGCCAGGGTCGGTTGCACCGGCGCGCCCAGCAGCGCGTTCACCAGCGTCGATTTTCCCGCCCCGGAGGACCCCAGTAGCGCCGCCGTCACCCCCGGCCGCAGGAACGGATCCAGTTGCTCCAGCCCCTGCTGCCGCAGCGCGCTGAGCAGCAGCACCGGAGCGCCGGGCGCGATGGCGCGCACCGCCTCCGCCGCCGCCGCCGGATCCGGATGCACATCGGCTTTGTTGAGCAGGAACACCGGCTGCGCGCCCGAGTCGAGCGCCAGCAGGTAGTAGCGCTCCAGGCGCCGGAGATTGAAATCGCCGTCGAGGCCCGCCGTGATGCAGAGCACGTCGATGTTCGCGGCCAGCACTTGCGCCGCCCTGCGGCTGCCGGGATCCTTGCGCGCCAGCAGCGTGCGGCGCGGCAGGACGCCGTCGATCACCTGGCCGGCGCGCAGCAGCACCCAGTCGCCCACGGCGGGCAGGTCCTCGGCGGTCAGCGCCGTGTAGCGCAGGCGGCCGGAGAGTTCAGCTTCGGTTTCGCCGCTCGCGGTGGCGGCGGCATAGAGTTCACGTTCGATGGATAAGACACGGGCGGGTTCGAGATCGGGCGCGGCGGCGCAGGCCTGCGCAAACCAGTCGCTCCAACCCCAGGCGTACAGGGACATGCGGAGTTTCCTTCCGGAGACACACATCAAGTGGGAACGCGCCGGGCGCCGGCGCGGGCGACTTACCGCTTACAGGTTGGAGACAATATCCAGCAGAGGCAAATCTCAGTTTACATGATCAAGGCCGTACTGTTCGACCTGGGCAACGTGATCGTCCCCCTCGACTTCCCGCGCGGCTACCGCGCCCTGGAGGCCCGCTGCGGCGTGCCCGCCGCCGAGATTCCGAAACGGATCGGGCGTACCGATCTGGTGAAGCGCTACGAGACCGGCCAGATGGAGAGCCACGAATTCGTCGCGGCGCTCTGCCGCGAGATCGGCTTCGCCGCCACGCTTGAAGAATTTCGCGAGCTGTGGAGCGCCATCTTCCTGCCGCATACCCTGGTCAGCGAAGAGTGGATGGAGCGGCTCGCCGCGCGCAACCGCGTGGTGCTGCTGTCGAACACCAATGGTCTGCACTTCGACTACATCGCGGAGCATTACCCGATCCTGCGGCACATCGACCGCCGGGTCCTTTCGTACGAGGTCGGGGCGGCCAAGCCGTCGGGGCGGATCTACCAGGCTGCCATCGAAGCCGCCGGCTGCGCGCCGGAGGAATGCTTCTTCACCGACGACGTGCCGGTTTTCGTCGAGGGGGCGCGGAAGGCGGGCATCGACGCCGAGGTCTTCGAGGGCGAAGAGCGGCTGCGGGAGCAGTTGGCGGGTCGTGGGGTGACCTGGTAGTACTTTCTGGCAAAAATTTCCCTTTTCTTCGCCTAGACAGAACTGGTACTTACTAGTACTATAGCCACAGATAGTACTAGAGAACCTCCTTTTCTCTCGCAAGCCACCAGCGTGG